>NZ_CP080412.1:3600000-4200000 GCF_019457635.1 Shewanella mangrovisoli
GCATTTCCGTAAACCTTTACCGGCGTGCAACGTAGTACTTTCTTCACTATTAGAGCGTCAGGATCACAACGGTTACTCGCATCAAAACCCATCGTTCCTTGGTGCGATGTTAGAAAAACATCCAAAGATTATCTCTGCTTATTTACCTGCTGATGCAAACAGCACCTTAGTTTATACCGAACGCGCTTTTGCGGATCGTGACAAACTAAACATCCTAGTAGCCGGTAAAAAAGAACTACCACAATGGTTGAGCTTAGAAGAAGCACGTAAACAAGCTAAAGACGGTGTGATGGTGTGGGATTTTGCTTCAGATGAAAATCCAGATATCGTGCTTGCAGGTTGTGGTGATTATGTCACTCAAGAATGTATGGCCTCTTTAGTGATTATTCGTGAACTGTTACCAAGGGTCAGAATTCGTTTTGTCAGCGTGACCGAATTAAGCAGTGATGGCTTAGGTAGCCGTAAATTTAAAGAAAAACCATGGATGATGGATGAAATATTTACCCAAGATAAAGGGGTAGTATTTAACTATCACGGTTATCCAAATACGATCAAAAAGTTAATTTTTGACTACAAAGGAAGTCGCCGTTTCAGAATTAAAGGTTATGAGGAAGAAGGTTCAACAACAACACCATTTGATATGGGTGTTCGCAATGGCACTTCTCGCTATCACCTTGTTATTGATATGGCTTACAAACTATTCCAGCAAGGCGTCATTGATGAAACTAAGCACGTTTCAATCACGACCGATATGCTGCAACGACTGGTTGATCATCGCAACTATATTAAAGCAAACGGTGTTGACCCTGTTGAAATTGAAAATTGGGTTTGGACTCGTTAATTCAAAACTTAATTAACAAGTTTGATACAATTAAAAGGCATCCTTCGGGATGCCTTTTTAACATCAATCAAAAGTAATAATATTCTATTCGATAAAAAAACTTCAGAGTAAGCACTGGAAAAATTTAACAAATGCAGTGATAATTAATCGCTGGCTACAATACCAAAGGATCCCCACACTAAGTGCTAGCAATGTTTTGCATAAAACCTGCAAAGCATATTGGTGGAGAATCATAAACAATGGACTTAGAGAAAATGATGAAGAATACATTAAAAGTAGTTTTGCTTACATCAATGCTTCCACTTGCTGCCAGTGCATCTCAAGAGCTAACACCTTGGTATGTTGGTGCAGGTTTAGGCGTTAATAACTATGAACACATTGCAACTGATAACGGCGATGACAACCCATACGCATGGGACATTTTCGCTGGCTATATGTTTAATGACTACTTTGGTGCAGAAATCGGCTATCGTGATCTAGGTAGTGCTGATTGGACCTATGCAGGCATTGGCAATGATGCAGATGTAAAAGGTGCAACTCTTGGCTTAGTGGGCGTGTGGCCACTAGGTAACCGTTGGAGCCTGTCTGCTGAAGCTGGCGCAATGTACTACACCCTAGAAAACAACCAACGCGTTGGTGGCGTATCTAGTTCTTACAGCGAAAACGACTTCGCACCTTACTTCGGTGCAGGTGTTGGCTATAACTTCACTGATAACCTGAAGTTACAAGCTAAATACCGTCGCTATGAAAACTTAGATGATAACGCTGGCGCTAACGCTATCGTTCCAGTAAATGCAGACAGCAACTACTGGGGCTTAGAATTAAGCTACCGTTTCGGTTCTCCAGCGGCTCCAGTAGCTGCAGCCGTTGTTGCAGCAACTCCAGTTGATTCTGACAACGATGGTGTTTACGACGATAAAGATCAGTGCCCAGCAACTCCAGCAACTCACAAAGTTGACTCTGTTGGCTGTACTATCTACGAAAACGTTAAGAAGCAAGAAGATGTAGGTTCTATCCAGTTTGCTAACGATTCTGCAGTAGTGAAGAAAGAGTACTACAAAGACATCGAAAGACTGGCTAACTACATGAACAAGAACCCAGAATTCACTGTTGAAATTGCTGGTCACGCTTCTAACGTAGGTAAACCAGAATACAACATGGTTCTGTCTGACAAGCGTGCTGACGCTGTTGCTAAGATCCTTGTTGAAAAATATGGCATCAGCCAAAGCCGTGTAACTTCTAACGGTTACGGTATCACTAAGCCATTAGTGGCTGGTGACTCTAAAGAAGCTCATGCAGCTAACCGCCGCATCGAAGCTATCGTGACAACTACTGAAAAACAACCTGTTCTGAAGTAATTGCACTCTTAAGAATAAAAAAGTCGCTGCTTGCAGCGACTTTTTATTTTTATAACATCTACACTATGCAATCTGATGATGCTTAGCTAATCGTTGTAATGCAATCACAGCTTTTCGCGCTAATACGATATAGTTTTACCATTTTTGTAATTTTTTTACATTGATGGTTGGAAAAGTTGGCAAAATCGCTTCTAATAGTCATCAGTTCATTTCTGAGTTTAGACCGCTATCTGAGAAGGATGTTTTTCATGGCAAATACATTAGAGCAACTCAAGTCATACACTACGATTGTGGCCGATACTGGCGATATTGAAGCGATCAAGCGCTATCAGCCAGAAGACGCAACGACCAACCCATCACTCATCTTAAAAGCGGCTCAAATCCCCGAGTATAGCGCTCTAATCGACAATGCTATCGCATGGGCTAAATTACAAAGTGCTGATATTGAGCAACAGATTGATGATGCCAGCGATAAGCTTGCCGTGAACATTGGCGTGGAAATTCTGAAACTGGTTCCAGGCCGTATTTCAACTGAAGTCGATGCCCGCTTGTCCTTCGATAAAGAAAAATCCATTGCGAAAGCGCACAAACTAGTACGTCTGTACCAAGAAGCTGGCGTGGATAAATCTCGCATTCTGATCAAATTAGCCTCAACTTGGGAAGGCATTTGTGCCGCCAAAGAGTTAGAGCAAGAAGGCATCAACTGTAACTTAACCCTACTATTTAGCTTCGCTCAAGCGCGTGCCTGTGCTGAAGCTGGCGTGTACTTAATTTCTCCATTCGTTGGCCGCATCCTCGACTGGTACAAAAAAGACACAGGTAAAGACTATGACGCAGTAAATGATCCTGGTGTCGTTTCTGTGACTGAAATTTACAACTACTACAAACAGCATGGCTATAACACAGTCGTCATGGGGGCAAGTTTCCGTAATATCGGTGAAATCATCGAATTAGCGGGTTGTGACCGCCTGACTATTGGCCCTTCATTACTCGAAGAGCTGGCAAACTCTCAAGTTGCTATTCAACCTAAACTGCTTCCTGCCAGCACCACAGTTGCTGCGGGTGAGCCTTTAACCGAAGCGCAATTCCGCTGGGACTTCAACCAAGATCCTATGGCTGTCGACAAGTTAGCAGAAGGTATCCGCAACTTCGCCATCGACCAAGGCAAACTCGAAGTCATGCTCAAGGCAAAACTGGCAAACTAAGTATCTTCGGAGACGATTCGATGACTATCTTGACCCAAAGCACAACTTGGCAAGCGTTAGCCGCGCATAGCCAGCAGATCCCGCATATGCGGGAACTCTTTGCAGGCGATCCTGCACGCTTTAGCAATATGTCGCTTTCTACCTGTGGCTTATTTTTAGATTATTCAAAAAATAGAGCGACACCAGAGACACTCAACTTGCTGCTGACACTGGCGCAAGAGGCAAAGCTTGACGCTAAAATCAAGGCGATGTTTGCTGGTGATATTATTAACACCACCGAAAAACGTGCCGTGCTGCATACCGCACTGCGCAGCACCGCCGAGCAAACCATCATTGCCGAGGGTCAAGATATCGTTCCTGAAGTACAGCAAACGCTGAACAAGATGCAGCAATTTGTCACTTCAGTTACCTCAGGACAATGGAAAGGTTTCACTGGCAAAGCCATTACCGATATCGTCAGTATCGGTATCGGTGGTTCGTTCCTTGGCCCTAAGATAGTTTCCCAAGCATTACGCCCTTACTGGATAACAGGTCTCAATTGCCATTTTGTCGCCAACGTCGATGGCACCTCGATCAGTGAAAAACTCAAGCTGCTCGATCCTGAAACCACCCTGTTTATCATGTCGTCTAAGTCTTTTGGTACACAAGAGACGCTGACCAATACCTTAACGGCCAAGGCGTGGTTTTTAGCCAAAGGTGGTTCACAGTCTGATGTGGCGAAGCACTTTGTTGCCGTGACCTCTAACGTGGCAAAAGCGACTGACTTTGGTATCGATGCCGACAATATCTTCCCGATGTGGGATTGGGTTGGTGGTCGTTATTCACTTTGGTCCGCCATTGGCTTACCCATCGCTTTACTTATCGGCATGGATAACTTCCGCTCCCTATTAAAGGGCGCGCAGCAAATGGATACCCATTTTGCCAATGCGCCTCTAGCGGAAAATATGCCCGTCATCATGGGCTTATTCTCGCTGTGGTATGGCAATTTCTTTAATGCCCAGAGCCATGTGGTATTGACCTACGATCATTACCTACGTGGACTTCCCGCTTACTTCCAACAACTCGATATGGAAAGTAATGGTAAGTCAGTCACGCTCAACGGTACTCATGTGGATTACAGCACGGGTCCTGTAATTTGGGGCGGCGAAGGCACAAATGGTCAGCACGCTTACCACCAGCTGCTACATCAAGGTACTGCATTAATCCCTGCCGATTTCATTATGCCGCTGCAAAGCCATAATCCTATCGGAGAGCACCATGATCAGTTAGCCTCTAACTGCTTCGGACAAACCCAAGCACTCATGCAAGGCCGCACTTTGGATGAGGCGCTTACCGAATTGAGCAAGAGCAGCTTAAGTGATGAAGAGAAGTTACTTATCGCCAAGCACAAAGTCATGCCTGGCAATAAGCCAAGCAATACGCTGTTAATGGATAAGCTGACTCCTGAAACCTTAGGGGCACTGATTGCGCTCTATGAGCACAGAACCTTTGTCCAAGGCGCCATTTGGGACATCAACTCCTTCGACCAATGGGGTGTTGAACTCGGAAAAAGCTTAGGTAATGACGTCCTCGCCCGCATCGGCGCCGAGCAAAACGCCACCGCCTTAGATGCCTCAAGCAATGGGTTAATTAACCTATATCGACAGGGTAAAATCTGATCGAACAAAAAGCCAGCAATCGCTGGCTTTTTTATTTTATCTTATTAATAAACCTAAAATATTCGCTCACAACTTCCTCTAGCGCTCTCGCGAAGATCAATGACATATCATTCAAACTTCATTTCAAGTTAACACAAATGAAACATAATTCTTGCACCCTGTTTTGAAAATATGTTATTTAATCGCTGACAAAACATACAACAACAGGAGGTTACCATGGATCGTTTAGATTATGGTTGTGCGCTAGATGAAGTCGTAGAAAGACCCGATCGCTCGCGAGGCTCCAATAAAAAGCGTAAGTGGCGAGAAATTGAAGCGTTAAAGGACAAACATCGTTTACTCAAGGAACTTCAAGAGATTGATAACAACTTTGATTACGATATAGACGCTATCCAGTTGTAACCCATTGTTTGATAAACAGCATATAAAGAAAAAGCGCCAATGGCGCTTTTTCTGTTTCTACGTACCTCTACTCAGCTGTCCTGAGATAAGAACGCAACTCATCAAAGGCCTGTTGCTCACGGTCGAGGAATAACGGATCATCGATTAACGAGGCTTGGCATTGCTGCTCAATAAGGTGCCAATCCTTATCGGTTAAGGTTTTAGCCAGCAGGGGGAAGATTTCCCGCTCTTCCATTTGCATATGCTTTTCTTGCAGGTCGACATATTCGGCAAAATCAGCCACCAATTTATCCCTCGCGACTACTATGTCACTCAGGATCAAATTCAAGGTATTCATTAATGCCGAGGAGGCTGCGGTTACTACTTGATGCTCGGCGCTAAGCTTATCGATTTCATCATTTGCCTTATTTGCCAAATAATAAGCATAGATAATGTCTTCAACAGGATGATGGCTACGCTCAGCATATCCTTGCATATACTCTACTATGTCCCGAACCACGATAAAATTAATCGCCTCACCTTCAGCTAATTTCATCTGCTTGTTTTTCAAGACATTCAACAACACTGCTATATGTTTATGATCATGCATGAGTCTTTTAAGCATATCGCCTCCTGAAATTGGGCTCTGACTATTGATACTAGTCAAGTCGTCTATCGATCTCCAATATAACAGGCGAATTCCTGTTCACTTTATGACCACGATCAAGTAATTAACACGAGAGTCTGTAAAAAAGGCAATATTAATAGGCAAAACATCTTTATGTCACAATAGTGAGCATGGACAGTGAGTTAGGACAATTATCCCTAACTCACTGCAACTTGATGATTATGGATTTAATTCACTAAGCTGTTGTTGCAATTCTTTAAATTTGGCAATCATCTTAGCATCAACCGACACAGGCTCTGTTTCGCTTTTTGCCAACTCAGGATATTGCTTTAGCAGCGTTTGCGCTAAGGCAGATGCCTCCTGGGTTTGTTTAGCTTCAATCAAGGCTTGTAAGCGTGTTAAAGACTCCATCAAAGCCTCATCACGAGGTATTACAGCTTGATCTGGCTGCGGCAGTGCCCGTGCAATTTGTGGTGCTGCACGAGATTCAGCTTGCTGATTTTCCCGCGCAGACATCTTAGCCAGTGCCCTCATCACTTCCCTTTGCCGATTTTGTGTGGCGGCCTCTTCCACTTTGGCTTGATGCGCCATCTCGGCTTCTTGCGTAGCGTTATCTAACTGAGTTTGAGCGGGCATGGGGGCACTCATAGTCAAAGCGGCAGGCGCGACTAACTCCTCCTCAAAATGGTCTCGGTTAAGGATCACTAAGCCAACGACAAGCACTAAGGAGGCGGCACTCGATAACGCCCATGGAAAACGGCGCCACACGGGCGTAGCTACAGGCTTAAGCTGGCTCACATTCATTTCAGCTAGGCGGGCCTGTGATAGGCGCAAAATATCTTGATCGAGCCTCTCTGGCGGCATTTCCAATGCCTGCTTGTGATACCAAGCCGAGACTTCCTGACGTAGTGCCTCTTCTTCCGATGACAGAGTGGAATTACTCATGGCCAACCTCCTGCCATTTAGCATTGACACAATCTTTTAAGCTTTGATACGCATAGCGAATGCGGCTCTTGGTTGCCTCGAGTGTCACCCCGGCAATATCGCTGATCACAGCGGCGGTAAAGCCCATTTCGATATTGAGAATAAAGGCCTCTTTCTGCACTTGGGGTAACAGGGCTATACAGGTTTTCAACAACAGACTCTTTTGCGTTTCCTGCCAATGCACATCGGGTTGTTCCTGCTCAGCTCCCACAAAGGTATCTAGCCCTTCCTCATTATCGTGGCTGACTAAGTCGACGGGCTTAACCGCCCTGACATGGTCAATCAACAGATTATGGGCAATCCGATAGAGCCAAGTATTAAACTTTGCACTCGGCTCATAGTTGGCGGCGGCACGGATCACCCGTCCCCAAGTTTCTTGATATAAATCTTCGGCTAACTGTTTGTCGCCGAGTTGGCGCACAAAGTAACGGTACAAGGCGCCTTTGTGTTTAAGATAAAGCTGCTCAAATGCTTTGCCATCGCCCTTGGCATAGCGCAGCATTAACTGTTCATCGGTATGCTCATGGGCATGCATTTGCGGTATCGCTAGGGCCATGGCAGCTCCCTAATGGTTAACTAACTGAAACATAATAATTTGGTTCATTGCTGATGCGGTTTGTCCTCAGGCGGGAAAGGTTTATCTCCGGCATCAAAGGATTTTTTGATTGGCGCTCGCTGTGTTTGTGCGAGTGCCGCAGCTGTATCGACAAGTTGCATAAATTCATGTCGGTAACCGCTGGTATCTTCCCCCAGCGCAGAACGTGTGAGCGCACTAAGCTTATTATAATCAAATTGATGCAAATAGTGGCTTTGATTCAGCAACTGTCCTAAACCAGCCACTGCAGCGGCAAACCGAAAATCATCACTCGCCTGCGCTAATGATTTCACTTTTTGATCGGCACGGATTGGATAACTCAGTAACTGGCTTTGAGCCGCATCCGGTAGCTGATAACGTAATTTAAGGTAGGCGATTTCGTCGCGGCTATATTTTTCATTGCCCGTTTTGGGATTATAGCCATAGCGAAGCTTATCATTGGCCAAATTACCCGCATCAACATAACGCAACTCGTAAAGCGCCGTGACCGTATGCCCAGCGCCAATTTCGCCCGCATCCACCTTATCGTTATTAAAATCCTCACGTGCGAGGGCGCGGTTCTCATAGCCAATCAGACGATACTCGGCCACAAGGGCGGGATTAAACTCGACCTGCACTTTCACTTCTTTCGCTATCGTGAGTAAGGTTGCACTTAACTGTTCCACCAGCACTTTTCTCGCCTCATTGAGGGAGTCGATATAGGCGTATTGCCCATTGCCCTTATCGGCTAATTGCTCCATCAAATGGTCATTGTAGTCGCCCATACCAAAACCGAGTGTCGTGAGCCCTATGCCCTGTTGTTTCTGCATGCTAACTAAATCGATTAACTCATCGAGGTTGGTCGTGCCGACATTAAAGTCACCGTCGGTCGCGAGAATGACTCGATTGATACCGCCTTCAACAAAGTGTTTCTGCGCTAACTGATAGGCAAGCTGAATCCCCTGCGCCCCATTGGTTGAACCGCCGGCACTAAGCTGCTCTAACGCATAGTTAAGGGTTTGAGTATCGTTACCAGCTGCACCATCTAACACTACACCAGCGGCGCCGGCGTAGACGACAATCGATACCTTATCCTGAGCATCCAGTTGCTGAGTCAGCATTTTCAAGGCAGTTTGCAGCAAAGGTAACTTATCGGGCGATGCCATCGACCCTGACACATCCAGCAGAAACACTAAGTTACTGGCGCCCAGTTCAGCCTTACTCTGCTCATATCCCTTCAAACCGATGCGAAGTAACATCATGTCATCGTTATAGGGCGATGGTGCAAGCTCGGTCGTAACACTAAAGGGCGCGTCATTTTTCCCCGGCAGTGGATAGTCATAGGAAAAATAATTCAGCATTTCCTCAACCCGCAGCGTGTCCTTCTGTGGTAACCGCCCTTCCTTTAACATTCGCCTTAAGGTCGTGTAACTACCAGTATCGACATCGATAGCAAAGGTGGAGACCGGGATTTTCCCCGCAACCATGATGCCGTTTTGCACTTGCTTCTCGAAGCGATTGCGCTCGGGTGGCACAGCCCCCGGCCAATCGCCGTTTAACGCGGGCGCAGCACTGATACTGGCAGTAGGTTGCGCAATATAGGCTCGACTCTCAGCGCTCATTGTTCGCAATTTTGCTGACGAAGCTTGTTCATGCATCGCGATTGCGACATCTCTTTGCCTATTGGCCTGACGCTCGGCACTTTCATTAAGATCTACACTTTCATCAAGCTCTGCACTTTGTTTAAGCGCCGCCTGTTGCTCGGCGACGAGTTTTGCTTGAGCGGCTAATTCAACTCGCTTTTGCTGCTCAGCGGCTTTATCACTGCAACTACTCAAACCAAGCAAAATAGCGAGTGTTAATCCCGAAACAACAAAACTTAAATGCGCTTTATGGCGAAAGACTGAAGATGGATATCTCATGATAGTGACCTAATCAAAGTGTTCTCAATGGTGGATATCCCTATAAACGCAGCCTCGGTCCAAAAGGGTTATTTGGAGAGAGAAATTGTCACATTCACTTTACCAAGCACAGTATTTATCAAAAACAAAGACATTTAACCGCCTTTTGCAACTATGATCACACAAGGACATTTTTCTGGACTCTAAAATAGAGCCTTGTAACAAGCCGCGTTTATGGACCCACACGTGTCACACTCTGCTCATTTGTTTTCATTAAGAATTGCCCACGCCCTTAGCGAGGCGTGTGTAAAAGATAAGTATTCGGTTAAACGTTTTGGACAAGATCTGCTGGCGGGGCTCACCGTCGGGATTATTGCCATTCCGTTGGCGATGGCACTGGCCATTGCCAGCGGTGTCGCCCCACAATATGGCCTATACACCGCCATTGTCGGTGGTTTTATCATAGCGATGACGGGTGGCTCCCGTTATAGCGTGTCAGGGCCAACGGCCGCCTTCGTCGTATTACTCTATCCCATCGCCCAGCAATTTGGTTTGGCGGGACTGCTCATTGCCACTGTGATGTCAGGCATGATGTTAGTCGCCATGGCGATGTTAAGGCTCGGTCGATTGATCCTCTACATCCCAGAATCCGTCACCTTAGGTTTTACCGCAGGGATTGGGGTAGTGATTGCAACCTTGCAGCTAAAAGACTTTTTTGGCCTGCATATAGAGCACATGCCGGAGCAATATTTTGCCAAAATCATGGCTTTAGGTCAGGCATTGCCCAGCCTTCACTTACCGAGCTTATTAGTCGCCGCGGCCACCTTAGCCACTATGCTACTCTGGCCTAAACTGAAGATCCCAGTACCAGCCCATCTGCCCGCAATCGCCTTAGGTAGTATTCTTGCCCTAGTGTTAAATGCCATGGGCGCCGATATTGAAACCATAGGCACACGCTTTCATTATCAGTTAAGCGATGGCAGTGTCGGCACAGGTATTCCCGCAGTTCTCCCCCACTTTGAATGGCCTTGGTTACAAACGGGCGCAAACGGTCAAGCCTTTGAATTTAATCTAGCAACCTTTCAAGCCTTACTCCCTGCCGCCTTTGCGATTGCCATGTTAGGTGCGATTGAATCGCTGCTGTGTGCCGTAGTGCTCGATGGCATGACAGGAAAACGCCATAGCGCAAACAGTGAGCTTCTCGGCCAAGGGATAGGTAACATCATTACCCCATTTTTTGGCGGTATCCCAGCAACGGCAGCCATCGCCCGCAGTGCGGCAAACGTTAAGGCGGGTGCCCAGAGTCCGATAGCATCTATGATCCACGCCATAGTGGTCTTGGTTGGGTTAGTCGCGCTCGCGGGAGTATTAGCCTATTTACCCATGTCAGCCATGGCCGCATTATTATTGGTGGTGGCTTGGAATATGAGTGAAGCCCCCAAAGCGGTGCATTTACTGAAAACGGCGCCCACCAGCGATATTTTGGTGTTTTTAAGTTGTTTCTCCTTAACGGTGATCTTCGATATGGTGATCGCCATCAGTGTGGGGATTATCTTAGCCGCCCTGCTGTTTATGAAAGAAATTGCTGAGATGACTAAGCTTTATGATATCAGCACCAATAAGCGCTATGTCGATCAACCCCTCCCCGCTGACTGGGCGGTTATAAAAATTAACGGCCCATTGTTTTTTGCCGCGGCTGATCGAATTTTTGCCGAGATAGCGAGCCTCACCCAAGACAAACAAGTCATCGTCCTTTACTTAGATGGGGTATCCATCCTCGATGCAGGTGGTCTTGCGGCACTCAATAAGCTCATCGATAAATGTAAACTTAACCACACTAAGCTGATCATTGCCGATTTGCAGTTCCAACCCATTCGCACCCTAGCGAGAGCTAAAGTGCAACCGATTGAAGGCGTACTGAAGTTTTATCCCACCCTGCGCGAAGCCTTGGCAGAAGCGCCTGTGCCAGAACAGATTGTCGAATCAAGTACTACTGTCACTCAGTCACCCTCAAGTTAACCCTTCTTATACCTGTCCCCTGAAACCTTTAATGGTCTCAGGGGATTTAAGCCCATTCAGCGAACACTTTATCCACGCTAAAAGCGCTATTTTTACGCGCAAAAACGTCAGAAATCAGGCTTTACATGCTATTATTCTGCGCCATGATGCTCCCGGCTCTGACAGAGGTTGCGGACATCGACTGTACCCAGACCTGATACAAGGTCGAAATATAATTAAAATTAGTGAGTTAAGGAGTTATCATGCAAGCCCTTGTTGCTGTTGTTATGGGTTCTAAGAGTGATTGGCCCACAATGGAAGCCGCCGCTGAGATCATGGATAAACTGCAAGTGCCTTACCATGTTGAAGTCGTATCTGCCCATAGAACGCCAGATAAACTGATGGAGTTTGCAGCCGGAGCCGCTGACCGTGGTTTTAAAATTATTATCGGTGGTGCGGGCGGCGCTGCTCATTTACCCGGAATGATTGCCTCAAAAACTCGCTTACCCGTATTAGGTGTACCAGTACAAAGTAAAGCGCTGTCGGGCATGGATAGCTTACTGTCTATCGTGCAGATGCCAAAAGGCATTGCCGTTGGCACACTGGCCATCGGAACCGCTGGAGCCTTTAACGCCGGTCTACTCGCCTGCCAAATCTTAGCCAATAACGATGCCGAACTTGCCGCACGTTTAGAAGCCTTTAGAGAAGAACAAACCCGCGCAGTGCTGGACAATCCCGATCCGAGGGAAGCCTAATGACTCAAGCAAGCGCAAAACCTAAGGTTTGGGTATTAGGTAATGGCCAGCTTGGCGCCATGCTGACCCACGCGGGCGAGCCTTTGGCTATCGATGTTCGCGCCGTTGATATCATGACGCCAACCGATGAAATCCTGCCGCTAACGCCTCAGGATATCATCACCGCCGAACGCGAGCAGTGGCCCGAATCCGCCTTAAGCTTACAACTCAGCACCCATCCGCATTTTGTTAACGGCCCAGTATTTAGCCGTTTGGCCGATCGTTACAGCCAAAAAAGCTTACTCGATCAGATCCAAGTCCCAACCGCGCCTTGGACACTCGTCGATGATAAGACCGACGTCGAAAATCTATATCAAGATTTTGGCCCGCGCGTGCTGATGAAACGCCGCACAGGTGGTTACGACGGTAAGGGTCAACACTGGCTAAAACAAGCCGAAGCGGGAGAGATCCCCCAGGATTGGCGTAACTTAGCCATTGCCGAACAAGCAATCAACTTCGATGAAGAAGTCTCCTTAGTCGGCGTACGTACCCGAGAAGGTCAATGCGTGTTTTATCCATTAACACTCAACCTGCACCAAGACGGCATTTTGATGGCCTCAATTTCGCCACTGACTCGCCTGAATCACCTGCAAGCCCAAGCGGAAGGCATGCTGAGCGCCCTTATGCATGAGCTGGAATATGTCGGCGTGATGGCGATGGAGTGTTTCCGTGTTGGCGATAAGTTGCTGGTTAACGAGTTAGCACCGCGGGTGCACAACTCAGGCCATTGGACCCAAGCGGGCACCCATATGGATCAATTCCAACTGCATTTAAGAGCCCTGTGCGGTATTGCGATTCCGCAGCCACAGGTGAACTTTCAATGCGTGATGGTCAATTTGATTGGTATCGACAACGATCCTCGCTGGCTAAGCCTGCCCAATGCCGAGCTGTATTGGTACAACAAAGAGGTTCGTCCTGGCCGTAAAGTCGGACACTTAAACCTTTCTGTGCCCAATACTGCCGTGTTAAAAGACAGTATTAGCGCGCTGCAAACTTGGATGCCAAGCCAATACCAAGCGCCACTCGCATGGATTTTAGCTGAGTTCGCTAAAGCCTAACCGAGCCGCAGACCACTGATAGGGGAGCAAATTTGTTCCCTTATCAGTCATTTTTTTATCTTCGTTATATACTTATCCATACTCAGCGTGAATGAGTTAGTGATGTAGTGATTAAAGCTGACTAACCGGAGCACGAACAAAGGAACTGCCGAGTGAAATTAAGGGATAATTTTAAACGTAAAACCATAGACCGCCTGGACTATCGCTATCATCTATTGCTGCTGATAGTGCCAATAGTATTATTCGTCTTACTGTTTGTGTTTAATGCTCCCACCGAAGGCTGGACTATTCTGCCGCTGCTGTTTGTCTGTCTTATCTATGTGATTGCCTACAGCCTTATTTATTATCTTCACCAGGGTCGTTTAACCCGCCTATGGCAACACTTAGAGCAAGTGGTGAGCATTAATGACGCCATTTATGAACTTGCCCATCTATCGAGCCAGTATAAAAATGAACATGCGTTTCTCGATGCACTGCTGAATAAAGCCGTTTGCATCATTAACGGGGCCGAAATGGGTAGCATCATCAAAGTCAATGAAGAGACCCATAAACTACACTTCGAATCCGTTGTTGGGCTAGACCTTAACATGCTCAAGCAATTGAATTTTTCCCTCGAGCAGTCCTTCGAATATCGACTCACTAAGGGAAAATGCGATCGCGTGGTGGTAGTGGATGATATGAAAAACATCAATGCCGCCAGTACGCTCACCGGTGAAGAGCAGCACATCTTGCTCACCGCGGCTAAGCAACCGATACGTTCTACACTCTCAAGCCCAATACGCATCGATGGCAAACTCTATGGCATGCTTAATCTTGATAGCAGCAGCGTCGGTGCCTTTAGTGATTACGACCGCAATCTGGTCTCTATTCTCACCCATGAGGCCAGCAATGCGATTGCCCTTTACCAGAAGTCATTGCAAATCACTAAACTCGCCAACTTCGATAACTTAACCGGACTCTATAACCGTAAAAACTTCGAAGATGCTCTGCAACATTGGCAACCTAAGGCTCATCTAGGCAGCTTTTTGGTGATTATCGATATGGATAATCTCAAGACCATTAATGATCAGCATGGGCATCAGGCTGGCGATATGGCCATTAAGCGAGTAGCGAATACCATACTGAGTTATTGGAAGCATAAAGGCATTATCTCGCGCTTCGGAGGTGATGAGTTTGTCGCCCTCTGCCATGGTCCGTTAGAGCTGCTTGAAAGCGATTTGGATGCTATGCGCATCAAATTACACCAAGAGTCATCCTTAAATCTTAACTTCAGCGTGGGGATAGCCGCATACGACAATGATTGGGCAAAATCATTTAAATTGGCAGACCAAGCCATGTATGAGCAAAAACGCGGTAAGAAGAAAGCGATAAAAGCACTCGAAGCGATTGCTGCCAATAACCAATTAGCGCAGTAGTGACATTAGGAGCTTATCAACCATAAGCTCCTGAACGCATAAATCTATTACTAGCCGAAGAATAAGCGCCACAGCCAAGAAGAATCTAAATCCTCCTGACAAGTTTTATACTGGGCCGCATAGCGCTTAGCCCTGTCATCCACCTTAGCCGCGACTTTAACCAGCCACGCCTTAGACTTATAAGTCCCACGGCGATAGCCTCCCCAGCCTTCGTGATAATTGAGGTATTGCGCCCTCGCATCCCACTTGGAAACGCCATTGATTTTATTAGTCTTGTAAATAAACCAGCCCATAAAATCCATGGCATCATCAAAATTACTGCGAGAAGACCAACTGTTTCCCGTCTCGCGAACATAATCATCCCAGGTCATGGTTTTGGCCTGTGCATAGCCATAGGCATCACTGGCTCGACCGATGGGAATAAAACCTAAAAAGTACTCCATTGGCGGTGCGGCATTATGCTTGAAGGAGCTTTCTTGATACATCATCGCCAGTGGCACATGCACAGGCACGCCCCATTTATCACGGGTGTCCTTAGCGGCTTCATACCATGAACGATGCTCTTGAAAAATATCGCAAAGGTTATCGGGAGATTTAGGCGGAGAAGTGGCGCAGCCAGACAGTAAACCAATGGATGCACATAGCAGAGTTGTCGAAAGCCATTTCATTCAGCGCTTGTTCTCCCAAGAAATAAAACTGGCCCATCATCGCACAGTCATAGGGTGAGGCAAAGCGCCAATCCTGTTTTTGGCGCTAAGATCACCTTAACGCCTATTATCAGGCCAAACTCATTAACAGAAATGACAATCCATTGTTAAATCGGACTATTTTGTTTCAGGGCTGAGATCAAACTGGCATTCATGGTTTTCTTGCTGCCACACACCAGGCTCCCAATAGTTGGTATCTTTACCCATATAGCGCTTATCCGTATGGAATAAGGCACCAATATGGTAACGCTGATGCCCTTCCACCATTAACTTGAAGGTTTTAGGAGTACGCGAACTGAGGGAAACCCCAAGGGAAGGATCATCAATCAGCTCGGCGACAGTGAACTCATATTCCCCCGGTGCCAATTGATAATTAGGTTTAGACACCACAGGCTTACCATTGAGATGGGTCACCACTACGCGATACCAATGGGTGCTGGCATCGGGCTGTAAATACCCGGACACAGTGCCGCAACTTAAGTCATCTTCAGGCGAAGAGGCACAACCAGACAACAATGCCGTGAGCCCAAGTAGACTAGCGGCAAGTGTAAGTTTGTGCCCAGTTAAATAGTGACTCATTAGGATGAAGTCCCGAAATAGTCCGTCAGATAATCATCAAAGGATACCGCACTTTGCGCCGCTTCGATGTCCGCTTGCTTGTTAAGCGATGCTTGCGCCTCGGCTTGATAATCGCTGACAACTTCGGCTGATAAGGGGTAATCCATAAAGTATTGGTGATATTGCTGCGCCAGTGACATCACCCATTGTCCATGATCTTGGCCGTTAGTGATTAATTGTTGGATGACTTGCCCTGACAACGTCTTTTGTGGGTCATTCACGGCTTCGCGCCAATGAGCTAAGGCCACTTGGTAGTCCTGTTTATCACCATCGAGCAATTTGGCCAATGCATCCAAATGCTCAAACAGATCCAAAAGCCACGTTTGCAGTGAGCGTGTACCTGTCTCGGTTAATAACTCGAGCCCTGGTTTACGGCCTTCAAGCACGACGGATTTTAAGTTAGCACTTAAACGGGCTTCTTCTGCCACATCGCACTTAGGCGACTCGGTTAATAAGCAATAGAGTAAAAACAAGTCGAGGAAACGCACTTGGTTCTCTTCAATCCCAATCGGGCTGAAGGGGTTTACATCTAATGCACGCACCTCAATATATTCAACCCCCGCACGGGCAAGGGCTTCAGAGGGTTTCTCACCGCTTTTGGTGACGCGTTTAGCACGGATAGGCGAGTAAAATTCGTTTTCAATTTGCAGCACATTGGCATTGAGCTGGCGATATTCACCATCCACCTTCACCCCGATATTGGCAAAGTTGGCCGATGGCATCTTAATCGCGGCTCTCACCCCAGCCAGATACTCGGGCAGGGAGTTATAAATGATATTAAGATCTTCTTGCTCTTTATTGGTGTAACCTAAATCGCTCATCCGCAGCGAAGTCGCATAGGGTAGATACAAGGTGCCACGGCCCGATTTTTCAAAGCGTAAATCGGTCTTCTGCCCCTTGATAAACGAGCTACACAGCGCAGGTGATGCCCCAAACAGATAAGGTAACACCCAGACTAAACGGCGGTAATTACGAATAAGGCCAAAGTAAGATTCGGAGATAAAATCCTCAAAGCTCACGCTTTTATCACTCAGCTCATAGAGGCTTTGCCATAACTCCTGCGATACCGAGAAGTTAAAATGCACCCCAGAGATAATCTGCATCAGGGCGCCATAACGGTAGGTTAAGCCCTTGCGATACAAGGTTTTCATCTTACCCGTGTTCGAAGTGCCATAACGGGCGACTGGAATATTCTGCTCATCCTTCACGTAACATGGCATGCTCACAGGCCACAGGCGCTGACCATGCAAATGACGCACGCTAAAGGCATGGGTCTCGGTCAGTCCTTGCAATAGGGGGCCAACTTGATTGTTCACCGGAGTGATAAATTCAAGCAGTGCTTCACTGTAATCTGTCGTAATACGCGAATGCGTTAATGCCGAGCCAAGCTCTAATGGATGACCATCTAACGCAAGGTAGCCTGACTCGTCGATACGCAGCGCTTCACGCTCAATTCCACGTAACATGCCAAGGAGTGCGGCACGCCCTTGAGCGTCCGAGAAATGTTGTACTAATTCATTGAATGGCTTCAATTTGCGCTTCTCTGATTGGTGATTCGCTATCGCGACAAGGTTAACAGTCAGACCTTTATTTTGAGGCTTATCTTTCAAAATACGCCTCAAAATAAATCTAAACCTGTCCGTGGGGCAAGCCTAATTACATTCTTCTACGATAAAACGCAGACGGTGACAGCTAATGCTGTCACCGTCTTACTCGTTAATACTTTAGACTGGCAGCGAGGTTGTGCTGCACAATTAGCTTGTCTGCAATTTATATTGGGTCGAAAAGCTAATTTACAATACTAAAGTTTCAATTGGATAGCCTAAAGTTGCTAAATCTGCTTCAATTTTAGCCTTATCCCCGACAACTAAGATGATCATTTTCGAGATATCTAGCTCGGAAGCCGCGAGGGCATTGAGTTCATCTTTTGTTACAGTATTTATAATTTTGTCCTGCTCGGTAGTAAAATCTTGGCTCAGCTGGTAACGCTGGATCATCCGCATAAAGCCGGCCTTCTGATAAGGCGTCTCATAATCCAATGCTTGCCCTTGGGAAACCGAGTTACGCATAAAGCCGAGCTCAGTATCTGTCATCCCATTCTGCTGATAGGCTTTGATCTCTTTGATAAATTCATTTACCGCCTTGGCCGTCACATCGGTACGCACATCACTCGAGGCCACAAAGTCACCGACTTCGACGCCACCGGTGAATGAGCTACGAGCCCCATAGGTATAACCCTTGTTCTCACGTAAATTGAGGTTAATACGGCTATTGAAGGCACCACCAAGCGGATAGTTCATCAGGTAAGATTTGAAATAATCGCCTGTTGCATCATAGGGTAAGGCACGTTTCGCAATGTTAATCACCGACTGAGCGGCGCCCTGTTTATCGATCAGATAGATAGTCCCGCCCTTCAGAGCTGGGAATGACTTGAGTGGCGGCAATGTACTCGCCTCCCCTTGCCATTGACTCAATCTAGCAAGCTTAGGAAGTAATGCATTTTCTGGCAGATCCGCTACCGTAATGATTTTAGCGTTTGCACCACGGTACTGTTCAGCATAAAACGCCTTCACATCCGCAAGAGTCAGCGCAGCAACGGAATCTAAGGTCCCCGCATCACTCACGCCTTGAGCGTTATTCTTACCATAAAGCAAGCTATACAGCGCAGAGTTGGCGACATAGCCAGGATCTGACTGCATATGCTGAATTTGCTGCAACTGTTGTTGCTTAACCCGCGCAAAGTCGGCCTCGTTAAACGCAGGCTGGAACAGCTTTTCTTCTAAAATGGCTAAGGTTTCATCCAAGTGCTCGGTAAGCGCCGACACCTTAATCATGCTCTGGGTTTCGGAGGCACTAAAGTCCACCGTACTGCCGAGCATCTCAAGCGCCTGCGACAACTGCTCGGTTGAGCGCTTTTGCGTCGACTCATTCAGCATCTCAGCGGTTAGGCTTGCCAGCCCAGCCTTTTCAACGGGTACTAATCTGTGTCCGCCGTTAAGATAAATCACTAACTCCACAGTCGGGGTTTCGCTGCTTTGAGTGCCCATCACTTCGATGCCATTGGCTAACTTAGTGGTCCAAATCGTCGGGACTTTAAGCACGGGCGCCGCGCCAGAGGCTGGCATTTTGGAGCGGTCGAAACTTGACACCAACTTGGCAGCGGGTAAATCCCCCTCTACAGCCGTATCCGCCACAGGCAAGGTTTGAGGGGTGAAGTTATCCGGATGAGCGACTAAAGCCGTCATTCCCTGTGGCACCACACTCATCACCACCATAGGCTTGTCTTTGATGTACTTTTTAAATACCCGCATCACATCGTCTTTGGTCACATTGGCGTAGCGCGCAAGGTCTACTGCAATCTTATTCGGCTCACCAAACATGGTTTGATTCAAGGCAAGCATAGACACTTTGCCCTTTACGCTCTGCAGGCCAAAAATGGTATCGGCCTCAAACTGCACTTTCACTTTTTGCAGGTCATCATCAGTCACACCGCGCTGCTCAAACTCATTAATCGAGTCGAGAATACGCTGCTCAAGTTCGGCTAGGGTCGCACCTTTTTGCGGATTGGCTAAGGCATAAATCGACATCTGGCAGGCTAACTCTTGGCAGGGTTGGCTCACGCTTGCCTGTACTGCATAACCATCCTTAACCAAGTTTTTGTAAACGAGTGAGGTTTTACCGCCACCGAGGATATTGGCTAATAAATCCAGCGCGGCTTCATCGGGATGGCTGGCATACACAGTCGGAAAGCCGATACGGATCAGCGGCAGATGCACGTTATCTTCCATCGAGATATAGCGCGTCTTATCGAGCGTAACTAAGGTCTTAGGCTCTGGCTGAACCTCAGGGCCACGGGGGATTTCACCAAAGTATTTGTTTACCCAGGCTAAGGCTTGCAGCTCATCAAAATCGCCGCCAATCGTCAGTGTGGCATTATTCGGGCCGTACCAGCGCTGGAAAAAGTGTTTCACATCATCCACTGTGGCGCGGTTAAGATCCTCAGGCCAACCGATCACAGGCCAAGAATAGGGATGACCGACCGGGAACATCGCCTGATTAAAGCGCTCGCTCATTCGGCCATAGGGTTGATTATCAATACGTTGAGCACGCTCGTTTTTCACTGTCTCGCGCTGTACTTCAAACTTTTCGCTGGTTAGTGCCGGCAACAAAAAGCCCATGCGGTCAGACTCGAGCCAGAGCATTTTCTCAAGCTGATTGCTAGGGACTGTCTCAAAGTAGTTGGTTCTGTCGGTATTGGTTGAGCCGTTCAGCGTGCCACCCGCCTCGGTCACCACCTCAAAATGTTGCTCATCGGCGACGTGCTCAGAGCCCTGGAACATCATATGCTCGAATAAATGGGCGAAGCCTGAACGGCCAGCGAGCTCACGGGCCGAGCCGACGTGATAAGTCACATCGACATGCACTAAGGGATCGGAATGATCTTGATGCAAAATAACCGTTAGACCATTGGCAAGCTGATATTTTTTAAAGGGAATACCGACTTCAGAGTCCTTCAGTTGCACATTTTCAATTAACTTTACGCCCGCGGGTAATTGAGTTGAGGTTTGGCTGGCACAACCTGCGAGTGCGGCGGAGATCGCGACCGCTAATATCCATTTTTTCAAGGTATTCCCCTTATACATCAATAGGCTAAAAAATTAGCCCCTGTAGAATGCTCGGTATCAATAATGAGTTCAGACTCATTAAACCCTGCAAAGTTCCAAGTAATACAAGGACTTCCTTTGCAGCCTTATCATCCTTTAACCGAACAACACGTTTAAAAACTAACTAAACCAATGTAATGTGGCGGCCGCCACAATAAGGTAACGCAGGGTTTTGCCGATCAAAATCATCACTAATGCGGGGAGCGCCCTAAGCTTTAACCATCCCGCCAATAAACATAATAGATCGCCAATCACTGGCGCCCACGACAACAATAACGACCAAACACCGTAACGCTCAATAAGGGCTAAGGCTTTGGCATGCTTTCCCTCACTTAGGGCCTCGGGGGACTTTGCAAACCGACCGAACCTCCCTAGATAAAAACTCGTCATCGCCCCTAAGGTATTGCCCACACTGGCCACCACCACTAATGCGACCCAAGCTTGCGGCGCTTTATTCAGCAACGCAATCAGTAAAACTTCTGATCCTCCCGGTAACAAGGTCGCGGCTAAAAAAGCCCCAGAAAACATCATGCTTAATTCAGACATAAAAGCTTACCCTATGAAATTACTGCTCTTTCACGCTATCAAACAGTGAGCTACCACAGCGTTAAAAGGATGTAGCGACTAACCATTTCACAACAAACTCATTTATCACAATAAGTTATAAGAAAATCGGTTTGTTATAACCCTATCACAGCCGATACAATGCCTTTAATGGCAAAAAATGTCCTGTACCTGACTCGTCGCTTGGTATAAGTTCATTCACTTCAAGTGGATACTCATACTAGCATCTCAGGTCCATGGGCTTGTAATGATATATTTTTGGAAAACGCATGATCCTTCAAACCATTAGCCGCATTCCTTTTTGGCAAAAAGTCCTCGCAGGCTTTATTTTAGGTGCGCTCGTTGGCGTACTTTTAGGCGAAACCGCTACCGTGCTTAAACCCCTTGGCGATTTGTTTATCAGCGCCATTAAGATGCTGGTTGCGCCACTGGTCTTCTGTGCGATTGTGGTCAGTATCACCTCGCTCGGCTCTCAAACGAATCTCAAACGCTTAAGTCTTAAGACCTTAGGCATGTTCATGCTGACAGGCACTGTCGCCTCACTGATTGGTTTAGCGGTTGGCTCGCTTATCGATATGGGCGGCACAATGCAACTGGCCACCACGGAAGTGCGTGAGCGCAATATTCCAGGCTTTGCGCAGGTGCTGCTCGATATGATCCCAGTCAATCCCTTTGCCTCACTGGCGGATGGAAAAGTGCTGCAGATCATTGTATTTGCTGCATTAGTCGGTATTGCCATCAACAAAGTTGGTGAGAAAGCAGAGCCACTAAAACGCACCATCGAAGCGGGTGCCGAGGTCATGTTCCAACTGACACGCATGGTGCTTAAACTCACCCCAATTGGCGTATTTGGTTTAATGGCTTGGGTAGTGGGTGAATATGGTTTATCGACCCTATTACCTCTAGGCAAATTTATTGCAGCCATCTATATTGCCGCCCTTATCCATATGATTTTTGTCTACGGCGGACTGGTTAAATTTGCCGCGGGCTTAAGCCCTGTGCAATTTTTCCGTAAGGCCATGCCTGCGCAATTAGTGGCTTTTAGTACCTCTTCAAGTTTCGGCACTCTGCCCGCCAGTACCAGAGCGGTTGAAACCATGGGCGTATCAAAGCGTTATAGCGCCTTCGTTATGCCGCTCGGCGCCACCATGAACATGGATGGCTGTGGTGGTATTTACCCTGCAATTGCCGCGATTTTTATCGCTCAAATTTACGGTATTCCACTCGACACCTTAGATTATGTGATGATTGCCGTCACAGCCACTGTTGCCTCCGTCGGTACCGCTGGCGTGCCAGGCAGCGCCATGGTGATGTTAACTGTTACCTTAGGCGTGATTGGTTTGCCCCTAGAAGGTATCGCCTTTATTGCCGCCATCGACCGTATTATCGATATGATCCGCACTGCGACCAACGTCACAGGCGACATGATGACCGCAGTGGTGATTGGCAAATCTGAACATGAGCTTGATGTTGAGCAGTTTTACAGCAACGAGACTCAAACGGCTGCGATTGCCGATAATTAATCTCTCACGATAAATCATTAAAGATTTATCCAATAAAAAAGACCGCTTAGATGCGGTCTTTTTTATTATCCGTATTTCACTTATTGCGAATAAAACATCCATGACTTTCGGCTAAACAAGCTGTTAAACTCTTCACTTATTGACTAAAAGTAGAATGAAACATGACTAAACTGTTTTTATTCCCGCTTATCCTTTGCTTGCTGTGGATACTGTTTTTAAAAGCCAATGGTTTACCGCTGGCGCAAGGAAAACGTGGCTTCATCTACATAATAGCCATCAGCGGCACGGTGATTTTGCTGCTTATGCTGCTCCTGTGGTTAACGGCTTAAAAGCCTATTGGTTCACAATAGGCTTTGCTCTAGCCTCCAAATTCGCAGCTTAGCCAAGCACAGCCAGTAAAATCCCCGCCGCCACCGCAGAGCCTAATACCCCAGCAACGTTTGGCCCCATGGCGTGCATCAGCAAAAAGTTATGGTGATTAGCCTCTAACCCCACTTTATTCACTACCCTTGCCGCCATTGGCACTGCCGATACGCCCGCCGCGCCAATTAACGGGTTGACCTTACCGCTGGTTAATTTGCACATCAGTTTTGCCATCAGCACCCCTGCAGCGGTACCAATCCCGAATGCCAACGCGCCCAGAACCAAGATCCCCAAGGTTTCGACGCGCAAGAATTGCTCCGCAGAAAGTTTAGAACCAACGGCTAAGCCTAAGAAAATCATGACGATATTAATCAGCTCGTTTTGCGCCGTTTTCGATAATCTATCTACCACACCCGACTCACGCATTAAGTTTCCAAGGCAAAACATACCAACCAAAGGAGTCGCTGCGGGTAAGAATAAAATCGTTAAGCCCAATACCATCAGCGGGAAAATGATCTTCTCCTTCTTACTCACCTCCCTGAGCTGTTCCATCTTTATCTCACGCTCGGCTTGGGTCGTGAGTAGACGCATGATCGGCGGCTGGATAATCGGCACCAACGCCATATACGAATAGGCTGCCACAGCAATCGCTCCCAACAACTCAGGCGCAAGCTTAGAGGCAAGGAAAATCGCCGTAGGTCCATCCGCGCCACCGATAATGGCAATGGCTGCGGCATCCTGCATGGTAAATTCAAAACCAGGCACCAAATTTAGCGCTATCGCCCCAATTAAGGTTGCAAAAATCCCAAACTGCGCCGCTGCGCCGAGTAGCAAGGTCTTTGGATTGGCAATCAGCGCACTAAAATCTGTTAGCGCTCCGACCCCCATAAAGATCAGCAGTGGAAACACCCCGGTTTCAATCCCAACATGGTAGGCGTAATACAGCATACCGCCCTCATCGGTAAAACCCGCGTTGGGAATATTTGCCAGCACAGCACCAAAACCAATGGGTAACAGCAGTAGAGGCTCAAAGCCACGCACTATCGCAAGGTATAACAGCAAGGCGCCTACAGCCATCATTAGAGCTTGCCCTGCAGTAAAATGGGCTATGCCCGTTTCGGCCCAGAAAGCCAGTAAACCATCCATAACGACTCCTAGGCTAAGGCCAATAATTGAGAACCCACTGCAACCGAATCCCCTTCCTTCACAAAGAGATGGGTAATAATGCCATCCCCCTGTGCGCGGATTTCGGTTTCCATTTTCATGGCCTCTAGGATGATAACGACATCGCCGGCGCACACCTTGTCACCAATACCAACATGCACTTTGAAGATATTGCCCGATAGGGGCGCACTCATCTTAAGTTTCACTTCACTGGTTTGAGGCACTGGCGCAGCACTCGACTGAGAAGGATTAGTTTGACCAAGCTGCTGTGCGGCTTGACCTTGAGCTTGGATTTGACTGATTTCGCCACCCTCGGCGACTTCAACCACATAAGTTTGCCCCTCAACCGTGACGGTATAGGTTTCGGCCTCACGTGGCGTAGCAGGTAACACTGACGCAAGTTCAGGTTTTGGCTCAAAGGCGGTTGGATCGTGACGGTGCTTTAAAAACTGTAAGCCAATCTGCGGGAAGAGCGCATAGATGAGTAAATCATCGTCCAGAGACTTTTCATTACTCTCTGAGACGAGACTAATCCCTTGGTCCTGCGCCTTTGATAATAACTCCGCACGCAAGTTTTCAAGTTCTGGTGAAAGTAAATCAGCAGGACGGCAGGTTATCGCCGCCGCGCCGTTTAGCACTCTGGCCTGCAACTCGAGATTAACTGGGGCTGGAGTGGCGCCATATTCGCCCCTTAACACGCCTTCAGTCTCTTTCGTCAACGATTGATATCTTTGCCCCATCAGTACGTTGATAACCGCCTGTGAGCCAACAATTTGCGAGGTTGGGGTAACCAAAGGCAGAAAACCTAAATCCTGACGTACCCGAGGGATCTCCTCCAGCACAGCATCGAGCTTATCGGCCGCGCCTTGTTCTTTGAGCTGACTCTCCATGTTCGTCAACATGCCACCGGGCACTTGAGCGCGAAGAATGCGTGAATCAATGCCCTTTAACGCCCCTTCAAACTTGGCGTACTTTTTCCGCACCTCACGGAAATAAGCGGCAATATCTTCAAGCAAGGCAAGGTCATAGTGAGTTTCACGCTCAGTCTCCGCCACCATAGCAACCACAGTTTCAGTTGCCGTATGACCATAGGTTTGGCTCATGGAAGAAATCGCGGTATCGAGCACATCGATTCCCGCCTCTATCGCCTTTTGATAGGTAGCAGTACTCAGGCCAGTGGTGGCGTGACAATGCAATGAGAGCATGAGTTGAGTTTGTGATTTTAAGCGACTGATAAGCTCAAAGGCTTCCATCGGCTTGAGTAGACCCGCCATATCTTTAATGCACAGCGAATGGCAGCCCATGTCCTCAAGACGCTTTGCCATATCGACCCATGTATTAACCGTATGAACGGGGCTGGTCGTATAAGAAATTGTGCCCTGCGCGTGCCCACCGACATCACGCACCGCCTTTACCGCCATCTCAAGGTTACGCACATCATTCATCGCATCAAAGATACGGAACACATCCACACCATTGGCATGGGCACGTTCGACAAAACGTGTCACTAAATCATCGGCATAATGGCGATAACCCAAAAGGTTTTGTCCGCGCAGTAACATTTGCTGAGGCGTATTAGGCATTAACTTTTTCAACTCACGGCTCCTGTCCCAAGGATCTTCACCCAAATAACGAATGCAGGCATCGAAGGTCGCTCCGCCCCAAGACTCGAGCGACCAAAATCCCACTTTATCTAGCAGAGGTGCAATCGGAAGCATGTCATCAATGCGTAAACGCGTTGCTAAAATAGACTGATGTGCATCCCTCAAGACAACATCGGTTAACTGTAATGGCTTAGACGCCACAATCGAATTTACTCGGTTCATATGGCGCTCCATTATTTAGCCTGAGAACGATACTGCTGGACGGCTAAGCTGATCGCAGCCACCAATTTAGGATCCAAGGTGTTTGCAGCTCCGATTGAGCTCGCATCATTCACCTTTAACGGCTCTGCTACTTTGGGCTCTTCACGGCACCACTTAGCAACCAGATGTACACCTAATATCAATACACTTAAAAATAAATAGACTAGCCCCATGCCCAATAACATGATGCCAACAGCATCTAAAAGCTGTTGTGTTAGCTCCCCTTTCACGTCAGTACCTCCTCCAGCTTCTCAACCCACATCAAGTATTAAATTTACAACTACACAACATATCCATTGATAGCAAACTCAATCGCTGAATGTAAATTGGTAAGACCAATTTACATAAGATCAGCAACAAGTGTCTGAGGGATCCTTAGTGAACGAGCGATAAAATGAATATTCGTTAATGAAACAGTAAAGCAGAGATTTTTGTTGAGGAGTGAGGACGGGATAAAGATACGAGCCAAGATACAACTAAAAGCAAACGGGCTGACAATAAGGCTCAAAATCTCCCTTAAACGAGCATACAAAAAGTACGAGCTTTGAATTTAACGATTAGTCCTATAAGAACAAAAATCACAGGAACCTCAATATGGTGCGCTACAGTATTTGGACCAAGCTGATATTTAAAGGAATGATGCTAAAAGTGTTGAAGAATGAAGAAAACGGAGCAAAAAGTCGCTCTCTATTAACACTGCATATGAGGCAATAAATTAAAGAAGTCAGTAATTAGAGAAGTATTTTGAAGAATAGAACGTTGAAATTGAAAACGCCAAAAACAAAAAAGCCAGCTTCTTCAGCTGGCTTTATTGTTTAATTAGGCGCTTGGCAATGACCTACTCCCACATGGGGGTGAAATCATAGCACTATAAATACGCAGTATTTAGCCATGAATTGAACGCGAAGAAGCTTGTCTTCGTAGCTGGGGAGCCCGCTTAGCGGCGGGTCGACATAGAGGTAGCTTTTCGCGGAGCGTATAAACACAAAAGCCCCAGCGGTTTATGCTAGGGCTTTTCTGTTTATTTAGGCGCTTGGCGATGACCTACTCTCACATGGGGAGACCCCACACTACCATCGGCGCGATTGCGTTTCACTTCTGAGTTCGGGATGGGATCAGGTGGGACCACAATGCTATTGTCACCAAGCAAATTTGTTATTCACTACCCGTCTTATCGTCGCAGGCAGTAAATGAATTCAGAAAGCTGTTTGAGTTGCACTTCTTAAGTGTTTGTATTCAAGCTAAGTACTCTTAGCAAAACCCATCTGGGTTGTATGGTTAAGCCTCTCGAGTCATTAGTATCAGTTAGCTCAACGCCTCACAACGCTTACACACCTGACCTATCAACGTCCTAGTCTCGAACGGCTCTTTAGTGGACTTAAAGTCCAAGGGATGACTCATCTTGGGGCTCGCTTCCCGCTTAGATGCTTTCAGCGGTTATCGATTCCGAACATAGCTACCGGGCAATGCCATTGGCATGACAACCTGAACACCAGCGGTTCGTTCACTCCGGTCCTCTCGTACTAGGAGCAACTCCCCTCAATCATCCAACGCCCACGGCAGATAGGGACCGAACTGTCTCACGACGTTCTGAACCCAGCTCGCGTACCACTTTAAATGGCGAACAGCCATACCCTTGGGACCGACTTCAGCCCCAGGATGTGATGAGCCGACATCGAGGTGCCAAACACCGCCGTCGATATGAACTCTTGGGCGGTATCAGCCTGTTATCCCCGGAGTACCTTTTATCCGTTGAGCGATGGCCCTTCCATTCAGAACCACCGGATCACTATGACCTACTTTCGTACCTGCTCGACGTGTCTGTCTCGCAGTTAAGCTGGCTTATGCCATTGCACTAACCGTACGATGTCCGACCGTACTTAGCCAACCTTCGTGCTCCTCCGTTACTCTTTGGGAGGAGACCGCCCCAGTCAAACTACCCACCAGGCACTGTCCTTAACCCCGATTAGGGGCCCAAGTTAGAACATCAACACTACAAGGGTGGTATTTCAAGGACGACTCCACGAGAACTAGCGTTCCCGCTTCAAAGTCTCCCACCTATCCTACACATGTAGGGTCAATGTTCAGTGCCAAGCTATAGTAAAGGTTCACGGGGTCTTTCCGTCTAGCCGCGGGTATACGGCATCTTCACCGCAATTTCAACTTCACTGAGTCTCGGCTGGAGACAGCGTGGCCATCATTACGCCATTCGTGCAGGTCGGAACTTACCCGACAAGGAATTTCGCTACCTTAGGACCGTTATAGTTACGGCCGCCGTTTACCGGGGCTTCGATCATGAGCTTCTCTTGCGATAACCCAATCAATTAACCTTCCGGCACCGGGCAGGCGTCACACCGTATACGTCATCTTGCGATTTTGCACAGTGCTGTGTTTTTGATAAACAGTTGCAGCCACCTGGTATCTGCGACTGCCGTCAGCTTAGGGAGCAAGTCCCATCACCAACAGCAGCGTACCTTCTCCCGAAGTTACGGTACCATTTTGCCTAGTTCCTTCAGCCGAGTTCTCTCAAGCGCCTTGGTATTCTCTACCCGACCACCTGTGTCGGTTTGGGGTACGATTCCCGCTAACCTGAAGCTTAGAAGATTTTCCTGGAAGCATGGCATCAACTACTTCATCCCCTTGGGGACTCGTCATCAGCTCTCAGTGTATAGTGACCCGGATTTGCCTAAGTCACCCACCTACCACCTTAAACGCGGACTACCAACGCCGCGCTAGCCTAGCCTTCTCCGTCTCTCCATCGCAGTTAGCGGAAGTACAGAAATATTAATCTGTTTCCCATCGACTACGCCTTTCGGCCTCGCCTTAGGGGTCGACTCACCCTGCCCCGATTAACGTTGGACAGGAACCCTTGGTCTTTCGGCGAGGGGGTTTTTCACCCCCTTTATCGTTACTCATGTCAGCATTCGCACTTCTGATACCTCCAGTGTGGGTTACCCCTTCACCTTCAACGGCTTACAGAACGCTCCTCTACCGCGCAACCCTAATGGATTGCACCCGTAGCTTCGGTGGTATGTTTAGCCCCGTTACATCTTCCGCGCAGGCCGACTCGACTAGTGAGCTATTACGCTTTCTTTAAATGATGGCTGCTTCTAAGCCAACATCCTAGCTGTCTAAGCCTTCCCACATCGTTTCCCACTTAACATACACTTTGGGACCTTAGCTGACGGTCTGGGTTGTTTCCTTTTGACGACGGACGTTAGCACCCGCCGTCTGTCTCCCGGATAGCACTCTTTGGTATTCGGAGTTTGCAAAGGGTTGGTAAGTCGGGATGACCCCCTAGCCTTAACAGTGCTCTACCCCCAAAGGTGTTCGTCCGAGGCGCTACCTAAATAGCTTTCGAGGAGAACCAGATATCTCCCGGTTTGATTGGCCTTTCACCCCCAGCCACAAGTCATCCGCTAATTTTTCAACATTAGTCGGTTCGGTCCTCCAGTTGATGTTACTCAACCTTCAACCTGCCCATGGCTAGATCACCGGGTTTCGGGTCTACGCCTTGCAACTAAACGCGCAGTTAACACTCGGTTTCCCTACGGCTCCGCTATTCGCTTAACCTCGCTACAAAACGTAAGTCGCTGACCCATTATACAAAAGGTACGCAGTCACGGTCTCAAGAACCGCTCCCACTGCTTGTACGTATACGGTTTCAGGTTCTATTTCACTCCCCTCACAGGGGTTCTTTTCGCCTTTCCCTCACGGTACTGGTTCACTATCGGTCAGTCAGGAGTATTTAGCCTTGGAGGATGGTCCCCCCATATTCAAACAGGATATCACGTGTCCCGCCTTACTCGTTTTCATCAAAGGTTAGTTTTCGTGTACGGGGCTATCACCCTGTGCCGCTGGACTTTCCAGACCATTCCACTAACACCCCTCTGACTTAAGGGCTAATCCCCGTTCGCTCGCCGCTACTAGGGGAATCTCGGTTGATTTCTTTTCCTAAGGGTACTTAGATGTTTCAGTTCCCCTCGTTTGCCTCGCAACGCTATGTATTCACGTTACGATAACAGCTTATGCTGCTGGGTTCCCCCATTCGGACATCGTTAGCTCAAATGCTTGTTACTAGCTCGCCAACGCTTTTCGCAAGTTACTACGTCCTTCATCGCCTCTGACTGCCAAGGCATCCACCGTATACGCTTAGTCGCTTAACCATACAACCCAAATGAGTTTCACATCACTTGCGCTGTTGCGACCAGCTGGTTTTACTTGTCTCATCTTCGACCAAGAAGATGGACTCGCCTTAGACTTGAATATTCAAGACACTTAAAAAGTGTTTTAAGAACTCAATTTTTCGTATTAACACAACGACAGACATCATTGTATTAATTACTATCAGCTTTCCAAATTGTTAAAGAACAATGCTTACCGGCAAGCGGTGCATTTCGCTCTCCCTCCTCTTTCGAGAAGTTCAACAAGCCATCTGTGTGAACACTCAACAAACATCGAGTTAGTCGTATAGGTAAGGAGGTGATCCAGCCCCAGGTTCCCCTAGGGCTACCTTGTTACGACTTCACCCCAGTCATGAACCACAAAGTGGTGAGCGCCCTCCCGAAGGTTAAGCTACCCACTTCTTTTGCAGCCCACTCCCATGGTGTGACGGGCGGTGTGTACAAGGCCCGGGAACGTATTCACCGTGGCATTCTGATCCACGATTACTAGCGATTCCGACTTCATGGAGTCGAGTTGCAGACTCCAATCCGGACTACGACGAGCTTTGTGAGATTAGCTCCACCTCGCGGCTTTGCAACCCTCTGTACTCGCCATTGTAGCACGTGTGTAGCCCTACTCGTAAGGGCCATGATGACTTGACGTCGTCCCCACCTTCCTCCGGTTTATCACCGGCAGTCTCCCTAGAGTTCCCGCCATTACGCGCTGGCAAATAAGGATAGGGTTGCGCTCGTTGCGGGACTTAACCCAACATTTCACAACACGAGCTGACGACAGCCATGCAGCACCTGTCTCAGAGTTCCCGAAGGCACTAAGCTATCTCTAGCGAATTCTCTGGATGTCAAGAGTAGGTAAGGTTCTTCGCGTTGCATCGAATTAAACCACATGCTCCACCGCTTGTGCGGGCCCCCGTCAATTCATTTGAGTTTTAACCTTGCGGCCGTACTCCCCAGGCGGTCTACTTAATGCGTTAGCTTGAGAGCCCAGTGTTCAAGACACCAAACTCCGAGTAGACATCGTTTACGGCGTGGACTACCAGGGTATCTAATCCTGTTTGCTCCCCACGCTTTCGTGCCTGAGCGTCAGTCTTTGTCCAGGGGGCCGCCTTCGCCACCGGTATTCCTCCAGATCTCTACGCATTTCACCGCTACACCTGGAATTCTACCCCCTCTACAAGACTCTAGTTTGCCAGTTCGAAATGCAATTCCCAGGTTGAGCCCGGGGCTTTCACATCTCGCTTAACAAACCGCCTGCGCACGCTTTACGCCCAGTAATTCCGATTAACGCTTGGACCCTCCGTATTACCGCGGCTGCTGGCACGGAGTTAGCCGGTCCTTCTTCTGTAGGTAACGTCACAGCTGCAAGGTATTAACTTACAACCTTTCCTCCCTACTGAAAGTGCTTTACAACCCGAAGGCCTTCTTCACACACGCGGCATGGCTGCATCAGGGTTTCCCCCATTGTGCAATATTCCCCACTGCTGCCTCCCGTAGGAGTCTGGGCCGTGTCTCAGTCCCAGTGTGGCTGATCATCCTCTCAGAACAGCTAGGGATCGTCGCCTTGGTGAGCCATTACCTCACCAACTAGCTAATCCCACCTAGGTTCATCCAATCGCGGAAGGCCCGAAGGTCCCCTCCTTTCCCCCGTAGGGCGTATGCGGTATTAGCAGTCGTTTCCAACTGTTATCCCCCACGACTGGGCAGATCCCTAGGCATTACTCACCCGTCCGCCGCTCGCCACCTCAGGAGTAAACTCCCTTGTGCTGCCGCTCGACTTGCATGTGTTAGGCCTGCCGCCAGCGTTCAATCTGAGCCATGATCAAACTCTTCAATTAAAAGTTTTGTGAACCCGAAGGTTCGGCTCAATGAATTCTGATTTGTCGTTTCAACTCAAAAGCCAAAACAAACTGTACATATTGCTATGAACACTCATTCATTGATGTAAATTTTGATTACTCGCCAAACGACAGAGTAATTTCGATTAACTCAACACCTGTGAGTGTCCACACAGATTTCTTGTTTAGATTGTTAAAGAGCATTTGACCATTCACTTCGCGTTACCGCTCAGCGGGTCAGGGCTGCGTATTCTACGCATTTCCCATTTGGCGTCAAGGCGTTTTTGCAAACTTCTTGATGCTTTCGAATCAAGTGCACATTTTGCATTCGATTCGCACTGATACCGCATTCGCTTTCGCTGTCCGCCGTGTCAGTGGATGCGCATTATAGGCAGCAGAACTTTTTGTGCAAGGGCTTTTTTAACAAATTACGTCAAGTGAACAAATAACCAGCAAAACGGCAAGTATCGGATAAATATGCTGCAATCTTTGTCACTTGGGTTGATAAGTTTGGCATACGCGGCATGGATGTGCAGGGAATTCTATAGACTGAATAGCCTTAAGAAAGGACGCTTTAAAACTTTTGCATATATAGATGTATATATGTCGGATGAGAAAAACGGTTCAAGAGTAACGAATAGCGACTCTTGAACCGTAGAACTAACTCATGGAATAAAAGCTTGTGAATGTAGGAACTGTCGGCCTAAGGCTTATCCGCAGAATTTGTCGAACTCTTGGCCCCCTCTCCCGCGTCCAGCTCCTTTTCATGCTCTCCATCGCCCACAATGTGTGCCACTTTTAGTTTTCTCACGGTACGAATAGTGATCACTGGCCCAGAGATGGCGTAGAGGTAAAAACCAATACAGAGAATTAATGCTGGTTGCACCGACACCACCACAAACACGCCAACCACAAATAAGATAGCAATGAAATTCACTTTGCCGCGCCAGTCAATTTCCTTAAATGAGTGATAACGGAAATTACTCACCATTAATAATCCCGTAATAGCCGTAATCAATCCGGCTATCCAACTGATATTCTTACCATCAAGGCTATATTGATTGCCAAGCCAAATGCTACCTGCAATAACTGCCGCAGCCGCAGGACTCGCTAAGCCTTGAAAATAACGTTTATCTGCCACGCCTACCTGAGTATTAAAACGAGCAAGCCTTAATGCAGCGCCCGCACAATAGATAAATGCAGCCAGCCAACCTACCTTGCCTAAATCCGCAAGCGCCCAATTATAGGCGAGCAACGCAGGCGCCATACCAAATGACACCATGTCCGCCATGCTGTCATATTCGGCACCAAAGTCACTTTGCGTATTCGTTAACCTTGCCACTCTGCCGTCTAAGCCATCGCAAATCATGGCCACAAAAATCGCAATCGCCGCCGCTTCAAAGTTAGCATTCATAGAGGCAATCACAGCATAGAAACCGGAAAACAAGCCTGCAGTGGTGAATAAATTTGGCAGTAAATAGATACCTTTATTCTTTACTGTTTGATTCGAAGAATTTTGCATACACTTATAAAGCTATGAGCTGAAATGGAAGTAGGCTTCAAGATAGCATATTTTACTATCATGTCGATGGTGGCCCTTAGGGATGATTTTTATGTTAAGAAAAGCCAAGGTTAGCGCAATGTTTCTGCGGATTGCATGCTTAATGCTGCTCACTCAGCCCGTATTAGCTGGGGTGATTTACACTTGGGTTGATGAGAATGGTGTCACCCATTACAGTCAACAACCACCGGAGCAGGAGCAATCTAAAACGCAGCAACTTTATAGCGAAGATATCGAGCCAGGTAAGATTGGCTATATCGCTCCCGTTAAAAAAGATGCCCCCCCTGAAATGTCCGAGTCCGAAAAGTCGGCGGCGTTAATTAAAGAGAAAGACGCTAAGCAAGCCGAAGCGATTTGTGAAAATGCTAAACATAATTTAGATGTGTTAACGACTCATACCAAACTTACCCGTCAAGCAGACGGTAATAAAGAACCTGTCGCGATGACAGAAGAAGAACGCCAAGCGGCAATTAGCGAGAATCAGCAGCGGATAAAACTGTTTTGCAATAAGAAATAATGCTCTACGTTTGTTATAGGATCGACCGAAGCCTTAATAGCAAAGCCACGCTACTGCTAGCCACTCTTTTAGGGTTAGCGAACACTTTATCAGTAGCATATAGATATAAAAAAACCGAAGTCTAAGACTTCGGTTTTTTGTTTAGGTTAAGCAGCATTTAGCACGGTAACCATCCGCGCAAATTATTGCTCGAATACCAACTCACCATCGACGCAACTGACCTTGATAGGTTTGCCGGGCAGTAAATCGCCACGCAGTAATTTTTGCGCTAATGGGTTTTCTATCTCTTGCTGCAAGGCACGTTTCAGCGGTCTTGCGCCATAAACCGGGTCGAAACCAATTTCGGCGATTAACGATAATGCCTCGTCGGTGATCTCCAGCGTATAGTCTTTCTCTGCCAAACGCTTACGCAATGAAGCAATTTGGATAGAAGCAATATGCTTGATATTTTCCGCATCCAAGGGATGGAATACCACAGACTCATCGATCCGGTTTAAGAACTCGGGTCTAAAGCTATGGGTAACTACATTCATCACCGCGCTCTTCATTTCGCTGTAACTTAGGTGACCGAATCCTTCTTGGATAATGTCAGAGCCTAAGTTTGAGGTCATGATGATCACCGTATTTCTAAAATCGACGGTACGACCTTGACCATCGGTTAAGCGGCCATCATCCAACACCTGCAGCAAAATGTTGAACACGTCTGGGTGAGCCTTTTCCACCTCATCGAGCAAAATCACTGAATAAGGTTTACGGCGCACCGCTTCAGTTAAGTAACCGCCCTCTTCATAGCCGACATAGCCTGGAGGCGCACCAACTAAACGGGAAACCGCATGTTTCTCCATAAATTCAGACATGTCGATGCGCACTAAGGCCGATTCCGTATCGAAGAGGAACTTAGCCAACGACTTACATAGCTCAGTTTTACCCACACCGGTTGGTCCTAAGAACAGGAACGAACCAATAGGACGATTCGGATCGGCAAGCCCTGCGCGGCTACGGCGAATCGCATTGGCGACCGCATCCACGGCTTCGTTTTGGCCAATCACCCGCTCATGCAGTGCCACTTCCATTTGCAGTAGCTTTTCACGCTCGCCTTCAAGCATCTTAGAAACCGGAATCCCCGTCGCCTTTGATAGCACTTCGGCGATTTCTAAGTCAGTGACTTTATTGCGTAGCAGCGTCATGTCCTGCATTTCGGCTTGCGATGCTAAGTCCAGTTGCTTTTCAAGCTCTGGAATACGGCCATATTGCAGCTCGGACATACGGGTTAGATCGCCCGCGCGGCGTGCCACTTCTAAATCCATCCGAGCTTGTTCGAGGTCAGCTTTAATATGCTGAGTCCCCGCTAGCGCCGCTTTTTCGGTGCGCCAGATTTCATTAAGCTCCGACGCCTTAGCCTCAACCTCATGTAACTCGACGCGTAAATGGTCGAGTCGACGGCGGCTCGCCTCATCGTTTTCTTTGGCTAATGCCTGCTCTTCCAGTTTCAACTGGATAGCACGACGCTCCAATCTGTCGAGGGATTCAGGCTTAGAATCCATCTGCATACGGATGCTCGATGCCGCCTCGTCAATCAAGTCGATCGCTTTATCGGGTAATTTACGGTCCGACACATAACGGTGCGACATAGTCGCCGCCGCCACAATCGCCGGGTCGGTAATTTCCACATGGTGATGCAGCTCGTAACGCTCTTTGAGACCACGCAAAATCGCAATGGTATCTTCAACGCTAGGCTCATCCACTAGTACTTTTTGGAAGCGGCGCTCAAGGGCGGCATCCTTTTCAATATATTGACGATATTCGTCGAGAGTGGTCGCGCCCACACAGTGAAGATCGCCACGGGCCAGCGCAGGCTTTAACATATTGCCCGCATCCATGGCGCCATCGCCTTTACCCGCGCCCACCATAGTGTGCAACTCGTCGATAAAGAGGATTACTTGGCCTTCTTCCTGTGCCAGCTCGTTAAGCACGGCTTTTAAACGCTCTTCAAACTCACCACGGTATTTAGCGCCCGCAATCAGTGCGCCCATGTCTAAGGATAAAACGCGTTTATTTTTAATTCCTTCAGGCACTTCACCGTTCACAATACGCTGAGCGAGGCCTTCAACAATCGCGGTTTTACCCACGCCAGGCTCACCAATCAACACAGGGTTGTTTTTACTACGGCGTTGCAACACTTGAATGGTGCGGCGGATCTCATCGTCACGGCCAATCACAGGGTCGAGTTTGCCCTGCTCGGCACGCTCGGTGAGATCGACAGTGAACTTTTTCAGCGCTTGGCGTTGGTCTTCCGCGTTAGGATCATCCACATTCTGACCACCGCGCACTTGCTCAATGGTTTGCTCCAGCAGCTCTTTGGTGGCGCCGGATTTCTTTAAGCATTGCGCTAAGGCATCGCTGCCTTCGAGTGCAGCTAAGACAAACAACTCACTGGAGATATATTTGTCTTTGCGCTTTTGCGCCAACTTGTCGCACAGGTTTAATAAGCGAATTAAACCTTGGGATAATTGCACATCGCCGCCAGTGCCTTCGACTTGTGGCAGACGTTCAAGCTCTTGGCTCAAGAGCGAGCGCAGCGCACTCACCCGAATGCCAGCTTGGGTTAACAAAGGATGGATTGAACCAGAATCCTGGTTGAGCAGCGCCATCATCAAATGTAACGGTTCGATAAACTGATGATCACGCCCGAGCGCGAGCGACTGGGCATCTGAGATGGCAAGCTGAAATTTATTGGTCATACGATCGAGTCGCATACAGCCTCCTAAAACTCACAAATGAGGTATAACATTTTGTTAGTTAAAAGATGGGGGCTATTTAACCGATTTCAAGCAAGACGGCGGGAAATTAATACAAATTGTAGGGGAATAAACCTAAGACTTAAGCCAGATCAATGACGCCATGCGGCCAGTGATTTTATCGCGGCGATAAGAGAAATAATCTGGGTTAGAGACAGTGCAGATATCGGCGCTGTAGACCTGCTTAATGCCAAGTTGCTTTAAGCGCAATTTAGCCAATCCGATAATATCGGCGAGGTATTTATCAGGCTTAGTTGCCTGACATTGAGCGACAAAGCAGTTTTCGGCGTTTGGAACTGTTGCCATAAAAGCCGCGCGCACCTCGGCACCAACCTCAAAGGTCTTGGGCCCAATGGCAGGCCCTAGATAGGCAATCAGCTCACTCGGCTTAGAGGCAAATTTTGCCACACTCGCCTCAATCACCCCATCACAGAGTCCACGCCAGCCAGCATGGGCAGCGGCGACTTCAGTACCTTGTTGGTTACACAGAAGTACTGGCAAACAGTCGGCGGTCATCACCACACAAACCCGTCCAGCAAGGTCGGTATAGCTGGCATCGGCCACCAAAGGTGGCGTATCTTGCACTTCTTGGGCAAGATTGATTGGGGCGATATCGGCCAAATCAACCACATGAGTGCCATGGACTTGCTCCAACCACACTGGCTCAGTCACAAGCCCTAACTGCTTTGCCAAAATGCCACGATTAGCCAATACCTGCTGCGGCGCATCCCCCACATGCAGCCCTAAGTTCAGGCTATCGTAGGGCGCGAGACTCACACCGCCGTGGCGGTCAGTCATCGCAATTGCCACATTATCCGGTACAGGCCAATCGTGAAGCAGCATAGCTTAGTACTCGACAGGGTGTTCTAAGGTATCTTGACGCAGCGCTTTAGTCAGAATCACCATGTCTTCAGGGATAGGCGCGGTCCAGCTCATGATTTCACAGGTCACAGGATGCGCTAACTCCAGACGCACCGCATGGAGCGCTTGGCGTTTAAAGTTTTTCAGGATCTCGAAAAACTCAGGGCTTGCTGCTTTTGGTGGTTTTGGACGACCGCCATAAACTGGGTCGCCCACCAACACATGGCCAATATATGCCATATGCACGCGGATTTGGTGAGTACGGCCCGATTCTAAACGCAATCTTAAACGGGTGTGATTACGGAATTTTTCCGCCACACGGTAGTGAGTCACCGCAGGTTTACCCGAATGATGCACCGCCATGTGGGTGCGTTTTGTCGGATGACGACCAATAGGTTCATCGACTGTACCGCCCGCCGTCATAGTGCCGAGGACAATCGCCTCATACTCACGGGTGATTTCACGGGCTTGCAACGCAGCCACTAAATGGGTTTGGGCTTCAACCGTTTTGGCCACCACCATCAAACCTGTGGTGTCTTTATCCAGACGATGCACAATACCCGCACGTGGCACGTGCTCAATATTAGGGCAGTGATGCAGCAGGGCGTTCATCAGAGTGCCATCGGCATTGCCTGCACCGGGGTGAACCACTAAGCCCGCCTGTTTATTGATGACTAAGATATCATCGTCTTCATAGACAATATCCAGCTCAATAGCTTGTGCGGCCGCATGCACTTCTTCTTCGAGCGTGGCATTAATTTCAATGCGCTGCAGCTCGAATACCTTTTCACGCGGCTTATTCACCATCACGCCATCAACATAGACTGCATCAGATAGGATCCATTCCTTGATGCGTGTGCGCGAGTAATCTGGGAACAACTCAGCCAGTGCTTGATCCAATCTCAGGCCAGTTTGTGTTGCCGAAATCTCGCTTTTTAGATTAATCTCTTGTGTCATAGGAACCGTATCCCCATTTTGGGGTCAAAAAATGTGTGCTATCTGTTACAATCGAATGCTTTCTATTTTATCGTGAAATGGAAAAATTCTTAACTACAACTTATAAAGAATTGAATTCAAGTATGTATAAATTCTCCAAAGGCTTAACCTTAGTCCTATTTTCGCTAGCGTTATCAGCCTGTAGCAGCAGTCCTGAAGATAACGATATTGCCGCCAAAACCTCACCTGATGTGCTCTATTCTCAGGCAAGAACCTCCATGGAACTTGGCAATTACTCTAAAGCCGTCCGTTCATTGGAAGCGTTAGACTCACGCTTTCCCTTCGGACCACATAAAACTCAGGTTCAGTTAGATCTGATTTATGCCTATTACAAAATGGACGATGTTGCCTCTGGCATTGCTAACATTGACAGATTCATCCGTTTAAACCCAACTCATCCTAATATCGACTATGTCTACTATATGCGTGGACTCGTCAATATGCAGGCGGACAGCTATCTGTTCCACGATATGTTGAATATCGATAGAACCGACCGCGATCCTAAAAATGCTCAAGATGCCTTTAAGGATTTTGATCGTTTAATCAAAACCTATCCCAACAGCAAATATGCTGCCGATGCGCAAAAACGCATGTTGTCGCTGAAAAACCGTTTAGCAAAGTATTCCATTCAAGTTGCTGAGTATTATCTCAAAATGAACGCTTGGAGTGCTGCGGCCGTTCGTGCTCAATCTGTGTTGGAAACATATCCCGGCACCCCTTCAACGGAACGTGCACTGGAGATTATGGCAGAAGCTTATGGCGAGTTAGGTCAGAACCAACTGAAGCAAAACGTGCTCATGGTAATGCAAGCTAACTTCCCAAACAACGAAATCTTATCGAACTAAGCGTAAATGCCCCTTTATAAGGGGCATTTTTTTTATCTTAAGTTCACCGTTTGATGCCCCTTCCCTTTTGGGTTCTGCAGCGCGCCAAGTTCCGTTTCATCTGGGTAAGAGTCAATAAATACGCTATTCGAGTAAAACTTATCCAACCGCACTACTTTTTACATTATTTCGTAAAAATCAGTTGACTCAAAAGCCGAAAAGCCTTTAAATTGCGCCCGTCGCCCGAATAGCTCAGTCGGTAGAGCAGAGGATTGAAAATCCTCGTGTCCCTGGTTCGATTCCGGGTTCGGGCACCATCTTTAAATTGGTTGCCTTAGCGACCAGTGTTAAAGAATCGCAATAAAGTACAGTGCAGGTGTGGTGGAATTGGTAGACACGCTAGCTTCAGGTGCTAGTGCCCTTGCGGGCGTGGAGGTTCAAGTCCTCTCACCTGTACCAAATTGCGATTCAAATTAAAATTCGACACAATGTCGAATACCAATGCAGATGTGGTGGAATTGGTAGACACGCTAGCTTCAGGTGCTAGTGCCCTTGCGGGCGTGGAGGTTCAAGTCCTCTCATCTGTACCAACATTTAAACCTCGCTTAGCGAGGTTTTTTTGTATCTGCGATTAAATTTCCTTAAGTAACTTATCACCTTCCTTAAATTTGCTATAACTATTCATACAGACTCATCATAGGGACAGCTCGAGCTCTGCCTAAAGGACTCCCTTGTTTCACCGAGGAAATCCATATGAATGGTCTACAAATAAAACAAAAGATGTTTATTGGCATTCTCGTGCCACTCCTAATGCTACTGACTATCGGTTTTATCGCTATCAATATGATGGGAAAAATCGAATATGGTGTCGAACGCATCTATAACGACCGAGTCGTCCCCCTTGATGATCTCAAAGTGATTGCCGATAAATATGCCGTCGATGTGATTGATGCGGTGAACAAGGCTAATGCTGGCGGTTTTACGGCTTCTCAGGCCATCAATGCCCTTGAAAGTGCTAAATCCACAGTCAATCAACGCTGGCAGAAATACCTATCAACTGAGCTTACCAAGGAAGAATCGCAACTCGCGCAGCAAGCTGAGCGTTTATTTACTCCCGCCAATGAACAAATAGAGCAGTTAATCACGTATCTCCGGAGAATAAATGGCGATGTGGTGCATCAACTGAACGACAAAATATTACCTTTGTATAACGCCATCGATCCCATCAGCGGTAAAGTCTCCGAACTGATTGATCTGCAAATTAAGATCGCCGGTCAGGAGAAAGATGGCGTAAACGGTATTTACCAATCCTCCATTTCTATTTTTATCACCCTCGCGGGTATCGCCATGCTGATCAGCATAGTGATTGGGCTCTGGGTGAATCGCAGCGTGATGAATCCGATCCGTGATATTGTTGAAAATCTTAAGACGATACGACAAGACTCTGATCTCACTGTTAAGTTTAAAACCTTCAACGACGATGAACTCGGGCAGATCTCCACTAGCCTGACTCAAGTGATTGAACATTTGCGGGGCATTTTGCACTCAATTGCCGAAGCCGCAAACACGGTCAATAGCTCAGCGACTGAGCTGAGCAGTTTTACCCAAGCGACCAATAAACGTATGCAGCAGCAACAGGCGGAAACCGAACAAACGGCAACGGCCATGAATGAGATGACGGCCACAGTTGCTGAAGTGGCTCAAAGCGCCGCAGCGGCCGCAGATTCTGCCAAGGATGCGGATAGTTATGCCGCCAACGGTAATCATATTGTGATGCAATCCATCACCAGCATGTCACAACTTTCTGAGCAAATTCAAAAAACGGCGCAAGTGATTGGCTTTTTATCCAATGAAAGCCAAAACATAGGTCGAGTATTGGATGTGATCAAAAGCATTGCCGAACAAACCAATCTACTGGCATTAAATGCGGCGATTGAAGCCGCCCGCGCCGGAGAGCAAGGTCGAGGCTTTGCGGTGGTCGCCGACGAAGTCAGGACATTAGCGCAGCGCACCCAAAAATCGACCCAAGAAATTGAAGCGATGATCGCCACTCTACAACAAGGCGTAAAAGAAGCGGTGAATGCGATGGAAGTGGGGATTAATCAAGTGGATGATGCCAACGATAAGGCGAATCAAGCTGGCCAAGCGTTAAAAGAGATTGTCGCCTCCGTCGACAATATCACCGAGTTAAATACTCATATCGCCACGGCTGCCGAGGAGCAAAGCAGCGTGGCCGAGAGCATCAACCGCAGCATTATCGCCATCAGTGATATTGCCGAACACTCCACTAACTCAGCCTTAGAGTTGAGTGAATCCGTACTTAATCTCACAAAACTTGCCAACAGTATGCGTAATCAGGTGAGTGCATTTAGGCTTTAACATTTCTTCGTAGGCACAGGTTCACTGTGCCTACGACTTCATTACTCAATACCTATCTTCACAAAAATCACACCTAACAGTTTTAGGTGTGATTTTTATTGATCCAAATCAAATGTATCTTTAAACTTAAATAACATTCATAAATAAAGCATGTTAAGGATTCATTATGTTGGATAGCCGTACCATCCAAGTGATTAAAAGCACCATTCCCCTACTCGAATCTGCTGGTCCCGCACTCACTCAACATTTTTACGAACGGATGTTTAAACACAATCCTGAGTTAAAAGATGTATTTAACTTGGCACATCAGCATTCAGGCGGTCAGCCCGTCGCGCTATTTAACGCAGTTGCGGCCTATGCCAAAAACATTGATAACTTAGGTGCACTCGGTTCGGCTGTAGAGCGCATTGCCCACAAACACACAGGATTTTTAATCCAACCAGAACAATATGCGATTGTCGGTAGCCACCTATTGGCGACACTCAAAGAGCTGGGTGGAGAAGCCGTCACAGAAGAAGTATTAACGGCATGGGCCGATGCCTATGGATTTTTAGCCAATATCTTTATCAATCGTGAAGCGCAGATTTATCAAGAAAGTGCTCAGCAGGATGGCGGCTGGTCGGGAGTGCGTGAATTTATCATCAGTGAGAAAAAAGCCGAGTCCTTAGAAATAGCCTCCTTTGTATTAACGCCCGTGGATGGCAAAGCGGTAAAAGACTTTGTTCCAGGACAATACTTAAGCATTAAGGCGCAACATCCTAAGCTTGCCTTCGATGAAATTCGCCAATATTCACTCTCGGATGCTCCGAATGGTCAGAGCTATCGGATCACGGTAAAGCGAGAACTTAATGGCCAAGTATCAAATCTACTGCACGATGTACTGCAAGTCGGTGACACACTTTCAGTTATGCCACCTGCGGGCGATTTCACTTTAGCGGTTCAAGCTGAAACACCTGTCGTATTGATTTCAGCTGGAGTTGGGCAAACGCCAATGAAGAGTATGTTGAATCAGCTACTAAAACTAAAACACCCAAGCACAGTGACTTGGTTACATGCCTGCGAACACGGTGAAGTGCACGGGTTTAAATCGGCCATCAAAAACAAACTCGGCCAACATGCGAATCTTGCCAGCCATGTATGGTACAGAGAGCCGACAAAGGCTGATGTGTTAGGCCAAGATTATGATTTTGTAGGCACAATGAACTTAAACTCCGTGGCCGATAAAATCGTGGCTAATGCACATTACTATTTCTGTGGCCCGATTGGCTTTATGGCCTCGATCAAACAGCAATTACTCGCCCTAGGTGTACCTAACGAGCAAATGCACTATGAAGTTTTTGGCCCCCATGCCGAACTCTAAGGCTGCAACGTCGTTATCCATCATCAATAGATAGTTAAAGTACAAAGCCATCTTCCCGCAAGGCAAGGTGGCTTAATACTTATTCCATAAGCACAGAGTTAAGCTGACGTCCCAGCAAGATAGACAGAAGCCACCTCCTGCGCTGTTAACATGCGACTCTCGCCCGGCTTTAAGCCTTCATCCAGGGTAATCTCACCGATAGAAAGGCGATGTAATCCCACAACTGGATTACGGAAACGACCAAACATCCGCTTGATTTGATGATACTTTCCTTCCCTTAGCGTAACTTCAGCAATATGAGTGTCGAGGATAGTCAGCTTTGCTGGCTGCGTGGTGATATCTTCAAAGCCAAAATACATCCCCAGGGCAAATGCCGCGATATATTCCTCACTCAAAGGATTCGCTAAAGTCACCCGATACACTTTATCTACCTTTTGCTCAGGCGACATGAGCGCCTCGGACCAACGGCTATCATTGGTCAGCAGCAATAACCCCGAAGAGTTTAGATCTAACCGCCCAGCAATATGCAGCTCATGGCGAGCCTCACAGTCGAGTAAATCAATCACTGTTCGATGCTTTGTGTCTTTGGTGGCACTCACTACGCCAACAGGCTTGTGCAGCATTAGATAAACGGGCTTATTGGCCTGTAAGACTTGCCCATCAAATACAATATGGGAAAATTCATCCACCAGCAGATCGAGCGCTTTGGCGGGGAAACCATCCACATACACTCGCTCCGTCAGCAAGAGTTCTCGCACGGCTTTACGGTGAATTTGCAGCTTAACGGCAAGATATCTGTCGAGACGACCACGTTTTGATTGCATAACCCTACCCAGCGCTAAGATAAAGGTGCAATGCGATAGGCGCAGCGACGGGCGCCGTCGATGATATGTTCTTCACGGCTTACAGTAGCGATATCGGCAAATAATTGCTGGAACTGTTGCAGTTCGGAGCGGCAAAAGTTTTGGCATTTAGTCGCTGCGCTGCAAATTGGACAGTGATTTTCAAGCAACCAGAAAACGCCATCCGCTTGTTCCTGCGTCGCCATATAGCCTTCTAGGGTACGCAGCTCCACTAATTTCGTTAAACGACTGGCAATATCCGTCATGCCTTGCATCGCGCTACGATACTGCTGCATAGCGGTGTGCTCCCTATGCTCAATCAGTTTATCCAAACCTTGATCACCAAATATCATTTTAACGGAATCAATCAATTGCAAACTAAGCTCACTGTGACGATCGGCAAAGTGAGTCCGACTCTGCTCCGTTAGTCCCCAATATCGGGTTGGGCGTCCACGACCTTCGACTCTATCTTCAATATCGACATCACCCGCATCCTCTAAGGCCTGCAAATGCTGCCGAACCCCCATAGTGGTCAGAGCCAGTTCTTCCGCTAGGGTCTTTGCCGTTAAAGGACCATGCAGCTTAAGTAATTGAATAATCTTATCAGTGGTTTTCATATGCGCTCTCCGCTCTTCGCCTCGGATTATCCCTCAATCGCCCACCTTTTAACAGAATAAATAAAGTTTTTTATTTATTTTACTCTTTACAAGATTAAATAAAGCAATTACCTTATAAATAATTTATAAACAAATAGATTTACATAATGAAGTTACTCATCATCAGCACTAGCCAAAGAGCTCACTCACAAAGCGCTAAAGTCGCGAGATACATAGCCGAAACCAGTTTTTTATCACCCCATAGTGTTGGTTACGACGCTATCCATCACTTAGATCTTTGCCAGTTCAATCTGCCATTTTGGGACGGTGAAGAGGACAACAAGGGCGAACATTGGCCTGAGATTGAACAAAGAGTAGATGCTGCGGATGCCCTGGTTTTGATTACGCCCGAATGGGGTGGAATGGCATCGCCACTGCTTAAAAACTTCCTGTTGATGTGTAGCCGTCAGGAAACCGCCCATAAGCCGGTGTTGTTGATTTCAGTTTGCAGCGGCATTAGCGGTGCCTACCCCATTGTGGAAGTCAAAATGAATGCACTCAAAAACAATAAATTAGTGCCGATTCCCGACCATTTGATCATCCGTAATGTCGAGAATGTACTCAACGCTACGCCCCAAGGTACGCGGGATATCGACCTCAGGGAAAGAGTGCAATATAGCCTGTTTATGTTGCATCAATACGCCCAAGCCTTAGCACCGATACGCCAACGCCATGTTCATCAACCCTACCCCAAGCAGCAGGAATACTGCTACGGTATGTAAGCAGCTTGGATGTTTATCACTCAGACTAAAATCATTACAAGGAACGCATCATGCTCTATTTAGAACACATCAACCTAGTCGTTGACGACATCCCCAAAGCACTCACTTTTTATCAAGCCGCCTTCCCCCATTGGCGCGTCCGTGGCGGAGATAAAGGGACTTGGTACGGCAAACCTCGCAATTGGATCCACTTTGGCGATGACTATCAGTACATTGCCTTTAGCGATAACGGTGAAGGCGAAAACCGCGACTTAACGGGTCATCAAATTGGCTTAGCCCATTTTGCCTTTGTGGTAAGTGATTTAGATGCAGTGATCGCAAGACTAACCCAAGCCGGTTTTCCGATAGCCAAAGATGGCATGGAAGATCCTTTCCGGCGCAATATCTACTTCTTCGATGCCCATGGCTTTGAGGTCGAGTTTGTAGAGTATCTCAGCGATCTGCCCAACGAACGCAATCGTTATTAAGTGCTAATCCGAAGGCGACGGGATACATACATTCAGTATTCCTCGCCTTATCCACTCCTTAGATCCAACCCTAAAAATCGTTACTTTGACAGGCTAAACCGCTAAACTAGCGCACAATCAGGCTTTCCAATATTAGATAACTCGATGACAACACCTTATTGTTATTCCACTACTTATATCTTAGATAAAGCGCATTTTGACGAGTGTTATACCCAGTCAGTTAAACCCGACCCCACGCTCAAACCTTACTATAAGGCCATGGGGTTTGGACTCATTGGTATTGCACTGATTTTTGCGGATGTCAGCCTCTATCTGGCCTATTTCTTTGTCGGACTCGGGGTGATTGAAGCCTTGAATGTGAAATACAACAAAGCCTGGTGGTTGATGCGGCAGATGATGAGTAAGGCTGCCAATAATGAAGTCACGCTTATCGTGGATGAACAAGGGATTAGCACCCAATCACAATACGTTAAAAGCCAAATCCTTTGGACGGATATTTACCGTATTGTGCCAACGGAAAAGGGTTTTCTGATCACCCATAAAACCGGCACCAGTTATATTTCCAATCGCAGTTTAGATGATACCTGTAGCGCGTTTATTAAGGCAAAAATCTAACCTAAACGGTACAGGCATTCAAAAACAAAAAGGCTGAATCATTCAGCCTTTTTGTTAAATACTAAATATCAATAATGACGCTTAAGCCTTTGCTTTTAACTCGCCAATCGGCAAAATCGTGCGACCATATTCATTGTTGAGCACTTGCGCCATCGCAAAGTAAATCGCACTCGCGCCACAGATAATCCCTTCAAACCCCGCAATAGTGCCTATCAAGGCGCTGCCAGTGAAATCTCTTGCCGCCAACAGGAAGAACAAAATAGTGAGCGAAGCAAACACAAACTGTTTCGCTCTTGGGTAGCGTAGCGAACCGACGAACATAAAAGCAGTAAAGATCCCCCACAGGGTTAAATACCACCCCATAAAGTGGGTTGGGCTCGCCGCAATCCCGGCATTAGGCATTAAAATCAGTCCGACTAAGGTTAGCCAAAATAAACCGTAGGAAGTAAATGCGGTTGTCCCAAAGGTATCACCCCGCATAAAACACATAATGCCGACAATGATTTGGCCGAGTCCGCCATAGAAAATGCCCATCGCTAAGATCATTGCATCAATCGGAAAATAGCCCGCATTGTGAATGTTCAGCAGGATAGTCGTCATACCAAAGCCCATTAAGCCTAATGGAGCAGGATTCGCCAGTTTCGTCGACACAGGAAGTCCCCAAAAATAAATAAATTAATCTCAGCACCTAGATACACTCTAGGTACTTATTATTTTATAAAAATCGGCGAATTCTAGATAACTAATAAGGAGATCACAATCAAAACATCAATACTAGACAAAAACATAAATTTATCGTTAAAAATCATAAAGATAATAAACACAAAATTCAATCAATCCTAAAATTTAAAAATTAATCCAATAAGATTCAAACAACTACAAAAAATCGACACAAAGAGTGCGCCACATCTGATTTATCGGTTAATTTTGCTCGACTTCAAACTTCACATTTTCCCACCTAAAAATAACGTTAGCCCACATAGGGCTAAAGCCTAAAAAACATTAACTTCATCCCATAACGCCATCAAAGATGAGATAAGTCTAGTTTTAGACAAATTGATAACATTTAGGCGCGCGTGGCAAGGAAACTTAAGCCCTTTTAGAGAGTCTTAGAGGGAAGAACTCAAGCTTGGTGTAAGAGAGGATACGATTGAGTGGCATTGCATGGTGGGTTCATTTTGCAAAACAGCCCTTAACCCTCTATAAAGCTGCCCATAAAACAAGCGACTTTTGCTGGCAAAAATGGCTCACCAAATTAGCGAAAAATTATTTATATCTAAAAAATAATAGCAGTGATAGATTGCTATCTGTTGACGCAGCGGCATGATGGGAAACCAGTTAGGCTGTTGTTAACTATCAATAACTAAAGGAAATAAAATGAAAACCTTATCAGCTGTTATCACACTATCGGCACTAATGAGTTTCGCAACCTTTGCCGACGAATCGACACTTCCTCCCGCCCCTGCAAATGATATCGCTCAACTGACAGAAGTGTGCCAACAAATGGCCTCTGAAGATCAGGTCGAAAATGCCGAGCTTAAGCAATATGTGCTCGACTGCGTGAATGACCAGCTAACAGAAATGGGTTATCAAACCGTAAAAGAGCTTAACTGATCGTTTTTACTTCCTTTAGCCTATAAGCTCTTTCGGGTTTTAGCGCCTTGTCCTTATGCCATTCACATTCTGAATGGCATTTTTATTGGGCAGACAAACAGATTTTGCAAACTTTCACCTCGAAAAACACAACAAAATAGCAACCAAAAATCAGCAACCTTAAAAACCCTAAACAAAGGTATTTTTTGCTTTTATTTTGTCTTTCAAGTGATTGCGTAATCTACATATCAGCTATTTATATGATATCTGTATCATTTTGCATCCCTAAAGGTGAAAGCACTGTGGAATTAAGCATAAAATGCTAATCTGTTGCCCATTATCGACAGACATTAAACCCGAACGCAAAATCATGTATCGAATTCTATTTATCTTACTCGCCGCACTTAGCCTGCCTTCAATAGGAATGGCGAAGGAGCCGTGCGTCACTAAAGATGAATGTATTGAAATGCGTAACTGGGATTTAGGGGTGGCGATCGGCTGGGGACAGAAGACCAATCCATTGCGAGATTTTGATGATATCCCAGTCTTCTTTATTCCCACCGTAGCTTACTATGGTGAGCATTGGTTTTTTGATAATGGCAACTTGGGCTACAGTTTAACCGAGCAGAAGTACTTCAGCATAAACTTAGTCACCAGTTATAGCTTAGATAGGGCCTACTTTTACCGTTGGGATCCGTCCAATATCTTCCTAAAACGCAGTTCACAGGAAGAGGCCAGACTGCTCTCAACGAATACCGCCCTGAGCAGTGAGCCGGACCCCGTATTTAACTCCTTAGAATCGCGCAACTTTACCATGCTCGGCGGCGCTGAAGCCTTTATTTATAGCCCGTTAGGTGTAGTGAGGTTAGCCTATACCCATGATATGTTTAATGTGCACCAAGGGTCTGAAGCGCAAATCAAATGGACCTATGGCTGGCATTTAACGCGCTGGGTGATGGATATGTCACTCGTATTCGATTGGAAGAGTACCAATGTGGTCGACTATTACTATGGTGTTCGCCCGAGCGAAAATGATTATTGGAGCCAACATTACCATGCCGATGCAGGTTGGAATAAAGGGATAGAAATGACAGCCCGTTATATCTTAACTGATAACTGGGACATGCTGTTTGCGTTCCGCTACACACAACTTGCAGACGAAATTGCCGCCAGCCCCTTGCTCGATCAAGACTATAGCAGCACATATTTTATTGGCGCGGCGTATAGGTTCTGACACTAGTGACTCCTCTTCATATCAGGATGCTGTGCGTGTTAGGCCTAAGCGTTAGCTTGATGGGGCCCAGTCATACACTTGCAGCATCGAATGAAGAGTCAACCTTAAAACTCACCCCCGAAATCTGTATCACTGGGGATGAAAGCCAAGCCTGTGAGATCCGCGTAGAGCTACAGTGGCAACTCGCCAACGACGAGCTAGTCTGTATCTTGTCCGATAATAACGCCTATCCTAAATGGTGTAGCGAATCACTGGAACAGCATGCAATAACGTTGAATGTCAGTACGTTAAACGATATTCAATTTATCTTAGTGAGTAAGGACACCAATCAAACACTGGCTGGAGCCAAATTAAAAATTACGTCAACCTCGCAGCCTCAGGTGCGCAGACGTTACCGTAACCCTTGGAGTTTATTTTAATGACGAATCCACAATCACCCCACAGAGTGTTATTGGTTGAAGACGATGTCCGTCTTGCGAATTTAATCGTAGATTATTTGAAATCACACGGTATGCACGTTGAAGTCGAGCGCCGCGGTGACACAGTCTTAACCCGCTTAATCAACTACAAGCCCGATATCATACTGCTAGACATTATGTTGCCAGGTCTAGATGGCCTTAGCCTGTGTGAAAAGCTGCCCGATTACTTTGCCGGCCCTATCCTGCTGATGAGTGCCCTAGGGTCGAGCGAAGATCAGATCAAAGGCTTAGAACTCGGTGCCGACGACTATGTGGTGAAACCCGTCGACCCCGCGCTGCTGGTTGCTCGTATCAACAACCTATTACGTCGCCAAAACCAACCGCCGCAGGCCGAATCCCACTGCCTGACCTTTGGTAAGCTGAGTATCGATCCCCATACCCATGCTATCCGCCTCGACAATAAAGAAGTCGATCTCACCAGCCATGAGTTTGAACTCCTGTGGTTACTGGCCTCACAAGCGGGACAAGTGCTGAGCCGTCAGTACATCTATCAATTACTGCTTAACATTGATTTTGATGGTAAAGATAGAAAGATAGACGTACGTATTTCAAGGCTGCGTAAAAAGCTCAACGACAATATCGAGACCCCATTCAGAATTAAAACCGTCTGGGGACAGGGTTATCTATTCGCCCCCGAGGCTTGGAACAACTAAGAGCTGCCGTGAAACGTCTCTTTATCAGCTTATATTTACTGCTGAGCCTCAGTTTTCTAGGCATAGGCTGGACACTGGACAGCCTGTGGCAGAAAAATGTGGACGAAAATAATGCGTTAGACGCTCCTCTGGTTGCGTTAGCCCAGTTGCTAACCCAACTGCCAGAGGAGAATCGTAACGACTATCTTGAGGCGCTGCCCAGCCATGATCAGTTGCCCCTTAATCTGCTCAGCCCAGATCAAATTGCGCTAGCCAAAGACCAACAGCTCACGCCCAATCATGTGGTTACCACCACAACCAGCGAGGGCGAACAATTCCAGTTTATTCAGGTTGGCAAGCAAGTGTTAATGGCAGGTCCCATAGAGATAGACCCTAGAGCCTCACTGCGGAATCTGTTTACGCTGTTTTTCTATCTCTCGTTGGCATTGGTTGCGCTGATTTGGGTCGGCCCGTTGTCGCGTGATTTGAGTATTCTACGTAAGGCCACCAAGGATTTTGGCGAGGCCAAATGGGATACACGCATTAGCCTCTCAAACCGCTCGCAGGTTAAACCCTTAGCGAACACCTTTAATGAAATGGCGCGCCATATTAGTGCGTTAATCGAAAACCAAAAACATTTATCCAATGCGGTTTCCCACGAGATCCGCACCCCACTCGCACGGCTGAAATTCGCCCTCGCCCTAATGCCGATGTACTGCCAGCCCGATTCTGACGAGCAAAAGCGTCAGAACTTTCTCAATGAGATGCAGCTCGACATTAAGGAAATGGAAAACCTGTTACAGGAACTGCTGACTTACGCCAGTCTAGAGGCTCAGCGCGAAGGCACACCTTTAGATGAATACGATCTGCTCAGCTTAGTTAACCAGAGCATCAAACGCTTAAGCAGCTTAAGTGATACCCCCATCCACTTACAGGCGGAGATGGCGACTCTACCTTTAGTCGGCGAACCCGCTCTGATTGAACGCGCCCTGCAAAACCTGCTGACCAACGCCCAGCGTTTTGCTCGCCAGCAAATCCTGATAGAAGTCAGCCAAACTCCGCAAAGGGTGACTTTAAGTGTGAGCAATGATGGAGAGCCTATTCCCGAGGTGGATTTACCTATGGTGTTTGAGCCCTTTTACCGCAGCCAATCGGTGCAAAATGGTAACAAGGGTCATGGCTTAGGTTTGGCGATTATCAAACGAATTATGCAGCGTCATCAGGGCGAAGTGAGCGTCAGTAGCAATCCCACTCAAACGCGCTTTACCTTAAGCTGGCCAAAGAAACGGGAAATTTAAGCGTTTAATTATCGCTCTCAAAGTCAGATTATTCCTCTAGGTCAAAATCCCCTAGGTCTAACTCAGCGGCGTCTTGCGGCTCAAAATCGAGTTGTGGATTAAGCGCCGCCCTCTCCTGCTCAAGTGCTTGCTGACGGGCTTTATATAAGGCCAACTGCCGCCGACGTTTACGTTGGTGGCATAAACGGATCACATCGTGCTTTTGGGCATCGGTAAAATGCAACCAATTGAATCGCTCCTCACGATTACGCAGGCAACCTTTGCAATAGCCGCGAGCATCGGTTTGGCACACACCGATGCAGGGGCTGGGTATTTCGAAAAAGGCTAACTGTTCCATGATGTTGAGCGACTCTACCAGTTAAGCATCTAAAATACGTGACCTTAGATACACAAGTAAAACAAGACAAAAATTAAACACTTTTCACTAAATTACTTGCAGTCTTACTGTTAATCAAGGCACATTGAACAGAGTTTGTACAACTTGGAGTGCCATCATGGGATACAAAAATATCGCCAGTCTGTTTGTCGCCTTGGTCTTAGTCAGCGCCTGCAGCAGTAAGCCGAAAAATGATTACGATCTCAATTACGACTTTAAGGCATTACAGAGCTTCACCCAGCTCGCTCCCCAGCCCAGTGACGACCCACTCAGCGCCCAGCGCATTCAAACCGAAATCACCCAGCAATTAAGCCAAAAGGGCTTTACTGAAAATGCCTCTTCCCCCGATTTTAAAGTCGCCTATGGCTTGCTGACCCAAGATAAGCCCAAAGACTCAGGCCTATCCATAGGCTTAGGCACGGGCAGTTTTGGCCGTTCTGGCGGCATTGGCGTAGGTACGAGCGTCGGCGTGCCGCTTGGCAGTGACACGGCAAAAATCCAAACTATTCAAATTGATATTATCGACACTAAAACTAATAAGCTGATTTGGCGCGGCACAGATAGTTTCGATTTTGATGGCGGCGGCGATAAAAAAGCTCAAGACACAGCCAAAGCCGTTAGCCGGATTTTGGCGCAGTTTCCACCGCAGCCATAGGTCTGATTAAAACGGCGCAGATTGATCTGATGGCGGTTAGTCCTTGATGGTTTAAACCATAATGGCTTTAACCATAATGGTTTAAATCACTGTGGCTTATATAATAACCAATAAAAATGGGCGATAGACGCCCATTTTTATTGCCGAAGAAAAGACAAATTTCTATCTAAGTTAGGATTAAGAAAATAACCCAGATGATAGATAACGGTCGCCCCTATCGCACACAATTGCGACTACAACGGAACCCGGATTCTGCCTCGCAATCTCAAGCGCCGCAAACACAGCACCGCCGGAACTCACACCAGCACAAATACCTTCTTCACGGGCCAAGGTTCTCGCCATGGCTTTGGCGTCTTGCTCCTCAATGTCCATCACGGCATCGACACGGGCAGCATCGAAAATACCCGGTAGGTATTCCTGCGGCCAGCGGCGGATCCCCGGAATCGAACTGCCATCGGCGGGTTGTAGCCCGACAATAGTGATATCGGGATTACGACTCTTTAGGTATTTCGACACGCCCATAATAGTGCCTGTGGTACCCATGCTAGAGACAAAGTGAGTGATCTTACCTTGGCTCTGCTGCCAAATTTCGGGGCCAGTAGTCTGAAAATGGGCGTTAGCATTATCTTGATTATTGAACTGATCCAGCACCTTACCTTTGCCTTGTGCCTGAAGATCTAAGGCTAAATCGCGCGCGGCTTCCATATTGTCCACCAGCAGCAACTCGGCGCCATAGGCCTGCATGGCATCCTTACGCTCCTGGGTCGAATTCGACGGCATGATCAGGATCATCTTGTAGCCTTTAATCGCCGCAGCCATGGCTAAGGCTATGCCCGTATTGCCACTGGTGGCTTCAATCAGGGTATCCCCGGGGGCTATCTCTTGGCGAAGCTCCGCCTGAATAATCATATTCAGCGCCGCGCGATCCTTTACCGAGCCAGCCGGGTTATTCCCCTCCAGCTTTAACAATACCGTTGAGCTACCACAATCAAGCCGCTGCAAACGCACCAGCGGAGTTTGCCCAATACAGGCTTCAATAGTCGGAAAGTCAGACACTCGGTTATCCTTTATTTGATAAAAGCGACTCAGTATTCGAGTATTTTAAGATGCTTGGACGCAACAAACACGTGAATATCATCAACGGCATACAATTAATCGCTCATAGTTATTCAAAAAAGTTCTATTTGTGTGGCTTTTTATAAATAAAATCTTCTATTACTCTATTCCTATACACTGACACAGTTGCCAGATTAAGGAGTACAAAATGCCAGTAAAATTGACTAAAGCCCTGCTGGGAACCCTATTACTGGGAACCTCCCTCAATGTGGCGGCCGCCGATCAGACACTATTAAATTCCTCATACGATATCGCGCGGGAATTATTTAATGCCTATAACCCTGTTTTTGCTAAACATTGGCAAGAACAAACAGGCAAGACCGTTGAAATCAAGCAATCCCATGCGGGTTCTTCCGCTCAGGCTCGCTCGATTCTTCAGGGCTTACCCGCCGATGTGGTGACCTTTAACCAAGTCACAGATGTGCAAATTCTGCATGACCGCGGCAAGTTGATCCCAGAAAACTGGCAACAACTGATGCCTAATGCGAGCTCACCTTACTACTCTACCATCGCGTTTTTGGTGCGTAAGGGCAATCCAAAGCAAATCAGCGACTGGAATGATTTAGCTAAAGATGACGTTAAGCTGGTGTTCCCGAACCCAAAAACCTCGGGTAATGCGCGCTACACCTACTTAGCAGCCTTAGGTTATGCCCAGAAAAACTATGGTAAAGATAATCAGGCTTCATTAGATGAGTTCTTGAAGAAGTTCCTCGGTAACGTTGCCGTATTCGATACGGGCGGCCGTGGTGCAACCACGTCGTTTGTAGAGCGTGGCATCGGCGATGTGCTGATCACCTTCGAATCTGAAGTGAACAATATCCGTCAGCAATATGGTGCCGATGATTACCAAGTTGTCGTGCCTAAAACCTCGATTCTGGCGGAATTCCCCGTTGCCGTCGTTGAGAAAAACGCAAAGCGTAACGGCACTCAAGAATTAGCGACCGAGTATTTAAACTATCTTTACAGCGAAGAAGCACAACGTTTGTTAGCCGGGTTTAACTACCGCGTTCACAACGAGAAGGTTGTTGCCGAATTTACCAAACAGTTCCCAGCGGTTGAGTTAATGACCGTTGAGCAAATCATAGGTAACTGGGACAACGCCATGAAGACCCAATTTGCCAATGGCGCCAAACTGGATCAGTTATTAAAACGTTGATCATCCGCTTGGGTACCTAAGTCACCAAATCCACAACCCGGGCAATGTCCCGGGTTTTGTGGTTATATTGCGGCAACGGACAAGGTCGCTATCACAAGTTGTCTTTATCGCGATTGAGCAATAACGTGCTAATGGCATAATAATATTGGATTAACTCCATTAACCTTATCGGGTGGTTATTCAGTGATATTTAATAATGGGCGCTTACGCCACAAGCGGGTTTTGCCGGGGTTTAGTATCAGCCTAGGTGTGTCTTTACTGTTTGTTAGCTTAATTCTCTTGCTTCCCACCACTGGCCTGATTATGCAAACCAGCCAGATGAGCTGGGCCGAGTATTGGGGCGTGATTGCTGATCCCCGCGTGCTGGCAAGTTATAAAGTCACTATTTTATCTGCACTGGCCGCCTCCCTGTTTAACTGCCTTTTCGGCCTGTTACTCGCCTGGGTGTTGGTGCGTTACGAGTTTCCGGGTAAGCGTATCCTCGACGCCTTAGTTGATTTACCCTTTGCCTTACCTACAGCCGTGGCGGGTATCACCCTAGCAACTCTGTACGCAGAAAATGGCCAGATTGGTAGCCTATTGGCCGAAATCGGGATCAAAGTGGCCTACACACCATTGGGGATTGTGGTTGCGATGATCTTCACCAGCATTCCCTTCGTAGTGCGAACCGTTCAGCCCGTATTGGAAGAGTTATCCCACGATGAAGAAGAAGCTGGCATGACCTTAGGCGCAACCGATGGCGCCGTATTTTGGCGGGTGATTTTACCTTCCCTCTGGCCTGCCTTAGTGGTCGGCACTGCGCTGTCTTTTACCCGCAGTCTGGGTGAGTTTGGTGCGGTGATCTTTATCGCAGGCAATATGCCCTATATCAGTGAAATCACCTCCCTGATGATTTTCGTTCGCCTACAGGAATTTGATTTTGCCGGGGCCAGCGCCATTGCCTCCGTTGTACTGCTGACCTCGCTGTTGCTGCTACTGCTGATTAACCTGTGGCAGGCGAGTTATTTACGCCGCATTCACGGCCGATAAGGAGCCACCATGAACTCATTTAAACCGTTAAGAGTCGGTGAAGCGCCCCTCATCAAATGGAGCCTAATCACCCTAGCCGTGTTCTTGGCCATGGTGTTATTGCTGCTGCCCTTAGTCAGTATTTTCCAGCAGGCCTTCGTCGGTGGTTGGGAGCGTTATATCGAGCATCTCAGCCAACCCGACTCACTCCACGCCATCGGGCTGACCCTTATGGTCGCGGCGCTGACCGTGCCGATTAACTTAGTGTTTGGGGTATTGCTCGCCTGGAGCGTAACGCGCTTTGAGTTTCCGGGGCGTAAGTTACTCATCACCTTGATTGATATTCCCTTTGCCGTATCGCCCGTGGTCGCAGGCTTGCTCTATCTGCTGCTTTACGGCAACAGTGGCTGGCTCGGCGCTTGGCTGTTCGAACACGATTTACAAATTATGTTTGCCTGGCCGGGGATTCTGTTAGTCACCATTTTCGTGACTTGCCCTTTTGTTGCCCGAGAATTAATCCCCTTGATGCAGCAACAGGGCGCATCGGAGGAAGAAGCCGCGGTTATTCTTGGCGCCTCATGGTGGCAACTGTTTCGCCGCGTGACTCTGCCCAATATCAAGTGGGCACTGATTTATGGGGTGATCCTCACCAACGCTAGGGCCGTGGGTGAGTTTGGTGCCGTTGCCGTAGTATCTGGCAATATCCGCGGTGAAACCAACACCTTACCTTTGCATGTGCAATTACTTTACGAAGATTATCAGGCCGAAGCCGCCTTTGCGAGCGCGTCACTGCTTGCCTTGATCGCCCTATGTACCTTACTGCTGAAAGCCTTAGTAGAGTGGCGCCAACAACGCAGCTTATCCGCCAATGACAACCAAGAGCAGAGCCAATCATTATGAGTATTCGTTTAACTAATATTTCCAAAAAATTTGGCCAATTTCAGGCGCTCTCGCCGCTCAATCTGGATATTCAAGAAGGCGAGATGATAGGTCTTCTCGGCCCTTCTGGCTCGGGTAAAACCACCCTATTGCGGATTATTGCCGGCCTTGAGGGCGCTGATAGCGGCCAAATCCATTTCGGCAATCGCGATGTGACTCAAGTGCATGTGCGCGACCGCAGAGTCGGATTTGTGTTTCAAAACTACGCCCTGTTCCGCCATATGACGGTCGCCGACAACGTCGCCTTTGGGCTCGAAGTCATTCCGAAAAAACAGCGCCCGTCTAAGGCCGAAATCCAAAAGCGCGTCAGCCATTTACTCGAAATGGTGCAACTTGGCCATTTAGCACAGCGCTACCCTGAGCAGCTCTCGGGCGGACAAAAACAGCGTATCGCCTTGGCACGCGCCTTAGCGACTCAGCCCGAAGTGCTATTACTGGACGAGCCCTTTGGCGCCCTCGATGCTAAAGTGCGTAAAGAACTGCGCCGCTGGTTGCGCAGTCTTCACGATGAGTTGAAATTCACTAGCGTGTTTGTGACCCACGATCAAGACGAAGCCTTAGAGCTTTCCGATAGGGTGGTGGTGATGAGCAACGGCAATATCGAGCAGGTCAATACTCCGATTGAGTTGTACGCCCAACCCAATAGCCGCTTTGTGTTTGATTTTTTAGGTAACGTCAATCGGTTTGAAGCGAGCTGGCAACAAAATCGTTGGACTAATGGTGACGCCTTCTTAGTACCACCGGAGCAAACGCCACTGCAACAAAACGGCGCGCTCTATGTTCGTAGCCATGAGCTAGCACTGGCGGATAAACCCAACAGCCAAGCCCATATTCCCTTTACCATAGTGGCGATAACACCGGTGGGCGCAGAAGTGCGTGTCGAACTGGCGCCTATCGGCTGGCAGAGTGAAGAACTGTGGGAAGCCACCTTTACCCACCATCATCTGCAAGAATTAGGATTGCAAAAAGGCAGTGTGGTCTACGCCACCCCAAGAACGGCTTATTTCTTTGGTGAACAAGGTAATGGCTCGCCTGTGCGTCAAAGTTGGCCCTTCCTCCCGCCGGGCAGCTTGGCCTTCGATATTTAATCGCAGCCAGCATTCGTCTACTGCACATAACAAAAAAGCGCTGACAGTCATGTCAGCGCTTTTTTTATTCACTCTTGGCAGCTTAACACCAGCTCCGAGCGAAGTCGTTAGCGTAAAACTCCACTAGTGCCCATCGAAGAACAGATAGTTTAGCCAGCCCTGCATCCGCAGCAGCACTTTACGCATCACGGCCACATGGTGGAAATGTTCTGTATACACAGCCACTTGCCCAGCAACGCCCGCCGGGAATTGGCTGCGTATCGCATCATCTTCAATATCGATTAATACGATAACCCGGCCACTTTGGAACAATTGATTAGACGATTGCAGCGTACCATTCATCTGAATTTCCCCCTCGGCCATTGCGGGGAGAACCTTAGCAACTTTGCCCTTAAACACTTGTCCAGGCGCCGCATCTAATACCACTTCCGCCTCATCCCCTTCCTGTAATCGCAGTAGGGAGTTTTGCCAAAATGCGCCAGCAAAATAACGCTGCTCGTCGGGGATAAAACTCATCACCGGCCGTAAAGGTAAAGGCACCGCCATCGCACCTGGACGCAGCGCCATTTGGGTGACTATGCCATCGGCGGGCGCCCGCACGACGGTTTGCTCGAGATTATAGAGCGCGCTTTCAAGATCCCCCTGAAGCCCTGCCACCTTCGAATTTACCCCATCGACATTGGACTCATAGGCAAGACGTGCGCGTAACTCTTCGGCCTGTGCGGCCGTTAGCTGAGCCTCAGAGGCTAAAAACAGTTGGCGGCGATTGTCTAGTTCCAGCGCAGTGAAGGGAGAATTTGCCCCGCCTTTACGATGGCCTTGCTCATAGCGATCATAGGCCGATTTGTTGCGTTCCCTGTCGGCAGCCACTCTGGCCACATTCGCCTTGGCAGCTTCCCAAGCGGCCGCAAGTTGTGGCACCTCTTGCTCCGCCGCTAACAACGCCGCTTTTTTACGTTTTACCACGGCCTCAAAGGGAGTTGGGTCGATTCGAAACAGCACATCCCCTTGTTTCATCGGCGTATTTGGCTTAGCTTCCACCGAGATCACTAAACCTTTTACCGCGGGCGTAATGGGGATAGTGACATAGTATTCCCGCGCAAAACGGGAATAGGGATGGTTGTAGTTCATGATAAGTAGCAGCGCCCCAATCAACACCACGCCCCCTAATACGGCGGTCGGCACTGTCCATTTATTCATTGGGATCTTAAACACTTTAAAAATCACAATGCAGATCGAGGCGTAGGTTAATATCAGTAGTAAATCCATGTTACACCTCGGCTTTTTGGCTATTTTCGGTCACACTGGCTTCTGTGGGTATTGCCTCGGATTGCTTCACCACCGCAGGCTTGGCTGTCGATTCCAGTTGTTCAAGCTTTGCCTGCAAGGCCAATACCGTTTCCCTTAGCGCTTTAACATCATCCTCCAATGCCTGCTCGCGCTTCATCACAGTACTAAACCCCCAGCCTCTATCCTCTCGATACAAGGTCGCCCAAATCCACAGAAACGGCCAAAGGGCATGCAAGGTAAATAAACTGACCCAGCCCGCGATATGCAATGCATCCTGCTGGGGATGATTGCGCTTTTTCGCAATTTCATAGGGGATATCGTGAATGGCAATCACGCCATAAAAAATCACCACTATGACAAAAAACAAAATGCCTAAGGCAAAATAATCCAAAAACATGTTCAGCTCCCACTCCCTTCCCGCTCTTTATTTCGGTTAGAAATCAATCCCCTTGCCGAAACCGCCCTTTGCCAACCGTGCCTATCAATGTGCAGCACAATATAGTTCTACACCATGAAAACAAATTCGCAACAAATCCATCTAAATAGCTTGATCAAAAACACAATTGTGTATTTCGATACGACTAATGGCCTCCAAAGGAGGCACTATCAGTAACGACCAATTGCGATAACTAAGGTGGGATTGTTGCTTGCCAAATACAGCAAATAACAGGAAAGGGATCTTTAAAAGCCTAGGCCTTTACTTCTTGTATCGAGAAGGCGCGTAGCATGAGTAAGCAAAGCGTAACGTAAGCAAAGACAAGATTTGCAGGAAGCTAATGTCAGCTTAGATTTCTATTAGTTTTTTATAAGTTAACGTCCGATGTAGAGGCGCAGGATAGCAATGTCACAGCTCCACAATGCAGAGTATTACGCCAAGAACCACAACAGCTAAGTACTTAACTTCAAGCGAGTTAACCTCTTTCTTGCCACTGACACTCGACTAAATTGAACTCATAGTGGCTATCATGGGGAGCAATATTGGCGTTTAATTTAAAGCTTTGACCACCCGCGGCAATCCAGCACTGGGAGAACCATTCAATAAGCGCGTTTGTCGCAATCTGCCAAGGGTCAAGATCTTCATCCTTTTCAATATATTCCTCTTCAAATTCATCTGGATAAACATGGTCTATATCGAGTAAATGAGGATTAACTGGCGAGGGGTATGCAGCCTTGCCATCGATATCCATAAAAAATACCCGCACCGGGAATTGGGATGAAAAACCATCGACAAAGACTTCAAATGCTAGCGTGGCTACCTCTTGGGGATAATCATGCTCAATCAATTGCTTGAGAATGGGCTGTAACTCATCGGTGAGCTTATCTAAGTAGCCACCGACTTTTTCTGTAAACTCTTGCTCGAAACTCATCTCATCCCTGCTTATCATGCTGTACGACTCGAACGGAGAATATTACTCATGCTAAAAAATTGCCGTTTAAGTTCTAAATAATCCATATCGACCAGCAAGTTAACATCGACGGCGCTGATATCCAACTCTTCCCCAACCAAAAGCCAATACTAAAATCTAAAATCGCTTTATGGCGAATAAGGCTTGGCCCCATACGCCGCGAGCACTCATCGCGGGTTAAGTTGCTACTCATGGGCATTGACTGTGCGTCCTGCAGCCCATTGCCTTAGGGCATTAATCTTATCGCCCATCACTATGGATAAAGGTTTGGTTTTGGTCAGTTCTTCTAACAACATGTCTTGGTCGAGCGTTCGCGCTAAACTGCGGGCGCTGTACATGGCGGCGATCACGGCCTGCTCGATTTCAGCTCCCGAAAACCCTTGGCTGTGGCGCGATAGCTGTGCAAGGTCGAGCCGAGTCACATCGATACCACGGCGCTGGCAATGGATCAGGAAAATAGCCTTACGTATGGCCTCGTCGGGCAAATCGACAAAGAAGATTTCATCCATTCGCCCCTTACGCATCAGCTCGGGCGGCAGGGCTTGAATATCGTTAGCGGTGGCGACCACAAACACCTCTGACTTACGCTCCGCCATCCAAGTTAACAGTGTGCCCAGAATACGGGTCGAAGTGCCCTCATCACTGCTACTGCCGCTTAAGCCTTTCTCTATTTCATCAATCCAAAGGATGCAGGGCGACATCATATCGGCCAGCTCGAGGGCGTTGCGCAGATTCTTTTCAGTTTCGCCTATGTATTTGTTATATAAGGCGCCCATATCGAGCCTGAGCAAAGGCCGTTGCCATACGCCCGCGACCGCTTTGGCCGCAAGACTCTTGCCGCTGCCCTGCACTCCGAGTAATAACACGCCTTTTGGCGCATCGGGTTGTACCGTAGCCTTGTCATCTGTGGTTGCCTGCGTCGCTGGCGCGCGCTGCTTTAACCATTTCTTGAGATTATGTAATCCGGCAATCTGCGAAAAATCACTGGTGTCGTATTCAAATTGCAGCACACCGTTAAGATCGAGTAATTGGAATTTGGCTTTGTTGATAAGATCGACATCCGAATGGGTAATGGCGCCATCATCCACAATGGCCTTGTGGATCAACCGTCTGGCATCATCTAAAGTCACACCGCGCAGGTTTTCCGCCAGTTTACCCACGGCTTTATCATCCACAGTGAGCGGCATGCCTTGGCCGCGCACTTTATCCACTTCAAGGTAAATCAAGTTCTCAAGCTGGGAGGTGCTCGGCAGGGTGAGCTGAAAATAGGCGCAATAACGCTTAATTTCGGGCGGGATCTCAAAGGCATGACTCACCAGTACCAGCGTGTGTTGCAGCGCATCATATTCGAGGGCGATTTCTTTAAGCAAACGAATATTCTTTGGCGCATCAACCACAAAGGGATGAAAATCACAGAGCACATAGATGCCCTGCTGAGTCGTCGATTTTATCTGCCCTAGGATATCGCTAGGTTCAGTATTAAATTTCTGCGCCGCCATGGGTTTATCAACCCGCGTCAGCCCTTGGGTAATGCTCCAAGTAAATAAGGGTTGATAGAGCACATTCGCCACCCGCTTAAGCATGTCTACAACACGGTATTCCTCATAGGTTTCAATTACTACGATGGGCGTTTTAGAGCGTAGTACAGCGGTCAAATCGCGAATGTCTTGCATCTTAGGTTTCCATAATCCGTTATGAAACGAAAAGTTAACATAAAACCAGAGACTGAACAGGACTTTTACTATGCCAAGTACTAATCGCTCTTAAATAGCTTGATCGAAAACACAGTTGTTAATTTCAGTCTCATGCTTTAGCGCCAATCGGGGTAAACTATGGCCCAAGAACGTCCAAAGGCGTCAATTATCCCAATATAAAAAGGTACCCACACCATGATAGGAACTCCCTACACAGAGGGCGCTCGACGCGCCATGTTGCTTGGCTGCGGTGAGCTAGGTAAAGAAGTCGCCATCGAGCTCCAACGCTTAGGTGTTGAAGTGATTGGCGTCGATCGTTATCCCAATGCCCCTGCCATGCAAATTGCCCATCGCTCCCATGTGATCAATATGCTCGATGCTAAAGCGCTTCGCGCCATTATCGAGCTAGAAAAGCCCCACTTAGTGATCCCCGAAATTGAAGCAATCGCCACCCAAACCTTGGTCGAGATGGAAGCAGAAGGCCTCAATGTCGTGCCGACAGCACGTGCGACTCAACTGACCATGGACAGAGAAGGCATTCGTCGCCTCGCCGCCGAAACCCTAGGCCTTCCAACCTCGCCCTATTTCTTCTGCGACACTGAAACCGAGTTTAATCAAGCCATTGGCAAGATTGGCGTGCCCTGCGTGGTCAAACCCGTAATGAGTTCATCGGGCAAGGGCCAAAGTGTTATCCGTGATCTGGCCCAAAGCGCCAAAGCCTGGCAATACGCCCAAGAAGGCGGCCGCGCGGGTGGTGGCCGTGTGATTGTCGAAGGCTTTATCCCCTTCGATTACGAAATTACCCTGCTGACCATTAGCGCAGTGAATGGCATCCACTTCTGCGCGCCAATTGGCCATAGACAAGAAGATGGCGACTACCGCGAGTCATGGCAACCTCAAGCCATGTCGGCCGACGTGCTAGCAAAATCCCAAGCAATCGCAAGCAAAGTGGTTGAAGCCCTCGGCGGTTATGGCTTATTTGGGGTCGAGCTGTTTGTGAAGGGGAGCGATGTGTATTTCTCTGAAGTCTCGCCTCGTCCGCACGATACCGGTTTAGTCACCTTAATTAGCCAAGATTTATCCGAGTTTGCACTGCATGTTAGGGCGATTCTTGGTCTGCCGATTCCAAATATCCACCAACATGGCCCCAGCGCTTCGGCGGTAGTATTGGTGGAAGGCAAGTCGAAAAACATTCGCTATCAAGGTCTTGCCGATGCCTTGACCGCAGAGAATACTCAGCTCAGATTATTCGCTAAGCCTGAAATCGATGGTCGCCGCCGTTTAGGGGTTGCCCTCGCCCGTGATAAGGATATTGAAAGCGCAGTCAACAAAGCGCTGGATAGTGCATCTAAGGTAAAAGTGATTTTCTAGGCTTATCTGCTTAACGACTTATCGCCGACACCTTAGTGTTCAGTATCGTGATTAGCACCGCGCCCAGCACTATTGCAGGGCGCTTTATTAAGGCGTTTAAGCCGAGTTAACCGCCATACCACTTCTACCCCAATTGATTTCGCGTCTAATGCAAAAGCCTGATGCAATCCAAGGTGGTTTTGAGGCATAGTAGTCCTCTATTTGGCATGCTCCACGCTAGGCTTTTACTCTTATCCCATGGATTTACGCAGTCGTTATTCCACTCTCTTTCACTCTAAGCGCTTTCAATCTAGGTGCTTTCACTCTAGACGCTTTCAGTCCAAGCTCTTTGAGCTCAAGCACTTTGAGCCTAGGCGCTCAAAATCCTTGCAAGCGATACATCGCCCCCTTTCCCTGTTACTGGCGTTATCCTTTGGCTTAGTTTTCCTATGTGCCTGTCAACCTGCGAATCAAGATACATTGAGCATAAAAACAGACACCTCCGCCCAGCGTGAATTAAGCCAAGAGGTGTATGTGTGGCAGCGGCAATGGCGCGATGCCAATCAAAACGCCTTGATCGAAAGCCAAAGCACATTTAATGGCGTGCGCATCTTGGCATTACAAGCCCACCCCAAACCCAATGGCGCGGATATCTGGTTTGAAGTGCAGGTCAACCATGCTTGGTTACAGGCCGATCCTCGCCCTAAAGTGGCGGTAATAAGATTAGATGGCCAACTAACGCGCCTTAATAATCACGAAGCTCTCCAAAAAATCCTCGCGCTCATTCAAGATTGGCAGGCAAAGGGCACCAAGCTTGCGGGAATTGAAATCGACCACGATAGCGCCAGCAGTAAACTCGCGGCCTATAACGCCTTTTTACGCGAGTTAAAAAGCCAATTACCCCAAACACTTAAACTTAGCATTACCTCATTGCCCGCTTGGTTGAGCAGCACAGAGTTTCCGTCGCTGTTTGACAATATCAATGAGCTGGTACTGCAAATTCACAGTGTCAGCGACCCACGTTTAGGGTTGTTCGATGCCACGCAGGGTTGGCAGTGGGTCGAGCAGCTGTCACGGTTAGCCAAGGTGCCCTACCTCATCGCCCTGCCGTCCTATGGCTCGGCGGTGTATAGCACAGCATCGGGTTATCGAGTGGAGAGTGAAGTGCCGATGCGAATGCCATTGGCAGACTCAGCATCTTCGCAGCATGTAGCGCGCCAGGAATTGATGGCCGATCCACAGATGTTGCAGTCCTTCGTTAAAAAACTGCACACTTTTGCCGACCCAAGGCTTAAGGGGATGATTTGGTTTCGATTACCCCTAGAAGGGGATAAACGGGTTTGGCCACTCTCGACCCTGATTGCGGTCGCCAAGCAGCAACCACTCGCCCCGCAGATTGAGCTAGAAATCTTAAACCAAGCCAATACTGAGCCTGCCCAACATGAGGCACCGAAAACCAGCTTATTTCAATTAGTGTTAGTCAATAAGGGCAATATTGCGGGCAAGTTGCCGGGCCAGTTGTCCCTAGCGGCGCAGGCGTGCAGCGGGTATGATGCCCAAAACGGTTATCAAGCCAAATTAACCCAAGGAACATTAGTGTGGCAGTTACCGCAAGCCACCTCAACGGAGCGCGCAGCAGAGCCTGCCTCCTCGCACTTTGCGCCGAATTTAATCTCAGCGGTCGAGCTAAGCCCAAACGGGCGTAGAGTTATCGGTTGGGCACGTTGTGAGTCATTACATTTACAGGGAATTTATGCGCCATAAGCCACATTCATTGTCAGCGAATCCTCTCCCTCGCTGGAAAACCAAATTCAAACAAACCAGCCTGATTGGCTTAAGTCTCTTCTCCCCCGCACTGTTAGCCTGTGGCCCAGACTTTCCGCTGCAATTAACCCAAGACAGGCAGAATAACCTAAGCTATTTACCACAAACCAGTTTTAGCCAACAGCTTAGCGGTTTAGCCAAACCACTGGCTTGGCAGTTTCAAGATGAACCTGCGGCGCAGGAATACCTCTGGGACGAGGTGCATAGTCGCTATCTTTCCCAGACTCGCGCCTATGAAAACAGCGAGTTATCCGAGGCTCAGCTCGCGCTAGTCAATAGCCTGCGTGATGCGCAAAGCTTGGCAGAGGCCGAGCAAATCGCCGCGCAGTTAAAAGAGGGCTTAGCGCCCGCCTTAACCTGGTACAGCCTTGGTGCCATGGCGTTTGATCTCAAAGAGTACGATAAGGCCAGCGATTACTTTAAAAAAGTCATCGCCCTACCTGAGAGTGAGCGCGCGGGTCGCAGCCTGTGGGCACTGTATAGCTTGTCTCGTATCGAGCTGATAAAAAGCAAAACCGCCAACGATAATAGCCATTTTGTCCAAGCCAATGCTTATTTGCAGCAACTACAAACTGAGGTGACCCAAGGCGCCGCCGATCCACTGCGCTTGAGCTTGGCAGGACTTGGCGAGCAGGCTTATATTCTGCTACATCAAGGCCAAGCTCAAATTGAAGTCACTCGTGGGGAATATGAGCCGCCTAAAATAGATGTAGCCTTAAATCCTGCCACCTTAGATAAGGTTATTGAACTCTATGCCACCCAGTCGGTGCAGGGCGACAGTAGCGGTTATGATTCGTTGCTGATGTTAAGCCGCAGCTTAATGTCTAAAAATATCAATGAGCTAAAACCATTATTACAGCAGCCGAGTGTGCAACAGTTGCTCATTGCCTACTGGCAGAGCAGTGCCAATGATTTCGCCTTCGACGGACAACTGATGGACATGGGCCAAAAGGTTGCCGAAATCCTCACCGTATTCCCAACCGATGGTGTAGTACTGAGCCAGGGCGATAAGTTAGCAGCGATTTACTACCAATTGGGTGACTATGCCAGCGCCGAGCGCATGCTGGCACTCGCCAAACCGAGCGGCTTAACTTGGTGGCTCACAGCGAAGCTTATGCTGCAAAAGGGTGACCAAGCCCAAGCGGCTAAGGCCTATGCCCAAGCAGTGCATCATTTTCCAACCGATGCGACTTCAGGTACTGAGCATTTAAATGCTAAGGATACCCAACAACAAGCCATCGACGCCGATGCCCAACAAGCCACCTATTGCCGTATTCGCGCCGAGCAGGGCGTGTTATCCCTCGAGCGTGGCGAATATGTCGATGCCCTCAGCCAATTGTTCGCCAGTGGTGATGAGTATTGGCAGGATATTGCCTATGTGGCCGAGCGCGTGCTTACTACCGCCGAGCTTAAGCTGTTTATCGACGAGCATGTGCCGGTAATGAATTTCGAGTATCCCAAAGACAGCGATTGGTATGACAGTGTCGAGCCACTCAACAATCGCCTGCGTTACTTACTGGGCCGCCGCTTACTGCGTGAAGGGGCGATTGCTGAAGCTCCAGCTTATTTCAGTAATCCCACACTCAATGCCAACGTGCAGGAATATGGCAAGGCGCTGAGCACAGCCAAGAGTAGCAAGGGCATTGAGAGCGCCCGCGCCTATTGGACTGCCGCCGAACTCGCGCGTCATCAAGGCATGGAAATCTTAGGCTTTGAATTAGCACCGGATTATTCGATTTACGCTGGGATGTTCGACTTAAGGGATTGGTATGCAGCGGATAAGCTCAGCGATAAAGAGCAGCAACGCATCAGTGCCAGCCAAGCGATTCCCGATAAACGTTTCCACTATCGCTACCAAGCCGCCGAGTTGGCAAACAAAGCAGCCGATCTCGTGCCCCACAACAGCCAAGCCAATGCTGCGCTATTGTGCCAAGCCACAGGTTGGGTGTTATATCGCGATGATGAACTCGCCCGCCGCTACTATAAAAAATACGTCGCCAACGGTCCCTTTGTGCCTTGGGCGGAGAATTTTGGTACGCAGTGTGAAACCCCAGACTTTGACCGCGCCGTCGAACGGGAAAAGGCCAACCAAATCGCCGAATGGAATGCGATTTACCACAAACTCAAAAAGCCTGTGGCCGTTAGCTTTGCCATCATCGCCGCCCTACTCGGCGCTTACGCGTGGCGCAGAAGAAAGCGTAAACAGTAAAAACACAAAGCGCCTTTCTTATATCACCAAGAAAGGCGCTAAAGCTGAGCGAATATTCCAGCCTCTACACTTATGCGGTTAAGTGTAGAAGTTATAAAGCATGATTCTGAATATTAAAGACTCAAATTATTTCAAGATTAGAAATACTCTAACGAACCTTAACACTGCTATTAATTGCCATTGCTTCCCCAGTGACACGCCGCCTCTTTATTTAACAAGAAGTATCCCTATAGGCTCGACGGCGGCATCTGCAACACATGGAAGTGTAAATGCCGCGTTCACATGGATGTGAAAGAGCGGCCATGCCGCCAACGGTCACTGTTGCAACAATGGCAATCTTTACGACCATCGAACTGTTCATCTGGCTAAAAGCTTTTGCCCCAAAGTTATTCAGACTCAATATCCGCACATTCATTTGGGACATAGCATCCCATTACTAAAACTTATCGAAATCAGAACATCTAGGCCGTAAAAATCTAGCAGTCTCCAACTCTCAATGAAAACACTATAAGACGTTGATTATAAATTGAAAGCATGTTTAAAAAGATGCATTATTTGAATGTCATATCAGCACATGGTTTTATTGAGGAAGAACATGAAGCTAAGTTTTATCCGGCTATCGAACTTTCAATCGTTCGGACCAGAACCAACCACTCTTACACTTGATGACATGACCTATTTAATTGGCCCAAATGGTTCAGGTAAAACGGCAGCCCTACTGGCTCTGAGCCGCATGTTTGGTTTCAACCCTGCTATGCGTAGAATCCAGCGCTCTGACTTTAACGTGCCATTGAAAGAAGAAGAGGTTCCGGAGGAACGGACACTTTGGCTTGAAGCTGAGTTTTCTTTTCCTGAGCTGAGAGAGGGTGCTGATAGTTGTACAGTGGCCCCCCATTTTGGACATATGAGGTTGGACACTCCTGATGGTTTGCCCAGAGTTCGCTATCGCCTTACGGCTAGAATGGGAATTGATGGGGATATTGAAGAATCATTTGACTATGTGCTTGAAGTTAACCCTGATGACTCCCCACTTAGTTGTGCGAAGGTACCCCGCGGTGAACGCAACCATATCCATGTTCACTACTTACCAGCCAGACGCGATCCTGCCGACCATGTAACCTATGGTTCTAACGCTATTTTGGGAAGGATGTTACGCGCAATTCAGTGGGGCAATGAGCGAGAAACCATTAGTCGGCTGGCAGGTGAAATAACAGGTAGTTTAGTTGAGAATCCTTCCATTATGGCTCTGAGCCAAGGACTAACATCAACGTGGAACAAACTACATAAAGGAAACTTTTTCACTGATCCTAAGGTTACATTTGCCGCATCGGAAATCGAAGCCCTACTGAGACATACTTCGATTTCATTTGGCCCAGGACATGACGAGGGCTTCGTTGATTTCACTCGCTTGAGCGATGGTCAAAAATCGATGCTGTATCTTTCCTTGGTTTTGTCATCCCAATTGGTCAATAAAGCCGTTCTCAGTGGAGCCAATGAATCATTCGATGTTGAGAAGCTCAAGCCACCAGTTTTTACAGTGATTGCTCTGGAAGAGCCAGAAAATAGCCTCTCGCCTCACTATCTAGGTCGCATAGTTAATGCAATAAAGGAAATGACAAACAGTGGTGATGCCCAAGCTTTGATTGCTACTCATGCTCCTTCAATGTTACGTCGTGTAAAACCAGAGGACATTCGTTACCTACGTCTTGATGCTTCTCGAAACACTCAGGTGAAGCATATTCTGATGCCATCAACCAAGGATGAAGCGCACAAATTTGTCCGGCAAGCTGTCCAAGCGTTTCCTGAAATATATTTCTCTCGCCTAGTCGTGCTTGGAGAGGGCGATAGTGAAGAGATAGTTCTTCCTAGACTTCTTGCCGCCAAAGGTATCCCAATTGATGAGTCAGCCATAACAGTGGCCCCTCTCGGTGGGCGGCACGTAAACCACTTTTGGCGACTTTTATCAGCATTGGAAATCCCCTACATAACTCTGCTTGACCTCGATGTTGCTCGATATCAAGCTGGCTGGGGAAGGATTAAATATGTGAATGATCAATTAGCGGTATTTAACCCCACAAAAGTCCTTCCAGCAAATCATGTGATACCTTCGTGGAACAGTCCTAAACACATGGTTAGGGACTATGAAAATTATTGTGCTGCCTTAGAAGAGCGCGGGGTGTATTTTTCCTTTCCGATGGACTTGGATTTTTCGATGCTAATTGCTTATCCAGAAGCCTACGATGTGCAGAAGGAAGACCCTGAAGAATCCACAATTAAGGCTGTATTGGGTAAAAGTCATTTCAACTTTGAACAATACAGTGATGATGAGCGAAAGCTGTTTAACAGCTATCATCAACGGTTCAAACTGGGGAGTAAACCTGCGTCACATATCGAAGCGTTTGCCAAACTAACTGATGAAGAGATACTCCAAAACATACCTGAGTCGATAAACCGATTGGCGCGTGTAGTTAAAGAGCGACTAGAGGCTATACCAGAATGATAGCTATAGACTCTTGGAAACCTTCGGATGGATTGCAACTAGAACCCAATGCTTACATCGCCGCAACAGAACAGAATCAATCTCTGGCACTTACTGCAGGACCAGGGGCCGGAAAAACGGAAATGTTGGCTCAAAGAGCAGATTTCCTTCTACGGACTGGAGTATCAAGATACCCAAAACGAATTTTAGCGATTTCTTTCAAGGTTGATGCTAGTAAGAACTTGAAAGAACGAGTATTGCGTCGATGTGGTACTGAATTAGGTTCTCGCCTCGATAGTTACACTTTCCACGCATTTGCAAAGCGCATTATTGATAGATTTAGGGTGGTACTCACTGGAAATGATGCTCTGAATATCGGTTATACGATTGGTGAAACTAAAATTCGACATCAGCAGATACTATTTCTTGATCTTGTTCCTTTAGCAATCAAAATTCTACAGAGTTCAGAGGTTGCCAGAAACGCAATTAGGCAAACATATAGTGATGTGTTTCTAGATGAATTTCAGGATTGCACCAATCAGCAATATGAGTTGGTTAAATTAGCTTTTCTTGGAACGGGTGCGCGTCTTACGGCAGTTGGTGATACTAAACAAAAAATAATGGGTTGGGCCGGTGCTCTGGAAGGCATTTTTCTGCAGTTTTCCAGAGATTTTGGAGCTAGACCTTTAAACATGTATCGAAACTTTCGGTCGCAGCCGACATTGCTGCGTTTACAGAACGAGATAATTCGTACTCTGGACCCCTCATCTATCATGCCCGATGAGCAACTCACTGGTCAGGGAGGAGAAATCAGTTCATTAAAGTTTAATACGTGTGCCAGTGAAGCTGAATGGATAGCAGATACTGTGTCAATGTGGATTAGAGACGAAAAGGTGCCAACTTCTGAAATAGCCATCCTAATCTCAAAACAACTCGAGTTGTACGCTGCTCCACTTATGGCGGCTTTTGAAAGCCGTAGCGTACCTTATCGTAATGAACAGCAGATGCAAGATATTACCAGCGAGCCGCTGGCCAGACTCATCGTTGATTACCTTCAATGTCTCTATGGGGAACGTTGCCCAGAAGCCTGGAGAACATTGTCTAAGCTCCTTACTCCATTCGAGGATGAGGAGTCTTCTTCAAGTGCTAAGCAAACCCTTGGTCAGTTTATTCGCCGAGAAAGACAAGCAATTGCTAAACAGGATATTGGTGGAGACCGATATTCGTCTTGGTGGGAAAGAGTTCGTTCATTCTTGAAGTTCGTTGGCGTTGAAACTGCTGCATCTTTATCACCAGACTACGAGTCAAAAGAGCGGCTTAACGAGATAGCAATCGAAACTCGTAATCGTATAAATGAGCTGAGAAGGATTGATGCTGACTTGTTGAGTGCGTTAAATCGATTCTCTGATGACCAAGCAGTTAGTATTCTAACCATCCATAAAAGCAAGGGGCTTGAGTACGATTCAGTGATAATGATGGCAATTGAGAACGAGATTTTTTTTGGTGATCAAGACGCTAATCGCTGCGCTTTCTTTGTGGGGGTATCACGTGCCAAGCGGCGGCTGGTGCTAACGCATTCTGATATGAGACAAAGGCCAGGGGAGTATACCGGGCGCTGGAGCGAACAGAGAACACCTCAGGAGGAATATTTGGGTTATACGCGCTGATTTCTTCGGCGATATTTGAGTTTTATTGATTGATTACCCCATCCAATCAATAAAACTAATCCAATAGGTTTTGCTGCCCCACTATTTCTGGCCAACTCTTGTCCCAAAACATGCGGTGTATTTCTTTGTTAATACTCACATGCGACGCCGATGCTAAACAGGTGAGCCATGGTGGTTTGCGAGACGACCGTCCGCCCCACGGACGGGGCGGTCGAGCGTCCAAGGATGGACTCGCTGCGTGTCGATGAGCGAATACCATGGCTCACCTATAACTCAGCACTTAAATATCGTCTCCCCCCAAATTTTATGCCGTTAAGGGAACTATCCAACACATTTTTCCCCCTTCAATTCCAACTGCATTTCTTTGGAATGAAAACGTTTCCTACTGAAACAAGTTAACCCGCCCTTATGGATTCACCCAATTAACTCGCTCGCCAGCTATATAGGCGCTGAGATTTGCCGTCGCGATATTTAATAAGTTCTGCCGTGCTTCTTTGGTCGCCCAGGCATTGTGGGGGCTGATACTGATATTCGGCGCAGTGAGTAGCGGATTATCCGCACTCGGTGGTTCGGTTGAGAGAACATCGACGCCGGCAAAGACTTTGCCCTGCGCTAATGCCGCCGCCAGCGCAGCCTCATCGATTAAGCCGCCGCGCGCGGTGTTGATCAGTAGCGCCTGCGGCTTCATTAATTCGAGGGTTTGGGTATTAATTAGCTCGGTTGTCTCTGGGGTGAGTGGGCAGTGGAGCGAGAGAATATCGGACTCCTTGAATACCGTATCACGGGATGTCCAACTCACACCTTGGGGTAAATCGCTAGGTTCGGTGCGGGTATTGACTAACACCTTCATACCGAAGGCTAAAGCGAGTTTAGCGACCTGCTGGCCAATATCCCCATAACCAATCAAGCCTAAGGTTTTGCCTTTGAGGGATTGCAGCGGCATTAAGGTAAAACAAAAGTCACTGCAATTACTCCACTGCCCTGCGGCAACGGCTTGATGGTGCGCCGCAACGGCCTGCGTGTGATGCAAAATATGGGCAAACACCATTTGCGCAACGGCATCTGGGCCATAGGCGGGCACGTTGGTGACCACTATGCCTAACTCTTTTGCGGCGGCGAGATCCACCACGTTAGTGCCGGTAGCGAGCACACCGATATATTTAAGCTTAGGCAATTGAGCTAAGGTGTTGGCATCGAGGGGCGTCTTATTGGTGAGCACAATTTCGGCATTCTGAGCGCGGGGGATAATCTCGGTCGAGGGCGTGCGGGCAAAACAACTAAAGTCCCCTAATGCGCTGACCGCTTGCCAGGTTAAATCCCCAGGGTTTAAGGTTTCACCATCGAGTACGACTATTTTCATCTTTACCTCTTAACTGCGTTTGCGCCTTGCCCATAAGCAGGGGAATTAAAAACTGAGTTTGACCCCAAGATTGGCTTGCACTTGCCACATCACATCCGATGTCACATGCCAAAGGCATTGGTCTTCATTACAAAAAAGTGAGCTGTCACTGTCGATAAAGGTGGCATAGCCGCGCAGATCAGCAAACAGCGCGAAGTTTTGCGTCATGCGGTATTCGGCGCCGCCACCAATGCCCATGGAGAAGCGGGTTTCCGTTGACCAATCATCGGGCATCATCCGAGTCACCCCCGCACTGGCGGTAATGTAGGGCTGAAAATCACCACTTGGGAAGAATAAAGTGCCGCCAAGGTGGATATAGTCCACATCTAAGGAGGCGACTAAGTCAGGGGTAAACAGACCGCCGCTTTTCAGCTCGGAGGATTGACGACTGTAGAGCAGGTAGATATTGCCGGGATCGTTAGTGCCAATCCCTAACATGATGCCGTAATGGCTCGCCTCTTCGATACCCACACTCTGCTTATTATCGGTTTCAGCCTTGTCTGCATCGAGTTCATTGATATCGAACGAGCTGCCGCCAAAACTGTAACCACCGTAGGGGGCGACAAACAACTCGGGTTCGGCATAGGTTGGTAATGCGAGGGCTAGGGGTAATAAACCTGCTATCACAGTTAATCGGTTAACGTATTTCATCTTAATCCCTTATCTGTCGTTATTATTCCTTGCGTCGACAACGTTAACCGAAGCGTTAGCGCATGCCGCGCTCCGATTTCACCCTGTCGTACGCAGCTTGGATGTCCTGCGCCTTACGATTGGCAATTTCCATCATCTCGGGTGGTAATCCCTTAGCGATTAACTTATCGGGATGATGTTCATTCATCAACTTGCGATAGGCCCGCTTCACCTCTTGATCCGTCGCCTCGGCATTGATACCGAGCAAATTATAGGCGTCGGTAATCGAGGTTTTATTCCCATTAGAGGTCTGGTGGAAACGGTATTCCGCTTGCCAACGTTTAAGTAATTCATCGAGTTGCCCACGACCATACCCTAACTCTTGGGCCACAGTCATCAGAATTGCATGCTCAGCGGGATCGAGCTCACCGTCCGATAAGGCGGTTTGAATTTGGATCTCGATAAACATCTGCACCAGCTCTTGGCGGCCTTGAGTCACGGCGCGAAAGGCTTGCAGGCTGCTGCGCAGGTCAAAGCCCGGCTCTTTACCCTCACGGAACGCCTGCTGCGCCTCTTTACGGGCTTCACCCGTTAAGCGCATCTGATCCATCAACATAGTCGCGATACGGATATCGGTCTCAGTCACTCGACCCGACGCCTTGGCCACATGGCCCATCACGGCGAAGGTGGTGTTAAAGAATATCCCCTGTCGATTCTTAGCCTGACCTAAGATCTGACTAAAACTGGCACCACCGGCGCGTTTGTCGTAGAGATGCCCAAGCCATAAGCCCAGTAACGCACCGAAAATACGGCCAAACATAAACCCGATAACAAATCCAAAAAACTTACCCCAAAGGCGCATCTTAATTCCCAATTTGATAATTTATTCAGTCACTCAATCGACATAGCGAGTGAAACCTTTCACTCAAGGCGCTAAACGTTAGGCGATACGCCATTACGCTAGCGCTGACTCTAATGCTTGCAGACGAGGAATCGTCCCGACATCGCACCAGAGTCCGTTAAAGTGTGTACCTGTGATCAAGCCATCGGCCATCTTAGCTCGCAGCAAAGGCCCAAGGGCAAAGGCCCCATCCGGCGTGCCGTCAAAAAATGATGGGCGATATAAGCCCATACCTGAGAAAGTGTATTTTTGCTCACCCTGCTCACGTACAAGATCCTGCTCCAAGGCAAAGTCACCGTTAGGATGTTGCTCGGGATTCGGCACCAACCATAAATGCGCCAGAGCAGTATCCGCTAAGGGAACAATCGTCGGCAAGGCATCGATAAACACATCACCATTGAGCACTAAAAACGGCGCATCCGAGTCGTCAGTTAGCAAAGGCAAGGCTTGTTTAATTCCGCCACCAGTCTCGAGGGCCGATGCTTCGGCGCTATATTGGATCTTGACCCCAAAGGCGTGACCATCCCCTAAGGTTTCGACCAGCTTATGCCCAAGCCAAGCATGATTTATCACGATATCGACAATCCCCGCCGCGGCCAACTTCTCAATATGGTAAACAATCAACGGTTTACCTAAGACGGGCACTAAGGGTTTGGGCAGCGTGTCGGTCAAGGGGCGTAAACGCTCTCCCCTGCCTGCCGCTAGGATCATGGCCTTCATTGCTTGTCTCCCTGCTGAGTCTCTTTTCCCTTGGCCGCAAACGCAGGCACAACGCGCGATTGCACCCAAGCGGAAAACGGCGTGAGCGCTGGATAAATGCTGGCAATATCCACAATGTAGGACAAGGTTAACGGAATATCGGCCATATAGGCGGGCTTGTTATCCCGATAGTGCAAACGCGCAAAAATCCCTGCGGCCTTGATATGGCGCTGCAGTCCCATTAAATCAAACCAAGTTTGATACTGGGTAAAGGATGTTTGTGCGGGAATTTGCCCTAACTCAAGCACTTGCTGATAATGCTGCTGCATTAATTCCTGCACCATGGTTTGCGGCCAACGCACATAGCAATCCCGCAGTAAAGACACGGCATCGTAGGTCACAGGCCCGAGCACCGCATCTTGGAAATCAATCACGCACAACTCGCCCTCTTTGAGCATCAAGTTACGGCTGTGGTAATCGCGGTGCATACCCACCTTAGGTTGCGCGAGGGCATTGTCTACCAAGAGGTCAAAACTCTTCTCCACCAGTGAGCGTTCCTCGTGGCTGAGTTCGAGCTGTAAATGTCTCTCTAACAGCCACTCGGTAAAGATCCCCAACTCACGGCGCACAAATGCCTCATCATATAAAGGCAATGGCTGCGTGTTGCCAGTAACAGGGTCAAGGCTCTCAACCACTGAGGCCACCTGAGGCAATAAGGCCAAAGCGCGGCGATAATAGTCCGCGATATTTGCCTCGGTCAGCACAGACAACAACTGAGTATCCCCAAGATCGCTCAGTAGCATAAAGCCTTGCTCGGCATCGGAGGCGATGACTTTTGGAACTGTCAGTCCCGCCGCAGCATAGGCACTGGCGAGGGCGATAAAAGGCGCGATAGGCACTAAGGCGGGCGGCGAATCGGCAACAATGTAGCTTGTATCGCGGTCCGAGACCCGGAAATAGCGCCTAAAACTGGCATCACCGGAAATCAGAATCGGGGTCACATCATAGGAAAAATAACGGTTCAGCCACTGATTAAGGGAAATAAATCTCGAGTCGGATAAGGTCATTTCATGGCTCTTATAGAAAAATTGCTTTATTATAGCTGGCATATAATTTGGAAACAGCTAAGAAATTGAGAGATTTATTTGCTGCGTTGCACTTGTAGTTTGCAACTTTCCCCGTCGATACTTGTCCAGACAAAGAAATCATTATTATTGACCTAAGATGCAGATCCGTTACTTTCTGGCCTTGAGCCTGTTACCGCAAGTTGTCCTGGCAGACGAATCTCCCACAGCCTCAGCGTCACAATGCGTCATTGAACCGCCAGTACCTCGTATCGTATCTCAACCCGGCCTGAGCGCCGCCGATCAAGAGAAAATTCGTATCGTGTCGGACCGCTCCAACGCCGAAATGGGCAAACAAGCCATTTTTACCGGTGATGTGGTCTTCAGTCAGGGCGACAGACACATTGCCGCCGATGAAGCGATTCTCGACCAAGCGACCGAGCAGTTCGATGCCAATGGCAACCTCGTTTTCCAAGACAGTATTTTTACCGTTACCGCCGATTCGCTGCAGGCACAAATGCGCAGCAACCGCGCCACCCTAAAGGGTGCCCAGTATTGGCTACATGGTCAGCAGGTTCACGGCGATGCCGAAAAGCTGCAAATCACCATGAACAACAACCTGATCTTAACCAACACTAACTTCACCACTTGTCCGCCAGACAATGTTTCTTGGCTGCTCGAAGCAGAAAAAATCAAGATTAACAGCGAAGAAGAATGGGGCGAGATTTGGAATGCCAAGCTGAGAGTCGCCGATATTCCGGTGTTCTATATTCCTTATATGACGGTGCCAGTTTCCGATAAACGTAAAACCGGCTTCCTCTACCCAAGCTTTAGCACCAGCACCACCAACGGTTTTGAAGTTTCCGCGCCCTATTATTGGAATATCGCGCCGGAATACGACCTCACCTTTACACCTAACTATATGTCTAGCCGTGGTTTATTCACCAAGACAGAGTTTCGTTATCTCGCGGGTGAGGCTCAGAGTGGCCGCTTGAATTTAGAGTATTTGGGCAACGACCAGATGATCAGCGGCAGCCCAAATCGTTACCTCTATAACTGGCAACACCAAGGCGCCATCGATAAAAACTGGCGGGTACTCGCCAACTTTACCGAAGTGTCTGATAACAACTATTTCAACGACTTAAAGTCTGATGTTAACCGCGCCACCGATAACCAATTATCGCGGATTGGTGAAGTCAGCTACTTCGAACGAGATTGGGATATCAGCACTCGGGTGCAAGATATTAAAGTGCTGGGTGAGGACGAAAAGCCTTATCAAGTGATGCCGCAGGTGAACTTTAACTACCGCGCCGCCGACTTTTGGAACAACTTGGACTTTGGCTTCAATTCAGAGCTGACCAACTTCGCCCATCAAGACAGCGACATGAATACCGCCACCCGTTTGCATATGGCGCCTAGCCTGACGCTGCCCATTCACGGCCCTTCGGGTTCGTTTACCAGCCAAGTCAAACTGATGCAAACCAACTATTGGCAGGAAAAAAACAACAGTGGATTCGATGGTTTAGACGACACTGTGAGCCGCACCATTCCACAGGTGCGGATCAATGGTCAAATCAACTTCGAGCGTTTTACCGAACTGTTCGATCAAAACTACCGCCAGACGCTCGAACCTCAGTTCCAGTATCTGTACGTAGGTTATGAAGATCAGCGTGGCATCGGCATTTACGATACCGCCCAGTTACAGGACGACTACTTCGGTCTGTTCCGTGACCGCCGCTTCTCAGGCCTTGACCGCATCGCCGATGCTAACCAAGTCACGCTCGGTGTAACCACGCGTTTCTTCGACGATCACAACCAAGAGGCGACTAAGTTCAGCCTAGGTCAGATCCTCTATCTACAGGACAGTAAACTGGGTTACGAAGATAACCTCTTCGAGCAAAATCAATCGACCTCAGTATTGGCCGCCGAGTTAGATACCCGCTTAAGCCATGACTGGTATTTAGGTGCCGCGATTCAATACGACACCAACTCGAGCGATAACAAGAAGACCGAAGTCACCTTAGACTTCCGTCCCGAAGCCAATAAACTCTTGCAGCTCAGTTATCGTTATGTGCCGGATCTATTGAACTCCAACACCAACGATCTGGTGAATATTTCCCAAGCGGGTGTGCGTGGTGCCTGGCCGATTAACGACAGCCTGTATTTTGTCGGTAACTGGTACTACGACCTCAACGAGAGCCGCAGCATAGAAACCTATACAGGTTTCCAATATGAATCATGCTGTTATGCAATCCGTCTCAGCTATCACTACCGAATTAAGACCAATTACGATGACAACATTGGTTCGGCCGTTATCGATGAGCGCGAGCAATTTGAAAGCGGTGTTTACCTGAATTTAGTCATCAAAGGACTCGGTGGTTCGGGCCCATTAGGCGTATCGGATATGCTCAATGACGGTCTGTTTAACTACAGAAAACCGCTTTATCTGAGGAATTAGCAAAGATTTGTGGTAGATTGCTGAACCTCAACAAGGACTGAGAGTCCAAACAGGTTAATGAAAGCCGTGCGCTCCCCAAAAAAGAGTCTCGGAACGCACGCTTTTAGAGTTACTAACAAAAGAACATTTAGGCAACTCACTGTAATTTCGATATAAATGGTAAAGTTAACTTAAATAAGCCGTCGAATTTGACCTTAGAACGTGCCAAGGATTTTGTGGATGAAACCCAGTAAACATCTGATTTTTGCTTTATTTGCACTCGCTATCAGCCAGCCTACTATGGCCGCTCCCCAGCCAATCGACCGTGTTGCCGTTCAAATCAACGACGGTATTGTGCTCGAAAGTGAAATCACCAATATGATTGACACTGTAAAAGCCAATGCGAGAGCCGCGAATCAATCGTTGCCATCCGACAGTGCACTGCGTACTCAGGTTATCGAGCGACTCATCCTCACCCGTTTGCAGTTGCAGATGGCGGATCGTATCGGTCTGCATATCGGTGACTTGCAATTAGACCAAGCGCTTGAAAACATTGCCCGCGAGCAAAAAATGACCGTGGCGCAAATGCAGCAAAAAATCGAGAGCGAAGGCTTAAGCTTTAGCCAGTACCGCGAGCAACTGCGTGAAGAAATCACCCTAGGTGAAATCCAACGTATCCAAGTTCAACGCCGTATCCAAGTGTCACCACAGGAAATCACCGGCCTAGTAAAACTGATCCAAGAGCAAGGCATGAAGGACGTCGAATACCAAATCGGCCATATCCTGATTGACGTACCGAACAACCCAAGCAGTGAACAACTGGAAGCCTCCAGCAAGCGCGCGAACGCCGTACTCGAGCGTTTAAAGAGTGGTGAAGATTTCCGCCGCACCGCCATCGCGTCTTCATCGGGTCCTAAAGCACTGGAAGGCGGTATCTGGGATTACATGAACATCAACGAGATGCCAACGCTGTTTGCGGAAGTCATCAACGGCGCGAAGAAAGGCGATATTATCGGCCCAATCAAGAGTGGCGCAGGTTTCCACATCATCAAGATCATGGATGCCCGTGGTTTACAAACCAAAGAAATTGAAGAAGTCAGAGCGCGTCATATCCTGCTCAAGCCATCGCCAATTCTGTCGGAAGACCGCGCTAAGGCCATGTTGGAGCAGTTCTTAAAGCAAATTCGCTCTGGCGAAGCCAAGTTTGAAGATTTAGCGCGCCAATACTCTGAAGATCCAGGTTCAGCCACTAAAGGTGGTGAACTGGGCTGGGCAGAGCCAAGCATTTATGTGCCTGAGTTTGCGCAAACCCTTAACAGCTTAAGCCCAGATCAAATCAGTGAGCCTTTCCGTACCACCCACGGCTGGCATATCACTCAGTTGGAAGAGCGCAGAAAAACCGATGCCACGGATCAATTTAATACCAACCGTGCGCACCAACTGATCTTCCGTCGCAAATTTAATGAAGAACTGCAAAACTGGCTAGACGAAATGCGTGCCGACGCATACATTGAAGTCTTTCAGCCTGAGTCAAACCGAGGTTAAGGTAAATTGACCACTAAACGTATTGCCGTTACCCCCGGAGAACCTGCGGGTATCGGCCCCGATTTAGTCGTGCAACTCGCTCAGCAGGCTTGGCCTGCTGAGTTAGTCGTTTGTGCGGATCCCGAATTATTAGCCAGCCGAGCGAAACGACTCGGCCTGTCTGTTACTTTTCGCCCTTACCTGCCCGAGCAACCGCCGAAACCGCAGGAAGCAGGCACTCTCACCATTGCGCCTTTCAAACTGGTGACCGACGCCGTTTGCGGCCAGCTTGATGAGCAAAACAGTGCCTACGTAGTTGAAACCCTGCGTTATGCGGGTGAGAAAAACATGAGTGGCGAGTTTGATGCCGTAGTTACTGGCCCAGTCCATAAAGGGATCATCAACCAAGCTGGGATTTCCTTTAGCGGCCATACCGAGTTTTTTGCCCATCAGGCCAACTGCCCCGATGTGGTCATGATGCTAGCAACCCAAGGTTTACAGGTGGCACTGGTGACCACCCATATCCCTCTGGCTTATGTGGCAAAAGCCATTACGCGCCAGCGTTTGCATCATATTATTAAGATTTTACACGCTGACCTTATCAGTAAGTTTGCCATTGCTTCCCCTAAAATTTATGTTTGTGGCTTAAACCCACACGCGGGTGAAGACGGCCACCTTGGCCGGGAAGAAATCGATGTGATTATTCCGGCTCTGAATGAGCTGCGTGAAGAGTATCAAATGAACATTGTCGGCCCTCTACCCGCCGATACCCTGTTCCAACCTAAATATTTACAGGACGCGGATGTCGTGTTGGCCATGTACCATGACCAAGGCTTACCCGTTCTAAAGTCACAGGGATTTGGCAAATCGGTAAACATTACCTTAGGTTTACCTTATATCCGTACCTCGGTTGACCATGGTACGGCGCTCGATCTTGCGGGAACTGGCAAAGCCGATATTGGCAGTTTTGTCTGCGCCTTGAATAAAGCCATTGAGTTATCCTCAAAAAACTAAACGATTAGATATTAATGAGTAGCAAAGTACATTTAGGCCACACGGCCAGAAAGCGTTTCGGACAAAACTTCTTAACCGACGACAATGTGATTAACCGCATTGTGGGTGCGATCGCCCCCGATAATGACCATGTGATGGTCGAAATCGGCCCCGGCCTTGGCGCCTTAACCGAACCTGTCGCCACGGCGATAGATAACCTGACCGTTGTCGAGTTAGACCGCGATCTGGTTGAGCGCTTGCAGAATCACCCTGTACTTAAGGATAAGCTCACGATTCACCAAGGCGATGCGCTGCAGTTCGACTTTAGCCAGTTGGTGGTACCGGGTAAAAAACTCAAAGTATTTGGTAACTTACCCTATAACATTTCTACGCCTTTGATGTTCCATCTGTTCGAATTTGCCGAGCAGATTGAAACCATGCATTTTATGCTGCAAAAAGAAGTGGTACTGCGTTTATCGGCAAGCCCGGGTAACAAGGCCTATGGCCGCTTAACAGTAATGGCCCAGTACTTCTGCCAAGTGGTTCCGGTACTCGAAGTGCCGCCCCATAGCTTCGCGCCACCGCCAAAGGTGGATTCTGCCGTGGTACGTTTACTGCCCTATGCCGAAAAACCTTTCCCTTGTAAGGATGTGAATGTACTGCGCCAGCTGTGCACCACAGCCTTTAACATGCGCCGCAAAACACTGCGTAACAACCTCAAGCAAGTGTTAAGCGATGAAGAGTTTGAGCAACTAGGCATAGATCCCAATCTGCGCCCTGAGCAAATCAGTGTTGAGCAATATGTCGCCATGGCGAATATGGTGTGTGATAAGCAGGCTTAAGCAATATCAGTTTGATGGGCACTTTAGGGTGCCCTATCTTATTCAAGGGAGCAGCATGAGCGCATTGGATGACTCTATCCGAGTCGAAGTGAAAACCGAATACATTGAACAACAGTCCTCGCCCGAGGATCAGAAATACCTCTTTAGCTACACTATCACCATCATCAACCTCGGTGAACAAGCCGCCAAACTCGAAACCCGCCACTGGATTATTACCGACGCCAACGGCAAAATCAGTGAAGTGCAAGGTGCAGGTGTCGTCGGCGAAACCCCAACCATTCCCCCCAATACTGCCTACCAATATACTAGCGGTACCGTACTCGATACGCCCCTTGGCATTATGTATGGCACTTATGGTATGGTCAGCGAATCAGGCGAGCACTTTAAGGCAACGATTAAGCCCTTCCGCTTAGCACTCCCCGGTTTATTACATTGATTTAATTATAGAAAGGATATTGTGGCCCATTATTTTGTTGGTGATGTCCAAGGCTGTTTTGCCGAACTTCAACGATTACTTGCTAAAGTCGACTTTAATCCATCCCGTGATGAACTCTGGGCGGTGGGCGATCTGGTCGCCAGAGGGCCTGATTCATTAGCCACACTGCGTTTTTTTCAATCCTTAGGCGATGCGGGCAAAACCGTCCTCGGTAATCACGATCTGCATTTGCTCGCCCTCCACGGCAAACTCAAGCGGGATAAACCCAGCGATAACTTAACGCCACTGTTAAATGCGCCCGATATTGCCAGTTTAATTGACTGGCTGAGACAACAGCCGTTGATGCGGGAATTACCAGAGCATAAGCTCATCATGACCCACGCCGGAGTACCGCCACAGTGGTCATTAGAGGTGTTAAGGCAAGAGTCGCAACTTGTCAGCCAAGCCCTCAAGCAGAGTGATTACCTCGACGCACTCATAAGCCAAATGTACAGCGATACCGCCGAGCGGTGGGAGCCCAGCGCTATAGGGATCAATCGCCTGCGTTTTTGTATCAACGCCTTAACCAGGATGCGTTATCTGTATGTCGATGGCCATTTAGACTTTGACTGCAAACAACCGCCAGAGGATTGCACTAATCCACAGCTACGGCCTTGGTTTGAATTTACCTCTGCGTTACGTGAAAGTCACACCTTAGTCTTTGGACATTGGGCGGCATTGATGGGTAAAGTCAACGATCCTAAGCTAAAAGCACTAGACACAGGCTGTTGCTGGGGGGAATATCTAACCCTATGGCATCTTGAAAAAGACCAAAAAATTACCCAAAAAAGGTTAAAAAAGGGTTAAACTAAGCCCGAGAGTGGTCGATATACGACAGTACCCTATGCCCTGAATTTAATAATCTTTTCATTCGGAATAATATAATAATAACCGGAGTATCCTATGAAAGTTAATGTAGCCACCCGAGTCATTGGCGGGTTTAGTGTTGTTACACTTTTACTTGTGTTGTTAGGATTTACCTCGTACCTGACGAACATTAGCCTCAAAGATAGTTCGGCCATGATGCAAGAGTTAAGCTTGCCAGCCCTAAAAGCGACCAACCACTTAACCGAAACCCTGAGTGAACAACAGCGCCAAGTGCTGATCGCCTATCACGCACCCAAGTCCTCGAACATTCCCGATATCCGTAAAGTCTTTAACGACCACGGCACCCAGTTTAAAAACGAGATCAGCAATCTGACGCAATTGGTTCGAGGGCAAGCCAATCTTTCTGCATTGATCTCGCAACTGGATGGTAGCTTCTCGACCTTCGAGCGCGATAGTCTCGCCATGCTCACTGAACGTGAAGCCGCCCTCAGCACACAAGAGCAGCTAATAGGCTTAAAGAAGAAGCTTGAAAATGCCGCCGATGACGCCTCGTCAGTTTTGCTCGATATTATCGATTTAGAAAACAGCCAAAACCCCGATGCTCAGAGTATCGCGGCCTCTGCCAGCGCTATCGATACCAGCATGGGTAATATCATCACTACCATTGCCGATTTAGTGACTAATGAAGAAATGAGTAAACATGAACTCATTTCCAAAGAACTCGACTACATCCTGAGCGAGACCAAGAACAAACTCGAATACGTGAATCGTCATGCGCAGGACATAATTGATGCTGACACCTTAAAATCCGTCAATGAAGACACTAAAAAGGTACTCGCGTTGCTCGAAGGCCCGGATTCTATGGTGCTGTTGAAAGCAACCCAATTGAATCACGCCAAGAATGCCATGAATCAATTGGCGACCATTGAGAAAGATGTCAAAGTAATCGATCGCAATATGGAAGATGTGAGCAATAACATCGAGTCTGTGGCGGCCAATATGAGCCAAGAAACCATAGCCAAGATTGATGCCGCCAGTATCCGCACTATCATTGTAGTGCTAATTGCCATTGTCGCCGCGGTTATCATCAGCTTTGCCGTTGTGGCCCCGTTGAAGCGCTCTCTCTATCAAGTCAATAACGCGCTGAATGTATTAGCTTCGGGCAACTTAACCCACAAATTAGATGATTCTGGCCACGATGAATTTGCCGAGCTTGCGAAAAACTGTAACCGTTTAGTCGATAGCTTACGCGGCTTAATCGTCGGTATTTTGGATCGCTCCAACCAGTTAGCCGCCGCAGCGGAACAAACGTCGGCTATCACAGCGCAAACCACCTCAGGTATCCAAGAGCAAAAGAGCCAGGTCGACCAAGTCGCAACCGCAACCACAGAATTAAGCTCGAGTGCACAACAAGTATCGATGAGCGCCGATGATGCACTGGCGCAAATCAAGCAGGCCGATCAAGAAGCCAAACATATGCGCACGATTGCCGAAGAGAACAAGCGCACCATTTTAGCCCTAGCAGACGAAGTCGCTAAGGCAGGCCAAGTGATCAACAAGGTGCAATCGGATAGTGCTTCTATCGGCTCAATTCTCGATGTGATCCGTGGCATTGCCGAGCAGACTAACCTGCTGGCACTAAACGCAGCTATCGAAGCGGCACGCGCTGGCGAACAGGGTCGCGGCTTTGCGGTTGTGGCCGATGAAGTACGCAGCCTAGCCTCACGTACCCAAGTCTCGACCCGCGAGATCCAGCAAATGATCGAAGTGCTGCAACAGGGCGCGCAGCAAGCCGTAGCCGCTATGGATATGGGCCGTGCCCAGGCCAATGCCTGTGTCGATAAGACAGAGCAAGCAAACCTCGCGCTAGAGACCATCAGCCAATCTGTACATAAAGCCTATGATGCGGGCACGCACATTGCCCATGCCGCGCAGGAGCAGAATGTGGTTAGTCAGCAAGTGTCTGAGAAACTTGAGCATATCGCAGCAATTTCGGAAGAAACCGCGATTGGCGCCGATCAAACCGCGCAATCGAGCCATCAAGTGGCTAAACTCGCCGAAGAGCTGCAAGCTTCTGTCGGTGAATTTAGAGTGTAAGCAAACACTCAAGTATGAACAGGGTCGCGATTGCGGCCCTTTTCTTTGGCTTGCGCTTGCCTTTATGTCTGTGCTTTCGCTTAGATTTCATGCTATCCCATAGCTAAAGCAGATAGCAGAGGCAATAAACTCGAACTCGGTAGTCAACATCCAACTCAATATCAATACAGGATATTCGGTAAAAACTAACTAAACGACGCCCATAAAAAATGCCGAACTCAGTTCGGCATTTTAAGCATCATTCTTTCCTTGTGTTAAAGCACACTAAAAATGATGGAACAGATGATTACTCTTCTTCACCGCCGGCAGCAGCGCCTAAACGCTCTTTCACTGCAGCAGTGATAGGGCTAGCACCGTGACCATTTGCTTCAGCCCACGCTTGAATCGTCATGCCATCGGCTTCTGGTACGCTCAGTTCGTTAACTGATAGACGTTTAGCCACAAACTCACCGGCATCATTTGCATTCGCGGCATAGGCAGTACGCAACAAGCTTTGACCATCACAGCTAATCCCGCTGTACACTTGGCGTAACTTAACACGGCTTTCTTTTAGTTTTTTACGTAGACGGTTTTTATCGTTCGCTTTTACGTAATCACAAATACTCGCGACAAGTGGATCAGCTTCGGCTTTTGCCGTGGTTGGCATAGAAACATAGCTAAATCCGATTAGTGCAGCCAAAGCTACAGGCATAAGACGCATCCGATACTCCTTAATACTTTCTTATAGTTTTATTATGTTTTATATGGGCTGCGTCTATCTCTAGCGGATATTGGCCTCCTAGGAGTCATTAGTGTGGAAGCCGTAAAATACCGCTATCTCAACTAAGTCAGGCCTATCGGATCTAATACCTTAGACATATTGACAATCCATACGCACAGGGTACACAACAGAACAACGTAATTTAACATTTTTTTGCCAAATTGATAAAGCGATATTCCAGCCCATCAGCATTTATACTAGTGAGCGATTCGGTTTCTTGCCATTTATCGCTGTCCCATGCAGGGAAAAAGGTATCACCTTCAACCTCTAAGCTAATTTGCGTCAGGTAGAGTCTATCGGCCTGAGGTAATAATTGTTGATACAATTGCCCCCCACCGATAACGACCAACTCTTCGCAATCGCCAGCCGCGAGCTTAGCGTCTTCAAATGAGGTCACGCAGGTCACGCCTTCAATCTGCAAATCCGCTTGGCGGGAAATCACAATATTGTGGCGTCCTGGAAGGGGTCTACCAATGGATTCAAAGGTTTTACGCCCCATCACCACAGGTTTGCCTAAGGTCATGGCTTTAAAGTGGCGTAAATCTTCGGGCAGATGCCATGGCATTTTATTGTCTTTTCCGATGACTCGATTGTTTGCCATCGCGGCTATCATAGCAATGCGCATGGGCACTCCTTTGGTATTGTTTTTATTGAATAACAGGGCGGGTTCTAAAATACAGCAGACTCGGTAAAGCAAGGCCCACCGACAGTGCGCCTAAGATAAACACGGTTTTTAAGCCGTTACTGATCACTTGTCCGGTCAGCTCTTGGCTAACCTGCGACTGCGCCGTTAATTGCACTAGGGCTATTACGGTATTAAAGGCATAGGTCCCAGGGATCATCGGGATAATGGCCGCAACGGCATACATCAAGGGCGGCGCGAGGTGACGCTTGGCAAAGCCGATAGTGATAGTCCCCACTAAAGCCGCGGCGGCAAAGGTCGCCCATTCGATAGGCAAGCCAAATTGCAACATTAGCGTGCGTGAGCTATGCCCGATGGCGCCTGCAAGCGCGCAGTAGGGTAAGAAACGTTTCGGCACGTTAAACACCATGGCAAAGCCGACAGCAGGGATAGCCGAGAAAAAGGCATCGTGCAATAGCGTCCACAGTAAGGCGATCATAGGAAGATCCCCCCTAGCTGCATCGCAATGGTGATACCAATAACGGATGACACGGTAAGCAAGGTGGCATGGCCCCAGCGGGAAATCCCCACGTTCATATGGCCTTTGACCATATCAGAAATCGCATTGATCATCGGAAACCCCGGCACCAACATCAACACACTGGCCGCCATGGCCGCCTGCGGGGTCTCACTCAAGTTAAACACATAACCCGTCTGCGCCAATAAGCTAGTGACAAATGCCGTCACCGCAAAATTAACCAGCAAATTAAAATGCCGCTTGGCAATCGCAAGGCGCACCGACATCCCGACCGCGGAGGCAAAAAAGGTGATAACTGATGCGGCAACATCGCCATTAAACAGGTGACAAAAACTGGCGCAGGACAGGCCTATCATCAAGATCACGAGATACGGCGGATAGGTCTTAGGTTCAATCCGCGCTAAGCGTTTACGCACTTCGTTGGGGCCATAGAGACCTTTTTCCGCCAACAAACAGATGCGCTGCAACTCGCAGACTATGGTCATATTGATGCCATGCTCGCGGATCCGACGCGTCGTCGTGATACAGCGACCATGCACTAAACTGGTTAACACGAGGGAATTAGAGGAGATGGAAAGCTCAACACTTGCCAATCCTAAGGCCTGACCTAGGCGCTGGCTGATTTCTTCAACTAAATCAGATTCAGCACCGTAGGCCAGTAGCAGTTGTGCGACACGCACAACCTGCCGAGTAATATCATTTTGAGTATCTGCGTACACGGGACTCTCAAAACTTAGATAGGGATATTATCTTTGGTAGATCACTTCTACATCGTAGTCGTCATCATCAAAGTCATCGTCGAATTCATCGTCATAGTCTTCATTGATCGCATCAATGTTGGCTTGATGATAATTGTCCCACTTGAACTCAACCTCTGCATCTGGGTTCGCATCTTTATCTTCCGGTGGAAGACTTTGGATGAAGTCCAGCAGCTTGGTGGCTAATTCTTTAGTGCCATCGCGGCTATAGGCAGAAATGGTATAAACATCTCCTTCCCAACCTAATTCCTTAACTACGCGAGCAACCTTCTCTTTCAGCTCATCTTCGAGCAGCAGATCCGCCTTGTTAAAGACTAACCAACGTGGCTTGCTTGCCAATTTTGGCGAATATTTTTCAAGTTCACCGACGATCGCACGGGCAGAATCCACTGGATCTGTACCATCAATTGGCTCGATATCGATGATATGTAACAGAATACGGCAACGTTCTAAATGCTTTAAGAAGCGAATACCCAGACCCGCACCTTCTGCCGCGCCTTCAATCAAACCAGGAATATCGGCGATCACAAAGCTTTGACCAGGGCGAGGGTTAACAACACCTAGGTTAGGCACTAACGTCGTGAAGGGGTAATCGGCAACCTTTGGTGTTGCACGTGATACCGCGCGAATAAAGGTCGATTTACCCGCGTTAGGCATACCGAGCAAGCCTACGTCAGCTAACAACAGCAGCTCTAATTTCAGGCTACGGACTTCACCCGGAGTACCTAAGGTCTTCTGACGTGGAGCACGGTTAGTACTGCTCTTAAAGCGCGTGTTGCCTAAGCCGTGGAATCCGCCTTTAGCCACTAATAGCTTTTGGCCATGGGTGGTTAAATCGCCGAGGACTTCTTCGGTCTCATCATCAATAGCACGCGTACCCACAGGCACTTTTAAAATCAAATCTTTACCGCTATGGCCAGTACAGTCACGGCCACGGCCATTTTCACCGCGCTCTGCCATGTGAAAACGTTCAAATCGGTATTCAATCAGGGTGTTGTGGTTTTCATCGGCCTGCAGATAGACACTGCCACCATCGCCACCATCACCACCATCAGGACCACCATCGGGGATATATTTTTCGCGTCTGAAACTCACACAACCGCTACCGCCGTCGCCTGCTTCGACCCTAATTACTGCCTCATCGACAAACTTCATACTTACTCCTGGCATCACTGAATGAAGGAATTATACCGTTTAACTTCATCGGTCGCCAAAAAACTCGAGATACTTGCTCCCAATCTTACCAGCCAACGCCCTCAATTTGATAAAGATTTACCAAACTCACCAGAAACGCAGGTAAATAGAAGCATAAAAAACAGAAAGCCCCACCAATGGCGGGGCTTTACAGTATAAGCTAGACTCGAAAATTAAGCTTCGATGCTAATAAACTTACGGTTATTAGGACCTTTAACTTCGAATTTTACTTTACCGTCAGTCAGAGCAAACAGAGTGTGGTCACGACCAATACCCACGTTTACACCAGCGTGGAATTTAGTACCACGTTGACGAACGATAATGTTACCAGCTAGAACTGATTCACCGCCAAAGCGCTTAACACCAAGACGTTTACTTTCTGAATCACGGCCGTTACGAGTAGAACCGCCAGCTTTTTTATGTGCCATGAGTTAGACTCCTATTATGCGTTGATAGCAGTAATTTTAACTTCGGTGAACCACTGACGGTGGCCCAACTTCTTGTCGTGGTGCTTACGACGACGGAACTTAACGATAGTTACTTTCTCGCCACGACCATGACTTACTACTTCAGCAACGACTTTACCGCCAGCTACTAAAGGAGCACCAACGTGCACTTTTTCACCGTCAGCGATCAGTAATACTTGATCGAATTCAACAGTTGAACCAGTAGCAACTTCTAATTTTTCTAAACGAACTGTGTGGCCTGGGGCTACACGGTGTTGTTTACCACCACTTTGAAAAACAGCGTACATAGCTATTTTACTCCGATATTCCTAACACGCTGGCTCACACTATGGGAGGCAGGGTGCTACAAAAACTTTATTGACAATGGGCGCGGAGTTTACGCGAAGAATCCTTATCTGGCAAGCCCTAATTAGGAAAGAATAAAAAAAGGCCGGAATAACTCGCACATTAGTAGTGTGAGTACTGTCATATGTCGGAATTTTAGGTAAAATTCATTCTATATAACACGTGAGCCTAAAATAGAGGCCGGGTACGTAATGGCCCCACAACCAGAGTCTATTATGGATTTAAACGCTATTCGTCAACTGGCTGACACTGATATGCAAGCAGTCAATCAGCTGATCTATAAACAGCTGGAGTCAGATGTCGCCCTGATAAACCAGTTAGGTTTCTACATTATTAATGGTGGTGGTAAACGTCTTCGTCCTTTACTGTCCGTCCTCGCAGCACGCGCCGTCGACTACCAAGGTGAAGCTCACCTTAAGCTTGCCGCGATTATTGAATTTATTCATACCGCTTCATTACTGCACGATGATGTGGTCGATGAATCGACCCTCAGACGCGGCCGCGAAACCGCCAACGCGCTCTTTGGTAACAGCGCCAGTGTATTAGTGGGTGACTTCCTTTATACCCGCTCATTCCAAATGATGACCGAACTCGACAGCATGCGAGTACTGCGTGTATTAGCCGATACCACCAACGTATTGGCCGAAGGTGAAGTATTGCAGCTAATGAACTGTAACGACCCTAATACCACAGAAGAAAGCTATATGCGGGTGATCTATTGCAAGACCGCTAAGCTATTCGAAGCCGCCACGTTACTGGCCGCAGTATTAGCAGGCGCTACACCCGAGCAAGAAAGCGCATTAGGCGACTATGGCAAATATTTAGGTACAGCCTTCCAGTTGACCGACGATTTACTCGACTACACCGCCGACAGTGAAGAGTTAGGTAAAAACATCGGTGATGATCTCGCCGAAGGTAAGCCGACCTTACCGCTGATCTATGCGATTGCCCATGGCACAGAAGAAGAACAGCAACTCATTCGCCAAGCGATTGAGCAAGGTGATGGCACCCACGCCATTGAGAAAATTGTTGCCGCTTTGCATCACTGTGGCGCGCTCACTTACACTCAGCAAAAAGCCATTGAAGAATCCAACAAGGCGATTGCAGCGTTGGCGGTATTACCTGACAGTGACTTCAAAACCGCATTAATTTCGCTGGCAAAAATCTCCGTTGATCGTAGCCACTAATTGGCAGCGATAAATCAATAAAAAGGCCTTGCTATGCAAGGCCTTTTTATTTTTAACATTCTTTATCAAAGCGAACTTAAACCTGCCATTGGATCGGCGCTTCGCCCCGTGCCATCAGCAGTTGATTCACTTTAGAAAAATGCCCACAACCGAAGAAGCCGCGATAAGCCGACAGTGGTGACGGGTGGGGTCCCGACAGAATTTGATGCTGTGGCGCAGTAATCACCGCCCCCTTTTTGATGGCATGACTGCCCCAGAGTACGAAAATAATCGGCCTCTCCTGCGCATTAAGCAGCTTTAACGCCTCAGTGGTAAAGGTTTCCCAGCCTGCATTAGCATGGGAGTGGGCTTGCCCTTGTTCCACCGTCAGCACGGTATTGAGCATCAAAATCCCCTGCTCCGCCCATTGGGTTAAATCACCATGGTTTGGGATTTGGAAACCGGGAATATCGTTCACCAACTCTTTATACATATTGGCTAGCGATGGCGGCGGTTTAACGCCTCGCTTAACCGAGAAACACAGACCGTGGGCTTGGTCCGGACCATGGTAGGGATCTTGACCAATAAGCACTACACGCACTTGCTCCAATGGGGTTGTTTTAAAGGCGTTGTACACATCCTCTTTAGGAGGATAGATTACCTTACCCAATTCACGCTCTTGATTCACAAATGCTATCAACTGCTGGTAATAGGGTTGAGAACGTTGATGGTCAATAAATGCCTGCCAAGTCGCCAAAATCTGTTTCTCTTGCTTAAGTTACGATGCCGTTAGCTTAAAAGTGATAGCGCGACATGACAAGCCAACTCAGGTTTTTATTCCCGAGTCTTGAGATATCGCAAGCATATTGCGGCCTAAACCTGTTCTGTCCCTTTGCTTAAGGCAATCGATTGCTATCGAGAAACGCCCCGTATCGCAAAAGTTAACTCGAGCAAAGTTGAGTGTTGTGCCCTGTTGTGTCTAGACGCTTTGGTTCATTAAATGACTCTGATAAGCCATCAACTAGCGTGATAGGGGCGTTTGTTCAAACAATCCCTATTAATCGCGACCACGGTGGCCATGGCCACGATCGTCGTCATCCCTATCTTTGCGGCGCTCATGTTTGTCGTAATGTTTGTGGTGATGCTTATCCTGTTTATAGGAGCGATAACGGGGTACGTACTCATCGCGATACCAGACATCCTGAACAAAATAGACCGGGCGGCCGCAGGCACCGTAGGAGGCACAATAGCGACCCCATTTTTTTGCATGACCAGGCGGCACGTGCAGATAGATAGGTTCATACACGACCCGAGACTGCTCTATCACGATAGGCTGTTCGTAAATCACCTGTGGACGAGGAAAATTACCAATATTGATCTGACCGTAAAAGTTTGGATCGCCGATGTTAATCGACACTCCGACATCTGCCGCAATGGCCGAAGATGAAGCTGCAGCGAGTAGTAAGGCTGACAGAGTAAGTTTAATTGCTTTCATGGCGGTTCTCCTGTTGATGGAAGCAGTATGCGAGTGGCTAACTGAACAGAAGATGAATCTTCACAGGAGGCTAAATCAGATATTATTTTCCCCGCACCTCCATGTATAAGATGTATTTCGGCAGACTATCTACATCCCAAATCGGCAAGAATTTAAATCACGATGACAGAACAGACCTGCATCTTCCGCCTTGAAACGATGCAGCAAAACCCATTGATACCAAATACAATATCGCCCAATCAACCATCAAACTAACCGCAATTGAGCCATAGGTAACGTGCGAAGAATTAGGCTCATCACAACCGATTTAGATCCCAATACTTAAGCCTAAGCGGTTCCTTCCTGCTGAATTTAGGATAGAATCGCCCACCAATAAATTATTTTGAGTAAGCGCTATGACTGATACCAGCAACACCACGATTTTTGAACTTGCCGATCAATTTATTGCCTTAGCTAATCAGCTAAGCCAGCAGGAAGGTGATGTCGGTAAAGTCGGCACAGCCCTGCGTTTTGCCGCAGCGCGTTTTAACGCCTTTGAAGCCGCGATAAAATCTGCCGATTTAGGCGCAGAAAAAGACAATGCGCTCGACTGGTTTAGCGCCGAATACCGCGAAATGCTAAGCGACAACCTAGACGACCATATCGCTAATCCACCCGTTATGCAGGAAGAAGCGGTTGCTGTGGATGACTCGGTACAAATTTTTAAAGGCTGATGATGCGCTAAAAGCCAAGCATCGCCTGCTAAAATCCCATAAAAAACGCCATCTTGTGATGGCGTTTTTTTATCTCTTCGCACTCATCAATACGCATTGTGATACGTTAGAGGGTGTACACTACCCGTATCGCGAGCAGGATCAGTACCACACCAGAAAGTTTATCGATAAGTCCCGCTTTTTCCCGTAACTTAGGCAATACACTCGAATGCGACAGCAGCAAGGCAATCAAGGTGTACCAAAGCCCATCAACCACCAAAGGCGTAAGCACGATAAGTGCTTGACCCGTCAAGCTATCGGCCACCATTACAAACTGGCTAAACAGCGCTAAGAAGAACAACATAATCTTAGGATTGAACAGGGAAATTGCAATACCATCGCGCGCCGCAGTGAGCGTATCCGTCGCCTCCCCCGCCGCAAGTTTTGCCTGCATGCCACCGTTTGAGCGCAATGCTTGGATCCCCATCCATGCGAGATACAGCGCGCCTAAAATCGCGATCCCATTAAAAATCAATGGCGCTTTTTTCAATACAACGGCCAGGCCGAGTAACGTCACTAACGCATAAATGCCAATACCAATCGAGTGCGCCCAAGCGCAAACGATCCCCTTGCCGCGACCACCGCCCAAGGTATGACGCACAACCATGGCCAAACTCGGCCCGGGAGACATAGCGCCCAAGCAACAAATCGCCAACAGCCCTAACCAAGTACTAAAGCTCATTTTTAACCCTTTAAAGCATAAAAAGGCCCTCTATAGGGCCTTCACAGGAGTGGCAGTTTAACACTGGCCAAACAATACGGTCACTCTCATTTAGCCGCGTTAGGATGATAAAAAGCGCGGATATCCTGCACCAGTTGCGCAAGCGATGCGGGCTCTATATACATCATGTGGCCTGCCTTGTAGTAATGCATAGTGACGCGGCTATTATCTATACCATTATCGGCAAAGGTGTTTTCGGTCGCGAAGAAGGGCGTTGCAAAATCGAAATAACCGTTACCGACAAAAATGCGTAGGTCTTTATTCTCGCGCTGCGCCTGCCCTAAATAGGGCGCCACATTCACATAATGCATTTGCTTACCGCTGATATTCCAGTTCCAGCCACGGTTAACATCGGTGGAGAGCACGTTGAAGGGACGCGATAACTTAACCCCTAAATCCTCATATAAATATTGATGGATAGCCGCCGTATAAGCGCCATCGATACCATAACCCGAAGGGTCATTATCGGTCGAATCACCGCCACTGTCGTAATCTTTGCCGGTGTAGCGGCTGTCTAATCGCCCAACGGTCAAATCCTGATCCCTGAGCAATTCCTTGGTATAGCGACTCGCACTCACCCGTAAATTCACTCGGTCAAGATAAGACTCACTCAAGCCCGTAAAACGCGCCAACTGTTTGCGTACACTCTGATAATCGCTTTGCGCCAAACGGCTACCCTGCAATAGAGCTAAGGCGTAATCCTTGATTGCGAATTGACGCGCCTGTTCGACAAACGCTTCGAGCCCCAAGGCCTTGTCGGCCTCGCTGACTTTATGGTGATAAAACGCGGTAGCCGCCATGGTCGGTAAAAAACCAATGTAGGGTTGGTTATTACCCGGTTGATAGCGAGCGTGGCTAAAGTCGAGAATCGATGAAATCAGCATCACGCCATTGACCGAGATATCGGTCCAACCGCCTTGGAGCTCATCCACTAATGCCGCGGCTCGCGTCGTACCATAGCTTTCCCCCGCCAGATACTTGGGCGAATTCCAACGCTTATGTTCAATCAACCAACGGCGCATAAACTCGGCGATGGATTGGGCATCTTCTTTCACGCCCCAAAAATCGGCGCCTTTCTTCTCTCCGAGGGCGCGGCTAAAACCCGTGTCCACAGGGTCGATAAACACTAAGTCTGATTCATCGAGTAACGAGTAATCGTTGGCCTCAATCCGATAAGGCGCCGCCCCATCATCTTTAGCATCACCTGGCACAATCACACGTTTTGGTCCAAAGAGCCCCATGTGCAGCCACAGCGAGGCAGAACCTGGGCCACCGTTAAAAATAAACGTGACCGGGCGTTTACTGCTGTCTTGCACATCATCCCGTAAATACGTAATAGAGAAGATGCTCGCCTGAGGCTCACCCTTATCATCCTCTAAAATGGTCTCACCACTGATGGCCTGATAACTGATCTTCTGATTTTGAATCGTCATTCTGTGCTTAGTGGTCACCACCTCTGGCACTAGCTTATCCACTTTGGCATCGCTTTTTTTAGCTGGCTCGGCATGGCCGACCATGGACACAGTGAATAACAAGGGCAGCAACACACTTGCCCATATCAGCCTTGAGGGCGTTTGCTTCTCTGTTAGCGCTCGCATTAATCGTCCTTCCCTTCCGTTGTAATTATTTTGTGGTCTTTTTATTAATACACCAGCTTACAAAGACTGTGCACTCGGCGCAAAAGCACAATTGCAACCGAATGCGTCAAAGGTTTAATCGGCTTTTAAAGCATAAATTCACGCAGATTTAAGCTGTTAGCCGCTAAGATAGATTGGATTATTGGAAACTCATGTAGGCATCTATGGGCACTATCACTCTTATCAGTCTGGTCATTCTCGCATTACTTGTGGGTGCAATTGGCCTGTTAATCTGGCAACGCAGCAAAGGTAAACGCATTCCACTGGCGGTAATTTTTGTGTTGGGATTTTTCGCCGTCGGCCTAGGCGGAATTATCGGTTTTGTACATAAAGGCGAAGATTATCAAGCCTATCAAAAGCTGCAGTGGCACACACTGGCACCTGAAAAAATCGCGCCGCTGGTCGCCGATGGCTACACAGTGTTTGTGGATATCACCTCTGATTGGTGCAGCATTTGCCAAACCAACAAGGCTGAAGTCACGCATAGGGAACAAGTGGTGAATGCACTGATGGCCGACAAGGTTATTTTGATGCAGGGAAATTGGAGCGAAGCCGATTCCACTATTGCGGGTTACATGAAGCATGAAGGCGTACCGGGCACACCTTACAATAAAGTCTATGGCCCAAGGGCGCCTAACGGCATAGTGCTGCCTTCAACACTCACCATAGATGCCGTGCTTAATGGCTTAGCGCAGGCGAAAGCACTGTAAGTGGTATATTGACTTGGCTTAAACCTCAAAAATCGAAGCCGTAAAGCTCAACACTCGCGTAAAAAAAAGGCTGCATCGCAGCCTTTTTGCACACTTCAAATCAGTAGAAAGCAATTTTCCGGAAAGGTGGGCAGAAAACTACTCCGTACTCTTAACAACCGTCTAACCCCAAAACGCTATTTAACTCGCTCGATCACTCACACCGTACTTCAATAAACATCCCCGCGTTGCCGTGAATCCCCAGTATTAAGGGCAAGCCTGCTTTGTTCAGGTCAACTTAGCCAAAGATATTTATGAAACATTTTTATAACAATTTAATCCTTTACGCCAGCATTAAATACAACTTTCGAACGATTAAAATATAAGCTTTTTATTATCAACAGGTTAATGGTCAGACCTCTAAGCTTGCCTCTAAAGCATTCACTTCAAGCATTACTGAGTTACTCGCGATATATCGCGACACGATTCAAGGCGTTATACTTAGGGCACTCATTCGTATTAGGGAATCAGCTGAATGACATCAATAGAGCCCGCCGCAATGCCCTTGGATAAACATTTTCTGCCAGAGAACCAATTACTACTTAATGCCGTGGGTGAAGGCATTTATGGATTTGATTTAAATGGTAATGCTGTCTTTATCAATCCCGCCGCCGAGCGCATGACGGGCTGGAAAAATGAAGAGTTACTCGGCAAAAATATCCATAATTGCCATCATCATAGCCACGCGGATGGTAGTCATTATCCGCAGGAAGATTGCCCCATCTACAATACGTTAAAAGATGGCATAGCAAGGGAAATTACCCACGATGTGTTCTGGCGTAAGGATGGCAGCAGCTTTCCAGTGTATTACAGCTCTACGCCCGTCTATCGGGATAACAAGCTTATCGGCGTAGTCGCGATATTTCGCGACATCAGCATTCAGAAACAAACCGAGCAGTCGCTACGCCAAGCTTTGGCGCAGGTTCAGGCTCTGTCGGAGCAACTTGCCAGCGAAAATCACTATCTCCAAGCCGAGTTAGCCGATAAGACCGGCGATGTGGATATTTCGGGCAGTAGCGCGGTGATCCGCCATATGATCCAGCAACTGCATATGGTGGCCAATACCGATAGTACCGTGTTGATTTGTGGCGAGAATGGCACAGGCAAAGAACTGGTTGCCCGTAATTTACATCAACTGAGTCGCCGTAAAGAGAAACCCATGATCAGCGTTAACTGCGCGGCGTTTTCAGCCTCACTGCTAGAGAGTGAGTTGTTTGGTCATGAGAAAGGCGCCTTTACGGGTGCGACTCAGCAGCGCAAGGGCCGCTTCGAGCTCGCCCATCAAGGCACACTGTTTCTCGATGAGGTGGCCGAATTAAGTTTGGAGGCGCAATCTAAGTTACTGCGAGTGATCCAAGAGCAATCCTTTGAACGACTCGGCGGCAGTGAAACCATCAAGGTCGATATTCGCTTAGTCGCCGCCAGCCACCATGATTTACTCAAGCGCGTTGAACAGGGCTTATTCAGAATGGATCTCTATTACCGCTTGAATGTCTTCCCAATTCAAGTGCCGCCGCTGAGGGCAAGGCTTGAAGATATGCCCGAGCTTGTCAGCCACATTTTGCATTCCCTAAACCGCAAACTCGGTAAGAAACTGCGCGGCGTAAGCCAAAAAGGTCTGCAAAAACTGATGGCCTACAGCTGGCCTGGCAATGTGCGCGAATTACAGAATATCCTCGAACGGGAGGCCATTTTATCCCAAACGGATATTTTACAAATCCATGCCATGCCTACGCATCATCTGCAGACTCAAACCGCGGCTTCACCATTACAAACCTTGGCCGAGGTGGAAGCACAGCATATAGAGCAAACATTAAAGCAGCTCAATTGGCGTATTTCAGGCCCCAATGGGGCGGCCAATGTGCTCGGAGTTCCGCCAAGTACACTCAGATCGCGAATGAAGAAACTCGGGATTACACGCCAAACCCCTGCGGAAGAATAGCCTTAAAAAACGCGATATATCGCCAATTAACGATATATCGCGACATGCGTTAAATCATCATTTAATTTAACCATTAAATATCAATACGTTAAAACACAAAACTCTTGGCCTAACGCTTGCTATAGGGAGCCGAATCTTATTTAAGCCGTTAGGACAGCATATGCCCAAGAGTGACACCCTACAGAGTGAGAACGCCAAACGCCCCTCTGCCGAGCAATTTATCCCCGTAAAAAATATCCAGGCGGACGATAAGCCTGCACATAAAAGCAGTGGCCAGATTCATTTCCGTGAACAGAAGGGCTATTTTCAACGCCTGAGAACCACAATGAATAGCCTATTAGTATTGCTGTTTTTTGCCCTGCCCTTTATTTCCTTTGATGGTCGGCAAGCAATATTGTTGGATGTGAGTCAGCAACAGTTCTTCTTTTTTGGCCTCACGCTCTGGCCACAGGATTTCACCTTGCTCGCTTGGGTGTTTATTGCCGCCGCCTTTGGATTGTTTTTCATCACAGTGTTTTGGGGCCGCGTCTGGTGTGGCTATCTTTGCCCGCAAACCGCGTGGACTTTTATGTTTGTCTGGCTCGAAAGCCGGATTGAGGGCAACAGCAACAAACGTAAATTGCTCGATAAGGCGCCTTGGTCAGCCAATAAACTCGGTAAAAGAAGCCTCAAACACGGTCTGTGGGGATTAGCCGCCTTAATTACTGGCTGTGGATTTATCGGTTATTTCATCCCTGCCCGCGAACTCTACTTAGATATTTTTACCGGCAACGCCGGCTTTTGGACAACCTGCTGGGTATGGTTTTTCGCCATTTGTACTTACTTAAATGCAGGCTGGATGCGCGAGCAAATGTGCTTACACTGCTGCCCCTATGCGCGTTTTCAGGCAGTTATGTTCGATGCCAACACTAAAACCGTGACCTATGATGTCGCACGCGGCGAAGCGCGCGGTCCACGTAAGCGCAAACAGCAGACTGAACTCGGTGATTGTGTTGACTGTAACTTATGTGTCGAAGTCTGCCCGACGGGGATTGATATTCGCCAAGGCCTCCAATACGAGTGCATTAACTGCGGCGCCTGTGTCGATGCCTGTAATGAAACCATGCAAAAATTCGACTACAAACAAAACCTAATTAGCTATGTCAGCGAGAATGAATTAAAGGGCGTCACCCATTCCAACTGGCGCTCGCCACGCTTTTTAGGCTACGGCGCCGCCGTTGTCATTATGTTGGTTGTGATAGGTTTAGATCTTTCTAGTCGCAGTGAGATTCAGCTTAACGTTATTCGCGACAGACAGAGCCTGTACCGCGAAACCGCCGATAACAAAGTTGAAAATACCTACCAACTGAAGATCCGTAACAAGACTCAGCAAACCAAGCAATATCAACTCGCGGTCAACAGCGAAATGCCCTTCAGCTTAATTGCCGACGCAGTCATTACCCTCGCTCCGGGCGAGCAATCGGATTATCCCGTGACAGTATTAGCCGATAAGGATGCGATCCCTGCGGGGCGCAAAATTATCGAATTTTCGGTAACGGATGTGAACAAACCTGAACAAAGCGTTAGCCAAGAAACCGGCTTCTTTAGCCCTTAGCGTAATGCAGCAGTGTGCTCGCTGATAAACAAACACACTGTATGACCGTTAGTCACTTCTATGAATGATGCCCGTTGGATCATTGTGGTTCGCCGGGCTTTTTTGCCCACCTTATTTCGTTAAATCAGCTAAATAGCCTCAATTTCACCTGCAAAAAGATCTCGTGCGTTAATTCAAAGCAATGCCTTCTAGCCACTTCTCTTGCGCTTACGATGACAGCATCAGAAGTGACTCATCTGTCATTGCGGTAAATCAATGTCGATTTATCATTGACGAATCACCGTATAGATCGAATACAATAAATATACGAAACATATATAAAGTGTATTCATGGGCATAGTTAAAATTTCCGAAGAGCTGCATGATGAACTGAGAAAAGCCAGTTCGGTCATGTCACGTTCAATCAACTCACAAGCGGAATTCTGGATAAGGATCGGGATGCTGGCAGAGTTGCATCCACAGCTCTCCTTTAATCAGTTAGTCGCCGACTTAATGAAATCTGCGGACGTGAACCTAGCCAATGTGACCCAAGTAAAGGAAATGGCCGATGAATAATCAGGTGAAGATAAAATCTGCCGAAGAAATTGCACTGATGCGCCGTGCGGGGCAATTACTAGCTCAAGTATTTCAAATGCTTGATACCTATGTCCGCCCCGGCATTACCACCATGGACATCAACGATACGGTCGAAGCCTTTATCGTCAATGAGCTAAAATCGCGTCCCGCCAGTAAGGGTCAGTATGGCTATCAATATGTGCTGAATTCGTCCATTAACGAAGTGGTCTGCCATGGGGTGCCCTCAGTGAATGAGGTCATCAAAAGCACAGATATCATTAACTTAGATATTACCCTCGAGAAAGACGGCTATATTACCGACTCCAGTAAAATGTATGTGATGCCACAGGCACCCGCCCCAGCCAAGAAACTGGCCGATGTTACCTATCTTGCCATGTGGCAGGGGATCAAACAGGTAAAACCTGGGGCGACTCTAGGCGATATTGGCCATGCGATTCACCAATATGCCCAATCCTTTGGCTATAGCATTGTCAGAGATTACTGTGGCCATGGGATCGGTCAAGAAATGCATGAAGAGCCGCAAGTCCTTCACTATGGAAAGCCGAATCAAGGCCTTAAGCTCAAAGCGGGCATGGTGTTTACCATTGAGCCTATGGTGAATCAGGGCACTGAAAAGATAAAGCTCAAAAAAGATGGTTGGACGGTTGTTACCCGCGATAAAAAACTCTCGGCGCAATCGGAACATACGATACTTGTCACCTCTACGGGATACGAAGTGCTCACCCTACGCCACGATGAGCAATCTCCCCGCTAATTTCGACGCTAACTCTCGCTTTTTCATCTCAAATTCAGGTGTGCTGTAGTAAATTTGCACTGCAGTTCACCGCCCTTCATTAGAGTAAAAATTCTATTTTTACAATTGGATAGCCGTGCAAATTGCTACAATAATTTAACGATAAACGTTGACCTGACAGGTTGAATCCTTCTAATCTAAACACTCGTTTGATTTTAAAATAATAACAACGATAAACCTATTTGAGGTAGTTAGGCATGGCATACGATCAAGAGTCACAACTCGAACTTGGCAAATACTCATCACTCATAGACTTAATCGAACGCACTAGCCAACGCTTTGGTGATAAAACGGCATATGCTTGTTTGGGGAAAACCAGCAGCTTCAATGATATAGAACGCGATTCACGCTATTTTGCCGCCTATTTGCAGAATAACACTAACCTAAAACCAGGCGATCGAATCGCGATTCAATTACCCAATATTACCCAGTTCGTTATCGCGGCCTATGGTGCGCTGCGGGCGGGACTTATTCTAGTTAACACTAACCCGCTCTACACCGAAAGAGAGCTTATTCATCAGTTTAATGACTCGGGTGCTAAGGCCTTAGTGGTGCTGTCGGATCTATTGCCAACCCTTGCTAAAGTGGTTGCGACCACACCAATTGAATTGGTGATTTCCACTCACCCGTTAGATCTTATTGATCCACAAGTACAGCCCAAAACGGGGCTTAAAAATGTCGAATTCTGCCAAGTGCTAAAACAAGGGGCCGAGCTGCCCTTTAGCCGTTTTGTTCCCGCAGTAAATGATTTAGCGGCGCTGCAATATACAGGTGGCACAACAGGACTCTCCAAGGGTGCCATGCTGACCCACGGTAATATGCTCGCCAATGCGGCGCAGGTAAAATCTCGTATTGGCAGCGTTATCAGCGATGGGGAAGATATTTTTGTCGCGCCACTGCCGATTTACCATATCTACGCCTTTATGGTGAACTTAGTACTGTATTTTGAATGTGGTGGTTGCTCGGTATTAATCCCCAATCCCCGTGATATTGGTGGCTTAATCAAGACGCTGGCGAAATACCCTTTTACCGGCTTTGCAGGGCTTAACACCCTCTTTGTCGCCTTGTGTCATCAACCTGAATTTAAGGCGCTGGATTTCAGTCATTTAAAAATCACTATTTCGGGTGGTACGGCACTCACCGCTGCCGCTGCCAATATCTGGCAGCAAACCACGGGCAATACCATCAGTGAAGGTTACGGGTTATCCGAAACCTCACCGGTAATTTCACTCAATGCCCCCGGATATCAGAAGATTGGCACTATCGGTAAGCCCGTTCTCGTCACTGAGGTCAAACTGTTAGACGAAAACGGCAATGAAGTCGCGCAAGGGGAAGCGGGTGAACTCGCCGCCCGTGGGCCACAAGTGATGCGAGGTTATTGGAATAATCCCCAAGAAACGGCCAATGTGATGACTGCCGATGGTTTCTTTAAAACCGGGGATATTGCGATTTTGAACGAGGAAGGATTCCACCAAATCGTTGACCGCAAAAAGGATATGATTATTGTCTCCGGCTTTAACGTCTATCCGAATGAGGTCGAAAACGTGCTCGCCAGCCATCCAAATATCATTGAATGTGCCGTGGTTGGCGTAAAGGATGAACACTCAGGAGAAGCGGTCAAAGCCTTTGTTGTGCTAAAAGATGACAGCCAAGATCATGAGCAGATGAAAACCGCTATTCTTAACTTCTGCCGCGAGCAACTCACGGCCTACAAGCTACCCAAGTTGATTGAATTTATGCCGCAGCTACCTAAAAGTACCGTGGGTAAAATTCTGCGCAGAGAACTGAAACATCAGGCTTAAACTTACCTAAACATTAGTGATGTGTGAGCAGTCTGAAATCCAAAATAAAACCCCAGAGCAACACTCTGGGGTTTTATTTGCATTACATTCCCCATTCAAACCTTACTCGCTCAGCACACTCACTTCATCCGTGAGTAGCTGCAAACTGGCAAACTCACGATATAGAGCATTGGTTTGTATAAGAGTTTGATGCTTACCACTGGCGACGATACGCCCTTTATCGAACACGATAATTCGGTCCGCATTGATCACAGTGGCGAGGCGATGGGCGATGATAAGCGTGGTTTTTCCCGTCATCAATTCATCGAGTGCCTGCTTCACTTTTTGCTCGCTTAAGGCATCGAGCGCGCTGGTCGCCTCATCGAGCAGCAAGATAGGCCTGTCGGCTAAAATGGCCCTCGCAATGGCAATACGTTGCTTTTGACCACCGGATAAGCGCACGCCGCGCTCACCCAAATAGGTTTGATAACCTTCACTAAACTCACTGATAAACTCATGGGCACGGGCTGCGATACAGGCATCTATCACCTCCTGCTCGCTGGCATCGACGCGGCCATAGCGCACGTTCTCCAATACACTGGTGGCAAAAATCACTGAGTCCTGCGGCACAAGCGCAAATTGCGCCCGCAAATCCTTTGGCGAAAGCTCAGCAATATCAATCCCATCCAAATGAATGCTGCCAGATGACGGCACATAAAACCGCTGCAATAACTGAAATAAGGTACTCTTGCCGGCTCCACTTGACCCGACCAAGGCCACCCGCTCGCCCGCGGTTATCGTCAGTTCTAAGTCGCTGAGCACTAACTGAGTTTGCTCGGGATAATGGAAATTCAGCTGTTGCAGTTGCAGCTCGCCACGCACTTTCGCAGGCAGTTTTTTAGGCACCAGCGGCGCTGGAATATCGACTTCAGTTTCGGCCAGTTCGATTAAGCGTTCGGCGGCGCCCGAGGCGCGTTGGATCTCACCCACGACTTCACTAATGGTGGCGACGGCACCTGCCACCATCACGGCATAAAACATAAAGGCCGAGAGTTCGCCGCCCGTCATCTTACCCGACATCACATCGTGGGCGCCGACCCAAGTCACCGATGCAATGGCGGCAATACTTAAAAACATCACGGAGGAAATCAACATGGCGCGGTAACGAATGCGACCACTGGCGGCGGTCATCACATCTTCGACACGGCCATTGAACAAACTGCGGTCCTTATCCTCATGACCATAGGCTTGCACTGTGTGGATTTCATGTAAGGTTTCATCCACATAGGCCCCCAAATCCGCCACCCTATCTTGACTCTCCCGCGCTAAGGTTCGCACTTTTCGGCCAAAGAAACCGACAGGCCCGAGCACCAAAGTCACGGCCAGTAGCACCAGCAGCGTCATCTTCACGCTGGTGATCCCCATCATCGCCAGCCCACCGATCACTGTCACGCCGGAGCGCAGCGCCATCGAGAGACTCGAGCCGACCACGGTTTGCAGCAGAGTCGAGTCGGCGGTAAAGCGCGAAATCACCTCACCGGTACGCACCTTGGCATAGAAGGCTGGAGACAACTTCAGCAGTTGATTGTAAACCGTCAGCCTTATATCGGCGCTGACCCGCTCGCCGAGCCAAGTCATCAAATAAAAACGACAAAACACCGCAGTGCCACTCACGGCGGTGATCAGCAGTACCAACAGAATAATTTCATTGAGACGCTGGGCGTTATCCTTAATAAAACCTTCGTCCACCATCAGCCGCACGCCCTGCCCGAGGGATAGCCAGGCCAAGGAGCCAATCAAAAGAAATACAATCGCCGCGACCACCCGCAGGCGATAGGGCTTAAGAAATTGCCAAATCCAGGGCAATACCGCCCGTTGGCGAATCGAGGTATTAGCAGCGTTGTGAGGCATAGTGGACTCTGATAATGATCGTGGGGGAAGTGTACTCGATTCTGTAGGCTCAGTTAGCGGTTTGTTCACTATTGATATCCTTAGGCTTTATGCGCCCATCAACCTTAGCACATGCGAGTATCGACAGAGCATACCCGAAAGCCCTAAGGATAAACAAAGTGAGTTTAGCAAGGCGTCGCTTAAAGAAGGCAATAACAAAGGATGAAGGTAAAAGTGAAAATGCCTTGAGGAATATAACAATAAACCCGCCTAGATAGCGGGTTTATGCTGGCGCCTTGAGTCGCTCAAGCTCAAAGAGCTGATGTTCAAAACACAAATGTTTAAGCTAAAGTCACTTAAGCTACTTGCATATCTTCGGGCGCTTTAGGCGTGCCATGGTGACCATCTCGCTTCCAGTTAACATCGAGTAATTCACTGCCCGTCAGACTAAAAGCTTGGCCAAAACCTTTCACATACAATCCCTGATGGGGCGCTAACTTATACAGATTAAAGTCCATCAGTGCCGCGAGGTTATCGGACATGTCGCCAAAGCGTTTTGATAACAGGCTGACTCCTTTGCTAAACGAGGGCGTATCGCGCTCAACCGCTTGAGCGATTGCATCGAAAGTGAGGCGTTTACGGGCGAATACCGACTTAGCTTCGGCTTCATCCTCCACCAGCATCACAGACACTTTGGTCGACTGTTTAAGGTTGTGGCCGTGGCGAGCTAAGTCACTCACTAGTATGTAAAAACCATCGTCAGCTAAGGCAAATGGCGCGTAACTGGCATTGGGTTGCCCATCCGCATCCACTGTAGCGAGTTGCAAAGTATGGCGCTGCTGTTTAAAGGCCTCAATTTCGGGTAACAGTTTGTCCCTTAAACGTTGTTCTTGCTCGGAGATTTCAGGCTTCATATTGGATACCTTAATAAATTATGTCGGTGACTATTGAGTAGCAAAGGTGCCCGCTAGCGTTTTAAAACGGCGAACTTGCTCAGGAAAAAGCACTCTTTGCTTGTCTCGTCCTAAATAAACTTTGAATACCACTTCGCCTTGAGGGCCAAAAAAGTTAATCGAATGGCTCTCGCTGCCCCTAAATGGTCTGCTAACTAACGCGATCGCTCGCATGTTATCCAGCTTGAGATGGCCATGAAGGCCATCGCCTTTGCTGTAGAGGTTGTAGTAACCATGGGCAAATTTCCCTTGAGGAAAATCACCTTTAAATTCAAACACACTGCCCGAGAGCATCACTATCGTGGTCAGAGGTCCCCACTCGGGTAAGCTCTGCAGCAGCTCGTCGATTTGTGTTAGAGGTAGAAACACTCGCTGCGCTTGCGGCAGTGCTGCGACCACATCAAGCTCGGCAATCCCTAATTCACTCGCCAGTTGTGCAGGCATTAAATCGGGCTGGCTGACAAAACGCTGCCTTAACATTGACTGCGAGTCGGCATCTATGTGATGGCTCGAGTGAGCGATTTCAGTGTCGATTGTCAGTGTCATTTGCGTCTCCTAAAGCTGGGTCTAGAACATATAACGTGCTGACAACTTCATATTGCGGCCAGGTTGATAAAGGGTCTGCCATGCCTGCTGGTATTTCTCGTCACCAATGTTTTCAATGGCGAAGTCGACTCTCAGGCCAGACATAGCCCCCATCGCAGGCTCCCAAGCGAGGTAAACATCCCACAGGGTGTAGTCGTCATACTTAGCCACGCGATAACCTTCGGGTGTATTGGATTGGCTGGCGACATAGGTCACTCGGGTGCCGAGTTTCATATCACCTTCCATAATGCCTTGGGAGAGATCGACGTTGAACTTATTGGCGGGCATACCTTCGATATAGTCACCAGTCTTTCGGTCTTCGCCGCGAGTCTGACCGTAATTCATTGCCAGCCGTGTTTGACCAATGCGATAACGGCCGCTGAGCTCAAAGCCAGTTAACTGCGCATCTTCTACGTTATTCCATGAGGTGGTTTGCTCAAATCCTGGGATCCCCATTAACGGATTGGAGACTTGCTGAACGATAAAATCGTCCACATCGTTACGGAAGATGTTTACGGTGAAAGCCAGCTCATCATCTCCAGCTAAGTCGTTGAAACGAAAATCAGCTTTCAGTTCTTTATTGCGGGCGACTTCAGACTTTAAGTTAGGATTCGTCGCAAAGGTATTACACAGACCTTGGGGTAAAAAACCGGGGATCGGCGGAATGCAATAATGGGTTCCGGTAGAAAACATTTCCTCAACCGTGGGCGCACGGAAAGCCTGATCGTAACGGGCACTTAAGGTTAGCCACGGCTGAGTCTGCCAACTCAAACCCAGCGAAGGCGATAACTCATTGTCATCTGCAGAAGCATTGAGATTGTGGCTCTCGTTTTTAAAGCTGTCGTAACGTAAGGCGGCGTCGAGATTAACGGTTTGCGTCAATTGAATATCGGCACGGGTAAAGGCGCCCCACACTGTGGTCTCACCATCAATATCCCCTGGGCGCTGCCCCACTTGCCCCCTATCGTCTCTGACGGTTTTAAGGGTATCGCGATAACCATCGACACCATAGGTCAGCTTAGTGTTGCCTAACTGCGAACTGTTGTTGAGATTAATCCCAATGGTGCGGTATTCGGTGCTATCGAATTGACCTTTGGTCACCCTGTCTTCGTCATAATCCGTGCTATTCCAATAGACCTGCACCTTCGTGTCCAAATACGGATTATTTGCCGGCGCCAAGCTGTAATTAAGGGTGACGTTTTGATCGTCCGTTTTACGGCGCACTAAAGGCACTGAACTGCTCACCGCAGCGGAAGGATTACTCGGCACGAGTTCATTAATCTTGCCAACTCTTGCCGATAACTCTAAGCGTGAAGCCTCATCGGCTTGCCATCCAAACTTAGCCAAACCGTTGCTCCCCAAAGAAGCACTGTTCGCTAAGGTTTCGTCATTACCCGTATTGATATTATTGGAGTCGAAGTAAGATCCATTGATTAACCAATCAATAGTATCTTGTTGGCCATACACGGCAGCGCTGGTTTTAGTGCGGTCACCATTAGTGTCATAGCCTTGCTTTAGATAGCCACCAAAGGTTTCATTAGGGGCTAAGAAATCTTGAGCCGATTTAGTATTCTGTGCCACCACACCACCGATGGCACCACTGCCCCAGAGACTACTGGCAGGACCGCGAATCACCTCAATTGATTTGAGTAATTCTGGATCCATAAAGTAAGAACCACGGTGACCAGAACTGGTATTCTGTCTTGCACCATCAATGGTTTGTAATACACGATCGCCGCTTAAACCACGGATCTCAACCCCTTGAGACGTCGCTCTCGGACCATTGGTTAAAGTGATGTTGGCTTCATTTTTTAGCACTTCGGCAACCGATGATGCCTGAGCCACATTGAGCTGTTCTTCACTTACAACGGTAACACTGCGGCTCGTTTGGGAGACTTTTTCACTCAAGCGTGTCGCGCTGACTAATACTTCATCAAACTCAGTCTCGACTAATTCCGGTTTCTTTTCCTTTTGCTGCGCAGTCACACCTTCTTCAGCCGCTAACGTGAAGCTTAGCGCCGTAGTCGTTAATGCGATCGCAATGGCGATAACTAACGGCTTTTTTTGCATGGTTACATCCTTAAATCATCAATGATATTAATCGATTAGAATTCAAATCGACCATGTGTGGTTAGTCCGTCAACCTAGGTCGAGCTGCTGTATTTTTGAGCATCCATTTTCGTAATTGCTGGCACTCTAACTGAGATTGGAAAATTGATCAAATAGAAATCATTATCATTTGCGATCTTATTTATATTCACGTATCTTAATTAGCATTGATTGATGGGCGACTGTTTTTTGAACTTGGAAGGCGTACTGTGACACCGAAACGATATCTGGTTTTTGGCGCATTAACCGTTGCAATCCAAACGGGTGTGATTGCATCGCAGCCTGCTATGCCATTACCAAGTAGTCTCAATGAATCGGCACAAATGACCGCATTCAAAGAAGCAAATACAGCGGTAACTTTAAGCTTTGCAACTCCTCGTGCCGCAGAAAAATCAGCGGCCATACCTGCGGTAAAAAGTACGCCTGCGAATACGATTGCCGAAGATGCGATTTCAACAAATGCGCCCAATACCAGTAAGCCCCAAACAGCGCCAACACTCACTGATACACCAGTAACTGAAATAGCAAGGCAAGCACCTGCACCTACCACTGCTAAGCCGCGAACGGTTCAATCTGATGTAAAGAACAAGCAAACGCCAAACACATCTTCGAAAGCTGATGCGACAACGGCTATGCCGCTTATGGCCGCTAATACTCCACATCAGAAAGAAACTGAAGAGATAACAAAACCTTCTGACCGAGTGTTGTCGCAAATGGCAGAAAGCAACACTCAAGATAAAACCGTTATTAACAACACCAATGTGACGCCTACCTACGCCAGCAAGAACACTAAAGCCACTCCCGAGGTTATCGAGCTGGCAACACCGACTTTTGCTAGTAAACCGCCACAACCTACCTATCCACGCATGGCACGTAAAAAAGGGCTTGAAGGCACGGCGACGGTAGAAGTGATGTTTAACGAATTTGGACAACAGCTTGCCCTCACCTTAGTGAAAAGCTCGGGCGTGGGGCTGCTAGATCAAGCGGCATTAGAGGCGGTTGAAACCTGGGAGTTTCAAGCGCCCACCAACAAACTTGCCAGCCATTACAAGGTGAGAGTGCCTATTCGGTTCGCCTTAAATTGAACGTCCCTTACCGCAGTATTCCAGTTATCGCTGATAGCTTGATAACCACTTATTAAATAAAGAATTTAACCTAAGAGGCTTAATGCCCATGACTGACTTTTCCACCCTACAGGCTCAACTCGGCGCCCTGACTTGGCCGCTACTTATCTGCGCTTTTATCGCGTTAATGATTTGCCTCGAACGTAGCGCCTTATTTTTACAGCAATCCTTTGCATCTATGTCGCCCAAAAAACAGGCTTGGGTGAAAACGCTGCGTCTATCCGATGCCAAGGCCAACAGTGAAACTATTCAAGCACTTATCGAGAGTACGAGTCGTCAGCAGGACTTACTGACAAGGGGCGCCAATTTACTGCTAAAACAAGCCGATAAGCCAAAGCAGCTCAGGGAAGAATTACTCAGCCTGTGGCTGAACAAGCAGCAAAGGGACCTACAAGCGGGCCTCAAGTTACTGCAAGTAATTGGTATTATTAGCCCATTGCTCGGTTTATTGGGAACGGTACTGGGGCTGATTGAGATGTTCGCACAGTTAGGGCTATCCCTAGGTCCTGTCACCCCATCACAGCTCAGTGCAGGGCTTGGGCTGGCGATGAACACCACTGCAGCGGGCCTGATTATCGCGGTGCCGACCATTACTGCCGCCCATTTATTTGGGATCTGGGCCCATAGTCAGTGCGTAAAAGTGAGTCATGTATTGAATCAACTCAATTTGTGGCTATCTGGGGTTGAACATATCGCCCTCGAGCAGAATCACTACCAGGCTTTTGCCGACGTTAATCGCACGAAACCCGCATCTAACACTCAACTAGAGTCACAGCCATGATCAGTACCGATAGAGCCTCATTACCTCAAGCGGGGATCTCGGCCTTAGAGCCTCTTCCGAGCATCGATCTTACGGCGTTGATTGACATTATTTTTATCGTCTTAGTGTTTCTATTACTGACCGCCAATAGCCGTTTGATGAGTTTACCCGTGGAAGTGCCGCAAAGCCCAAGCAGCGCCATCACGGCCGTCGAACCAAAAGAATCCATCGCCATCAATATTATGGCAAGCGCTCCCCACTGGGCGCTAAACGGTGAGACCTATTCCGACTTGCGCACCTTCAGTTCGGCATTTGAAGAACGACTAAAACGTCATCCTCAGGCCAGTATTGTTATCGCGGCGGATAAAGCCGCGCCAGTAGAACCCTTAATGCAGTTGTTAGCGCTCTTACAGGGCAATGCCATCAGCCAGACGCAGATTTTGATGGAACATTAATCGCTTAGGTAAAAGCAGAACATTTTTTGAAACCATTTCCCTTGGCAGTACCTTTTGCCTGCCTTGCACACAGATGAAGTAGGAGTTTACCCATGTTGTTTCAAGCCAATCGTCATGCCAATAAATCCGCCAATAACTGGCGGCTATTTTTCCAGGCACTCACCCTCTCAACGTTCGCGGCCTTATTCTCGACCAATGCCTTATCGCAGGAGATAAAACTGGTGAGCGCGGGCGCTGGGGTGACTGAGCTGGTGCTTGCCCTCGATGCAGCCGACGAGCTGGTTGCAGTGGACTCCACCAGCTATCTTCCCAAGCATTTAGCGACGATTGCCAAACTGGGATATCACAGAATGTTGTCGGCCGAAGGCATTATGGCATTGTCACCAACTCTAGTTGTCGGCTCTGAAGTAATGGGCCCAGAAACCACACTCAATGTGCTCAAACAGGCCAAGATAGAGGTGGTGAAGTTACCCTCAAGTGCCGATGAGAAACAACTGATGACGAATATTGACACCCTAGCTCAGCTACTGAAACGCACTGACCAAGCGACACAGTTAAAACAAGATTTGCATCGAAGGCTTGAAGGGCTAAATAAACAGCAATTGAGCCAACAGCAGGCCCAGCCGAAAATTCTGTTTATGTTATTACAGGAAGGACGCGGCGCCCGCGTCGGCGGTAAAGGCACTGCGGCGGATACCATTATCGCGCTCTCGGGGGCGAAGAATATTGCCGACTTTGAAGGTTATAAGAGTCTATCCCAAGAGGGCATACTCTCACTCCAGCCCGATGTGATTTTACTCTCTAAGCGCAGCGAGCAGAGCGATGCACAAACGGATGAACAAACCGCGCAAGCACTCTTAAAGGAAATGCCGTTACTCGCCCACACTCCCGCAGGCAAAAATGGCCATATCCAAACCCTTGCCCCACAAGCCTTACTCGGCGGATTAGGCATTAGCGCTATCGGTGCGGCTGAAACCTTGGCTGCCACGTTGCTCAAGCAAGATCAATAAGTTGTGGGGTTGATGAGTATGTTACAACATCGCTGGCTATGGCCCACCATGGCAACGCTGCTTATCCTCAGCAGCTTGCTTTCCGTCAGTGTCGGGCCGGTGAATATCAGCCTTATCGACTCCCTCAGCGCGGTGTTTAATTGGGCCACGGAGCAAAACATTGGCAACCTTGCTCCCCACGAGCAACTGGTTGTTAGCAATGTCCGCTTACCTCGCACCTTATTAGCCCTTGCCGTTGGGGCTATGTTGGCCCAATGCGGTGCGGTGATGCAGGGATTATTTCGTAACCCCTTGGCAGATCCTGGGATTATTGGCGTGTCATCCGGCGCGGCATTAGGTGCGGCTATCTGCATAGTGCTATTACCCCACGCCGAATCTGTCATGATTTCTGTCAGTGCTTTTGCCTCTGGTTTAATCACTACTCTTATTGTCTATCGTCTTGCCAGCAGCGCTTTAGGCACATCGGTCGTGTTATTGCTGTTGTCTGGCGTCGCCGTTGCCGCACTCGCCGGAGCTGGGATTGGCGTGTTGACCTATTTAGCCAATGATATGGCGCTTAGGGACTTAACCCTGTGGCAGATGGGCAGTATTGCCGGCGCACAATGGCAATATGTGGGCTTGTGTTTAGTGGTGTTGGCCCTGCTGAGTTGGCAATTTAATCGTGATGCTAAGGCACTTAATGCCCTATTGCTCGGTGAGGCCGAGGCTAGGCATTTAGGCATTGATGTTGATTCACTCAAGCTGAGACTCATCCTGCTCTGCGCCTTAGGGGTCGGCGTCAGTGTTGCGGCAACGGGCATTATCGGTTTTATTGGCTTAGTAGTGCCCCATTTAGTGCGTATGTTGCTAGGGCCAGATCATCAACGCCTCCTCCCCATGAGCGCCCTGTTAGGTGCCGCCTTGTTGGCACTTGCCGATATCGGCGCGCGCGCCTTTTTACCCCCAGCGGAACTCCCCGTTGGCTTAGTGACAGCGCTCATTGGCGCACCATTCTTTATCTTTTTACTCCTGCAACAACGCAGCAAATCAATCTAAGCGAGAACCCCATGGCTATGAGCTTATCGGCTGCGCCCGTCGCTAAACAACATTTTGAACGTACTCAACTAACCGTGGATAGACTCAGCTACGCTATCGGCGATAAAGCGGTGTTAAAGGACATTAGTGTGCAATTTCAACCGGGCAGTGTCACCGCGCTGTTAGGGCCTAATGGCGCGGGTAAGTCCACACTGTTAAAGGCACTGTGCCAAGAGATCCCCGCCGCGCGCGGCAGCATTCAGCTTGGGCACTGCCCGCTTGTCGATTGGCCAAGGGCAGAACTGGCAAAATCGCTCGCGGTGCTACCACAGCACGCAAGTTTAACCTTTCCCTTTAAGGTGCATGAAGTGGTCGCCATGGGGCTTTATCCGTTAACCTTGAGTCAAAAAGAGGGACAGCAGTTAGTTACAAAATGGCTCACAGAGATGGAGATAGTGCACTTGGCGCAGCGTAGCTACCCCACCCTTTCGGGCGGCGAAAAACAAAGGGTACAACTTGCGCGGGTATTAACTCAGTTGAGCCAATCCCCCTTCCCGCCGATTTTACTGCTCGACGAACCCACCTCGGCGCTGGATCTGGCGCAGCAACACAAGGTATTAGCGCTGGCAAAAAATCTCGCCCACAAACACGCCTACACTGTGATTGTGGTACTACACGATCTCAATCAAGCCGCCCGTTACAGCGACAGAGTTATCGTCCTCAAGCAGGGTGAAATCGTCAGTGAAGGCTCGGCAAGCAAGGCTTTATCGGCCGAGATAATTCGGCAGGTATGGGATTATGAACCTGAGTTTATTCCTGCACCACAGGGCGGTTACCCATTGATTTTTTAATCCAAAATCAAACTCGCTAAGCTTTTTCACTTAAGGTTAAGGGTATAATCGTGCCAATCGATATCACCAGTACATTGAGCAGATGAAAAACACAATTTCCACCGAGACGCAACAAGACGCCTTAAGCATTGCCAAAGCCACGCAAAAACCGGGGCAAACGAAGGAACAGACCAAGCTTATCGCGCAGGGGATTGAAAAAGGCATTGCCGAATACAAAAAACGCCAAAAAGCCAAGGCCCGTGAGCGCGATAAACTAAGAAAACAACAGCTAAGGGCAAGAAACCAACAAACGAGCGCGGCCGACGAGATGGATGACGGCGAAGATTTTTCACTGCCGCAGACTCAATTTACTCCTGTCACATGGGCTGCAATCGCCTTGCTACTCCTTAGCTGGCTGGGTTTTGGGGCATATATCTTCCTTTAACTCAGGAGATTAACGCGTAACATATCAAGGTAGCTGGCAAGCTCTTCTGGCAGAAACGCTTTTGCAATTAGCGCCTTAGCATTGATATTGCCAGCCTTTAGCTGGACTCGCCCCGTCTCGGGCAAAAAGGCCAACTCAAGCCAGTTGGCTCTGTCGGGGTAACCATCGAGTGTTAGACAAAGCGTATTGTCCCGCTCTATCGCAGACTGACAATCCCAGCATTGGCCGACAAGATCGAGCAGCACTTGCCCACTTTGGGTGTCGGTTAATCTGGGCGCATATACCCAATGGGACATGCGCATTTCATGGGGAATGGTTTCCAGCTTAAAGCGGCCCTGTAGAAAAAACTGCTCGGTTAACATATTCAGATCATCAAAGTACTTATTGTGTATAAATGAATCGTGTATGAATAAAAATGACTCGGCAATGGCCTAATTAACCATCTGATTTATAAGTAGATTAACTCATTAAGCCTTCTAATCGATTCGCGAACCGCTTAGCTAAGCCTTTTTGCCAAGCCGCACTCTTTGGCTGGCTGTAGAGCCTATCTTCCCACGCAAAAATCTTGTTCATGCCATGGTAAGCGAGCCAAGGTAAAGGCTCGCGCTCCCAGGGAGCTAATACCTGTTGAACTGGAGCATTAAACGCCCAAGGCATAGATACAAGCTGTGTATCACGTCCTAATATTAAGTCCACCAGCGTGCGGGCAAATAGGTTTGCCGCCCCGACACCTTCCCCGCCATAGCCGCCAATCAGGCCTAAACCAAGACTCTTATCAAAAATGGCATGGGGAGCAAAGCGCCTCGCCAGGGCTAAGGTACCGCCCCAACCATGGGTAATTTCAACCCCCTTAAGTTGAGGAAATAACGCCAATAATAATTGATAACGAAAGCCAAATTCCCCCTCGAAAGCACGCTGGGGCGGACTTTGATATACGGGAAATTTCGCATTAAAGAGCCTAGGGTCAAAACCAAATTCGGTGCGTATTTTCGCCCCAAAGCCATAGCCGCCACGGGCACCAAATATCAGCCGATTATCAGGGCTACGCTGACCGTAGGTCACTATGCGGCTGGCATCACTAAAGGTCGCGCGATTAGCTAAGCCAATTACATCCCATGCGGCGTCCGTTAACGGCTCGGTGGCGATAAGTAAACTCTGCACGGGTAAGGTAAATCGCCCCAGTCCACTGAGCTGACGCAGATAACCTTCCACTGCGGGCACCACAATCGCCGCACGAACATTTCCTTGCGGCGTCTGTAATTGAGTAAGTGCATCACCAAGATGCGCCATGTGATTTACAGGCGTGTGCTCGTAGATATTCACCCCTAACTTTTGTACGAGGTCAGCCAAACCACAGACGAGTTTCGCCGGATGTATTCGCGCGCAATGGGGCGTAAAAAGTGCCGCTTGGCCCTCAGCCATAGACACTTGCTTATCGAGCTCGAGCTTATCCAGCCAACGAATATCTTCTTCACCAAAACCTTCTGCGCGCCACTGCGCTAATTCGGCTTTAATATTGGCTAATTGCTCGGGATAACGCGCCGCCACCCGCAAGTTACCGCCATGGTGTAAATCACAGTCGATATGATGCTTTGCGCAAACTGTGGCCACTTCAGAAATAGTTTCTTGAATAATGGCTTTAGCGATAAGGCGCTGCTCGCCCTCGAGCCGATTAAGATAGGCCACATCGCCACTGAAACTGCCCATCAACCAACCGCCATTGCGACCGGATGCACCTTGGCCTATGCATTCGGCCTCAAGGATAACCACAGACAGATTTGGCTGGTATTGCTTTAGATAATAAGCCGTCCAAAGCCCGGAATACCCCGCACCGATAATGGCAACATCGGCGGTGATATCCTGCTCTAAGGGTGGTAAAACGGCTCGTTGATTTAACTGAGGCTCAGTGTCGAACCAAAATCCGCGCTCTTTCACGCCAACGCTTCACTCGAGGCATTAACACCAATGATTGCAGCAATTTCATCGACATGGGTATCAACCCAAGCGCTGCTGATAGGCCCCCAGGTAACGATACGATAATAACCTGCGTTGTTACGGCTGCCGTCCTGCACAAACTCGACTCGAATCCCTATATCTTCAAAAGCGGCGATAGAATCCTGCAGCGTGCGCCGCGGCATTCCAGTTAATTTATTGAGTGATAAAAGGTTATGTCGTTCATCATCCATTAAATGCGCTAAATATAACTTACGCAAAAATGCCTTATGCTGTTTCGACATCGATTGAGTGGCTGCGGCTTCTAGGGGCATAGAGGAACGATCCAAAAATTGACCAAGAGACTATAAAATTACTTGATATTCAGTGAATAAGAAATAGCCTCAGCGCAAATTATTAGGCAGAGTTTACAGGGTTACACCCGCCAATATTGAACAAATTATCCTCATTGACTTGTGTTTATCCCCCCATGGCTGTTATTTCTAAGAGGAGTCAATCTATGGGAGTAAGTGATGAGCCAAATGATTACCGCTAAGCAAGTGTTACATTTCTGGTTTGAGGAAATCTCACCTAAATCTTGGTGGATCAAAGACCCTGAATTTGATGCTTTAATCCAGTCACGCTTTGAAGACTTACTCAAACAAGCCAAGCGGGGTGAGCTTGCCGATTGGCGCGTCACGCCTCAAGGTCGTTTAGCCGAAATCATAGTGCTGGATCAATTCTCCCGAAATATTTATCGCGATAAGCCCGCCGCGTTTGAGGCCGATGCCATTGCCCTCGTCCTTGCCCAAGAGGCCGTCGCCCAGCAGATTGACCAAGCACTTAAGCCAAAACAAGTGCCCTTTTTATTTATGCCCTACATGCATAGCGAGTCGCCGCTTATTCATCAAGTTGCGGTGAAATTGTTCAACCGAGAAGCGGCCATCGCCAATTTAGCATTTGAACTGAGGCACAAGGAGATTATTGACAGATTTGGTCGTTATCCTCATAGAAACAAGATATTAGGCAGAGAATCTACCGCAGAAGAGATCGCCTTTTTAAGCCAACCAGGGTCCTCCTTCTAAAAGCCTGATTGTGCTTTTGCTAAATAAAATAACTAAAACTATAAATTAGCAAACTACACTTATTGCTGTAGGTCATGGAGCGGCCAATACAGGTTGGTGACTCACAACGAGGTATTGATGAGTGATGAAACACGCTAAAGTTGCTTCAGGTTCCGCCAGAATGTCCCGGCTTCGTTTCCGATTGTTGGGCTTAGCCGCCCTAATTCATCCCCAAATAATGCAGGCGGCGGAGCTGAAAATTGGGGTAAGCCTTTCTATTCCCCCCTATGTCATTCAAGAATCCAACAGCGGTTTAGAGCTTGAATTGTTATATCAAGCATTAGCCGTTAAAGGTCACAACGCCAGCATTCACTACCTGCCCTTGGCCCGTACTTTCCATGAGCTCAAGGAAGGCAAACTCGACGGCATTATCAACATTAAAGACGGCATGGTTGATAAAGTCTTTTACTCCGATGTCGCCATCCGCTACCAAAACTGCGCCATCAGCCTCGATGATAAAGACTTCACTATCAATAGCGTTAAAGACTTAGACGGTAAGAAGGTGGTGGCCTTCCAACGCGCTTCGATATTGCTTGGGGAAGAATTTACCCAAATGGCGAAAACCAATCCCAGTTATCAGGAACAGGCCAGACAGATACAACAGGTGTATATGCTGATGAAGCACAGGGCCGATGTAGTGGTGATGGATAAGAATATCTTTAAATACTATCTCAAGCAGGCATTTATCGAGGGGAAATTGACCGAGGCAGAAATCAAACAAGTGGCTATTTGCAATCGTATTTTCCCACCCACAGAATATAAATTTGCCTTCTTAAATGAACAAATTCGTGATGACTTTAATCAGGGATTAAAGCAGATCACCGAAGATGGAACACTCAACGCGCTACAGGAAAAATATCGACGTTTAGTGTCCCTAGATAATGAGGCCGAGGCGGCTAATACCCTGCTGGATCATTCAGTGTTAAAGCATGATCCGCTCTGATCCTTACTTAACGACTAGTACCGGACACTTAGCGAGTCGCACCACATTTTGGCTCACATGGGGTTTTAAAAAGTCCATTAAGCTAGTGCTACCATGGCTGGCAATGACCACCATGCCCACATCGGTGGCTTCGGCGAGAATTTCTTCACTGGCATCACCATGGCGAATGACGGGTTTGATACTCAGGCCTGACTTTAATCCCTGTTGCATCTCCTGCTGTAGGCTTTGCATTTTTTGTTCAACAAATTCGGTGAGCTGTTGCTCTAACGTCGCAGGCGTCTCCACTGCCACACCGTAAAAGTGTGCGCTTCGCGCCGGGCTAGCGACATGCAACAAGCGGATATCCACCTGATAAAGATTTGCTATTTCAACCGCATATTTAAGAGCGTGGGCGGCAGTTGCCGAAAAGTCCGTCGGGCATAACACTTCTTGAGTACGCATAATCTTATCCATCGCTTATGGTTGTTTCGCCCAATAATGGGGGCTGATAATCTGTATTTTATAGCAGTAAATCGGGGCAAGCAGCTAGGTCGTAAAATTAATTATGCTTTAGCAATCAAAAACAAAGGGCGCCTTAGCGCCCTCTTATCAGAGCTTTAAATGCTATTTCACTACCAGAACAGGGCAAGCGGCGCCATTGGCAACGGCTTCGGCGACATTGGTGTGTAAAAAGTGCGAGATCCCCGTCCGGCCATGGCTCGCAATCACCACCATGCCCACATCCTTACCATTGGCTTCTTCTAAAATCTGATCGACGGGGTCGCCACGGCGAATCAGGGTGGTAATAGGTAATTCGGTTTTGAGGCCCTCGAGCAAAGCCTGCATCTTGGTTGCGGCGGCTTCTTCCATACTCTTAGCGAGTTCCTCAGGCGTGATCGCTAAGATCATGTAGTTCTCGTCACCGATTGGTTGCTCAACAACGTGTAATATCTTTAGCCCTACATGGTATAGATTTGCCATTTCAATAGCATAACGTAGCGCATGGGCCGCAGTTTCCGAAAAATCTGTGGGCCAGAGTATTTGACCTGAACGCATAATCTGTTCTCCTTAATGGCTAGTCATCGTTAAGCTCATCTTTGAGCCAAGTAATAGCATCCAGCTTATCGACAAAAAACTTAACCTCGGCCGGAGTGAACCAGTTTGCCAGCTTTGCCATCACCTCCTGTAGGGTCGTTTTACCGACTATGGCAATCCGCTCAAAGTGACGAACATGCTTAACCCCTAGTTTTAGATCGTCCCAAGCGGCTTGAAGTTCCCAACCTTCGAGCTCAGTCACATCGACTAAGGCATAAATATCGGGATCTTTTACCCCTGCTAACGCGGCCTCGAGCACGGGCACCATCACCTCATAATCTTGATGAGTTAAGGTACCAACCGCTTTAAAGGCAACAAAAAAATCATCGTCGCCATAACGCTCAATACCAACAGAAATACCATGCTTTAACAAAGTCATACCTACTCCTTGTCTAACAAACTACTTTTTAAGTGTAGAAGTTAAGCCCATAACAGGCCGTGATCTTGCTCATAAAAGCACCATAACACTTGCGTATGCTCACGCTGTTCGTTAGGATAAACCGACTAATCAGTCGGTTTATTTTTATACACCACAAATCGCTTCCAAAGCTTAAGGCTTGCACCCGAGGGATCACTATGAATATGGCAACAGACCCTGCAAAAATCTCGCCACTCACCGAGTTACTCCAGCGCCAACGTGCTAGTTACTTGGCCGCTCCGAATCCCGATTACGCTATCCGTAAAGAACGCTTACTACGCCTTAAGGCCGCCTTGCTGAAATTCCAACAGCCGCTCGTCGAGGCACTTTCACAGGACTATGGCCACAGATCGGTCGACGATAGCTTGATTTCCGACATTATGCCCGTAGTCAACAACATCAAGTACAGCTTGAAAAACCTAAAGAAATGGCTCAAGCCAAGCCGCCGTCATGCGGGCATCTTACTCGCCCCCGCCCAAGTGAAAGTGCATTATCAACCGCTCGGGGTGATTGGGATAATCGTGCCTTGGAACTTCCCCGTCATGCTCTCCATCGGCCCCTTAGTCACGGCCATCGCCGCAGGCAACCATGCCATGCTCAAACTCTCGGAATTCACCCCCGCGACTAATAGCGTCATCAAGCAATTGCTCGCCGAAGTGTTTGAAGAATCCCATGTTGCCGTGGTCGAAGGGGAAGCTGATGTCGCGGCGCAATTTTCCGCTCTGCCCTTCGATCATCTGCTGTTCACCGGTTCAACCACTGTCGGTCGCCATGTGATGCGCGCCGCCGCTAATAATCTCACGCCAGTGACTCTCGAGCTGGGCGGTAAGTCGCCAGTGATTATCGCCCCCGATATGCCACTTGAGATAGCAGTAGAACGAATGATTTATGGTAAGTGTTTGAATGCTGGACAAATCTGTGTAGCACCTGACTATGTGCTTTGTCCTAAGGCGAAAGTGGCAGAGTTTATCCAAGCCTATCAGACGAAATTCCAGGCCATGTATGGCGCCATTACTCACAACAAAGACTACGGCAGCATTATTAATGCCCGCCAGTTTGAACGTCTGCTAACAGTGCTTGAAGATGCCAAGGCTAAAGGCGCTAAGGTGATCCCCGCCTCGAATGACGTGATTGATAGCCAGCATCGTAAACTCGCCACTCAGCTCATTACTGACACAACTGAAGATATGCTATTGATACAAGAAGAAATCTTTGGCCCACTGCTGCCAGTGATTGGTTATGACAACCTAGATGAGGCCATTAGCTACGTGAACCATCGCGCCCGCCCCTTAGCCCTGTATGTGATGAGCTTTGATGAAGCGAGCCAACAAAAAATCCTCAAGCAAACCCATTCCGGCGGTGTGTGCATCAACGAAACCGTGTTCCATGTGGCGGCCGATGATGCCCCCTTTGGCGGTATCGGCCCATCAGGAATGGGGCATTACCACGGCAAGGAAGGATTCCTCACCTTTAGCCACGCTAAAACCGTGCTTAGCCGAGGTCGCTTCAACACGGGTAAGTTTGTCCATCCTCCCTATGGCACTTTTATCCAACGCATGTTGATGAAGCTGTTTTTACGCTAATACGGGCGCTTAGGAGTAGTTATGCCGAGCTTATTACCAACAGATACAGACACTAAACCCATGACAGATAAACGTCAGGCCATTTTGGAGACCGCCTTACGCTTATTTGTCGACCAAGGGTTTCATGGCACCTCGACCGCATCGATAGCCAAGCAGGCGGGCGTCGCCACCGGCACCCTCTTCCATCATTTTCCGACCAAGGAAGCACTGATGGAAAGCCTGTTTCTTACCATCAAGCAAGAATTTGCCGATGCCTTGTTGTTAAAGGTCGGCGAGGGGGAAGATCTTAAGCACAATGCCGAAACACTCTGGCAGAGTGCGATCGATTGGTCGATTGAAAATCCAGTCAAACAATTGTTTTTCCAGCAGTATTCTATGTCGCCGCAGATCGCACTGCATATTCGTGAGCAGGCGATGAACAGCATCCTAGGCTTTATCGCGCAATTGATAAAACAGGGGCAGTTAATGGGACTGATTGCACACTATCCCGTTGATTTGATGTTGGAAAACTGTCACGGCCAATACTTGGCCGCCACGCGCTTTTTTATCGATAATCCAGAATTAGGCCAAGATAAACATTACCGCGATGCCAGCTTTGCACTGTTTTGGAAGGCATTACAGGCCGATTAACCATAAAAAAACCGAGCCAGACATGTCGCTGGCTCGGTGCTTGTTATCGCAACGGGAATTAACCTTGGCTCAACTCCTGCTGTCTTTCAGCGGGTTGTGTCACCTGAGCCTGACTCCAATAACCTTGCTTAATGCCCTTATCAATCAACTCGGCGACCGCGAGTTCGATAGCCTGCAACACGCAAAATTGTACTGGCTCGTTAGTGGTAAAACCGACTTCCGCCTCGGCCAAACGATTCAAACTGGTATAGCGGAACAGACCTGCACGCATTTCCTGCGAAAGTACCCTTTTACTCGTAGATACAGACATCATCACTTTACCCGTGTGCACATCGACCGCGCGCAGATAGATAGTGACTAAATCTTCACGGTACATTTCTGAGGCGCCGATGCCATAGTATTCCACCCCAGTACCGCCGGTGCTGGTGTTGGTCTCGTAGCTGATAATACCGCCTTCTAATAGCAATCTCGCCGTCGATAACACTGGAATATCATCACCCTTAGTACCATTTTGTTTATTGCTGATTTTGCGCTCGGTCAGTAGGTTTTGCAGGCCCTCACGCTCGACGGGGGTAAACCATTTAGAGTCAATCAAGGTTTGCATCAGCATCGATGTCGCCCCTTGTGTGACCGCAGTAGAAAATGAACTCACGTTCGCCAGAGGCTTATACTGGCCCGTTTGGTCGCGAAACGAGTACACGGCCACAGGGATAGGAAACTTAGGCCCAGGCTGACTCTGTAGCCCTTTCATCACCTCACTCATCGGATTAACTTGAGCGGGCGTGATATTTAAGTCAGGCTTTGGGATCAAGCTACAGGCTGACATACTCAGCAGCATCAGGGCGATAAACACGAAACGAGTCATTAGTTTCCGCCTCCGAAGGTTGGCATTTCAATCACTGTCACTTCACCGGTTTCGATATTGGTGATGGTCAGCATCACCCCTGTGCCAGTTGAAGCCACTTCAATACGGAAATCACCCGTATCGTACACCCCATCGGTGATCTCCCCGTCGGCCACGCCACGGGTAATGGAGTTAATGATGTTACGTTCTAAGGATTCCTTAAAGCGGGTAACAAAGTCCTTCTCGGTCGAGCTGGCTTTGTTATCATTTTGAGCCTGCGCTTTGTTCAGCAGAAAGGAGCCATTAAGCGGATTACCGCCAAAGCTGGGATTCACGGGGGTATAGATTAATTCGGTTGCTTGGCTTGTGCATGCCATGCAGAGCACGGCAAGAGAAAGTAACGTCCTGTAAGTCATTATTATTATCCTAAAAGTCGTCCGTTGTTCCTGAAAAATCACCCGTAATGGCATTAGCTCGAACCTGAGCTAAGTAATCAATGGTCAGCAATATGGCCTGCTCTGCGCTTTCCTTAATCGGATTGGCGCGGCGGCCAAAGTGCGTGGTATAGATGCGCGTACCGTTGACCTCTAAGGTTAAAACCGTGCCCGCCTGCGGAAACACGGTTTCATATAGGGTCACGTTAAAGCCTTGGGTAAAGGGCAATTCGCGCCAATAACTTGAATAGTAAAAGCCAAAATCCTTACCAAAACGGGTTAAGGTTCTGTCTATAACTAATCCACTGATTTCAATGTCATCATCGGCCAAAACACTGGGGGAACTGACAAGCAGCAAGGGACACAAGATGCAGACGAACAACCGCTTTTTTAACGATCTCACTTTCCTCTCCCTGTTGATGAAAGCCACCCATTGCGCGATATCCAAAGCCGAACTAAGGGCCAGCCCTTAGTCAACATTTTCGCTTACGCAGGGTAACAGGACAGCCGATCTTTCGTCATTAGAGGGAGGGGGAAATTAGCCCGAAAAGCTAAGGTAAAAACCGCAAAATAGCCCATTTGGGTAATACATTCGTCTAAGGAGTGAAACCTCTTGATACACACTTAAACGCGGTTTATTGCGGCAGCCACAAGTGTACCGATAGGCCGCCGTCGTTGCGGTTATGCATGCTAATGCTGCCATCGTGGGCTTCGATAATTTCGCGGCAAAGTGGCAGGCCTAAACCCGTGCCCGATTGTTTAGTCGAGTAAAAGGGTAATAGGGCTTGCTCTAACACTTCCTCGGACATACCACTGCCACGGTCTTCGATTTTGATACTAAAGCCCGTCCCATCCACCATGGTTTGGTGGCGAATCGAGAGCGTGACTTCATCGGGATTAGAACCTGATTCATGGGCATTTTTCAGTAAATTCAGCAGGACTTGCTCCATTTGCCCTTGGTCGAAATAGCCCATCTCAGCAGGTAACTCATTGGCTAAGATAAAGGGATAATGTTGGGTTAAATGCTCAATAAGCTGCTGCCACGGCACGTCACGTCGCTGCGGTAAAGGCAATTTAGCAAAGCGCGCATAATTGAAAATAAACTGGCTCAAGTGATTCGTGCGACTCTCTATGGTGTCGAATATCAGCTTAAGCTTGGGATTATCGAGATCTTTCGTCAGTAAACGCCCCGAGTTCACCATGGAGGCGATGGGCGCGACAGAGTTATTCAACTCATGGCTGATAATGCGGATCACTTTCTTCCATACCGCCACTTCCTGACGATTTAGCTCTCGGGTCATCTGCTTGAGCAAAATTAAGTTATGCTGTTGGTTATTCAGCAAAAACTGGCCACGGCTCAGATACCAAGTCTCAGTATCATCCTCGCCCATGGTAAACAGGCCGCTCTTTTCCTGCTTAAGTGCCAAGGCAAGGGCTTCGGGTAAATCTTGCAGCAGCTCGTCGAGGCTCAAGCCTTCCATCTTGCCTTTTATATGAAAAAGATGCCGCGCCGCATCGTTGGCATACATGAGTTTTTGGTTATCGTTAAACAGTAGCATCACATTTGGAGAGCTTTGAATCACCTTATCCAGCAGCAATTCCCGCTGGTAAATATATTGCCGCTCTTGACGCAGTTTAGCCGCCGAATCATTAAATAACTCAGCCAATGCTTTTAACTGCCCCTCACCATTTGCTGGAATGCTGACGCTAAAGTCATTGTCATTAAAGTTGAGTAAACCAACCTCTAATGCATTGAGACTGCGGGCTAAATGGCGGGTAAACCAAGCCACACCCAAGGCACAAATTCCGCAGGCAAACAGTAATATGAATAGCCATTCAGTGATTGGCGGTGTGGACACAGCCTCGTGACCTAACTTCAACTTAGGCAGCGAGATAGGTTCAGCAGGTGGCGCTATGGGGGGCACTTCAGGATGGACTGAAGGGCTAAAGAGTCCGTCTTTAAGTTGCTCGAGTTTATAGAGCTTAATTTGCAGCTGTTCTTGCTTAAGTTGCTCCAACTTTTGCAGCTCATGCTTAATCTGTTCCGCCCTTAAACGCTCCTGCAATGGCAGAGTTTGCTGTAATTGCTCATTATTTTTAATCGCTGCCTCGACAGTCTCTTGCAGCTTATCTACATCGAGGGGCGGTATAGTTATATCGGGGATCTTGATGGGCTCAGCGACCTCAACGGGCGAGATAGTCGGGCGATAGCTCACAACACCTAAGGTCAAGAGCACACCTAAGGCGCAACAAACGGTTGAATAAATGATTAATTTTGTTCGCAGTTGCACCTAAAATTCCGCCTAATGCTCAGTGTTTATCATGCTATGGCTATTTTTCTAGACCAAATTTATCCATGCGGCGATACAAGGCCTGTCGACTCAAGCCTAGGGATTTAGCCACGCGCGCAATCACGCCCTTGTGTTGCCTTAGGGCCATTTCAATCTGCTCACGGCTAACATCCATAATAGCGTCGCTGGAGTCCGATTGAGCAGGCACGTCATGATGCAAACTTTTCACCTGCGGTTCAATCGGTGTTATTGCGGACAGGGTTCGCCCAAATGTCGTAGTGTTTATTGCACTGGAATGACTTCCATGGGCGGGCAGTAACCCAAAATCGGCTTCGGTTAACACTCGGCTTTGGGCCAACAGCGCCGCACGTTTGCAGGCATTTTCCAACTCGCGCACATTGCCCGGCCAGCGGTGCTGCAACAGAGCTTGCTGCGCTGGTTTACTCAGGCTAAAACCCTCACCGACAAAATGCTTCACTAAGGGCAAAATATCATCAATGCGTTGATTCAGCGGCGGTAAGGCCAATTCAATGACATTCAGACGGTAGAATAAGTCCTCACGGAAACGCCCTTCGGCAATATCTTGGGCCAGGTCGGCGTTAGTCGCACTGATCACCCTCACCTTCACCTTTAAGGTTTTATGGCTGCCTAAACGTTCGAATTCCCCGGTTTGTAATACCCGCAGCAATTTTACTTGGCCCGACAGGGGTAAATTACCTATTTCGTCCAAAAACAGCGTGCCGCCATCGGCCGCTTCAAAGCGACCAATACGCGCCTTATTGGCGCCGGTAAAAGCTCCCGCCTCGGCACCAAAGAGTTCGGCTTCGAGCAACTCCATCGGCAAGGCGCCCACATTCACCTTGATAAAAGGTTTGTTTTTTAAGGGGGAATTGGCGTGAATAATATCGGCAAGCTTGTCTTTACCCGCACCATTGGGGCCGGTGATCAACACAGACACATCGGAACGTGCCAGTTGCAAGGCTAAGTCGATACAGCGCTGCATGGCACCACTGCCAAACACGATTCCACAGAGATCCGCATCGGCGATCGCCACCTGACGCTGGGAATTCACTCGTTCGAGCTGCTGGTTTGCACGGGCAAGTTTATGTAGCGCGATTAAATTAGTGATACTGTTGAGTAACTTAGCATCATCCCACGGTTTCCCCATATAATCGGCGGCGCCCGCTTTCACTAACTCGACCGCCGTTTCTAACTGGGTCCACGCCGTCATCAGGATGATCGGCAGATCTTGCTGACGCTCACGCAGGGCATAAAACAGCTGCCGCCCTTCTTCCCCCGAGGTAGTATCGCGGGTGAAGTTCATATCTTGGATAACCAAATCAACATCTTGGGTTGCCATTAGGCTAAGGGCATCTTCGGGCGTATGACAGGTCAACACCTGATAACCATTGATCTCCAGCATTAAACCTAAGGCCTGGCAGATGGCATGGTTATCGTCGACAATCAGAATAGTGTCCATGTGAGCATGTGCGTCCAGAGTAAAACTATTAACCTTAAAGTAACAAAAAGTGCAATAACATCCTACTGTTATCGCACTTAATGCCCTTCAACTTATTTAAACACTGCGGGTGGCTGTCGCCGGAGAAATCTTCGCGGCCTTGCGAGCCGGTAAGTACACCGCAAGGGTGGTTACCGCAAACAGCCCCGCTACAGTCAACAATGGATAGACTATCTCCAGCATCGGCAGGCTATAGAGGCTCATCAATTGCTGGCCGAGCTGAATCGCTAACAGCACACCAATGCCGCCGCCGAGCAAGCAGAGCAAATAGTTCTCGACGAGGAAGTAGCTGATAATATCTCGCTTTTTTGCCCCTAACGCACGGCGAGTGCCGATCTGTTTAGTGCGGCGCTGGATATTAAACATCACCATGCCTGTCACTCCAAGGGATGTGATCAGCAGCAGTAACACCACCATCATGGTCAGTACGGTTGCCATCAACTCATGGTCACGATACGCCTCGATACGGCGCTCTCCCATGGTCGTAAAACCTTCGACCACGCGGCTCGGATATTCCTTGTGCAGCAGCTCGGGAATGACTTCCTTGAGGCGAGCCATATCGCTCGACTTAGCCCTCACTAAATAGCGTTTATAGTCAGCGGGATAATTCACCGACAACACTGAGCTAAACTCCAAGTTTTTGTTATCCACCCACGCGGTTTGTAAGCGCTCCAGCACTCCAATCACCACAAAGTGCTGCGTGCCCATATAGACGCTTTTCCCGAGCGCGGTTTCATTCGGCCATACCTTATCGGCAAAGGCTTTAGTGACGAGCATCTTGCCACCATCTTCCAGCAACTCTGTGGTGATCTCCTGGGGATAGAAGTTACGTCCTTCGACTAACTTCAGCCCTAGGGAGTTGATGAAATGCTCATCACTCATATACATGCCCGTATTGGGCGTGGATTTAGCACGCTCCTCAGGCCCCAAAGTAAAGTTACTCGACCAACCGCCGCCGCTCAGGGGAGCCATAGAGGAGGGCGCAACATCAATCACCCCAGGAATCGCACGCAGAAGTTCCAAATCCCGTTTATCCTGCGCGACTAAATCCGTCGATTTATCAAAATGATAAATACTGAAATCGAAAACTTCGCTTTCAACAACCCCCGAATCACGCGCCATTAAATTCAAACGCTCGGCGATAATAAAGCTCGCATTCGCGACGATAGCCACTGATAAAATGATCTGCAATAACAGCAACAAGGGGCCGCTTTTACTGCGTAATAAACTGCTGAGAATAGGTTTGATATGTAACATATTGCCCCCGATTATTGGCTCTTAAGATAAACACTTGGGTTAGTCGTACACACTCGCCACGCGGGGTAGATACCAGCCACCACAGCCGCCAAAATCGCGATCATTGGTGCTATCAACCACATACTGGTATCGAGGTGAGTTAAAGACGCCTCCAAGTCAAACTTCTTGGTCAGCAGCATCAATGAGCCCCAGGCCCAAGCCAAGCCGAGTAAACCGCCGAATAACCCCATCAAGGACACTTCCACCATATGTTGGGCAAAGATCTGCCCTTGGCTGGCGCCGATAGCGCGGCGCACGCCAATCTCGGGAGCACGACGTAAAAACTTAGACAGCAACAACCCTAACATATTGACTAAACAGACGATCAAGAAGAGTGCACTCAGGCCCACCAGCACCTTGTTATCCTCCGGTACCACTTTATTGATGGCTAACCATTGGTCAACATTGGACAACTGTACATCGGCCTTAGGTGAGCTGAAGCGGCCTAATTTCTTTTGTTGTTCAATATATTGGCGTACCCACTGACGGTACTCAGCTACTTGCTCAGGCGTATCCAGTTGCACCCAATACTGGGTCCAATGCTTTTCCGAAGTTAAACGTTGTGCATAGTTGTTGATGCTTTCATAGTTCCAGCCGTTGGTATTCCCCCAACTGCCATATTCCTCAATCGGCGCTAAGCTGTAGGGCACAAACAAGGTATCCACATTGCCAAAGGCGCCGTTGTTAAGATCGTAATAGTTTGGACTCGGAGCCCAAGGCTTAAGAACGCCAACGACTTGATAGGGCTTAGCATTGAAATAAATCGTCTTGCCGACACTATTTTGGCCCGCAAACAGCGTCTTATTTAGCTCATCGGTCAACACCACTTCGTAGCGAGCATCTTTATCGACACTGTCATCCCATGCCTGACCGTATTGAAACTCGAGGCCAAACAGTGGGAAAAAGTCGTTATTGGTTACCCTAACCCGAGATTGCAGCACGGGTAAAAAAGCCGGATCTTCGGTTTGCACCGCGCCGCCCGTGCGAAACATGGGGGTTTGCAGGCTCGGAATATCACTCTTAAGTAAGTTCATCCCGTCTTGATAAGTGATCTGTTGATCGAAGCGATCCCAGGCATCTGGCCCTTGGCTCCACAGCTGCACCGCAAACAATTGGCCCGACTTCTCCCCCGCGGGGTTAATCGACATCATTTTATAGATATTGAGTGTAGTGATAGTGATGCCAATGCCGATGGAAATCGCCATGATCATCAATGCCGATAACATGGGCGTTTTTTTGATGCTACGCCAAGCTAAATCTAAGTAATAGAAGAACATAACCGCTCCTAGCCTTGGGCGTTAGCAACCAGTTTATCGACACTGCCGTGGCTTGCACTGCGGGCCGCATTGGGTTGATACATGGTAAAGTCGCAGACTTGACCATCGACAATTTGGATATTGCGCTGAGCTCGGCGAGCCAGTTCTGGATCGTGGGTCACCATGATGATCGTGGTGCCAGATTGGTTAATATTCTCTAATAATTCCATCACTTGGCGGGCCATTAAGCTGTCGAGGTTACCCGTAGGTTCATCGGCGAGCAGAAAACGAGGCTCCCCCGCTAAAGCGCGAGCAATCGCGACCCTTTGCTGCTGACCGCCGGATAATTGGGTCGGCAAATGCTTCATCCGCGCACCTAAGCCTACTTGCTCTAATGCTTGTTCCACACGGCGTTTGCGTTCCTTGGCACTAAAACCACGGTAGCGCAGCGGCACTTCTATGTTTTCCGCGAGGTTAAGATCGGGGATCAAGTTAAAGCCTTGGAAGATAAAACCAATCTTCTCGTTGCGTACGGCGGCACTCTTGTTGTCACTGAGGTTGGAGACATTAATCCCATCTAAAAAGTAATCCCCATGGGTGAAGCCTTCGAGCAAGCCTGCGATATTTAAGAAGGTGGTTTTACCTGAGCCCGAAGGACCTGTAACCGCCACAAACTCGCCCTCGTTCACCTCAAGGTTGAAATCCCGCAGCGCGTGGGTTTCCACTAAGTCCGTTTTAAAAACCTTGCTGATATTCTTCATTGATAACATTTTAATTTCCTTGATTAATTTTTATCTTTGCGCGCAAACGGCTTATAAAATGCGCAAGTTTCTTATCTTTAAGTGGTAACGGCTACACAAAGCCCTCACCCCGCAAAACGGCCCATCACAAACCCACTCAAGGCATCGAACAACCCATTGAGACAGGCGAATATAAAGCTCACACTTTCCATCGAGACATCACCCACCTGGCGCGCTTCTTCTAGGGGATTCGTCCATTCCAAAATATTTAAACCGAGGAAAAACCAGCTGTTGGCCTCACCTATGCCCAGCTCCACTGCCACCACCAGTAAGGCTAAGGCCAGAACACCAAACAATTTGGATGACATCAACAGACCAAGATCGACGTTTTTAGTACGCATAATGAACTCCTTGTACACCTTAGCCGCAGACTTTTTAGTCAGAGCGGCGTTAATTACATCAATTTGATTAATAAGTAATTTTTGACTATCGGTCATCAATGCATTTTGACCTGTTCGGCATGGTTGAAGGACTCAACACTGGAGATCACCCATTCGTCACCCGCTTTACCGCCTTCGATCACTTCCACCTGACTCATGCTGGTGCTGCCGAGCTTAATCTCGCGGCGGGTAGCAATATCGCCTTCGACTTGATAAACCTCATCGCCACCACCGCTGGTCATAAAGGCTCCGCGTTTAACCATCAACACATTCGCCCTGTGTTCGAGCAAAACTCTGGCGGAGATCCGCTGGTTTTGGCGCAGCTTCAAGCTTTCGCTCTGCACAAACTGCACTCTGGCGGTCACTTCACGGTTACGCACTTCGGGGGAAATCGAGGATAGTTTGCCCATGAGTTTGACTTCACCGAAGCTCAGTTCGACCTCCATTCCGAGTCCTAACTCGTCGGCGTAGGATTCCGGCACCGCTAACTCGGCCTCATAAGCACTTAAATCGACTACGGTCAGAATGGGTTGATTGGCGCTCAGACGCGTTTTTTGCTCGGTCAACCAGTTACCAATAATGCCGCTCACCGGCGCCTTGATATTTAAGGCGTCAACCTGACGCTCAAGCTCTTTTACCGCCAGACTCTGGCGCTCCATTTCCAAGGCCTTGTTTTTCACCTCAAAGGTTAAGGTATCCTTGGTTAAGGCCACTTCCTGCTCCGCATGCTTAAATTTGAGTTTTGCCTTGTGCAGATCGTCCTTGCCCTTCTCATAGTCGATTTGGCTGATCAGTTTAGATTGGATCAGTAAATCTCCACGACGGCTCTCCCGATCGGCGGCTTCCAAATCGACCGAGGCCATGTCTAAGGTTTGATTGACTTGTAATTGGTTACGTCTGGCGTCTAGCTTGGCACGCTCAAGGGCGCTCTCTAATCCCGCCAAAAGTGATTTGGCCTGCTCTAATTGATTGGTTAATCTTGGACTCTCCAGCTTTGCGACCACATCACCTTTGTTGACGCTATCCCCAGGGTTGCTCAGTAGCGTCACTGTGCCTTCTTCGGTGCTGTAGAGGATCGGCGCATTGGCGGCAACAATTTTGCCCGTGGTGGCCACATCTCGAGTGAGCGTGCCAACATATAAAGTGGCGGTAGTGAGTTCACTGCGGCTGATGGACTGGCTGACTTTATCACTACCAAAACTGGCCCACACTAAGGCGCTGACCAGTAAGGTGCAGCCGCCAATCATCAGAGGCAACTTGAGGCGTTTGGCGGTCGATGGCACAAGGACTTTATCTTGGCCGCTGGTATCTTTAATCATGGCGTTTCTCGCTTCCCTGTCGGAGGGCTGGATAGGCCCATCGCTACGGACACTATTAAAAATCGATATCCAGTAATAGCAACGCCTATGCCAATTTGATTAAAACATTTACTTTCATAAAGTTAAGTAAAATTTAAGATAAAAGTGTCCGCGGACACCGAGGGCTTTATTAAAAAGTGTCCGCTGGTTTTCGCGAAAGTGTCCGCTGAAAAGCAGTTTGTAAAATAAGAGGAAGACAGAGTGCGGACACTCAACATGCGTTAACACTTTTATTGGTGAAATGGCTGAGTTTCCCTTTACAGCTAAATCCTTGCCACATAAGATCCTGCCACCCTCGCAGCAGAAACATTCAACAAGATGAATCGCCCTATGACAACACTCACTATTACTCGTCCTGACGACTGGCACATTCACCTAAGAGACGGCGCACAATTAAAAGACACGGTTCGCGATATCAGCCGCTATATGGGCCGCGCTATCGTGATGCCTAACTTGGTTCCTCCCGCTATCGATACCGAAACCGCCTTGGCTTATTACGATCGTATCAAGGCGCAAGTGCCAGCAGGCTCGCAATTTGAACCCTTAATGGTGTTGTATCTCACCGACAAAACCAGCCCAGAAGAAATCCGTAAAGCCAAAGCCTCGGGTAAAATCGTTGCCGCTAAACTCTACCCAGCAGGCGCGACTACCAACTCGGATTCTGGCGTGACCGATTTGAAGAACATCTACCCCGCCCTCGAAGCGATGCAGGAAGTGGGCATGTTGTTCCTAGTGCATGGTGAAGTGACTGATTCATCGATTGATATTTTCGACCGCGAGCGCGTATTTATTGAGAATATCCTCAGCAAGATCGTGGCCGATTTCCCGAAGCTTAAAATCGTTCTCGAGCATATCACCACTAAGGATGCGGTCGATTTCGTGACAGCCGCCTCTGACAACGTGGCCGCCACGATCACTGCGCACCACTTGCTCTATAACCGCAACCATATGTTGGCTGGCGGTATTCGTCCGCACTTCTATTGCCTGCCAATTTTAAAGCGCAATACCCACCAGCAAGCGCTGTTAGGTGCCGCGGCCAGTGGCAATAAGAAGTTCTTCCTAGGTACCGACTCTGCGCCGCACGCTAAAGATCGTAAAGAAGCCGCCTGTGGCTGCGCGGGTTCTTATACTGCCCATGCGGCCATTGAGCTGTACGCCGAAGCCTTTGAATCGGTCAATGCGCTGGATAAATTAGAAGCCTTTGCCAGCTTCAACGGCCCAGATTTTTACAATCTGCCCCGCAACAGCGATACCATCACCCTAGTGAAAAAATCTTGGGATGTGCCCGTCAGTTACCCACTTGGTGACAACAACGTTGTGCCAATTCGCGCCGGCGAACAAATCGATTGGCAGGTCGAATAAACAGGCCTTTTGACGCGATAAACTGTGAGCCTGCTGTTTATCAAGCTCGACACCGTTAAGAGTCGCCTTAGGGCGACTTTTTTATAACCGATACGTAAAACCATAACCTATTATCTTTTAAGAGAAAAAGTATGAATACACGGACGTTACTTAAGCTGTTGTCTTCAAGCCTATTGCTTGCCACTACGCTGCCTTTAAGCACTTTTGCCGCCGATGAACTCTCAGGTATTTGGCAGGGCACGCTGGGTAAAAGCAGTATTAGAGTCTGCTTTAACCAATACGGCAGCGGCAGTTATTACTATCAACGCTACTTAACCCCAATACAGCTCGAGCTGCAAAACGGTATTTGGAAAGAAGAAAACAATACTGGAAACTGGCAGTTCGATAGCGCTACGGCGCAGCAACTCAGCGGCCATTGGTTTAAAGACAATTCAGGCAAATCCTTACCCATAAAGCTTGAGCGCCAACTCAGCCCCGACAACCAGGATGACTGCAGCGCCGATGCCTACAATCTGCCGCTTGAAACCAAACCTTCACTGAGCCGTGGAAAATGGCAAGCTTTTCAAACCATTGAATACCGTCCGCTAACCTATGGCACCGAAGTCGGTATCGAATTTAACGGCCCACAAAAAGGTATTCCCGCCATTAATCAGTGGCTTGAGGAAAAGCTCACCGATGATACTCAGCTGGCACAAACCTTTGACACGCGCCGCAGAATGTTGTCTCAAATGGGCCATTTTGTGGCCGATGAAACCTATGCGGAACCGATTTTCCTCAATCAGCATTGGCTCAGCGTGCGCTTATATCGCTGGGCGGCGGGTTTTGGCGCCAATGGGATCAGCCAAGAGTTTGTTAGCTTCTCCCTCGCCGATGGCAAACCTTTCCATCCGTGGCAGTGGTTTATCGCCGATAAACCCACGCAAACCTTGCCAGAAAGCATGAGTTATCCACTCCCACCAGCACTTAAGGAAAAGTTGTTTGCCAATGCGGCACCAGATGCCGAATGCCCAAGTGCCGATGGCTCTGGGTATTTTCAACTCACCCTCGAGGCGAATGGGATTAAGTTTTGGGAAATGCCCCATGGCGATGGTTGTGAGCAGGAGTTTATCTTAACCCCTCAAGAAGCCATGCCCTTTGCCACACCTTGGGGGCAAACGCAGCTTAAGCTATTGGAGTAATAGCATTTAATATAGATTCATCATTAATCGCGATAGCGGGAAAGCAGGCTGAGATAACGATAATAAGCGTTGAAAGCCCTTTCTCGTTTACCTTAACGGGCTAAGGTCTCTTGTCAGACTCAGCCCCTATTTTAAAGGAAGATAGCTTGAGCCAGCAAATGCCCCATATAGCAGAACAAACAGCCGAAGCCTTAGTGCAAGCCCAGTTAGTCGCCTATAACCAACGCGACCTTGCAAGCTTTGTAGCGTTTTTTAGCGACGATGTTTGTATTTACCGCCCACCCGCCACAGAGCCCGTGATCCGAGGCAAGGCTGCCTTTAGTGATTTCTATCAGAATGAACGTTTTAACTTGCCGCATCTGCACGCCGAGATCCTCAATCGTATGGTAGTCGGTAATAAAGTGGTCGATCACGAACGGATCAGCGGCATCCGCGAGGAGCCCTTTGAAGTCATGGTGGTGTTTGAAGTCGCTAATGGCCTTATCCAAGCGATGTGGAGCTTTGCCGCTAACTAGGGCGAGCGCTAAATGATCATATCAAACTGACTGGCGTAACAACAAGCATCTGCGGCAAAGGCGCTCGCTAAAGCAGTGAAAAATGTTACGCCTATCCCATATTTCATTTCGGCGCCGCCTTTTGGTGTGATATCAACGGATTCTGTGAAGCGCACGACTGTCCCTCAACCACAAAATACCTTAGGGTTATTAGTAACAGCCTAAAGGGCGATGCACGCAACGCCCTCTTCATTTTGCCCAACAATAGGAATTGCTGATGTCTGATAACCAACAAGCCTTTTACGAACGTGCCACCGAGATGATTAAGCTCGCGAACCAGCAAAACCAAAACACCGAGATCCAAACCGGTGAGGTCAGCGCTTCCTTTATGTGGGCCGTCGCCCGCTACAACGCTTGGTTTGGCTCCACCAGCTTTGAATCCAAAGAACAAATGCAGGCCAAAAAACAGGAAATGATGGATTACTATATCGAGCGCTATAAAGAGATGATCGACGCCAATCTCGAAGACTATATCGAAAACTTCGACCACTACCGCGCCACACAAAAGTAATCAGTGATAATACGCCCCATGCGAAAGGTGATTGGGGCGTGTTAATTATGACTTTCTAATGACCACTGCTTACCTTTAGCCATACCAAAGCCAGGTAAAGCACTAGGGCAATATATCCAAGGGAAATCATCAGATTCACTCTCCAGAGATTTAACCAGAAATGGCCAGTGAAATAGGTACGTCTTCTAACGTCGTGGAAAAACAATACCGTTGAAGAAGGTACCAGCATCAATGCCGAGCAGCCCAGCATAGGCAATACCATAAACAGGAATCCTAAACCGCTCGCGCCAGCTGAGGCTTCCGAGATTTTACTATCTACAGGCGCGAACATAACTGTCGCTAGAATAATTCCAGCAACAGTCAGCATAAATCCAAAAAGCTGTAGCGTTCTCATCTTCATCCTTAAATATAAAACCTGCACATACTCACCCAAGTGAGCGAGCAGCTAAATCTAGCGGATTTTGGTATTGGCTTCTATCCCATCGCTAAAGTTCCACTTCGTTTACTATTCATCTTCACAGACTAATTTGAGATATGCCATTTTCGCAAAATAAGCTCGTAGTTTGCTCGGCTCCATCGCTTTGATTCTTATCGACTCAAGACTGTGCCAACGTTTACGGAAAATAAGCTTAAGTAGGATTAGATAATGTGCGGAAGTAAAACAGAAACCGTGATTAACCAAGAGGATTGTTGGCAGGTTTTCGCAGGGCAACTCTGCAAATGAAGGCTCATAAGCCCGAGAGGGGCAAATAGGATTATTTGCCCCTCTACTCTGACACTGTGGCGAACAGCTTCTTACTTATGCGCAGCAAGAACAAAGATGATACACCGCCGTTATTGAGTGCATGCGTTTGTCGTTTGGCAGTCGGCTGCGGCCTGTCGCTTAAGCTGCTGAGCATATTGCTCCGCCGCTGCTTTTGCCTTTCGAGCCTCTACCTTATGTTGCACATTCTCCACCAAGACCTTATCAAAGGTCTCCATCCCAAAATGGTCGGAAACATCCTGATAAATAAACCAAGATGCAAAGGCGACAATGCCATAGGTCATTTGACGTAACATGGTTTTTAAACCTCAACAATTGTATCAACAACTGCAATATAACTGAGGTTTTTCATAAAGAAAACTGTCAATTTAATGGCTTGAAATTGTCAAATTACCACCTTTATTCAATAGGATACAAAAACACAAAAACCTTTAATTACATAAATTTAGCTATTTGAGGCCAAAGTCAGCATCTAGCCGTCAAAATTGGTGATTAACCATTAAAAATGAGCGATTATTTGACATAGATTTTTAAGTGACAATAAATCATGTACTGCTTAACTAATGTCAGAAAGTCGACGATAAATTCATCAATTGTGATTTTTGACACAGCAAGTCAAGCCTAGGCTATAGTGCAGTCTTAAGTTGTCGGAGGAAGCCTTTCTCGCCATAGCAGAATAGCGCGACGAGTTAAGGGTTCAAATTCTCTGGATTGATCTCTGCCTCGATAAATTGAGCGGCTGTTTTCAGCAATAGGTACCGAATCATGAATGTCGTAGGCGAGTTGCTTTAAGTATGCCCGACCCATATCACGATAGCGCACAGATTCCTGTTCATTTAATGGGATCAAATAGTGATAACCAAATGCACTCATACTGCAGTTGGCATCCAGATAAAATTCGCCCTCATGTTCAAACAAAAACCAGGCTCGATTCTCAGTATCCACTACTCTCATCTCAACTCCTTCGGTCTGAGAGACTCACATCACTGTTAACCAACACCAGGCCGTTAAAACGCTTGGAAGAAGACTCCAAAGGCGCTGAAAATCGCCACAAACCAAGACAATGAACGCAACGTGCCTTTGTTCAGTAGATACAAGATCTGATACGCCACCCGCGCAACGATATGCACAACCGCTAACCACTCAGCAGTCGCAGTGACTTTGCCTGTGGCGATAACTGTCACTACGGCTAAACCAAAAATCAGTAGAGATTCGAAGGCGTTTTGATGTCCAGCGAGTGCCCGCGCACCAAATCCGGTTAATTGCGCCTGTTGAGTTCGCGGATGATGATTATCATAACCGCCAGCTTTGGCCATTGCCCATGCGACAGGGCCTTTGGCCAAATACGGCAATAACATAGCGATAAATAAGCAAATCAGTAACGTGTTCATCTTTAAGGGATCCTATTGTTTTTGTTGTGTATGCAAGCCTGCGCCTATTTCACCAGATACATGCCTTCGCTGGCGGGACGACTGAATTTAAAACCAAATTTTTCATAGAGTTCAGGCACATCGGCCATTAAGGTGATATAAGCCCCCGTAAAAGCCTCACGGTCTAGGTAGGCCATAATATGCTGCATAATCAATCGGCCAAGCCCCTTGCCTTGATGCTCAGGATCCACAGCCACATCGACGATCTCAAAGTTAATCGCCCCATCCCCCACAACCCGCCCCATACCCACGGTTTGGGTACCACACTTAATTTGCACGCCGTATAAACTCTTTGGCAGCGCCTTGACGACGCCCGCCAAAGGTCGAGGACTTAGGCCCGAAATCTGCCGTAAACGGATAAAATCTTCAACCGACGCCACTTGCTCTATCACTTGGTACATAGTTCATTACTCAACAGTCTGATGACTCAAGGATTTCAATATTAAGGCCCTCTTCTTCCGTGGGCGCTTGAAAGAAACTGCTCACATGCCAGTACACGGCTTCGGTATCGAACTGGGCGCGTTCTGGCTCTGCTTGGCGGCGCAGGGCAAGGCGACTCAGACATAACTCATCGCTGTGCTTTAGATAAATCAGTCGATGGGCCACCCCCGTATCGAGACTCAAGCCCAGCAACCAACGCCTTTGATTGAGGGTATTAGCAGGAAAATCCATGACCACAGTTAATCCGGCCTGCAGCAGTGCCTCAATGTGGCGCTTCAGTAGCGGCTTTAGGCGAGCGGCGTAATGAATATAGGCATCAAAGTCTTTAATTTCATTTGGATATAAAGTCGCTAGCCATTCATCTTCACTGATGAGCACGCAGTGTTCACCCTTGGCCAGTTCACGAGCCAAGGTCGATTTCCCCGCGCCCATCTTGCCGCACAGCAGCACGAGTGTGCCCTTATTACTGATTTCTGAATTGGCGCCTGAACTGATATCTACACTGACATTGATTGGTGTCGACATCTTTATCCCCTTACCTACATTCCCTGCTGCAATAGACGATTAACGCACTTTAGTAACACGCTTTAGTTACACGCTTTAGCTAACGCGCTTTATCCAAGGCATCACATACGGCTTTTACTCCGAGTAACGCTCTGGGCGTCGCGCGGTGTAATAAATCGGCATTTAATTGATAAATATGCTGGTTTTTAACCGCGGGGATTTCGGCCCATTGGCTCCAATCAACCCCTTTGACATTGCCTTCCTCTTCGCTCTGTAAAATCACCTCGGGCAAGGTCAGTAACACATTTTCTAAACTCACCTGCGGGTAATCACTCGCCGCATCGTAGAAAACATTTTTGCCATGACACACGCCGATGATTTGCTGGATCCAACTGTTTTTCGCGACCGTCATTAAGGGCGTCGACCACAGCTGATAAAACACCTTTGGCTCGGATTTAGCCGCATTCTCACTGCGTAATCGCAGTAGCTCACTGCGATAATCCGCCGCTACTCGACCCGCCTGCTCTGTGTGTCCCGTCAGCTCACCTAACTCCTCAATTTCTTTGGCGACATCCTCAAGTGTCTTTGGGGAGCTGCTATAGAGTTTAAAACCTAAGTTTTTGAGTTGATTGATATCCTCAGCTTTATTGCCCGTATCCCACACCACAATCAGTTCGGGATTAAGCTCTAATACCCGCTCAATCTGGATCCCATAATAACCACCAATACTGGGGATTTGTTTCGCCGCTTCAGGATAATCCGCATAATCTGTCGCGGCCACAATCGACTCCCCTGCGCCGATGGCGTAGAGCATTTCAACCGCATGGGGCGAAAGCGCAATAATACGTTTTGCAGGCTCGGCCATCGCCGCTATGGGTAACAGCGCCAAGCTCAGACCGAGGGCAATAAAGCGTCGCATTAACATGATATTCCTTATGATTTAATCGATGAACTCTTCTGGCCAGCCGTACTGCTCAAGGTAGGTCTGCAGGTTTTTAGGCCGATATTTAGGGTCTTGATCCCAGCGCGTTTTCACCGAGCGATGCAGCAACACGGGCGCGACCTTAGGGTCAATTGGGCGCAAATAGGATTGCTTAATTCGGTAAAAGCTGCGGCGCGAGTCGTGTAAGGTTGCTAACGGATTGCGGTGCAAACTCGCCGCTAGGTGCGGCTCTAAGCTCAAATTAAACCGCTCAGCCTCGGCCATCATCCACGCGAGCGCATTATCCGACAATAGCGAGCCATCCTTATCCGGCAGATAACTGCCACCAATATTGCTATGGGCGCCTGCAAACCAGACCTGCTGCATATCCATATTGTCGCGCAGTTGCCAAATCGTAGGCTCGAAGTCGCTGCGGTGTTCGTCTATCGCCAAGGCATGGCGGGCAACCCGCACATTGCGGCCAATCTTAGTGTCGTAAAACTCGTCTTTATCTTCGAATAAGCCGAGGAACGAAATCGGGATCCCCATGGCGCCCACCGTATCCCACACGCCGACAAACTTAATCTCCCGCGATTCGTGGCTATGCTGTTGTCTAAATTCAACGGATTTATCGCCGCTTGGGGCAAAGGGTGCACTGCTTTTTTTATAGTGGTCAAAGGCTTGTTGAATCAGCCTCGCATCGTGGCGCTTGAGGATGCCGCAGTTATTGATAAGACCACACAAACAGCGCACTGTGTAAGCGCCTCGGCTAAAGCCAAAGAGATAGATCTCATCACCGGGGGAGTAGTTCTGTACTATGTAGCGGTAACCATCCATAATGTTTTTGTGCAGCCCACGCCCCGTCGCGCCGCCGATGGCTTGATCGTAGTAAGAACCAACGCCCCAGTCGTAAAACACCTGCTGGGGTTTACCATCGGCCGCCATCGGGCTGATAGCCCGCGCCAGACGCAGCACATTGGTGGGAAAATCCACCTTAAGGTCTTTCTCTGGCCGATTCCAAGTACCGTCGGCACAAATCACAATACGTTTATTCATCGCATCATCCTTGAGTTACCCATGCTACTCACGCTATCGATAAAAACGCTAACGATAGAGACGCTAACGGATTTTACCGAGGAACAACAGCCCTAATTGGGTTTAAAGGGCGGCTCGCGGTGTCACCCATCCGCCTTAGCCGCTCGGCTTAATAGTCGAATCCCGGCTGCGCTTTAATGCCCGCTTCGAAGGCATGTTTAATCGGCTGCACTTCGCTGACAGTATCCGCCAGTTCGATAATCGCGCGGTGGCAAGCACGGCCAGTGATAATCACATGCTGCATCGGCGGACGGTTTTTCAGTGCAGTGAGTACCCGCTCCACATCGAGGTAATGGTAACTCACCATATAGGTCAGCTCATCGAGCATTAAACAATCAATACTCTCATCTTGGAGCAAGGCTTCGGCGGCTTCCCACGCCACGAGGGCGGCGGCTGTGTCCTTTTCTCTGTCTTGGGTTTCCCAGGTAAATCCAGTGCCCATCACATGAAAGGCCACGCCCGCACCTTCAAGCAAATTACGCTCGCCGCACTCCCATGTGCCCTTGATGAATTGCACTACCGCGGCTTTTTTGCCATGGCCGACTGCGCGGGCAACCGTGCCAAAACCTGAGGTCGACTTGCCTTTGCCATTGCCTGTGAGCACCAGCAGAATGCCTTTTTCTTCTTGGGCGGCGGCAATTTTAGCGTCCACACCCGCCTTCACTTTTTGCTGACGCGCCTTATGGCGTTCGGCTTTGATTTGCGCTTGCTCGTTGTCGAGCTGTTTTTCGTTCTCTACTGTCATGATCTTTTGTTCTTCCTACTGCTAACACTTATGCATTTATAATGGATGCGAGTTTTTGCATATCGAGGTGCTCGGCTAATACATCGGCCAAACGATCCAGCTGTTGTTCGCGAATATCATTGATATCAATCGCTTGAGCATTCTCCAACCCCGCCCAGTGAAGGACTAGCTGGCAGGCCTCTGGGCAGTCGAATAGTCCATGTAAATAGCTGCCAAGCACTTGCCCGTCGTCACTTAAACAGCCATCGGCAAAAGACTTTTCTGCCTGTTGATCGCAAGCACTCTCACTTTTCAAGCGTAATGGCGCACTCTTGGCGGCATCACTGGACGTGAGATATTCGGACTCACCGCAGTGGATCTCATAGCCCTTCACCTCTACTTGTTGCCCTTGCAGCGCTAAATGGCCAGTGACCCTACGTAGCTGTTTTTCAGTCTTAAATTCGGTGGTAATGGGTAAATATCCCAAACCTTGGCTCACGCCGAGCGTGTCTTCAATCCCCATGGGATCGGCAATGCTTTCACCCAGCATTTGATAGCCGCCGCAAATCCCCAGCAGCTTACCGCCGTAGCGCAGATGCTTGGCAATTTGTTTGTCCCAACCTTGCTCGCGCAAAAAAGCCAAGTCCGCTCGAACATTCTTACTACCGGGTAAAATCAGCAGATCGGCGGCAATCTCCTGCGTCTGGGCAGAGGCCTGAGTCTGGAGCGACACATAATCAAAATCGATATCTGGGTGCAGTCTAAGCGGGTCAAAATCCGTGTGATTACTGGTGCGGGGATACACTAATACCCGCACCTTAAAACGGCTTTTTTCCTGCTTAGTGGGCGATTCGATAAGCGCATCCTCGGCGTCTAAATGCAAATCATGCAAATAGGGCAACACTCCCAACACAGGTTTTTGCGTATGGGCCTCGAGCCAATCGAGACCAGACTGTAGCAGGCTGATATCGCCACGAAAACGATTGATCACAAAGCCTTTTACCCTAGACTGCTCGGAGGGTGACAGCAGCGCTAAGGTACCCACTAAATGGGCAAACACCCCGCCTTTATCAATGTCGGCAATGATGATCACAGGGCAGTCGACCGCCTCGGCAAAACCCATATTGGCAATATCCCCTTCGCGCAGATTGATTTCCGCCGGGCTTCCCGCCCCTTCAACCACAATCGTTTGGTATTGCTGACCTAAACGCGCAAAGGACTCCAACACGGCATTTAGCGCCATGACTTTATAATTCTTAGACTTTTCCCCGAAAAAGGCCGAGGCCTCTAAGGTGGTTAAGGCTTTGCCGTGCACTATGATCTGCGCGCCCGTGTCCGAACTTGGTTTAAGCAGGATGGGATTAAAATCCGTGTGCGGCGCGAGAAAACAGGCTGCGGCTTGCAGCGCCTGAGCGCGGCCAATCTCGCCACCATCAATGGTGACTGCGCTGTTGAGCGCCATATTCTGCGGCTTAAAAGGCGCGACCTTAACACCCTGCCTAGCGAGCAATCGGCAAATCCCCGCCACCAGCGTACTTTTGCCCGCATCCGAGGTTGTTCCCTGCACCATAAGCACTTTAGCGCCTGAATGCTGAGCTTCACTTTGGCTTACAACATCTTGAAACTGGTTTTGCGACAAGGCCGAAGTAGGATTAGAGGCGTTATTTGAATTCATGGGCAAGAACATCACTCAACAGAGGAAAATAAACTAAAGGGGAATCGGTTCGCTCCCTGACTAAGAATGCGTCGACAATACTTTGTCTTAACTCGATTTAAGCACCAGTGGTAGACCCGCCACCACTAAGGTCACATTATCCGCCTCCTCGGCAACGGCCTGATTTAACCAACCCGCCTCATCGACAAACTGACGACTCAATTCGCCCAAGGGCACAATGCCAGAGCCGACCTCATTGCTGATTAAAATCACTACGCCCTCAAGGGTGCTTAAGGTCTGGATAAAATCGGCACGCTGCTGCCGCCAGTGTTCTAAAGGCTCATGGCGAGAGCGGGCAAAATCCAAGGCAAAGTCCGATTCCGTTGAAGCGGGCTCGGCCTCGGGGCTTTGTGCAAGTAATTGATTGGTGAGCCAAAGCGTTAAACAATCCACCAGAATCACTCGGCCGGGTTTGGCTAAATGTTTGAGCTTAGCGGTTAATGCCAAGGGTTCTTCGACGAGTTGCCAGTCGATATCATCCTTGGCACGTCCATCCTGATGTAAACGAATTCGACTGCTCATTTCGGCATCGAGCGCCTGTGCGGTCGCCAGATAGCAGGCATCGAATCCGAGGGCGATATACTGGCGCACTAAGGCTTCACCGTAGCGGCTCTTGCCGCTACGCGCGCCGCCTAGCACTAAATGGATCACAGTATGCTACCCACAACGAGCAGCACGAAATAACAGACGATTTCGCAGATCTGCTGCGCCGCGCCTAAGGTATCACCCGTGTAGCCGCCGATTTGGCGTCTAAAAATCACCACAATCAAACGACGCAGACCTATCATCACCAGTAACAGTGACAGCGCGGCAATGCCCTTGAGCACTAGCAGCACTAACACGCCGCTGGCGATCAAAATAAACAGTTCATTAATGCCTTGATGCTGCGCTAACGGCTTGGATTTACTGGACTCATCGTCGCGCACATATTTCTCGGTAAAGATAAGGCTGGCGGCAACTACGCGGCTCACAGTGTGGGCGACGATCATCGCCGAGCCTGCAACTACAGGGTCATAAAGTGCGAGTTCCACTAACAATTGCCACTTGAGCATCAGGACGAGCATCAAAGCCAAGGCGCCGTAGCTCCCTAGGCGAGAGTCTTTCATGATCCGCAGCTTGTCTTCCGCCGTCCAACCACCACCGAAACCATCGAAGGTATCGGCTAAACCGTCCTCGTGAAAACCGCCCGTTAACAGCACGCCCGTGACCATAGACAGCAGCACAGACACGCCGGCGGGCAACCAGTTTTGGGTAAGCCAAAATACGATGGCACTGAGTAGCCCCACCAGCAGGCCCACTAAGCCAAAGTAACGGCTGGCTTTATTGAGTTTGTCGGCATCGACCTCAACCCATTTGGGCATAGGAATGCGGGTAAAATAGCCCATGGCCACTAAAAACAAATCTATCTCTTTGTGCCAGCTTTCGCGTTCTGACATAAAGCATCCTTAGTGAATTAACACTTGCTGCAAGGTTTAAGATTAAAAAGGTCTGCTAAAAGTTATTATTTTAAATAAGCCACTTAGCAGCGCACATCATACAACAGCCTCAATCCCCGCATCACTAAAACTCGCCATTTGATTGTAAAAATTTACAGCGGCTTGAATTAACGGCAATACCAAGGCAGCGCCCGTGCCTTCGCCTAATCTCAGCCCTAAAGATAACAAGGGCTTAGCCTTTAAATGTTCCAACATACGCTGATGACCTTGCTCCTCGGAGCGGTGGGCAAAAATCAAATAATCCCGCACATTCGCGTTGATACTCACGGCAACCAAAGCCGCTGCGGTCGCAATAAAACCATCCACCACGACCAGCATCTTGCGCTCGGCAGCGGCGAGCATGGCCCCCGTCATTTGCACAATTTCAAAGCCGCCCAAACAGGCCAGCACTTGCCGAGGCCCTGTCATCGCACTCTGGTGTAACAGCAGCGCGAGTTCGATAAGCATCTGTTTACGCTCTAGAGTCTCGCTATTGATGCCCGTACCACGGCCAACACAGTCGGCCACATCGAGTTGCATAATGGCCGCCATAATCGCCGCCGCTGACGAAGTATTGCCTATGCCCATCTCACCAAAGGCAACCAAATTACAGCCCGCCTGATGGTGACGCTCGATTAACGCCTGCGCCATAGCAAAGCCCTTATCCACGCAGGCGAACGTCATTGCAGGCTCTAAGTGAATCGCGGCCGTTCCCGCGCCAAGGCGTTGGTCGATAATGCCTTCGGCATCTTCAACTGGGGTTAAAATACCGCAATCAATCACTTCCAGATTGAAGCCTAACTGGCGACAAAACACATTGATGGCCGCGCCGCCATGGGCAAAGTTTTGCACCATCTGCCGCGTGACTTCACTCGGGGCAATCGACACCCCTTCGGCAGCAATCCCATGATCTCCGGCAAACACCAACATAGTCGGGTTAACTATCTGTAATTGCTGCGGCCCTTGAATGCGGGCAATTTGCAACGCCAAGGACTCTAACTGCCCCAGAGCGCCGGGCGGCTTAGTCTTAAGATCGATCTTTTGCTGGATGAGTTGATCCTGCGCTTTACTCACAGGCTCGATTTGAAATAACGGGACAGATTGAGGCATTCACACTCCAGTGGCAATGTCGGATCCAATGATAGATCCGCTGCTAATAACTCATTTACTAGTACATTCGCTAACACATTCTAGAACAACAACTACGAAGCATCCTGCTGCAATTTGCCATACGCACTTAGTACTAAATTTCGGCAATCCATAAGACCCATGCTAATTCGATAGCTTGCGCCGACGCAAAATCAGCAAAAAGAAGAAGCTACCAATCGCAGCGGTAATAATCCCCACGGGTAATTCCTGATTGCCAAGCAAACATCGGGCGAGTACATCAATCCACACCATAAACAGCCCGCCCACCAGCGCCGTCAGTAAGATGGGCTGACGACCGGGGAATAACAAACGAACTGTGTGCGGGATCATCAAGCCGACAAAGCCAATGCCGCCACAGGTCGCCACTAAAATCGCGGTGATAAGCGAACAGAGCAGCAACATATTGAGGCGCAGCTTAGGCACATTCACCCCTAAGGTGTGGGCCGTTTCATCCCCCGCCTGCAGGGCCATAATTTGGCGTTTCCAACCTAGAATAATAAAAAAGCTCAGTAGCACCACTAAAGACGGCAGCACCAGCAGCGACCAACTGGCCTTAGCAAAACTGCCAAGGCTCCAAAACAATACCGATGCGGTAGCCTGCGGGCTGGCAAAGTACAGCAATAAACTGGTTAAGGCGCTAAACATAAAGGAGGTCGCCACCCCAGAGAGCAACATGCGTTCTACCTGGCTCTTAAGGCCTAACCCAGCTAACGCCAGCACGATTAGCACCGACAGACTGGCACCAATAAAGGCGCCGAAGGGTAAGCTAAACCATAACAAGCCAGCAAAAGTCCCCGTACCACTAAAAATCCCCGAATTGGCTATCGTGCCCGCATTGCCAAACAGGCCTGAACCTGTGAATAGCGTCAGCATGACCACGGCGCCAAAGGATGCGCCAGAGCTAATGCCGAATAGATAAGGATCGGCAAGGGGGTTGCGGGTCACGGTTTGCAGCACGCTGCCCGCCAAGGACAGCCCCGCCCCCGCCACAAAGGCGAGTATAATCCGTGGCAGTCGCAGCTCCATCACAATCCGCTCTGTCATGCTGCTGGTGCTCACGGCCTCATCGGCCATAAACAAGTGACTGAGTTTATTGATAAACACCTGCAGCACATCTAAGAAGCTAATATTGGCCGCACCAAAACTCGCGGCGGCGATGGGGGTAAGCAGGGCAAAACCCGCCAAGCCTAAGATGAGCCATTGCTGGCGCGTGAGCGGCGTAAAAATGTGGCTAAAAAAATTCATGGTCACCAGTTTAAGTGTGTCTATCATGGCGTGTTCTCGACGCTCTCATTTTGCAATGCAGCTCTTTGTAAGACCTCGTTTGGCGCGCTAGGGTTATGGCAGGCGCAGGCCACAGGAGGTAGCTCTTGAGCCGAAACTGAATGGGAGTCACTCGCCGCGCCCGCTGCATCGCTCTTGGGCTTTTGATAACCATAAAAGTAATTAATCAAGGGGTTACCATGCTGTGGATGGGGCGTCACTTGGGCGCATACCCCAAAGACTTCGGCGATACGTTCCTCGGTTAGAACCTGAGCCGGCGTGCCCATGGCACTCACCTGCCCCTTGTCCAGCAGCAATAAGTGGTCACACAGGGCGCTGGCTAAATTCAAGTCGTGAATCGAGGCGATTACGCTGATCCCAAGGCTTCGCACTAGCTCTAAGATTTGAATTTGATAGCGGATATCGAGGTGGTTTGTCGGCTCATCTAAAATCAACAATTGCGGCTGCTGCACTATGGCACGGGCGATCAGGGCGCGTTGCTTCTCACCGCCAGATAAACGATCGTATTGTTGATGTACTTTATGACTGAGGCCTACCTTTTCCAGCGCCTTAGCAATTTTTTCACCGTCACCGCTGGAGTTGGTATCAAACATCCCCTTGTGTGGCGTGAGTCCCATGGCAACCAATTGCTCTGTGGTCATATCGAAGTATTGCGGCGTATCCTGCTGCACCACCGCCACTTTACAGGCAAACGCCTTGGGCGACAGCTCGCTAATATCCTGCGAAAACAGACTGATATGACCTTTAGCAGGGCGAATAAAGCGGTATAAACAGCGCAGCAAACTGGATTTACCCGCGCCGTTGGGGCCTATCAGCCCGAGCATTTCCCCCTGCGGCAGGGCAAAGCTTATCTCCGAGAGGATGGTTTTTCCCTCAATCGCCCAACTCAATTGGCTGACCTTAAGTGCCATATTGGCGGAGGTCGCAGCGGGCGCTAAGGGCGCAAGGCTCGATGTGGAATGCATCACTAACGATTGCTCCCACATGGATATTGATTGGTGTTATCTGTGCCTGCTGCCACTTGGGCTAACAGGGCGAAACTCATTAATGTCATCTTCTGCTCCCTCGAGTTACCCGCTCGAGAACTAAGGCTGCACGCAGCGAAAACAGAAATAGGCAGGTATCCTGACTCGTATGGGAAGACACAAAGCGCTTCGACTACTCACAGTTGCGGGTACAGTTCGGGCTACTGACGGGCAGCTCCCCGATTCCCTATTATGTTTGGGTTATCCGGCGCGCTTGAACACTCTTGCCCTTAAGCAATAGCACTAAATCGCGCAAAATTCCCAACACCTATTTCTGCGACCTTTGAGCTTAACGTACTGGGTGTGTTATCTGGCTCAAATGTCAGGGAAAAGCATTATCCTATATCTTGCCCATTAGGCAATGCTGTTTAAATCAGAAAATTTTCATCATGTCGATGACTGATGCTTGCAAGCTACTCACAGTGGCCCGATGGCCAGTCTAAGCGCCAGTATCTTTTACCTTGCTCATCCTCGAGGACATTAATCGTCACCACCGCCGCCACGGGTAAGGCGAGCTGACTGTAAAAACCTAAGGTTTTCACCGCTCCCAGCGCCTTTGACATCAAGTGGCGAATAACCCCACCGTGGGTCACCACCCAGATATTGGCCGCGGGGGCGTTGGCATTAAACTCCCCATGGGCCTGTTCATCATCCATCGCCAGCAGGCCAAACTCTTTATCGAGGATCTGTTCTATCGCACCATCGATACGGGCCTCGAAACTTGCCATGGCTTCGCCATTGGGCGGCGTCACCTCCCAGGGATTCTGCCAATAGGCCGCCATCCGTTCGCCGTCGTGTTGATATAAGTCATCGAGTAGGCAGCCATCCCAATCGCCGAAGGCTATTTCCTGTAACTCCTCCAGCAGGTTGACCTTGAGCATCGACGGCGCGGGTGCATCTAAACTTATGCCTACAGACGCACTCGAATGCAGCTCGGCCGCAAAGGCCTTGGCAAACTCGGCGCAGCGCCTCGAGGTCGAGCTATAAATGCCGTGGCACACAGTCGCCTGCGCCTCAACCGCCGCCGACATCTGCCGCCAGCCCTTTTCGCTCAGTGGCACATCGACTCGGCCTCGCAAAATCGCCCCGCCCTCGCATTCTCCATGGCGTAACAGTAATAACCTGAGCTGCTTCATCTGATCTTTCCTTTTAGCGTTTTTATCTGCCTTATCTCGCCTATGCTATACCAACTTTAACCTTGCCCTGACAATCCGATGTCGCGTATTATGGACGTCTATACGTATAAATGTCCAAAACATAACGAACGACATTCAATAATAAAATGCAATTTGTCACCCGATTGCGTACTTTGGACTCAACTTAGCTGTAGTAAAGGTAATCATTTATGGCGATATCTCTCCATCGAGCCAGCCAAGCACTGGCAGACATTCGCAACCAGTTGTCAAAGCGCATTCTGATTTTAGACGGCGCCATGGGCACTATGATCCAAGGCTACAAGCTTGAGGAAGAGGATTACCGTGGCGAGCGTTTCAAGGATTGGCATACCGACGTTAAGGGCAATAACGATCTTTTAGTGCTGACTCAGCCACACATCATCAAACAAATTCACATCGACTACCTAAAAGCCGGTGCGGATATTATTGAAACCAACACCTTCAACGCCACTACTATCGCCATGGCCGACTACGATATGCAGTCGCTGTCCGCCGAGATTAACCGCGAAGGCGCGCGCCTCGCCCGTGAGGCCTGTGATGAAATCGAGCAAGCCACGGGTAAGCCACGTTATGTCGCCGGTGTGTTAGGGCCTACTAACCGTACCTGCTCTATCAGCCCCGATGTTAACGACCCAGGCTTTCGTAATATCCACTTTGATGAGTTAGTGACCGCTTACTGCGAATCGACCCGCGCCTTAATTGAGGGCGGCGCCGATATCATTATGGTCGAGACTATTTTCGATACCTTAAACGCTAAGGCCGCCTTATTTGCCATAGAAACCGTGTTCGATGAACTCTTTGGGCCAAATTCGCCAGCGCGTTTGCCTGTGATGATCTCAGGCACCATTACTGATGCCTCGGGCCGAACCCTGACCGGACAAACCACCGAAGCCTTTTATAACTCCCTTCGCCATATCAAGCCCTTATCCATCGGCCTTAACTGCGCCCTCGGCCCTAAGGAGCTTCGCCCCTACGTTGAAGAACTGTCGCGCATCGCCGAGTGCTATGTCTCGGCGCACCCTAACGCGGGTCTGCCAAACGAGTTTGGCGGTTACGATGAAACCCCAGAGGATATGGCGAGCGTTATCCAAGAGTGGGCCCGCGAAGGCATGCTCAACATTATCGGCGGCTGCTGTGGTAGCACGCCCGAGCATATTAAGGTTATTCGCGAAGCCGTAGAGCCATTTGCACCACGGGTATTACCCGAAATCCCCGTCGCCTGCCGTCTATCGGGTTTGGAACCGCTCACTATCGACGCCCAAACCCTATTTGTGAACGTGGGTGAACGTACCAACGTCACCGGTTCGGCCAAGTTTTTAAAACTGATCAAAGAAGGTAAGTTCGAGCAGGCGCTCGATGTCGCCCGTGAACAGGTAGAAAGCGGCGCGCAGATCATCGACATCAATATGGACGAAGGCATGCTCGATGGCGTGGAGGTGATGCATAAGTTCTTAAACCTTATCGCCTCTGAGCCGGATATCAGCCGTGTGCCGATTATGATCGACTCCTCTAAGTGGGAGGTGATTGAAGCGGGCCTCAAATGTATTCAAGGCAAGGGAATCGTCAACTCTATCTCCTTGAAGGAAGGCGAAGAGAAGTTTATCGAGCAGGCAACCCTAGTGAAACGCTACGGCGCTGCGGCCATTATTATGGCGTTCGACGAGCAAGGTCAGGCCGACACTAAGGCGCGTAAAGTCGAGATCTGTACCCGCGCCTACCGCGTGCTAGTCGATAAGGTCGGCTTTCCGCCCGAAGACATTATCTTCGACCCGAATATCTTTGCCATTGCCACGGGTATCGATGAGCACGATAACTATGCCGTCGATTTTATTGAAGCCATTAAAGAGATTAAGGCCACCCTGCCCTACGCGATGATTTCGGGTGGGGTGTCGAACGTGTCGTTCTCCTTCCGCGGTAACAACCCAGTGCGTGAGGCGATTCATGCGGTATTCCTGTACCACGCGATTAAAGTCGGCATGGACATGGGTATCGTCAACGCGGGCCAATTAGCGATTTACGATGATATTGACCCCGAGCTTAAGGATAAGGTCGAGAACGTCGTACTCAACCTGCCTTGCCCAGTTGAAGACTCAAACAATACCGAACAATTGCTTGAGATTGCTGAAAAATTCCGGGGCGATGGCTCAAGTAGCGCGAAAAAAGAAGATTTAGAATGGCGCTCATGGCCGGTGAATCAACGTCTCGCCCATGCGCTGGTCAAAGGCATCACCGAATTTATCGACGAAGATACCGAAGCGGCTCGCCAACTTGCCTCACGACCACTTGATGTTATCGAAGGCCCGCTGATGGACGGTATGAATATCGTCGGCGATCTATTTGGCTCGGGCAAAATGTTCCTGCCACAGGTGGTGAAGTCGGCGCGGGTGATGAAAAAGGCCGTGGCCTACCTCAACCCCTTTATTGAGCAAGAGAAGGTCGAAGGCCAATCTAACGGCAGAATTTTGATGGTCACGGTGAAGGGCGATGTGCACGATATCGGCAAGAATATTGTCGGCGTTGTGCTCGCCTGTAACGGCTTTGAGGTATTCGATTTAGGCGTGATGGTGTCGGTGGAGCGCATTCTTGAGGCCGTGAAAGAGCACAATATCGACATTATCGGCATGTCTGGGCTTATCACCCCAAGCCTCGATGAGATGGTGCACAATGTGAAAACCTTCCATCGCGAAGGCCTCACCATTCCGGCGATTATCGGCGGCGCCACCTGCTCGAAAATTCATACCGCAGTGAAGATTGCCCCCCATTATCCCCATGGCGCGATTTACATTGCCGATGCCTCCCGCGCAGTGCCTATGGTCAGCAAGCTAGTGAGCAACGAAACTCGCCAAGCGACGATCGATGAGACCTACGCCGAATACGAAGAGATGCGCATTAAGCGTTTATCGCAAACCAAGCGTAAGGAAATCGTCTCGCTGGAGGCCGCCCGCGAAAACCGCTGTCAGCACGACTGGGCAAACTACACCCCGTTCAAGCCCAATGTGCTGGGTCGCCAAGTATTTGAAGACTATCCATTAACCGATTTAGTCGATCGAATCGACTGGACGCCCTTCTTCCGCGCCTGGGAGCTGCACGGCCATTACCCCGAGATCTTAACCGACAAGGTAGTAGGCGTTGAGGCGCAGAAACTATTCGCCGATGGTCAGGCCATGCTTAAAAAAATCATCGATGAAAAATGGCTCACCGCCAAGGGCGTGATTGGGCTGTTCCCCGCCAATACCGTCGGCTTCGATGATATTGAGCTCTATACCGACGAGACTCGCACCGAAGTCGAAATGACCACCCATCACCTGCGGATGCAGCTTGAGCGGGTGGGTAACGATAACTTCTGTCTGGCCGACTTTGTGGCGCCAAAAGACAGCGGCGTTGCCGACTATATGGGCGGTTTTGCCGTGACCGCAGGCCATGGTATCGACGAGCATATCGCCCGCTTTGAGGCCAATCACGATGACTACAACGCCATTATGCTCAAGTGTTTAGCCGACCGTTTAGCCGAAGCCTTTGCCGAGCGGATGCACGAGCGCGTGCGTAAGGAATTCTGGGGTTATGCCGCCGATGAGCAGCTCGATAATGAAGCCTTAATTCGTGAGAAATACAAAGGTATTCGTCCCGCACCGGGTTACCCCGCTTGCCCGGATCACACCGAAAAAGGCCTGTTGTGGGAACTGTTAAAGCCGAATGAAACCATCGACTTAGACATTACCGAAAGCTACGCCATGTTCCCCACCGCTGCGGTATCGGGCTGGTACTTTGCCCATCCTAAATCCCGCTACTTCGGCGTGACCAATATCGGCCGCGATCAGGTGGAGGATTACGCGAAGCGTAAGGGGATGACAGTAAGTGAAACGGAGAAGTGGCTGGCGCCAGTGCTCGACTATGACCCTGAATAGGGAGTGATCCAGAGTAATCATGTTTACTCTGTGAGTTGTCTTAGGTGAACTTCGGCAACTTAGTAAATAGATAAAATAAGGGGCTAAATCCTAGCCCCTTATTTTTGGTTTAATTTTGAAGTTTGAGTTTGAGATAAAAGCTTAAAGTCGTGGGGCTTCCCCCCCACACCCGACCAAGGAGGACTGCTCGTCCTATCCTCCTTGGATGCTCCAAGACGCCCCTAGCGAAGTTACATGCATTAGAGACTGACCTTGGTCTTATGGATAAATTGCTATCGCTTCCGATGGTACATCCTGTACCCCGAAAGCTAGCTCGGCATCCATGCCGAGACTCACGCAATTTATTCCAACGCCCCACGGCAACTTCGCAGGGGATAGATGAACTTCTGCTGCTTTAGTGTTGCCTCTAGCCATGCAAAGCAAATCGAGTAATCTTTACTACCAATTTTAGAAATTTAACTATGGATGGCTCATGAAATCTGAGGGAAGCCTCCCTTGCCTAAACTAGTTCGACAAGGCGAGATTAATCCAACAACATCGCCTTAAGTCAAAAATGCCCCATTCCGATTGTTAAGTATTTAATTATGCTTTAAACGCCTAAAAAACAACGTAATCAATAGCATCAACAATGTGAAATCCATCGTCCCACCACCGCCTTCGGATGACTTTTCAGGTTCACCAGTATCATTAACGATAAATGTCACATCAAACGTCAACTCTGCACCTGAAGGGTCTGTTGCGGTGACCGTCATCAAGTATTGACCTTTAGTCTTAACTGCACCGTGGAATATTCCATCCTCACTAGCTATTAATCCATTAGGTACATTCTTATATGTATAAGTCACAGCCTCTCTATCAGGATCGACAACAATTCCTGAAAGCACACCGTAATACTGTTGATCCTTTTCAAGATACTGAATACCAATCTCCGCAGTTAACATAGGAGCATCGTTAACGTTAGTCGGTGTAATATAAAAGATCTCTGTAGATAATGGAGGAATATTCACTCTCACTTGAATGGGACTGGCTGGTGTTGGATCAATTAAATTTTTTGAGGCAAACATATCTTCATTAGTAAAAGTCCCACTAATATATTCACCATCCCAAATCAATCTTTCATGTATATATTCAGTTTGAAAACCGGTAACCACAAGGTTGTTTCCATTTAGAAAATGCTTCTTAATATTTATCGCCAAAGGAACATCTTGAACAGCTGGAATAGAGCCTTTAGGTAAACCACCTTTATATATAAGAGGGTTAGGGTTAGAAAGGGTAAACGTTGTAATATTAGGTGACATTAAGTTAACGAAAAAACCTTTCTTGTCATCAGTGAGCTGAAACCAACCATCTGCAATAGCATACACCTGGGAAGACTTATAAAAATATTTTTCTTCATCATCAAACACATAAGAATTTCTTCCAGAGCGTTCAATAAAATAATTTTCACTCTTTAAATAAATAGCTTCTTTGGGATAACTAACACTATTTTTCATTTTTGACAGAACAAATTTATTATCATCTGGTGAGTATTGATAATGCAGAAGCATATCACTACCTACTATAAGCTCTTTCCCATCATTAATTGTATATATGGCTTTAACACCACTAAATTTAGTCGAGTCCACTCTTTCAGGGATAACTATTTCTTGAAAAACCACAAAATCATTAATATCAGATTGCCATTTAAGGACATACAACTTAGGCTCTACCTTCGTTTCATTAATCCCGACCCTTTCTGGATAGAAGATAATTTCATCACGACCCTCTAATCGATATAACTTGTAGGTACTATTTGATATGAGTGATTTATCAGCTAAGATTTTTTTTCGCTCGCAAGAATCTATCTCACCATTTCCACTTAAATTACAAACACTGTAATCGTAACTGACTTTTCCACTCAGAGTATCATCATGATTTGGATGCAAAGCAACAATGGTATTATTATTTACAAATTCAATCTGTTCTACATATGAACCGTACTGACCTGAACTAGATGAAAATTCTACTTCTTGAGACAATGATAACTCATTGCCTTCAAGAGTAAATCTAACTAATTTTCTAGCTCCATCATAATTTGACTCAGATAAAGCGTAATAGTTTTTATCATATTCACCTATAGGTTCCACATTAATATAACCAACGAGATCTGATGCTATACCAAAACTGGCAGAGCTAATATAATCCACCCCATTATTATCAACATTATACTTCCATAAATAAATTCTTTTATCAGCAGAAAATTCATCAGCAGCAGTACCAGATATTAATATTTCGTTGTTAGCTTCAGAGAAAGCCACCTTTAAGGATGATTTAGGCAGGTTATTATCATACGTCTTATCAATTGAATAAGGACTTTCAACCGCTATAGCTGATACTGAAATAATAGATAAAATAACTAATACACTTCTATACATACAGATACCTCTCCTAACATCAGTATAATTATTAGTTGAACAACATAAATCAAAAGTAACAGGTCGCAGGAGAATTTTAAGTATCTAAGTTAAGAACAAGATACATCTTCCTGATGCAAGTGAACTTAACCGTGATCACGATTAAGTTTCATCCTTGTTAAAAACCTAAGATAACGTTCTGTTTAATATCTGTCTACCACTTTCACATTACAAATTAAGTAGTTAAGTCATGACTAATTTTGGCTCTTTGCTTTTAAAAATAAGCATACAACTCCACTGCCAATGGGAACGCCAGAAGTGGCACTGTTGCACCAGTGACCTTCTAAAACATGGATGTTTTAGTAGAGCCTACAAGGACGTATTCACGGCGTGTCACTGGAGTAACAGTGCAAAAGCCTGCGGCAGGCAATGAGTCGCACCGTCACTTTACAGTAATAACATTGCTAATTCGCACCACTAAGCGAACCAGCAATATCATCGAGTGTGGGGTGAAGCCCCACGACTTTGATTCACCTCGGCCGATAGGCCGCAGCAAATGTGTCCCCGCATCACAAAATTCCCTTTTGCAATTCGGCAATCCCTAACCTTGTAGGTATTTCCCAAAGAAATCCAAGGTTCTTGCCCATGCGAGCTCGGCGGTTGGCTCATCATAGCGGGCGGTGGAATCGTTATGAAAACCATGGTTCACATTGGGATAGAGGTAGGCAATATACTCGGCCTTGTTAGCCTTTAATTGGGTTTCGTACTCGGCCCAAGTGTCGTTAATCCGTTGATCTAAAGCGGCAAATTGCAACATCAACGGGCCTTTGACCCGGCTGCGTAACTCTGTTGCCGCTGGAGTGCCATAAAAAGGCACGCCAGCCGTTAGCTCATCAGGAATGCTGGCGGCGAGCATATTGACTATATAGCCGCCAAAGCAGAAACCGACGGCGCCGAGTTTGCCATTACTCTGGGGGTGGGCCTTTAAAAAGCGCGCGGCGGCGATAAAGTCCTGCTCGATTTTGGCTCTGTCGAGGCTGGCCTGCATGGCGCGGCCCGCATCGTCATTACCGGGATAACCACCGAGGCTATAAAGGGCATCAGGGGCAAAGGCGATATAGCCCTTGGCCGCTAAGCGGCGGGCAACATCTTCGATATAAGGATTCAGGCCACGGTTTTCATGCACCACTAATACCACGGCGGCTTTTTTGGTGGGATCCAAGGTCTTAGGATCGCCCGCCTCTTTGCCGGGAATCAGCATAGATGTCGGCATCACTAAATAACCGCGACCTTCACCATAGCCCTCGGGGGAGGGAAACTTCACATAACTGGCTTGAATGCTGGGATCGTTAAAGGAGACTTGTTCGGCTAAGGCGTAGTTGGGCATGAGTGCGCCAGTGAGCGTTGTCATGGTAAACCCCAGTGCCACAAGACCTGCGAGGCGAGCCATAAACTCGCGGCGGTCGATGATGCCGTGGGCATATTCATCGTACCAATCGAAGGCCTCCTGCGGGATAGGCTGAGCAGCAGGCGCGTTATTGTCGGACTTGGGTTGTGGGCTCATCGTTCTTTCTCCATTGAACAAGCTACCACAGGTTTGTCTTCCCTAGCTTGTGAGTTATCTAGCGGCGTTAACAAGAGTAAAGGATGAAGCCTGATTAGGGCAATCGGCTTTCTCACCTTAGGCCGATATTCATCATGCAAACTTACGACTGATCTTGCCCCCTGATTGGCATGAGCTTTTTATTCCCTAGGGGCTTTTTTGTGTATAATGTCGCCAATTTTCGGATTAATAGATTTACATTTCAATAACATAAGTTGCCAATGGAGTTCAGATGGCTATAGGGATATGCAGAGTAATTTGTACCACTCTTACGCTCACGGTTGGGTTAACGGCGTGCGATAGTGCGGGCTCCAATAAATCGGGGGGCATCCCCAGCGCACGCGAATATCAGGTGATTTCGACCCTCAGCATCAATGACGGTATTGAAACCCAAAAGAACATGCAGGGGCGCGTGCTACTGAATTACCAGTTGCAGGATGCTCAGGGTAAAGCGACCAGCTTAACCACCCCATTGACCAATGATGCCCACTTCTTCGTTCAGCCGAGCCTGATGCAATTAAGCGATCACGCCCTGCCAATCCCCATCAGCAATATCGATCCAAAAAACAGTGGCAAAGAGCTCACCTCCATCATTCAAGCGGGCTTTAATCTCGAGCTGAAAAATGGTGACAACAATCGGCTCACGCCCGTTACCCAGATAAATCAGAAGGATATCGCCGAACTATTTAACCGCTGGACGAGCCTTAAGTCCCTATTTGAGCAATCGCCTACCCTGCCCGTGCAGCTTGAGCCACGTGTGGGTTATAGCACTAGCGCCCCCATGGATGAGCGGTTAATCTGGACTGTTGAGCAAGTCAGCGACGATAGATTACTGGCGGTGTTACAGAATAAACAGCAACAGGGCGAAAACAGTAACCTTAAGGTCTACGGCAAGTTCGAGCTTAACCGTAAAACCGGTTGGTTAGAGAGCATGGCGCTATTTAAACAGGATGAGCAACGGGGTAGAACCTTTGTCCAGCGCATCGTTATGGCGCCTAAGGATCGCCCCGATGTGATGAGCCTACTTTGGTATGCCGATGACAACTACGATGCCGAGCGGGATATCGATGATAAGCAAAAGGAGCTTTATCCCATCAGCGATGTGCCGCGGGAATATAAGCCTACCGACAAGGCATTTATCCAATCCTTATTAGCTGATCACCAAGGGATTATTGATAATATCGGCGACTGGGGCAGCGATACTCCCGAGGAGATCCAACTGCGCTTTGTGCATGCCATGAGTCCGCAATATATCGTCGGCAATATGCGCTATGAGGATATCACCGCCTTTGATGAGAGCGGAAAAGCGTTAGATCTCAACTTCTGGCAACACAGCACGGGGGCGGCGGTCAATTTCAGCCGCAACATTGAATCGTCGACCAATATTATCGCCACGGGTTGGGATAACACCGCCGATAAACTCAAGCGGATGAGCTATATCAGCGCTAAGCTCACCTTAGTCCCTGAGACGAATAACATCATCGAAAAATCCTGGGATGAACTGCTCGCTTCGCCCTATACCTTTGGCGATGCCAGCCTCACGATTCAGCCCCTAGATGCCAACGCTAAGCTCTTTAAAGTGGTCATCAAGCAGAGCGACAGCCACAAGATCCACCTAGGTCTTCAGCAGTTAACAGGCAAAATGGCCCATGCCCGCGCCGAGTCGGAATATCCCGAGTGGCTCACCCTGACCGATAAAGAACTGCTAGCGGAGTTGACTGGTGCCGATGAGAGCCATCAACAGACGACCAGCGCACTGCTCCTTAAGTTAGACGAAATCCCAAAAACTCTAGTGTTAGTGGCGAGTCAACCCCAGCCAGAACTCAGCCAAAGCAAGCAGATCCGCTTTGTTCCCGAAGCTGAGTACAACCAAAATCTTGCCAATCCCCTGAGCGAGTTTGGCAGCGTCAGTATGGGCGACTCCTTCTCGGATAAGCTAGCGTTGTCCAAGCCAGAAATCAGTGCGGTGAAGGATATAAAAACGGCGACTGAAAATGGTCACAACTTATATATCCCCATGTCTGCTGCGTTAGCGACAGCCTGTAAGCCCGAGATAGCACAAGGTTTTAATGAAGGAACACAGACGGTAACTTGGCAGTTTGTGCCCAATGGGCCCGAAGGCGCGGCTTACCATTTGATGACACCCGACCGCGTGCGCCAGTACTTCTACGATAAGCGCATTCAAGGCACTATCCATTGCAAAGGCGATATCCACTGGCAAACCTTAGCGCAATCAGTCACCGAGCGCCCTTGGTTAATCGATTTGCAAGCTTGGCTGACCGATACAGGTTATGGCAAGGAGCCAAGCAAAGATTTACCCAATTACATCAGAGTCGAGAATGCCCAAGGCAAGCAACTAACGATTCGTTTGCCCGAAGAGACTGAATATAGGATTGATGAGGTGCTGTTAGATGGCCGCTATTTAAGTGTGACAGGCGCCGCCGCTAAGGTGAGTTATATGACTATCTCCCAAGATTCCGTCGATATTCCCTATGAATTCACCTTTAAACCTTTGCCTTAAGGAGCGGTTATGCGTCCATTTACTGTAAAACTGCTCCTAGGAGCGCTCGCCCTCATCAGTACGCACGCCAATGCAGAGAAGGTATTACTCGATGCCCATTGGAATGTCATCAAAGATGAGAAAAAAGCTCTGTACTATTTTGAGCAACCCGTTGATCTGACTGATGGCTACTATAAGGTCGAGGTTTACTACAAAGAAAAGAATAGACTTTTCTGCTCAACGGCCATCGCCGATAAAAATATCGGTAAGGCACTCACTAGCGAGCAATTTCGCGGGCCTTATCAATGTTACTTCGACGATGGAACCCCCTACGAACAGGGCTTTCGCAACGGGCAAGGCCAGCTCGATGGCTTAATCAAAAAGTACATTGCCACGGGTCAGTTATATACTGAGTCGAACTATGAAAATGGTGTAAAACAAGGCCAAGAAACGGGTTATTGGAATGGCGGCAATATCCGCAACAAAACCACCTATAAAGATGGCCAAGCCGTCGGTATCAGCGAAAATTTTAGCCCCGAAGGTGAAGTCACCGCCAAAATCTGCCATGACCCCACCTGCGTCAGCCAATATTTTAATCTAGGCAAACTCAACCGTGAGGAGCATAAGGTTGATGGCCTTCTGCAAGGCACAGAGACCACTTGGGGGCTGAATGGGCAAGTTATCTCTACCCAAGAGTGGTTTAAGGATAAAAAACACGGCGACTACTTTAGCTATTTTGACAATGGCAAGGTAGAGCAGCACTTTCAATATCAACAGAATTATAAGGTCGGTGAGCAGCTCACTTATTTTGAAAATGGCCAGCTCAAATTAAAAGAAGCCACCAACGATAAGGGCGATGTCATCCAGGCTATCGAATACGATGACAAGGGTGAGATTAAACGCACTACCGACAGCAAATACCAAGGTAATCGCTGGGTTTATCGCAAACAGCAGCGCTATCGCGACGGCCAATTGATTGAGACTCACGAAGAGGACAAACTCAAAAACTGGTCGCTCTCTGAAACCTTTAAAAAAGGCTTACTAATCGAGCGCCAGGAGCGACTCAATAAGCAATTGAATGGCTTACAAATCAAATCCTTCGACTACAACGATGTCATCACCCTCACCCGTGAATATTATCAGGCGGGTAAGCGTGAAGGCGCCTATGAAACGGTGAAAATTGAGCCTGCCACAGGCAAAAGTCAGCTGGTAGAGCAAGGTCAGTATGCCAAGGATAAACAAGCAGGCACTTGGAAGAAATATCAAGACGACGCCACCCTCACCTATAGCCACGATGATAATGGCGAGCTCCACGGTGAATACCTCAACAAGGCCAACTCAGGCCAGTTGCTTGAATCCATGCACTATAAACATGGCAAACCCGATGGTTTAGTCCAGCGTTACGCCAGTAATGGCCAAGTGTATGAAAAAGGCGAATATCGTAATGACCTGCGCCAAGGCGATTGGGTATTTACCGATAACGAATTCCAATATCGCCCAAGACCGAATCCTGAAAGACGCTCTTGGCATGGCCGTTTTGAGCAGGGTAAGCAAGTCGGCCACTGGGAATTGCGTACAGTCGAAGATTATGTGCTTGAAATTGCTAACTATGACGACCAAGGTAACTTGCATGGTAAGCAATACCAGTTTGAGAGTAATGGCTCGATACAGGTGATTAATCATTACAATCACGGCCAGTTTTTAAATCAGGAAACACCGCCGCCCGTCTTACCCGTTGAAGATAGCGTGTTTCCCTTTTATTAACTCAAGCCTGTGGCTGTAAGCTGTTTAGCTTAACGCCATTCGCGTAAACTAACTCGCTGTGCACTCAGCCAAATTGCACAGCATTAACGTACTATAAACGTTAGGATTCTTATACTGGCCGCCATTGTGCGGCCTTAAGACCCAGAGCAAAGGATCAGCATGTACAACACGCCATTTCGCCTTATTAGCCTCGCCATTGCCGCAACTAGCCTAGTCGGCGTCCATGCACAGGCGGCGCAAAACCTCTCCTCCATGATGGTCGAAATTCGCCAGCAGGACGGCATTCCCAGCTATTACAATCTTGCCACTGGCATGCCCTTAAATGGCGACATTGCCATTGTCCGCGATAACCAAGGTTATACCTTAGGGCAATTTTCGCAGGGGATACCGAATGGGAAATGGCAGGTTTTTCATAGTAATAACAGCCGAATCGTCGAAGGTAACTATCAACTGGGTTACCAAGATGGCACCTGGCGACTGTTCGACTTAGATGGCGCCCTAACCGAGGAGCAGCAATTTGCCAAAGGAGTTCCGGTTGGCGAATGGAAGGAATTTAGCGCCACGGGCCATGTAAGCCAAAGCACCCTCTATCAAAATGGCCAAAAGTCCCAGGTAAAACGATTCTTCCCGAGTGGCAAATTACAGGCGCAGGAAAGCTACCTCGATAACCTTCGCCACGGTAAATGGGAAAGCTTTTATGAGAATGGCACCCTCTCCCAAAACCAAACCTACGCTAATAACCAACTCTCTGGCCCCTATCTCGAGCAAAATGCCGAGGGCCAAGTGGTCGTTAATGGCCGCTTCGATGCCGATGGCCGCCGCCAAGGTTTATGGGAAACCTTTTTCGACGATGGCACTAAGGCCAGTGCCAGCCAATTTAATCTCGATAAACTCGAGGGTGAAGAACGCACCTTTTATCCCAGTGGCGAACTAGCAAGCCTGTGCCACTATCAGGCGGGACTGCGCCATGGTAAATGTCAGCAATTCAATGAGCTGGGCAAACTCCAAGTGGAGGAGCAATACCTCAACGATGTGTTAGAGGGGCGTCAGCAGTATTTTAACCTCGAGGGCGTACTGACCAGCGATTTGAACTACAAGCAGGATATGCTCGCTGGCACGCAAAAGTATTTCCATTCCAACGGCCAACTTAAAGAGCTGCGAACCTATCAAGACTCGCAACTGGCCGATAATGGTCAATATCCGTTGCATGGCCCCTCTGAGCGTTATGATACGGACGGTAATCTTATTGAAAAAAGCAGCTACAACATGGGCTTAAAGGATGGATTATTTGAACGTTATAACGGCGGTAAACTGCAAACCACAGAGGTGTGGAAGCTAGGTCAAAGAGACGGAGAATTCCGCCGTTACCACACCAATGGCCAGCTCCGCAGCTTAGATGTGTATGTTGATGGCAAACTCACTGGCCGCTCCGAATCCTACTATGAAGATGGCTCGGTGAATGAGCGCGGTGAGCGCATCGAAGGCGCTTGGGTTGGTAAGTACGAATCCTTTTACGACAATGGCAAGCCCAGAGAACTCGCCCACTACGCCCGCACAAAACCTGATAACAGCAGTAGCTATCCCCTCGATGGCCACTTTAGTCGCTGGTACTACAATGGCGATCTTAATGAGGAAGGTGAATATAAAGCAGGCTTAAAAGAAGGACTGTGGATCCAATATCAGCAAGGGCAAAAACAGAAAGAACAGAGCTTTGTTAACGGCAAACTCAATGGCGACTATGCCGAATATTATCAAGGTCGCCGCCGCGTCACTGGCCAATATGAGGATAATCAAAAAACCGGTCTCTGGATTGATTACCGCTACGAAGCCAAAGATCCAACCTACGGCGCGATCCCTGAGGGCAATATCAGCCAGAAAACCCATTGGAAAGACAATAAGCGCCATGGCACCAGCGAGTACTACAGCTTTAAGCAAGTGGTTTATCGCTTAGAAACCTATGATAACAATGATAAAACTGGCACCTATGCCGAATATTATCCTAACAATGGTCAGCTCAAACTCAGTGGTACTATGGATAAAGGCAAACAAACAGGTCTGTGGGAAAGCTGGTATGAGGATGGCATTTTAGCCGCCAGTAGCGAGTTTTTAGATAACCAACAACAGGGCAGCAGCAAAGAGTATTACAGCAATGGCCAGCTCAAGCTCGAAGCCCAATACACTAAAGGCGAGCTCGACGGCGAGCGCCGGGAATACCACCAAAATGGTAAACCTAAACTGACTGAAACTTGGTTAAAAGGCCAGAAGGAAGGCGATGCCAGCTATTACCACACCAATGGCAAACTCGCCGAACAAGGGAGCTTTTTACGGGATCGCAAGGAAGGTTTGTGGCAACAATTTTGGCCCAATGGCGAAAAACGCAGTGAGGGTAGCTATATTGCCGATCGCCAAGCGGGGGATTGGAATAATTACGATCAGCTCGGCAAGTTGATCAATACCGAGCACCATGGCTAAGACATTGACTTAGCCAGCATGCGGCTTGCCTAAATCTGCTCGCAACATCGGCTAAGTCAAAGGTATTAATCGAGAACTGGGGTTTGGAATAAAAAAGCGATCTCGCTCAAAAATTTATGCCTAACCCCAAATCTAAAGGATTATTCATGCAAAGTGTGCCATAACCAATGTCTATACTAACGGCCTTTTTCCGCTTTGGATCAACTGCCTATGAAGACATTTATCAAAGACGAATTTGCCCTGCTGCTCGGAATACTCACGTTAGTATTCTTTAAAACGGGTGGCGATAGCTTGCTGGCCGATGGCACAGCACTCTCAACTTATATTCCCGTTTCACTCGCCCTGCTCGGAGTAGTGACTTGGGCGATTTTCTCCGTGGTACGTCACTCAGACGCGCTTGCCATCAAGCTCGGTGACCCCTATGGCACCTTGATTTTAACCCTGTCGGTGATTTCGCTCGAAGTCGTGATGATTTCTTCGGTGATGTTAACGGGCGAGCCAAATCCCGTGATGGCAAGGGATACCATGTTTGCCGTGGTAATGTTAATTATCAACGGCTTAGTCGGTTTGACCCTCTTACTTGGCGGTTGGCGCTATCATACCCAGCACTTTAATTTGGATGGGGTGAAATCCTATTTAGTGGCGATTATTCCCCTCGCCCTACTCTGTTTAGTGCTACCTAACTTTACCGAAGGCGGCACCATTGGCAGCATGTCTAAACCTATGTCTTGGATGCTGATCATCATCTCGATTTTGCTCTATGGCATCTTTCTAGTGATCCAGACCAAGAGCCATAGCCACTTCTTTGTCGATGCCGACCATGAGGACCACGAAGAGCATCACGGCATACTGCGCAGCAATATCTACCACACAGTGCTGTTGATTGGTTATTTGCTGGTGGTGATTCTGCTCGCCAAAACCCTAGCGATGCCCATTAATTACAGCGTGGCCTCTCTCGGGGCGCCGCCAGCACTCGGTGGCTTTATTGTCGCCTGTTTGATCTTATCGCCAGAGGCCGTAGGTGGCTTTAAGGCTGCACTCAACAATCAACTGCAGCGGGCGATGAACCTCTATTTTGGTTCTGTACTCGCCACCATAGCGCTTACCGTGCCCGCGGTGTTGATTATTGGATCTCTTATCAACCAAGAAGTCCACCTAGGTCTATCTGCAGCGGATATGGTGCTATTGGCCACCAGTTTAATGGTCTGCAAAGTCAGTTTTAGCAGCGGTCGAACCAATGCACTCCATGGGGCGACGCATATAGTGCTGTTTATCGTGTACCTCTTCCTGATGTTTGAGCACGCCTAAATACTGCTTACATTCAATAGTAAAACCCATTAGCCGAGGATTTACCTCGGCTTTTTATTGGCCCGCGGTTGCACCTTGTTTGGCCGTAGCAAACTCCCAAGCAGCAGCCCACAACCTAAACCACCCAGGTGCGCGGTATTGTCCACCCCGCCAAAGAGTCCCATCACAAGACTGGCAGTAACGAATAGGGTCAGATTCAGGGCGAGCGACATATTGTCCGCCAAGGGCAATAAACCCAACCATATCCAGATGATCAACACCCCAAATAGCCCCATGATGGCGCCCGAGGCACCTATGCTGATCGTCGCCTCATACCAGCCTATGCTGGCCATACTCGCCACTAAACCACAGCACAGATAGACCCCGAGTAAACGCCATTTGCCCAGCAGTGGCTCCAAAAACATCCCCGCAAAAAACAGCCCGTATAAGTTAAAGACCAAATGCATCAGGCCGCCGTGCAAAAACACATTACTGATTAAACGCCAGACTTGTTGCTCAAGCACCAACTGACGAAGATTTGCCCCCCAATCGAGTAACACACTGTTTGGTAAGGCGATAAAGTGCTGGCTGGCAAAGGCCATCAATACAAATATCAAGGCGTTGATATAGAGCAAGATAGGCGTGATAACAAAGCCCTGCCGAGGTTTAAATTCGGCCAAAAAGCCATAGAGCTCTGCCTTAGGTTTTTCCATACTCAGCTGCGCAGCCAAAGGCTTAGACGCCTGCGTCTCATCCAGTTTTAGCATCAGACTCATCAACAACCACAGAATGGCCCCAAAGCTTAACCAAGCAATAATCCACGCCAGTTTATGGCCATTACGCGCCTCGAAGGGTTGATTCACAGGCATCAAGACAGTTTGGTAACCCTCGAAATAGACTGGGCTTTTTTGGGCTGCCAATAAAAACTGACTGTAACGGTTTGAAGGGCCAATACGGTCAAGATAGACAAAGTCATCCGGGTTTAAGGCATTAAACTCCTGCTCACTCTGATGAATAAACTCCTGAAATAGAGATTCTTTCTCCTGCTGTTCGAGTCGATTACTGATCGTTTTCTCATAAACTTTGCCATACCATGCCAAGGCCTTAGCACCGACCCGCCAACTCTCATTGCGTTTAGCGAAAATCGGCATCGCAATATACAGGCTCATGCGCAGCTCACTGTTGCCCTTACCTATGGGCTCAATATTACGCTGCACGCCTATGTGTTTTTTATCGATATAAAACTGATTTAATTGGTAATACTTGGTCTGCGGCTGGTGCAATAGTGCATTGATGGACTCGAGTTGAGTCAACTTGCCCGTTGCGCTATTAAGGTATTCCTGCGCCACGATAGTGGGCACCGCCAGCAACAGCACGGCAATCACAAAATAGATAAAACGGCTATTACTCTTGGTAAAGCGGAATAACTTAAGCCGAGGTCTTAAATAGAAAAACAGCAAGGGCCAAGGCAATATCAGCGGCAGCCAGAAATTAATCATCGATTCGTCAATGCTCAGCAGTTGGAACTCGATAATCAACAACCAATGGAGCAAGCTGTAGCCTGAAACAAAAAGTAGGCAGAGCAGTATAAAGGGCACATAGATCAACTGGAGTTTTTTTAAGATTAACGCCACACGCATATCATCCTTGAGAGAAAAATCCCGCCCATGATACGGCGTATCACCACACAACGCACCCTAAGCGGGATGATTGCTTGGTTTTTAGTTAAGCCAATCAATCCTCTACAACAAAGGACTAGGGCGTGTTGACGTTTCGAGATTAAATTTTGTTCGTTCTGGCAAGCACGTGCTCGCGAAACGAGGAATGATGTGTAGTTATTCTACTCAAATGACGAGTGACAAAGAGCAAGGGCTTGCCAGGCGAACCCTTCGGGCAGCATTTGGCAGGCTTTTCTGCCGCGTTATCGTCCGTTTATGTAGAATAACTACACTGCACGGACTTTGCCTTGCATAAAAGCCAGCCACATTGCTGCAAAAATAACCCTGAAACGTCAACACGCCCTAGGCAAATACCAATAAAAAGGCCAGAACGATTCTGGCCTTTTTATTCGATGGATAAGCAATTAATGTCTGCTTAGGTCTCGCTGACTTTGGCAAACTGCTGCTGGCTGCGCTGCTTTTTATACTGCTTAGCTTCGGCAGGGATCGGAGTCACTTTGCCGGTTTCTAACCAGTTACGTAAACGGTTGGCATCCGCCATATGGGTGTATTTACCATAGGCATCGAGCACCACAAAGGCCACTTGGCGTTTCGCCATTTCGGTACGCATCACTAAACAATGGCCAGCCTCATTGGTAAAGCCAGTTTTAGTGAGGTGAATATTCCAGTTATCTTTGTAAACCAAACGGTTAGTGTTTCTAAAGTCGAGGCTGTACTTAGGTTTGCCAAAGGTGACGGTTTTCTTTTCGGTCGAGCTTAACTGACCTAACATGGGATAACCTTCGCTGGCCTTGAGTAACACCACTAGATCGCGGGCACTCGAAACGTTTTTCTCGGACAACCCAGTAGGCTCCACATAGCGAGTATTCTTCATGCCTAGAGCTTTTGCCTTAGCATTCATCGCCTTAATAAAAGCCTTATGACCACCGGGATAATGGTGGGCAAGACTCGCCGCAGCACGGTTTTCTGATGACATTAATGTCAGCAATAACATATCTTTACGGCTGATTTCACTGCCGATACGCACTCGAGAGTACACACCACGCATTTCCTTAGTGTCGTTGATATTGATGGCAAGCTTTTCATCCATAGGCAACTTAGCGTCTAAGGTCACCATGGCGGTCATCAGCTTAGTCACAGAGGCAATCGGCCTTATGGCATCGGGATTACTGGAATAGAGAATTTCATTGGTTTTTAGATCCACCACCAGCGCACTATTGGCGGCCACTTCCTGCTGTTTTACAGGGGCTTTTTTCGCCGTGGCGGTGCTTTTTGTAGTGACAGAGGCCGAATCGGCAGAATGCGCTGTCGCGGCAACAGTTAAACTGCTGCATACCAAGATAAAACTACCAAGCAGAGAAGGGATCTTCATGTAGATTTCACTGAGTCGTTAAATAAGTCGAATGTGCTACGCACAAGGTTGAAGCTAAGTATAAGAGGTCTGTGGAAAAAGGAATAGAATCCCCATCGACTTTTATCAGTAATATCAGCACTTTTTAGCCTAAATTTGCGGAAATTTTCTGAATTTTCATTCACTAAAAATTTCGTTAATTAAGTACTTAATACCAATAAAAATTCAATCAGTAATTATCAATACTAAAAACAATGTCATTTTCAGTATGACCATCCAAATAACTGCGATTAGGAGAGACTTTTTAGTTGTGACTCGTTAGCGATCAGACGAATCGCTAAGTCAATAAATGCCTCAAATCGAGAAGGCAAAGGCCGAGTGTTTTTATGCACTAAATACAGCGACTCCTGCACTTTTTGCTCAAGTTCTACCACCCATAGACTCTCCCTAGGTATAAAGGCGTTAACCGTAGTTAAAGGAAGCACAGTAAAACCAATGCCTTTAGCGACTGGCAGTAAGATTTGATTGAGCTGATTAACATAACCCCTGCGTGGGATCTGCTGGGCGATGCCACTCACGTGTCGCTGACTCCCGCGGGCAGTGCGTGTCGCTTCAGCGTCGCCAAAATTGGCCCTGAGGACTTGCTGCAGATAATATTGTCCATCGGGATGATCAATAAAACCAATATGTTCAAGGCGTTCTTTGTCTAACGGCATACTTTGATACTGGCTTGGCAGCACTAAGGCTAACTCCGCATAGCCTATGGCTTGATAACTGAGTTCAGCGTCATCTGTGCGCTTAGTGACTATGCCCACATCGAGCTGGTTATTTAAAATGCCCGACACTATGCGTTGGTTCGGCGCCGCCTCTAGCATCACATTCAAACTGGGATACTGAATTTGTCTCTCTAGAAAATGCGGATAGAGCAAACTTGCTATCGCCCCCGAGCAGCCAAAACGGCACTCACCAATATAGGGTTCGTCTGTTTGCAATCGTGCTAACAGCTCTGTTTCGGTTTGTCGATACTCACGGGCATGTTGATAGAGAATGCTGCCAGCTTCTGTTAACTCAAAGCGCTTGCCCTGTCGCAGTATCAGGGACACACCCACCTGTTCTTCCAACTTTTTAATATGTTGGCTAACGCCAGGTTGAGTCATAAACAGCTTTTTAGCCGTCAGGGTAAAGTGCCCGACCTCGATCAGGGTCACGAAGGTCTGCAGCCATTGTTGATTCAGCATATGCACTCTCTATCGATCATTTCGCCAATCTATAATAAACAAAAATTATCAAAATAAGAAAATTTGATAATTTTTAATTGTTAATCGAACACCATAAACTGACTCCATCGCCACTGAAGCTGTGATGATTCGGCTTTTGGGCACATTACATTCGCACTAGGAGTTAATATGAATACACCTTATCCACGCACCTTTTCGCATATTGGTATTTCGGTCCCCGATCTCGAGGCAGCGGTTAAGTTTTACACTGAGGTACTCGGCTGGTATCTGATCATGCCACCAACAGAAATTATTGAAGACAACTCGGCAATCGGTGAGATGTGCACCGATGTATTTGGTCCTAATTGGGGTTCTTTTAAAATTGCTCATTTATCGACGGGCGACCGAATTGGCGTCGAACTATTCCAATTCGCGAATCAAGTGAACCCTGAGAACAACTTTGAATATTGGAAAACCGGCGTATTCCATTTCTGCGTGCAAGATCCCAACCTTGAAGAACTTGCCGAAAAAATTGTCGCCGCTGGCGGTAAGAAACGTATGAAGGAACCGAGATATTACTATCCTGGCGAGAAACCCTATCGCATGATTTATATGGAAGATCCCTTTGGCAATATCCTCGAAATATATAGCCATAGCTATGAGCTACATTATGCCAGCGGCGCCTATCAATAAGTCATAACGAAAGAAGTTGTCCATACCATTTCATATTAAGTTGACCAAGATGTGATATTGATATGGACGACTCGATAGCTCGAATAGAAACCAGTAGAAGATTCCTTCAACTAAAGCCCCTCTCCAAGCTCACAAAAATACACATTCCATCAATTTAAGTTACAAACCAATGGCTCATTGACACAACTTAAGTTATATTTCGCCACATCAGGAATAGTACGTTTAGCTTACTGACTTAAAAACATTTTCAGGCTGGCAATTAACCGTATGCGGCACCTTTACTCGTGTCAGGATGATGTTTTTTTCTCCCCTCGCAACACTATTCCTGATAACGAGTTGATGTCTACAGTGGACACCACTGGTTTTTATTATTTCAAAATTAGGGATTGATGATGTTAAAAAAACTGCTTACGCCAATATTGGCTGCTTGCCTATTCCTTTCTGGCTGCGCAACAGTACCAATGGCCTCAAAAGAAGAAGATGCAAAATTAAAAACATTCCAAAAACCAGCAGACAATAAAAGTGGTATTTATGTTTACCGTAATAGCTTTGTTGGGCAGGCACTAAAGAAAAATATCTATATTAACGGTGATCTCATTGGAGAGTCGGCTAACAAAGTTTATTTCTTTAAGGAAGTTGAGCCGGGTGAACAAATGTTGTCGACTGAATCTGAATTCAGCGAAAACAATTTAACCGTAAAAACCGAAGGAGGTAAAAATTACTTCTTCGAGCAATATATCAAGATGGGTGTCTTTGTTGGTGGAGCTGGATTAAAAGCGGTTTCAGATACCGAAGGCATGAAAAACGTTCAAGAATGTAAACTGGCGAAATAGTCATTATTTATTCTTTGGCCAATAAAAAACCAGCCATTAGGCTGGTTTTTTATTGTTCGCTAAATGCTGGAGTTGGTGTTAAATCAACAACTCCAATCAGGCTTAGGCCTGTGGGCGCATCGCTGGGAACAGGATCACGTCACGGATAGTGTGAGTGTTAGTGAATAACATCACTAAACGGTCGATACCGATACCTTGACCCGCTGTTGGTGGTAAACCGTGTTCCAGTGCGGTGATGTAGTCTGCATCGTAGAACATGGCTTCGTCGTCACCCGCGTCTTTCGCGTCAACCTGCGCTTTGAAGCGGCTGTCTTGGTCTTCAGCATCGTTTAACTCGCTGAAACCGTTAGCCACTTCACGGCCACCGATGAAGAATTCAAAACGGTCGGTGATGAAGTGATTGTCATCGTTACGACGTGCCAGTGGCGAAATGTCCGCTGGGTAGCCAGTGATGAAAGTCGGTTGCATTAACTGCCATTCAGCAGTTTCACCGAAGATTTCTTCTAATAGCTGACCACAGGTCCAGAACTTCTCAATCTTGATGCCTAGGCTGATCGCCAGTTCACGCATGAATTCAAGATCTTTCACTTGCTCGTAGGTCATAGCTTGGATAGTCGCGTTGTCAGGATTGTACTTCTGAATCGCTTCTAACATGCTCAGACGAGCGTATGGGCCACCGAAATCAACAGTGTGCTCGCCGTATGGCATTTGCGCGCTGCCTAACAGTTCAATCGCGATAGAGCTTAACAGTTCTTCGGTTAAGTCCATCAGATCTTTGTAGTCAGCATAGGCCATATAGAATTCCATCATAGTGAATTCTGGGTTATGGCGTGGCGACAGACCTTCGTTACGAAAGTTACGGTTGATTTCGAACACACGCTCAAAACCACCTACCACTAAACGCTTGAGGTATAACTCTGGCGCGATACGCAGGTACATTGGCATGTCCAGCGCATTGTGGTGAGTGATAAATGGACGGGCTGAAGCGCCGCCTGGGATCACGTGCATCATTGGGGTTTCAACTTCCATGAACTCTTTTTTGATCATGAAGTTACGGATAGCTGCAACCACTTTTGAACGCATGACGAAGGCTTGACGAGATTCTTCGTTAACGATTAAGTCCACATAACGTTGGCGGTAACGGGTTTCTTGGTCGGTTAAGCCGTGGAATTTTTCTGGCAGAGGACGCAGTGCTTTAGTCAGCAGTTGGTACTCTTCCATGTTCACGTATAGATCGCCTTTACCAGACAAGTGCAACTGACCGGTTACGCCGATGATGTCACCGATATCCAGACCTTGGTAACGGTCTTTCAGATCCGCTTGAACGCCCTTTTCAGCGTAAGCTTGGATACGACCAGACACGTCTTGGATCACCAGGAATGGGCCACGTTTTGCCATGATACGGCCAGCGATGCTGGTTTTAAAACCTAAGGCTTCGAGTTCTTCCTTAGTGTTTTGACCGTATTTTTCCTGCAACTCAGCCGCTTTGTGGGTGCGACGGAAAGTATTAGGGTGAGCATTAGCGCTGCAGTTCGGGCGAATGCTTTCTAGCTTGGCACGACGCTCGGCAATCAGTTTGTTTTCATCTTGTACTTGTTCAGTCATCTTATTTCTCGTCTATACCTTTGAATTAATTACAGCCCTGATTTCAAACTGGCTTCGATAAACTTGTCCAGATCGCCATCGAGTACCGCTTGGGTATTGCGCGTCTCCACGCTAGTGCGTAAGTCTTTAATACGGGAATCATCCAATACATAAGAACGGATCTGGCTGCCCCAACCGATGTCAGATTTGGCATCTTCGGCGGCTTGCTTTTCCGCATTTTGCTTATGCATTTCTAATTCGAAGAGTTTGGCTTTTAACTGCTTCATCGCCGAATCTTTGTTCTTGTGCTGTGAACGGTCGTTCTGGCACTGCACTACCGTGTTAGTCGGTAAGTGGGTAATACGTACCGCAGATTCGGTTCGGTTAACGTGCTGACCACCCGCACCCGAGGCGCGGTATACGTCGATACGTAAGTCAGCAGGATTGATGTCGATGGTGATATCGTCATCAATCTCTGGGTAAACGAATACCGAGCAGAAAGAGGTATGGCGACGGCCCGATGAGTCGAATGGCGATTTACGCACTAAACGGTGCACGCCCGTCTCGGTACGTAACCAACCGAAAGCATACTCACCGGTGAATTTAATGGTCGCGCCCTTAATGCCGGCGACGTCACCGTCGGTGACTTCCATCAGCTCAGGGCTGAATCCGTGGGCTTCACCCCAACGCAGGTACATACGCAGCACCATGTTGGCCCAGTCTTGTGCCTCAGTACCGCCACTGCCCGATTGAATGTCTAAGTAACAATCGGAGGCATCATGTTGACCAGAGAACATACGGCGGAATTCGAGTTCGGCCAAACGGCTCTCTAAATAATCCAGCTCTTTGGTGGTTTCATTGAAGGTGTCTTCGTCTTCTTCTTCGATGGCAAGTTCTAGCAGACCTTCAACGTCTTCTAGACCTGCGTCCATATCATCGATAGTTTTGACAACGGCTTCGAGGCTGGCGCGCTCTTTACCTAGGGCTTGAGCACGTTCTGGCTCGTTCCACACCTCAGAACTTTCAAGTTCACGGCTGACTTCTTCTAGACGCTCATGCTTAGCATCGTAGTCAAAGATACCCCCTAAGAAGCTGCGTACGCTCGGCAAGCTCCTTAATTTTGAATTTTACTGGATTAACTTCAAACATGGATTTTCAACTTCGCTTTATTTTTGCCGTTTCAATGGATTTCCCATCAAAGGAGGCGGCGATTAACAGTATTTGCAACCGCGCATTTTAACCTAACAACGGCTGTAAACCTAGGGCGTGTTGACACTTCAGGGAGATTTTATCAGCCTAAAAAGCACCGCTGGCGCCAGCAGATTAACAGACAAAGCCAAGTTAAGACTGTGATCCTACATGAAATAACCCGTTTAACGCCTCGATCAAACATAAATTTGAGCAAGCAAAACAGTGATAATCACTAAAAACCTCAAAGGATTAAGCTAGATACAGATAAATCAAATATAAAACACCAAGCAAATCACAACTTTCCACCAGCAAACCTTCATCAGCGCACAGTCTGCTACAGGTTTGTGATGACAACGGCAATTTAGCGTCAAACTTCCCCCGCCCATAAGCGTCTTCTAAAGCGCTCTAGTTATACTCAAACCCACCTTAAGCCTGCCGCTTTACGCCAATGCAGCAAGCACCCTACAAATATAAAAGGCCTTGGGATGATAGAACTTAACATCGACAATCACAGCGTCACGGCCGAGCCGAACGATAACCTATTGCAAGCGGCCCGTAAGGCAGGCATAGCCATTCCGAGTTTGTGCGATCCAACGGACGCCACACGGCAATTGGGCGCAGCTCCTAACGCCAATAAACAGGACTGCAACCTCTGCCTAGTGCAAATCGAAAATACCGATGCCAGCCTGCGCTGCGTTAAAGCCTGTGAAACACCCGCCGAAGCGGGCATGAAAGTCATCACCCAATCGGCATATTTAACCAAACAGCGCCAAGCTGCACTGAGCACAATTTTAAGTGACCACTTTGCCGATTGTGAGGCGCCCTGCCAACAGGCCTGCCCAGCGGGCGTCGATGTGCAAACTTACCTGTACCACATTGCCCAAGGCGACCATACCCAAGCCATTAAAGTCATTAAAGACACTCTGCCGCTACCGCTGTCGATTGGCCGAGTCTGCCCCGCGTTTTGCGAGAGCGAATGTCGCCGCGGCCTCGTCGATGATCCCATTGCCATTCGTCAACTTAAGCGCCACGCCGCCGATTTAGACTTGGCCGATGATGAGCAAGGCAATAGCTATCAACCAGCACGCCTCGCAGACACGGGTAAAAAGATTGCCATTATTGGCGCGGGCCCCGCTGGCTTAAGCGCGGGTTATTACCTGTCAAACCAAGGTCATAATGTTGAGATTTTTGAAACCATGCCCAAGGCGGGCGGCTGGCTGCGCTACGGGATCCCCGAATACCGTTTACCTAAGGCGATTCTCGATAAAGAAATCGAGCTGCTGTGCCGTAATGGGTTAACCATTCATACGGATACTCGCCTCGGCCATGAAATTCACTTAGCCCAGCTGGTCACCGATTTCGACGCTGTGTGCCTCGCCATCGGCGCCCAAAAAGCGGTACCGATGAACTACAAAGGCTCAGCGCTTGCGGGCTGTTACCTTGGGGTGGATTTTCTTAAGGATCATTGCCTCGATAAGCAATTGAAGTTAGGCAAAAAAGTCGCCGTGATTGGTGGCGGCAACACCGCCATCGACTGCGCACGCACCGCCGTACGCGAAGGCTGCGATGTCACCTTAATCTACCGCCGTACCCGCGCCGAAATGCCCGCCGAAGCCTACGAAGTACACGAGGCCGAAGTCGAAGGCGTAAAATTTCACTTTTTAACCAATCCCATTGAAAATCATGGCGATGCCAATGGACAGGTAGAAGCTGTCACCTTCAGCAAAATGGCGCTCGGCGAAGCCGATGCCTCGGGCAGACGCGCGCCCGTGGACACGGGAGAAACCTTTACCGAGGCCTTCGATACCGTTATCGCCGCCGTCTCCCAAGCGCCGGATCTGAGTTTTATGCAGGATCCTATGGGGCAACTCAGCCAGGGCGAACTGGCGCTGAGCCGCTGGAACACGCTAATTGGTTGTGAGCAAACCATGTCATCGGGAGTCGAAAAACTGTTTGTGATGGGCGATGCCCGCAGAGGACCTGCCACCGCCGTAGCCGCGATTGGCGATGGCCGTAAAGCGGCAATCGCTATTGATAAGATGCTAAAAATTGGCCTTAGCTGCGATTTACATGCCCATGAGTTTAACTCGGTCAAAACCATTCCCAGCGCCCTCGTTCCAAGTGCCCTTAAGCAAACCGAAACAAGCTCAAAAGCAGGGTCAACGTTTTATCCCCATACGCCGCTTCAACCCCGCTTGAAAATGCCCGAACTCACGGCGCTGCAACGGCTGCTGAATTACAGTGAAGTTGAGCTAGGTTTTCCCGCCGATGCCGCTATGCAAGAGGCGGCACGTTGTCTCGAGTGCGCCTGTCAGGCCAATACCGACTGTAAGCTGAGGGACTACGCCACGGATTACGGTGTCGAAGCCAAAAGCTTAACCACTGAAAATGCGCGACATTTCAGTGTGGATAAGAGCGCGCCCTTTATTCAATTCGATGCCAACCGCTGTATTAGCTGCGGCAAATGCGTCGATGTGTGTCAGCAGCAGAGTGGCCACTGCGCGATCCAATTTGCGAATGACTCCTACCAAGCACTGCCACAGAGCATCAGTCCTACTGAAGAACGAAGAGCCCCCAGAGTCGGCTTTAGTGCGAGCATGGCCGATAGCCACTGCGTGCAATGCGGTAACTGTGTACAGGTTTGTCCGACGGGGGCACTGGTCGATGCCCGAGATAAACGCCAAGGCGATAGCACAGAGTTAAAAACCGCCTCGACGATTTGTACTTACTGCGGCGTGGGCTGTCGTCTAGACCTTAAAATCGACCACAACGCCAATCGCATTCGTCATATCGAAGGCAATAAGGACTCGGTCGTTAACCAAGGCATGCTGTGCGTTAAGGGACGTTTTGGCTTCGATTTTATTCATAGCGACAAACGCCTCACCACACCATTAATACGTAAAAACGGCAAGTTACAACCGACTAGCTGGCCCGAAGCCATCGCCTATGTGGCAAAACGCTTAACCGAGATAAAACAAAAAGATGGCAGCAATGCCCTCGCCAGTCTCGCCTCAGCAAAAGCCACCAACGAAGATAACTTTATGCTGCAAAAGTTTGTTCGCAGTGTTCTTGGCACCAACAATATCGATCACTGCGCCCGCCTCTGCCACTCATCGACGGTAACAGGCTTGCAGCAGAGTATTGGTAGCGGCGCCATGACCAATGATATACCGAGCATTAAGGACTCGGACGTCATCTTTATCTTAGGTTCGGATACCACCTGCGCCCATCCGATTATCGCCTCAAAAATCCAGCAGGCGGTGATGCAGCACGGCGCGCGTTTACTGGTTGCCGATCCGAAGCGGGTTGGCATTGCCGAAAAGGCCGAGCTGTATGTCGCTCACAGACCGGGGACGGATGTGATGCTGCTCAACGCCATTATGGCGGAAATTATTCGCCACGATTGGCAGGATAAAGCCTATATTGCCGAGCGCACCGAAGGCATTGAGGCCCTCTATGCAGAGTTAGCCAAGGAGGATTACTCCCTCGAAAACGCAGCGCTTATCACGGGCGTAAGGGCCGAAGACATTGCCCGCCTCGCGCGTACCATAGGCACGGCCGAAAAGACCGCGGTTTACTACGCCATGGGCATCACTCAACATACGACGGGGCACGATAACGTCACCGCCATCTCTAATTTGCAGCTACTTTGCGGCAATATAGGTGTGTCAGGCGCGGGTATTAATCCACTTCGCGGCCAGAGTAACGTCCAAGGTGCCTGCGACATGGGCGCCCTACCCAACTATTTTACCGGTTACCAAAAGGTCACTGATCTTCATGCCAGAATGCGCTTCGAAAACCATTGGCAAACCCCGTTATCGGGGGAAATTGGCGTCACTGCCACCCATATGATGCACGATATTGCCAAGGGCAAAATTAAAGCCTTGTATGTGATGGGTGAGAATCCAGTGCTCAGCGATCCCGACCAAGCCCATGTGCTTAATGCATTGAGCCAAATCGAGTTTCTGGTGGTGCAGGATATCTTTTTAACCGAGACGGCCGAGCTTGCCCATGTGGTCTTACCCGCCGCCGCATTTGTGGAAAAACGCGGTCACTTTACCAATACCGAACGTCGGGTGCAGCGGCTCGAGCAGGCACTCGCCTCACCGGGTGAGGCCTTACCCGATTGGCAGATAGTGCAAGCCGTCGCTAACGCCATGGGCGCATGCTGGGACTATGCCAACGAAGAGGCCATCTGGCGCGAAATCAACGAACTTACTCCGCAGTATCGCGGCATTCGTTGGGACAGATTAAGTGCCAATGCCGAAGGTAAGATTTCTCAAGGGATTCAATGGCCTTGTCCAGATGAAACCCATCCCGGAACGCCGATTATGCATCAGAGCCAATTCACTCGAGGCTTAGGCTTATTTACGCCTGTCAGTTATCGCCTTCCCGCCGAGATGCCCTGCAACGAGTATCCGCTAACGCTCTCAACGGGGCGGCTATTGGAGCAATTCCACACGGGCACACTCACCCGTAAAACACCAGGGTTGGATTTACTCGGCGCGCCTAAGGTAATGATTTCGGTTTATGATGCGGAGCAACTGGGGATAAACAATGGCGATAAACTTCGCCTCACCACCCGTCGCGGAGAGATTGAAATCGATGCCTTTGTGACTAAACGCGCCCGGGCGGGCGTGCTGTTCCTGCCGTTCCATTTTGTGGAAGCGGCGGCGAATAAGCTCACTATCAATGCCTTAGATCCTGTGGCTTATATTCCCGAATACAAGGTCTGTGCGGTCAGAGCTGAAAAGGTGATAGCAAAGGTGAGTGAAACAGCTTAAGGCTTACACATAGAGCGCCGTGCAAGGGATAGATCCATCGCTGGATATAAAAAACGGGAGACATTGTCTCCCGTTTTTATTAGCTAACTTAATTAACTTGTTTAATTAGATGAGTTAAATCTTAAACTGCCCCACCAACTTACCGAGGTTAATCCCTTCCTGAGACACGGTTTGACTCACCTTGGCCGCATCTTCACTGGAATGCAGTAGCTCGTTAACGATCTCTTGGATGGCATAAACGTTACGGTTAATTTCTTCGGTCACAGAGCTTTGCTCGGTCGCCGCCGTCGCAATTTGAGTACTCATATCATTAATCGCGGTCACCGCCGATGTCACAGAGCCTAAGCTCTCGGAAATAGCGCGGGAAGAATCCACCGAACGCACGCAGCTCTGCTGGCTCTCGTCCATGGTTTTAACTGCGACAGAGACTAACTTATGTAGCTCAGAGAGCATTTCGTTGATTTCTAAGGTACTTGCCTGAGTACGGCTGGCAAGATTACGCACTTCATCGGCCACCACGGCAAAACCACGACCCTGTTCACCAGCGCGGGCCGCTTCAATCGCCGCGTTAAGGGCCAGCAGGTTAGTTTGCTCAGCGATGCCGCCAATCACAGACAACACACTGTTAATCTTTTGCGATTGCTCGCTTAAGGATTTAATACTGCCCGCAGCATTGTTGATTTGCGACATGAGTCCGGCAATCTCTTCGAGCGAGGCATCGACGCAGCGCTGGGCATTGGCCACATCCCCTGTAGCGGCTTGAGTCGCCTCGGCCACTTGGGTGGTATTTTGTGCCACTTCACTCGCGGTGGACGACATCTCGGTAATAGCCGTCACCACTTGGTCTGTCTCGTTATTGTGGCTCAGCAGCTGGCTCGACATCACTTTGGTTTGGTCGTGAATCGCATTGGCGGCGGATTTCACCTTAGCCGTGGCGTTTGCCACATCGCCGATAATGGTTTGCAGCTTATCGACGAACAAGTTAAAGGCTTGACCTAACTGAGCAATTTCATCCTCGCCCTTCACGCTTAAGCGTTTGGTTAAGTCACCTTCACCCTTAGCGATATCATTCAGACTGTCCGCCATATTCTTAATCGGCACCACCATACGATGGGCGGCGACCATGATGATAAAGGCCGTGATCCCCGTCAGCACTAAGGCGATTAATAGGATCATGAAGGACTTATCGGCCATTTGTTCGGTCACGGTTTGGCGGTAATCCTCGACTACGGCTTCGATATCGTCGATATAAGCCCCTGTACCTAGCATCCAGTCAGTACCTGGAACCATCATCACATAGCTAATCTTCTCGATTTGCTCGTTAGTATTGGGCTTTTGATAGTAATAGGAAAAGTTACCGTCGCCACGTTTGGCCGCATCCAGCAAACCAACGATGATCTTAGTACCGCGAGGGTCGGTCATATCGATTTTGTTTTGCCCTTCAAGATTAGGCATCAAGGCGTGGAAAATGTTTTTGCCTTGGGAATCATAAATAAAGAAATAACCCGCGCTGCCAAAACGAATATCACGCAGGGCTTGGTTCACATTGCCTTGGTCTTTCAATGACAGTTGATATTGCACAATCCCTGCAGCAATTTCGGTCGCTTCTTTGATTTGTTGTTTACGTTCGCCCACCAATTTCGTTCTAAAGGTCACCACTTCTTCCGCGAGAGATTCCTGCTCGACGTAGTAGGAAACGGTCATCAGCACTAATAAGGTCAAGATTAGGGGGAACAAAGACAACAGCAGTAGTTTATTACGCAGGCTTAAATTCGACATGCTTGCTTACTCCAGGGTGATCGAGCTTATATCTTTTTATATTTATGAAGTATAGCCAAAACAGTGCAACATCTTTGCGTTTAACTTAACAAATATCGTATTAATTTCAGGCACCAGCTTTAGGAAGTCATTCGCTTAACCAAGTAATATCAATCCGATACCACACAGGCTAAAGCCTAAAACCAATAGCAGCATCTGCGGTTTGAAGAGCTTTAACGCACCAAAACCGAGCAAGACTATGGCCATATCTACACCAGATAACACCCCTTGGGTAAACACGGGTTGGTATAGCGCCGCCGCGAGTAATCCCACCACACAGGCGTTGACACCGGCAAGCATACCGGCAATCTTGGGTCTGGCGGCAATTGCATGCCAACTCTTTAAGCCCACCAGCATCAATAAAAATCCCGGCAAGAAGATAGCTAGAGTTGCGATAATCGCGCCGACAAAGGGATTATCTAGCATCATTTCGGCGCCAAGGAAGGTCGCAAAGGTGAACATAGGCCCAGGTACGGCTTGGGCAAAGGCGTAGCCAGTGAGGAAGCGATCGCTACTCAGAGAATCGCCGACCGCCGTCTCAAGCAATGGCAGCACCACATGACCGCCACCGAAAACCAAGCTGCCAGCGCGATAAAACTCACCGAAGATCCCAGCTTCAGCGCCAAGACTTAAGGCAAAAAAACTCCCCACAAACAAGGCGATAAATATGCCTAAGCTCAAGTAATTCAAGCGAATGGGTTCAGTTTTTTGAGGCTCGCTCTCGGTTGCACTCAAGAATGATAAGCCTAAAAGCGCGGCAAGGATTAACAACGCAATTTGGATCCACAAGAACGGGAAAATCAGTATGCTCGCGGCGCTGCCAAGCATCAATAAGCGCGCGGTTTTGCGCTGACAAAACTGGCTGAACATCGCCAGCACAGCATCCGCAACCACGACCACAGCCAACAGTTTTAAGCCATGGACTATGCCCTGCATATAATTGTTACCTAACCAAGCGGCGGTGGTTACGGCCAGCAGATACATTAATACAAAAGAAGGCAAAGTAAATCCGGCAAAGGCGGCTATGGCGCCGAGCAGTCCCCCCCTATGGTAACCAATGGCAAAACCGACCTGACTCGAACCGGGTCCCGGCATAAATTGGCTTAAAGCCACTAAGCTGGCATAACGTTTATCATCGAGCCAACCGAGTTCGTTGACAAAGGTTTGTCGAAAATAGCCGATATGCGCCGCAGGCCCACCAAAACTCATCAGCCCAAGGGTTAAAAAACGTAAGAATATCTGCAGCATATGCTTTGCCTTTCGATACATAAAGTAAGCGAGATTATGCCATTAAAAAGACAATTTGATGAAAAGGAAATACTGTTACAGCGAAAGAGCGTTAAGCCATAGAAACAAAAAAGCCGGCAAAATCCATTTGCCGGCATCCTAAATTCAGGATAAATATCAATTGACTAGGAAGTTAAACCCATGATTAGTGAGTTTTTCTTCTTCTGATCAATGCCCCGAGAGCCAGTAGCATAGATAAACCACCTAATGCACCACCGCTATCTTTATTGATGTCAGGGTCAGGTGTTACAGGTGGCGTAGTCGGCTCAACACCATCGGACTCAACGGTCAGCATAAAGCTAGTGCTCGCTGCATCAGCGGGGTTTTCCACATCACTCACAGTCACTGTGACTTCTACGTCGCCGTGGAAGTTAGCTTCTGGTGTAATAGTGATGCTTGAACCTGAAGTATTGCCATTCACTACAGCGCTGATGTGCTCACCCGTTACGGTGATCTTATTCACGCTGTTTTGCTCGTCGGCATAAATGACTTTCAAGCCTTCTAAGCGAGTGTTTTCAGCAATCGTTTGGTTAGCAATGCGAGCCACAGTGATGTTACTTGGTACTGTGACTGTGCGTGACATGCTGATGTTCGCCATACCATCCACCTGACTTACCGCATCCACAGTTAAGGCTTTACCTGATGCATTTGTCGCGACTTTAGTCCAAGCTGTCACTTCAAATTGAGATGACTCTGGGCCAACGTAGTCATAACAAACAACTAAACCGTTGCGGATCTTATCCTTCAGGCCGTTCCAAGCGTATTGCTCACCTTTATAGCCACCTGCAGGGCCTAATCTTGATAATGCACCTTTGAAGCCCTGTAGACCGATAGAACCACGGTCATCTTGACTACCAAAGTCGATATTATCGTAGGCCATGATCAGCTCGTATTCACCATCGCCAAAGCGGGTGTTTACGTTGAATAGCAATTCGAAATCGAAACGGTCATCACGTTCTTCCCACTGATAAACACCTTGAGCATTTCTATCTAATTGCTTGTAAGAACGCGCATTATCGTACTCGATAATCCCCCAACCACTTGATGTACTGCCCACAGAGATACCGGCAATTTCATCGCTGGTCACCACTAACGGCACACTCAGCATATCTTGAACGGTAAATTTGTAGTCATATGCACGCCACAACACTCCAATACTTGCCCATGGAGCATTGTTGTACGGGAAGATGTCATGGTATGGGAAGAAGATCTTCTCATTGTATAAGTTGATAATACCTGTACCCAAAAGCTGCAGAGAGTTGTTATTCCAAATGTTCATCTCTTCCGCGTTGTTATACAGGTGGTAACCGGTATAGTCACCGCCAAACAGTGTGCTGATTGGTATCTGCACGCCAGTTTGGTAGTTGATCATATTGTTGCTCCCCGTAGGTGCTCTACCGGTTGCTTCATTAATGATCGTTGGCTGGAAACCGCTGTAGCTTGGGTAGATACCGAACTCTTCTAAATCAACATAACCACCAGGGTTACTGTTACCAAAGTTTGGTGTACGACACAGTGGGTCATCATCGCTTGTGGTGATGTTGTAGTGGGCATAATCACCTAGAGTATTCGGTTGCACACCGCTAATCGTCAGCTTTTTACCTTCAACTTTAATATCCTTAACAATAGCGCTTGATGAGCTATACACATCTTCAGCTTTCAAAGTTAAGCCTTCAGGGATATTCGCTTCGATAGTAAATGCACGGTCTGCACCCGATTCGTTAGGCTGTACTTGGAAGGTAAATGGTAATTGTTGACCTACTAATGCCTTAGTTTGAGTGACGTCTAGATTAACGTCATCCACACCACGAATAAGCTTAAAGGATACTTTACCGATGTTACCCGCGTTCACTGCAGAGGTTCCAAAATCGACTAACGAGTAGTAAATATCACCCTCGCTCATTTCTGGCATATCCCAGTTTACGTTGATAGCAACAGCATCAGTACCATTGCTTACAGGGACTTCAATGCCCATGTTGCTGGCAACTTGGTCGCTAACAACGGTCGTGGCATATTGGAATGTTTCCATCACGCCAGCATTATAATTATCTGAAGAAGAACCTTTTCTTGGGTTATAGAAAATAGCCCAATAAGTGCCTTCATCCGGTTCGTTAATATTACAGAAGTTGTTATACACACCGTCGTTAGACACACATAGGATTTCTTCTAGCGGGTCGGCTTGGCCGTTACCGTTGTAGTCCTTACCAACATAGATAAGAATATTGCCTTTATCCCATTCGCCATCAAATGGGGACGACACTTTCCCTAATGTTTCAACAATCAGACGACGGCTGCCAGCCGGCACGTCAATCATCTCAACCTTGGTCGCTTCGTCGACACGTTTAGTAATATCAGTGCTTGCATCCGCATTACTACTCCAAGGGAAGATACTTTCATCATCCTTTGGCAAAGTTGCCGTTTTCACTTCTGCTTTCACAGGTTCAAAAATACGACCATGAATGCTATCACCTTCAGGTAAATTAATACCTTTAATCACAGCACTGGCGTTATTACGGTGTGCCGTAGTTTGTAGGTTTGATGGCATATCGTTGTTGTCGTACTTAAACACGATTGGCCAATGGGCTTCAGGGGCATTATTGCTGGTTTCACTGAAAATCAAGTTCGAATGCAACTCAACTTCGGCGTTACTGAATGGATCTTGGGTATCCATGATTGACGCTTCAATCACGATATCCATAGATTCACCCGCTTTGAGGGTAAACTCGCTTGGAGAAGCTTTAATGGTCACACCGTTTTGAACAGCCTGATTCTGAGAATCCACGTTCCAGTTGACCACATCACCGTTAGTCACACTCCAAGAACCGTCTTTAGTCGCACGAATAGTACGGATCCATTGGCACTTAGGCTTACATTCAAAGTTAACTAACTGTGGGATGTTCAGCTTGTGTACCACACCACCGTTATTTGGGTCGGCCGCTTTGAAGTTATCGATGGTTTCATCCATCACAAAACCTGCGTTAACTGCGTTTTTCACGTTAATACGGCCAGTACCCGCACGGTAGGTTGACGCGAGTTCAACATCACCTGTAGCAGCGTTCAAACGACGATATTGAACTTTGTTCTCTGTCGTCATCGCCAGAGCAGACTGAACTTCAGTCGCAGTCCATGTTGGATGTGCTTGACGAATCAATGCCAAAGAACCCGCAACGTGTGGCGATGCCATTGAAGTACCGCTGATCATCGCAAAATCGCTTGACGGAGAAGTCGTATCAAACGGATGTTCGTCGGCATAAGCTGCGAAGATATCCACGCCAGGGGCCGCAACCGCAGGAATTAGCGCTTCTGGAGTAGAAGTACTTGGACCACGTGATGAGAATGGTGCTAACCAATCAGCTTTAGATGAATCGATACGGCGTTCGATGTCAGTCGCTGTAATGGTTAACTCATGGCCAGTACCTTTTCTTAACCAAGTGAATAGACCACCGCTGTTAGAAGTACCCCAATTCTCTTGGGTGATATGAATAGACGGCACTGAATAAGATACCGCAGGGACAATTGCTTCACCCGCCGCATAGTTATACAGGATCATACCATCGGCGCCGCCAGCCTTGACGTTATCAGCTTTCACGCTACGGGCAATGCCTGTGGTGCTAGAAGTACTGTTACGACGACAGGCAACAATCACGTTCTCATCGGTAGGATTGCCATCGGCATCCTTCCAAACGAAGGTATCGGCAGCGAATTCATTGGCGCAGTATTCATCACCATAACTTGAAGCCATCACTACATGACCAGTCACAGATTCGTTGTTAATCACACCACCGGTGATTTCAGTCCAAGTTGGAACTGTTGAACCACCAATTGGATTCACCAGTTTAGTGGTAATATCAACAACGCGATCGTGGGTCGTGGCCGCAGCACTTAATAACCATGGAGAAGAATGGTCAATTTTACCAAAATATTCTGCTGCACCATTGTATTGGCCTGAGTTACCCGCTGCTACCGCAACGGAGATACCGGCTTCGCGGGCAGCAAGGAATGCTAATTCAACATCGCTTGCCCAAGGATTTGACTCCTGACCACCGATAGAGAAGTTGATCACATCAACACCATCTTTAATCGCGTCTTCAATACCGGCGACTAAGGCTTCACCAGGACAACCAGCACCAATATGATTGTCGGGATAACACACTTGGTAGGAAATGATGTTGGCGTGGGGTGCAACACCGCTGATACGTGGGAATAAGCCAGCTTTAATCACTCGACCATCGGAAGCTTCGGTGTCACTCACACCAGCAAGGTAATCAACGTTTAACAGTACGTTACCCGCCGCAGTTGAAGCAGTGTGTGAGCCGTGACCTTGGTAATCCTCACCTACAGCCGGACGAGTAACACCATAATTACCGTTGATGAAGTTATCGGTAATGATTGGGTAAGAACGCACACCGATTAACTTATCGTTACATAGGGTTTCAAAACCAGCCTTAGTACAGTCACCGACGAAGGTACCTGTTCCCCAAGGGTTGATGTGTTTATAACCATCATCGCCTTGTACGGCGAATGAACGGTGATCCGTGTTTACACCGGTATCTATGATACCCATGATAACGCCTTCACCTTGATAAGGCAGACCATCAGGAGTCGATTCACCAGTCCAAATTTTATCAGCTTGGATCAGCTGAGGACCCGCATCTGACTGTAATGAGTAGATCTTTGATAAACGAACTGAAGCAACATTAGGCAGCTCTGCAACACGCAGCGCTTCTTCCTGCGTCATGGCGATAGAGAAACCGTTTACCGCGTTAGTAAACTGTTGGCGAACATGACGCGCACCTACATTAGACCGAATATCAGCCAAAACTTGCTTTTGGCTGTTTAGCAGTTGAGTGCGGTAGTTTTGTATTGCACGGTTTGCAGGTTGACCAGCCACAAACAATTTAGAAGATTGTACCCTTCTCGCGGAAGCGTTAGCCGTGCCTAACAGCTCTGCACTCACCTGCGCCAATGGCTTTTGATTCAAGCGGACAATATAAACTTGCTCGCCAGTCAAGCCTTCCTCGTATTGAAACTTCTGACTTTGAGGATTGATTTGAATGTTGAGACCCACGCCTTGAGCATTTTCAGAGGCTTTGATTTGCTCAGCGTTTAATTCATTGATCTGTTGAGGTGTTAACTGCAAACCTTTAATTTTTTGTACTTGGTTCTTATGTACATCGCCAATGCTTGCAGCAGCCTGCATAGCACCAGCACCATAAAGGGCGGCAGCAACAGTGTAAGTTATTAACTTCAGCTTCACTTTGCTTCTCCATTATTGTTGTAGTTGGTCATTTATCACACGACCTAACTGCCTGGTGGCGCCCTAATCTAAACACCAACGAATTAAAACACTCAGCACTTTGACGTAACATTTTGTACACAAAAACAAAGCTAAATAGGAAACTTTTGGCAAACAAACAATAGCGACTCAGTATTTTTCTTTGAAAAACATCAAATAAAAACAAAACATATCGATTACAAACGAAGAATCAGAGAATCACACTAAGCCAAAATCTTAGACATTGTTTTAATTGTTATTTTTGTATCAAAAGCAATTAAGTAATGAGATATATCAGGCTGGCAGAGAGAATAAACCGAAATACAATAAACCAGAGTAGGTATGGATTGAACCATCACACTGTCGTTTCGAATAGAATCACAAAACAAAAAAGCCGGCAAAATCCATTTGCCGGCATCCTAAATTCAGGATAAATATCAATTGACTAGGAAGTCAAACCCATGATTAGTGAGTTTTTCTTCTTCTGTTCAATGCCCCGAGAGCCAGTAGCATAGATAAACCACCTAAAGCACCACCACTGCTTTCTTCAGACGGTGTTTCTGGTGTAGTCGGTGTTACAGGCGCTGTCGGTTCAACACCATCGGATTCGACGGTCAGCATAAAGCTGGTGCTCGCTGCATCGGCTGGGTTTTCCACATCACTCACAGTCACTGTGACTTCTACGTCGCCGTGGAAGTTAGCTTCTGGTGTAATAGTGATGCTTGAACCTGAAGTGTTGCCATTTACCACAGCGCTGATGTGCTCACCCGTTACGGTGATCTTATTCACGCTGTTTTGCTCGTCGGCAAACACAACCTTCAGACCTTCTAAGCTCGTGTTTTCCGCAATCGTTTGGTCGGCAATCGCACCAATACTGATGTTAGAGGGCACAGTCACGCTGTGGCTCATATTGATATCAGCCATACCATCGACTTGGCTAACCGCATCAACCGTCAGCACTTGGCCGGCAGCAGTGTTTTTAACTGTCGTCCAAGCCGTCACTTCAAATTGTGATGACTCTGGGCCAACGTAGTCGTAACAAATCACAAGACCATTGCTGATTTTGTCCTTCAGGTTATCGAAGGCGTATTGCTCACCGAGATATTTCTGCAGTGGGCCATAGGCATATAGACCGCCTTGGAAGCCTTGCAGACCGATAGAGCCACGACCATCTTGTGAACCGAAGTTGATATTGTCGTAGGCCATCATCATCTCGTACTCACCGTCACCGAAGCGGGTGTTCACGTTGAAGATAAGCTCGAAGTCGAATCTATCGTCCTTCTCTTCCCATTGGTAAACACGGTTTGCATCGTATCCTAATGGCTTGTAAGAACGAGCATTATCGTATTCCAAGATACCCCACCCCGTTTGAGTACTCGCGATAGAGATACCCGCACGTTCAGCTAATGTATTAACCAATGGCGCACTCAGAATATCTTGAGTCGCACCGGCACCTAGGCCAAATCCACGCCACAACATACCGATAGCAGCGTATGGGAAGCTGTTGTACGGGAAGATGTCATGGTACGGATAGAAGAATGGCTGCCCTTGGAATAGGGACACAATACCGTGGCCACGAATATCCAGTGAGTTTTGTTTATAGATGTTGATTTGGTCTTGGTTGTTATACAGGTGGAAACGATCATAAGTACCACCAAACACAGTGCTAATCGGTAAGGTAATACCGTTGCGATATAGGATGTTATTATCCTTACCGCTCAACGCTTTACCATTAGAACCATACTCAACAGGCGCAAAACCACTGAAGATTGGGTAGATAGCAAACTCTTCTAAGTTCACATAACCGCCCGGCTTCTTGTTACCAAAGTTTGGCGTGCGGCACATAGCGTCATCAATGTTAGTGGTGACGTTGTAACGTGGCTCAAGATCGCGGGTATCGGGTTGAATACCACTGATAGTCAGCTTGCCATTTTCCAGTTTCACATCCTTAACGATGGCACTCGAAGAAGTCAGTACATCTTCAGGGCGCAGGCTTAATCCAGCCGGAATGTTCGCAACTATGCTAAATGCACGGTCAACACCGGTATCGTTAGGTTGTACCTCGAAGGTAAATGGAATCTGGTCACCCGCTACCGCCGCCGTTTGGGTGGCGTCTAAGTGCACATCATCGATGCCGCGCTCGAGTTTAAAGGCGACTTTACCAATGTTCCCCGCGTTCACCTCTGAGGTTCCGAAGTCCAGTAACGAGTAATACACGTCACCTTCTTTCATCTCTGGCATATCCCAATTGACTTTAATATCAACAGGATCGCGACCATTGCTCGCAGGTACTTCAACACTCATATCGCTGGCAACTTGGTCCATTACAACTGTCGTTGCATATTGGAAGGTTTCTTCCAGCGCATTGTGATAGTTGTTCGCCGCTGAGCCTTTTCTTGGGTTGTAGAACAACGCCCAATATTGACCTTCTTCTGGTTGGTTAATGTTACAGAAGTTGTTGTATTGGATGTGGTTAGACACACAGAGCAGTTCTTCGAAAGGATCGGCCTTACCGTTACCGTTATAGTCCTTACCGACGTAAACGATTAGGTTACCTTTATCTAATGTCGCGCTGAGATCTGACTGAGTCGTACCGAAGGACTCAACGATTAAACGGCGCGCATTAGCTGGTACATCAATCATTTCCACATGGGTGGCTTCGTCAATACGCTGATCCATCGGGATCGTTAAATCGGTATTGCTTGCCCAAGGGAAGTTACCATCGTCATCCTTTGGCAGCACCACGGTTTTCACATCCGCTTTCACTGGGCTGAAAATACGACCATGGATGTTGTCACCTTCAGGTAAATCGATACCTTTGATCACAGTATTGGCATCATTACGGTGAGCCACTGCGCTTAAGCGTCCTGGCATGCCGTTTTTGTCGTATTTAAAGACCACAGGCCAGTGCGCCTCTGAGGCTTTGCCGCTCGCTTCGGTGAAGATCAGGTTTGAATGCAGTTCAACTTCGGCGTTACTGAACCAATCTTGAGTATCCATGATTGATGCTTCAACCACGATATCCATGGTCTCGCCCGCCGCTAAGGTAAACTCGCTTGGTGACACCTTAATAGACACACCGTTTTGGACTAACTGTGAACGTGAATCCACGCTCCAGTTGATCACATCACCGTTAGTGACACTCCAAGTACCGTCTTTAGTCGCCTTAATGGTACGGATCCATTGACACTTAGGCTTACATTCGAAGTTCACTAATTGTGGGATGTTCAGCTTATGAACAGCGCCACCATTGTGTGGATCCGCCGCTTTAAAGCGCTCTACGGTTTCATCCATCACAAAGCCCGCATTCACCGCATTGGCCACGTTGATGCGGCCAGTACCCGCACGGTAAGTTGAGGCTAAAGCCACATCACCATTCTTGTCATCCAAGCGATAGTATTGCACTTTGTTTTCAGCAGTCATCGCCAATGCCGATTGGATTTCAGTTGCACTCCAACTTGGCTGAGCTTGGCGTAACAAGGCCATCGAACCCGCCACGTGTGGCGATGCCATTGAAGTCCCGCTTAAGAAGGCAAAGTCACCCGATGCAGGTGAACCACTAAATGGATGCTCATCGGCAAAGGCCGCATAGATGTTCACACCAGGCGCCGCAACCGCAGGGATCAACGCTTCTGGCGTCGATGGGCTTGGGCCACGAGAGGAGAATGCCGCTAACCAATCTGCACGCTCTGGGTCGATAGTGCGTTCGATGGTCGTGCCAGAAATGGTCAGCATGTGGTAGTTACCTTTTGCCAGCCAATCACTTAAGCCATAACCTGCCATGCCGTTATCATAACGACCGTCCCATTCTTCCTTAGTAATATGGATACTTGGGATAGAGTAAGAAGCCGTAGGCACCAGCGCATCGCCGTTCGCATAGTTATACATGATCATGCCATCGGCGCCGCCCGCTTTGATGTTGTCCGCCTTCACGGAACGCGCAATACCGGCAGTGTCTGATAAGCTGTTACGCTTACAAACCACAATCACGTCGGTTGGATTACCGTCGCCATCTTTCAGGTCAAAGGTACCGGCAGGGAAAGGTTTAGCACAGTATTCATCACCAAAGGTTTTAGCGTTAACCACCATACCCGTGACTGGTGCCGCGTTGATCGTGCCGCCGACAATTTCGCTCCATTTTGGTGTTTCGCTGCCGCCCATAGGGTCAATCAGCTTAGTCGTGATTTCAACTTCACGAGCGTGGGTGCTGGCCGCTACGTTCATTAACCAAGGTGATGCGTGGTCAATCAGACCAAAATATTCTTTATAACCCGCTGGTTGGCCTGAGTTACCCGCCGCCACTGCGACAGAAATACCGGCTTCGCGAGCAGATAAGAAGGCTAATTCCACATCATCTACCCAAGGGTTTGAATCTTGGCCACCGATGGAGAAGTTGATGACATCAACGCCATCGTTAATCGCATCTTCAATACCGGCAATCAGCGCCTCACCTGGACAACCTGCATTCAGCTGGTTATCCGGATGACACACTTGGTAAGCGACGATGTTCGCATGGGGCGCGACACCACTCATGCGCGGGAACAGATTCGGTTTAATCACAGCGCCATCGGAAACGGCTTTGCCACCTTCTGGGCTAACATAATCCACATCCAGCAGCACGTTACCCGCTGCGGTTGAGGCAACGTGTGAACCGTGGCCTTGATAGTCTTCACCTACGGCAGGGCGAGTTGCCCCATAGGCACCGCTGGTAAAGTTATCGGTAATAACTGGGTATGAGCGAACGCCAATTAACTTGTCGTTACACATGGTCTCAAAACCGCTCTTGGTACAGTCACCTACGTAGTTACCGGCGCCCCAAGGGTTGCTGTGCTTATAACCATCGTCACCGACAGCGGCAAATGAGCGGTGATCTGAGTTAATCCCGGTATCGACGATACCAACAATAATCCCCTCACCTTTGTAAGGCACGGCCTCTGTCGCTTCACCCGACCAAATCTTATCGGCTTGGATAAGCTCAGGGCCCGCATCCGAGAATAGCTCATAGTTTTTCGAGCGACGCACCGATGACACATTGGCTAATTGAGACACGCGCTGCGCCTCTTCCTGTGTCATCGCCATCGAGAAACCGTTCACCGCATTAGTAAATTGTTGGCGAACTTGGCGCGCACCGACGGTCGATTGAATGTCAGCGATCACTTGTCTTTGGCTATCGAGTAAGCGGCTACGGTAGTTCTTTACTGCACTACTTGCAGGTTGTCCGGCAACGAATAATTTTTGGCTTGACGATTTCGCAACGGTTTTGCTGGCGTTGCTGCTAGCAAACAGTTCCGTACTCACTTGTGCCAGTGGTTTTTGGTTTAAGCGAACGATGTAGATCTGCTCACCGGTCAAACCTTCCTCATATTCGAATTTGTTAGCTTGAGGGGTAATTTGAAGGTTGAGTCCAACCCCTTGTGCCGAATCATCGATCTCGGCTTGGGGAGCATTTAACTTTGCAATTTGTTCTGGTGTTAACTGCAAACCTTTAAGTTGATGTACATCGCCTATGCTAGCAGCAGCCTGCATAGCACCAGCACCATAAAGGGCGGCAGCAATAGTACAAGTTAGTATTTTAAGCTTCACTTTGCTTTCTCCATTATTGTTATCGCAAGCCGTTTATCACGGACAAGCTGCCTAGCGGCCAACCATCTAAGCACTCAAGCTGGAGAAAACAGCAACACTTTTACGTAGCATTTTGTACAACTTATTAACACGCCAAGAACACATTGATTACACAAAAGCTTACCGACAAAGATGTAGCATTTTGTAGCACTATGAATAATTATGCTTAAATTCTGTGAACAAAATGATAGGCTGAGGCTCGTCTTAATGCGGTTTAGCAATGCATTTAAACAACATTGGGGATTATCTAAGAAGTGACAGTTAACGTCAGAAAACAATGTTTGCCGCTCGTACTACTACTGAGTTGGTGCACCACACTGCAAGCTAAAGAAATTGAAACAGTTTCCGCCGGAGACTGGCAGATTTCCCTTGCAGCAGGTTATGGCGCACTCGAAAACCCAAGGGCAAAAGTTGAAAATATCAACACTTGGATACTGCCCACTTGGTATTACTACGGTGAGAACTTTTATGTCGAAAACTTCACCTTAGGTTATAGCCTGTACGAGTCAGAGAGCTTTATTGTCGACCTACAGACGCGTTTTAATGAGGACGGATTTTTCTACGAATTCGATGGACTGAATAAACTATTACTGAGTGATATTTTAGGTTATACCCCAGTGAAGCAGCCCATCAATCCTAAAGTCGTCAAATTCGAGGAAATTGAACGCAATCTTTCCTACCTAGGTGGACTCAATGCCACTTGGGTGACGCCCTATCTCGATATCAGCCTAGGTTACTTCCACGATATTACCGGCGTTCACCAAGGTAACGAGATCCAGCTTAGGCTCAAACGCAGTCAGGCGTTTTCATGGGGGGCGCTCGGCTTTGAGATTGGGGCAATTCGCAAGAGTGAAAACCTCGTCGGCTACTACTATCAGCTCACTAAAGAGGAAGAAGGCCCGCTGCGAACCAAATATCAACCCTCAGCCGCCATCAATTACCATGCCCGCAGCGTGGTCAATGTGCCCATTTTCGACAGCGTTAATTTTGTGGCTATACTCGAATATACTTGGTTAGGACAAGAAATCACTGACAGCGTATTGATAGATAAAGCTGGCTATGTTTCTGGATTTGTTGGAATTAGCTATGACTTCTAAGGCATACCATTCCAATTCGCTGTGGCTCACCTACTGCACCTATTGCAGCTTAATTATCGCCTGTTTCGTCAGCCTATCTTGCCTTGCCGACGAACTGAGGATCACGCCAAATACCTGTGCAGTGACACTAGAAAAGCCCGACTGTCACTTAGACTTACTGATTGAATATCAATCGGATATTCCGCAATCACTCTGTGTATGGCTCACGACAGAAACCGTTGCTATCGCCTGCTTTCAAGATAGGCTCGATTTTAAATACCAAATACAACTGACCTTAGCGAAAGATACCTTGTTCGAACTCAGGGATCCCAAAAACAATAGCTTAGTAACCACTGCATTAGTCAAAGTCGCTAAGTTTGAACCCGCCAACCCCAGAAGACGTCGTGGACTGAACTGGAACTTATTATGACAAGCGCGCCAATGCCTGAACCCTTATCGCAAATCCTGTTAATTGAAGACGACCAACCCCTTGCCGAACTGGTCTGCACTTATTTAACCCAAGAAGGTTACAAGCTTATCCATTTAGATAATGCCGAAGACGCGCTGATCCGCCGGGATACCGATGAGTTTGACCTGATCATTTGCGATGTCATGCTGCCAGGGCAAGATGGTTTTAGTATTTACCCGCAGTTAGCCGCGAGTTATCCCTGCCCGATTATCTTCCTGACGGCGCTCGATAATCATGCCGACCAAATTCGAGGATTAAATCTTGGCGCCTGCGATTATTTGCTCAAACCCGTAGTGCCGCCTTTACTGCTGGCGCGGATTAAGGCCAATCTGCGCAAACAGCAATCCAGCAGTAGCCGCAGTAAACTTAAGTTACACGACCTATTTTTAGACCCCAACCTACAGCAAGTAAATCTGGGGGATGAAGCCTTATCTTTTACCACTAAGGAGTTTTCACTGCTGTGGATCTTCGCCCTGCACGCCGGCAAAGTGCTGTCGCGGGAGTTTTTATTCGAACAACTCGTGGGCCGCGAATATGATGGTTTAGACAGGGCTATCGACTTAAAAATCAGCCGCCTACGTAAACGTTTAGATGAGCTGAATGTACCGGGACTGGCCATAACGACTATTCATGGGAAAGGTTATTTATTCAATTACTTGCCAACCCAAGGTCGGACCTAATCCAAATGAAATTTCAGTTCTACCGCTTGTTTATCTTTTTACTGCTGTCCTGCGGAATCGTGATCTGGAGCTTTGGTCAGCTCGCCGAGCATTTCGCCCACGACGAATACAACTACCAAATCGATGTCGACGACCTACTGCAAAATTATGATGAGCAACTACCTAAGATAAAACGCATTCCCGTTGCCTCTCTCTCGCTGCCAGAAAATTTGCAATCCTCACTGCAACAGGGGGCGACAATCGCCCTGCGCCATAGCAGTAATGAGCTCTATTATTATCGCCTCGATAAGGATAGCAGCCATATCTTAGTGCTAGGCCCAGTGCAAACACCTGTGCCGAAGGAGCGCAATACAAGTTTGATTTTATTGGGATTATATTCATCACTCTGCTTGGTTGCCCTCTGGTGGATCTGGCCGGTATTTCGGGATCTTAACCATTTGCAGCAGGCAGCTATCGAATTTGGCCAAGCCCCGCGTAAACGACCTCAGGATATCCATAAACACTCGGCAATTTTCCCGCTTGCTAAGGCTTTTAACAGTGTTAGCCACCAAATCGTCGACTTTATCCAGATGCATAAGGAGCTGTCCCGCACCATCTCCCACGAGGTACGCACGCCTCTTGCGCGAATGCGCTTTGCACTGGAAATTATTCGGCCACAAATCGATGCTAATTACGCTAACCGCTTAAATGAAGATATCGATGATATTGAACAACTTGCAGCGAATTATCTGTCTTTTGCTCGCCTAGAGCATAAGGAAGAAACCCTCAGCCAAGAATCACAATCCATTGAATTATTTATGGAAAAATTGGCCCACAAATATGCTATCTACCAACCTAAGTTTAATATTGTGTTTCACTATGAGGCGCAGCAGGCCCACTTCGACCCGATTGCGATGACGATTGCGATTCAAAACCTAGTCCAAAATGCCATGCGTTTCGCCCAACATGACATCCATGTCCACTTCCATCAGCAAGGTGGCATAAATCGGATCAGTGTTGAGGATGATGGTCCGGGGTTTGAAGGCAAAGGCAAAAAACTGGTGGCGGCCTTCGAGCGGGATAGCCAGCAGAGTGATACCAGTGGCTATGGTTTAGGGCTATATATCGTTAAGAAAATTGCCACTTGGCATTATGGCACGCTGGAGTTAAGCCGCTCACAGGCCTTAGGCGGCGCCGAAATCAGCATTAGCTGGGACGATGCCTTAACGCCTAAAGCCGAAACTGACGCCGAGTAATTGAGTGCTGAGGTTTAGTCTTTGACTAATAAGGCTAACACTTCGAAATGATCAGAGTGAGGAAAAAGATCGAATAACTGCACCTTAGTTAACCGATAGCCACGGATATGGCCGAGATCTTTGGCTAAGGTTTTAGGATTGCAGCTGGAATACAAAATCGCCTTAGGCGCAAACTCACTTAAGGAATCGCACAGGGACTCACCAATCCCGCGGCGCGGTGGATTGACAATAATCAGCTCAGGCTTCGTTTGCGCCGCCTCGCCCTTGGCAAAGTCGGTGGAATCGAGCGCCATAAACTCTACTTTATCCAATCCCATCAACTGCGCCGACATTTTAGCACAGGCAATAGCTTCGGCTTCAATTTCAATCCCTGTCAGTGGGATTTCCTTGCTAGCACAATGCAAACCAAAGCCACCTACCCCACAGAATAAGTCCCAAAGGGAAGCTGGCGCGAAGTCGGCCACCCACTCACGGGCGGTTTGATACAGCTTTGCCGCCACCTGCGGATTGGTTTGAAAAAAGCTCTTGGGACGAATAAACAAAGGCACATCGTTAAAGCGCTCTTCGAGGCGAGTGTTTTCGGTGAGGAAAATCTCCTCTTCACCTTCCAAGATAGCCATATGAATAGGTTGCAAATTGACTGAGATGACTTTGATCTGCGGATATTCCGCCATCAGCGTAGGCAATTCTCGCTCGATACGGGCGATGGCATCCCGCGAGCGCAGCACAAACCGCAACATATACTCGCCGCGCACTTGGCTGCGCGTCAGTAGGATAAATTTAAGCTCGCCCTTGGCCTTATCGACACGGTAAGGCGGAATGCCCGCCTGCTGCACAAAGCGCTCTAAACGATGGAGTAAAGCTTGCATATCAGTAGGATACAACAGGCAGTCACACAGGCTCACCGCTTCGCCGCTGGGACTAACAATCCCCAACACAGGCGTATGGGCTGCGCCCAAGGCGACCATTTTCGCCTTGTTACGAAAACCGCTGCTGTCACCCACAACCGGTGGTAAAAATTGCGGTTCGGTCTTATCGACAAAAGGCGCTAACAATTGCTGCAATTCTTGGGTTTTGGCCGCCAGTTGCTGCGCCATAGGGAGCTTAATATGGCGACAGGATTGGCATTGGCCTCGTTCAAAATACCCACATTGTACTAATGTACTCACAGCATCGTACCCACAGCAGTGCCCGTCTATCTTATCTATTGAGATGGCGAGTGAAATTTGGATGACAACTGAAGCATAACAAACACATTAAGGCCCCAGTCAAAAAGCGCCACACTTTAGCGTTTTTACGCCGAAAAATCACCTTGAAGTGCAGCATTGGCCGATAGTCCGGCTCAGATTAACTTAATCTCAGGCTATCTATATCGGCGATGGGAGTGCGTTTTCCGAGTTTTTGTTCAACCCACTCAAGCACTTCGGCCGAGGTGCTCCTAAAAGTTGTGAGCTTTCCGCCGTAGAGACTCAGTAATCTCGGATGAGAAACTGAGGTTTGCATTAGGGTATCCCTTGGGCGCTCAAAGGCAGAGCTCGCTTGCTTAGGTAATACCCTCACACCGCAAAAGGTCTGCACTATCTTGGTTTTGAGTTCATCAATGGATGGCGACAGAGGAAAGTAGTGCCGATAAATCCCTAATAGATAATTTATTTCAGACTCAGTTACTTGGGGCGGCGAGTCTAAGGATGTTAACTCGGTTTCCGTGGTGCCAATTAGCATTTGACCATACCAAGGCATCACAAAAATCACCCGCTTATCGAAGCAAGATTCTAAATATAAGATGCCGTCGGGGGCCGGTAAATCCAGCAGTAAATGCGCGCCCTGCACCCAATCAAGTTCGACTCCTGCCAGTGGCGGTGACACCTTTGCTATCACCTCATTCACCCAAGGACCAGCGGCATTAATCACCAGCTTAGCCTCAATCTGCTGCACTTCGCCGCGATGTCGAAAGCTTAGGTCAATCTGCTCACCCAGGTGATTAAGCTGTAAAAACTCCGCCTCGGCATACACATGGGCGCCCAATGCCTCGGCACTACGGGCAACCGCTTGGGTCAGCAATTTATCGTCGGTTTGCGCGTCCCAATACTGGAACACTGCCTTCAAACCTTGGAGTTTAAGCCCGTTAAAACGATGCCAATGCACGGCGGGAATAGATACAAAGCGGCCAAGTGGATCAAATTCGCTGAGTAGCGCGTATAGGCTCAAGCCCGCCCGAATTGTCCAAGGGTTACGCTGACTGTCTTGATAGACGGGAATATAAAAAGGTACGGCTTTGACTAAGCTGGGCGCGAAGTCGAGCAGATGGCGCCGCTCCTGCAAGGATTTGCGCACAAGGTTCACTTGCCCGCTTTCAAGATATCGCAACCCACCGTGGATCAACTTGCTGGAATTGGCCGAGGTTTGGCCGCCTATCTCGCCTTTTTCGATAAGCAGGGTCGAATACCCCGCCGCCGCTGCGTATTGGGCGATACCGACACCACTGATCCCACCACCGATAATTGCAATATCGTATGAACTCATATCGGCTTTATCCATCCCGACGCCTTGATGGTGCGTTTATCCATGTTCCACTCCCTTGCTATCACAGATTGGCTTTCACACTATTCGATACTGGCGTGCAATTGCTTTAAGGCTTTGTCACACATGGATTTTAGCGCCTTAAGATCTTCTATCTCAGCACCAATTTTACAGCGCATCAGATGCGGGATCTCACTCGCTTCAAGCTTTAGCGCCTGCCCGGCAGGCGTCAAACAGAGCACTCGAACCCTTTCATCTTGCTCGCTGCGTCCACGGCTCACCAATCCCTTCGACTCTAAACGTTTTAACAGAGGCGTCAACGTACCCGAATCGAGGAACAATTTATCCCCTAAGGTCTTCACGCTGATCCCCTGCTCCTGCCACAACACTAGCATGACCAAGTATTGGGGATAGGTTAAATCCAACTTATCGAGCATAGGACGATAGGCGCGCACCATGGCATTGGCTGCGCTGTAAAGAGAGAAACACACCTGATTCTCTAAACATAAGGCATTGTCTGCTTGGGTATTTTCCGCCGTATCCGACGTTTTATCTAAGGATGTTAACTCTGAATTAGGCATAGTCTTATCAAAAAACTTAAATATATTGCGCACAATATACTTGCATTCAGGGTAAAAATCGAATTATAGTTTACCACAATTGAATTGCGCGCAATTTAAATTATTATTTATCACTATGAGGAACGAAATATGAAAACATTATATGAAACTCGAGCTACCGCCAGAGCGGGTCGCCAAGGCCAAGTCAGTACCGATGATGGTTTACTCGATGTTGCACTCGCCTATCCAAAGGCGATGGGCGGAAGTGGATTAGCAACCAACCCTGAGCAACTGTTTGCAGCGGGTTATGCGGCCTGTTTCTCTAATGCGGTTTTACACGTAGCCAAAATCGGCAAAGTAGCTATTACTGAAGCACCGGTCAGCGCAGTAGTTGGCATTGGCGCCAATGATGCGGGAGGCTTTGCCTTAACCGTCGCCCTAGAGGTGAATCTTGACCTTCCCCAAGCCGAGGCCGAAGCCTTAGTACGTCATGCCCATCAAGTGTGTCCATACTCCAACGCCACTCGCAATAATATCGATGTAAAACTGAGTGTTAATGGCGCGGCGTTAAACTAAGCCCATAAGACAACAGTCACTATCGCCTAAAAAGCACCTCAGGGTGCTTTTTAGTTATCTGCCGCGAATCGCCCTTCACATAAACCTGCCTAACTTCCCAAAAAACAGCTAATCGCGAGTTAACTAACATTTCTTAATGCTCAATTTAATCAAGGGGATTGAATTCAGTAGAGTAGTAGTCAGAGAACCGTTTAAATACCTATAACCCCACGATTGTGGAGGCGCTATGACTAAATACTTAACCAAATTCGCTTTGCTATGCACCCTTGCCCTGGCCATGCTAAGCGCACCGAGCTGGGCCGAAGAAACTCATAACCCGGACCAAACTTGGCATTATGTGAACGCCCAAGGTGAGCTGAAGATCAAGCTCTACTTCTTTTGGTCGAAAACCTGCCCGCACTGCGCCGAGGCCCATCCCTTTATCGACTCACTGCCGCAGAAATATCCTTGGATAGAACTCGAATCCCATATGGTTTCAGCCCCTGGCGTGCAGGATATTTGGCAAAATATCGCCTCCAAAACCACGACAGAGGCTCGCTCTGTGCCTTATATGGCCAGCTGCGAGAAAGCCATTGTCGGTTATTCCAGCGAGGCGGTGACTGGTGAGTTTTTAGTGAATCGCTTGAAGAATTGTTACTTATCCCTTGGCGGCCAGCTGAGTGAAGCAGATATGCCAACCACAGGAACAACGGCTGCAGCGCCGACCAATAGTGAGCCCCTGTTTGGCACCTGTGGAACCGACTCTGGCGAAGGCACCTGTGATGCCACCAGCCTTACAAGTAACGATCAAGCCGAAGTGCAACCCGTTGAATTACCACTTGTGGGTGTAGTGACGCCTGAGACCATGTCACTTCCCTTGCTCACCTTAGTGCTGGCGGGTGTCGATGCCTTTAACCCCTGCGCCTTCTTCGTGCTGCTGTTTTTATTGTCGATTATGGTTAACGCTAAGAGCCGCAGTCGTATGCTGTTAGTCGGCGGCATCTTCGTGTTCTTCTCCGGCTTTATTTACTTCCTGTTTATGACGGCTTGGCTAAACATCTTCCAACTGTTAGGCGCTGGCAGCGATGGCGGGATGATCATTTTAGCCGCTGGGATCTTAGCCTTGATCGCTGGCACGATAAACGTGAAGGATTACTTCTTCACTAAGGGTGACGTCACCCTGTCAATGTCGGCTGAAAACCGCACTAGCCTTATCAAACGTATGGGCAAGTTGTCGAACTCCAGCAGCTTAGGCGCGCTGATTGTCGGCTCAACCGTGCTGGCCATTTTAGCCAATGCCTACGAGCTACTCTGTACTGCGGGCTTCCCGATGATTTATACCAGCGTGCTATCCATGCATAACCTGCCGGACATTGAGCGCTATATGTATTTGGTTTTATACAATATTGTTTATGTAATCCCTCTCGCGATTATTGTGATTGTGTTTAGTGCGACCTTAGGTAAACGCAAGCTGACCGAAAAAGAAGGTCAAGCACTCAAGCTGATGTCCGGTGTGATGATGTTTGGTATGGGTGTCGCGCTAGTGTTAGATCCCACGGCGCTGCAGAGTGTTGGGCTGGCACTGGGATTAATTCTAGGCTCATTAGGTTTAACCGCCATCATAGTACTCAGTCGCAAATTGCTCACGGCAAAAGCCAATAAAACGGCATAAGCATTAGCTGGGTTTTGGATTGGCAAACTCGGGATAAAGGACTAAAGTAAAACCTGAGCTTGCCGATACAAAGACTCAGCTTTCAATTGAGGTTAGTTATGTCTATTTCACTGAACACCCAAGCTATCACGCCTAACTTAGAAAATGGTGCCGTTGGCGTTAAAGTGGCGCAGTTAGCCAAAGAGCAGCAAAAGGCGGAAGGTCAAATTGCCGTTGATTTAATTAACGCAGCCGCACCTCAACCCGTGGGAAATACCGGCCACAATATCAACACGACGGCCTAATCCACCTGCAATAGCACCTGCAAGAGATTGATAAAAAAGCGCCCCGAAGTTCGGGGCGCTTTTTTGTTTAAGGCATTTGAATGAAGTTTTGCCATTTAAGCGGGCTAACCTGAGGCTCTACCCGACTCAGCCCTAAGAAAAGGCATTACCATTGACATGCATAATGGTGAATGTCCACACCACAAACGCGAGTGGAATATGCACTAAGGCATAGAAACATTGATCCAGCCGACTCATTCCCTTTGCCAGCCAAATTAAATACAGATGCAGGCCAATCACCACGGGAAACAACATAAATAACGGATACAAGGCAAAAGGGCTGGCATCGGCTAATAGGCTGTGACTCAACAGCGCCCAAGCCACCATCAGCGCCGTGGTTAAAGGTGGCGTGGCAACACGATACTGCTCTGGATACGGGAACATCCTTGGCCTCTTACACTTCTTCAATACTGATACGGTCAGTCGCCCCGCGATGGGGTGACGTCTAGGGTTTTCGTGCGATTAGCTGCGCCTTGGCACTTTCAGTACCCGCAGCATCGCTTAACCGACCTTCAAAGTAATGCAAAGGTTGCCAGTTAGCAAATACGGATTGCAGTTCGTTCTCTGTGAGTAAAAAATCAGGGTTACGAGGTCGACCAATTTGCGCCTGTTGCCAAGTAAAGGTCTCATACACAATCAGTCCACCGGATTTTAGGCTCGCAGCGATTTGCGGAAACAGTGGTCGATGTAAGTAATTAAAGACTAATACAATATCAAATGACTCTTGGGGTAACGGAGGCGCGCTGCCGTTTTCTAAATTCCATTGCCATTGATGTGCTTTGTCGTGTGTCAGCTCGGCTAAGGCACTCAAATCCTGGTCGATAAAGGTCACTTCACAACCTTGGGAGAGAAACCACAGACCATTTCGGCCCGAACCGCAGGCTAAATCCAATACCTTAAGCCCTGTAAGCTCAGGCCATGAAAACTGGGTAATTAAGCTCGAGGCCGTGCTGAGTGTGGCGTGTGTCATCCCTTTATCTCTTTTTTAGTGTCTATCTGTTTGCGATGCACTATCGAATAGTGCCTCAGCCCCGATGGGCCATGGGATACTATCACAGATAAAAATAACACTAAGATAAACAGTTCTGGCTTGTAGTTGGCAAGCGGCACAAACAGGCAAAGCAGCCCTAATTTCCCGAGGGTTAACACCCCCTTGAGCTGAATTAACCAACGCCAATCTCGAATAATTTCCCACAACATCAATATGCTGCCAGTAATCATCGCCAGATACCAATAATTGAGCCATAGGGATTTCTCAACGGATAGTAATATTCCGCCGCCCGCTCCAGCAATCCCCAATATATGTAAAGCTCTTAGGGTTGTTTTACTCAGCCGCTGTACCCAAAAACGTTTTTCAGACATCTGCTGCCTTGCCATAGATTTAACCCCTTAGCACCACTCAAGTAACATTTTGGAAAAAATATTTTATATTTTCTCAAAAAACACTGGTGAGATTTGATTATTTACTGAATACTCACAGGATAAATATTCGAATATTTACACTAAATAATCAAACCGAAAATAAACATATAAATTAGCACGTTAAAATAAATCACCCGTACAACGCATTATTTTCCCACAATAATTCAGCAATGATAATTTAGCCCATCAAAATATGTTAACTCACGCAAGTTATACCGTATTCACTGAGTGATTAACTTCAATTTCGTTAATATTTTCAGCCATATTGCACATTTCAATTATGTAATTTTCACTGTAACAATCGTTATGTGACCTAAGCACGCATATACCTCTTTAGATAGTGGTAACTTTGTTCATGGAGAATACTCTAAAAGCGCGTGAGCTACGTAAAATATAAATATCACGCCATGATGAATAACCCTTATTAAGTAGATGAAATGTACGGCGGAGGAACGATTATGTTCACAAGAAAGATTCAAAAAACAGCACTAGCCATGCTGATCTCTGGTGCAATGGCAGGCACAGCCTATGCCGCGCCAGAAGTACTAGCCGATTTTCACGGTGAAATGGGCGGCTGCGATAGCTGCCACGTATCAGACAAAGGTGGCGTGACCAACGACAACCTGACCCATGAAAATGCCCAATGCGTTAGCTGCCACGGTGATTTAAAAGAACTGGCTGCAGCAGCGCCAAAAGATAAAGTTTCTCCGCACAAATCTCACTTAATCGGTGAAATCGCTTGTACTAGCTGCCACAAAGGCCACGAAAAATCAGTCACTTACTGTGATGCTTGCCACAGCTTCGGCTTCGACATGCCATTTGGCGGCAAGTGGGAACGTAAGTTTGTACCTGTTGATGCAGACAAAGCGGCTCAAGATAAAGCCATTGCCGCTGGCGTGAAAGAAACCACTGACGTCGTGGTTATCGGTTCGGGTGGTGCAGGTCTTGCTGCCGCCGTTTCAGCCCGTGATGCTGGCGCAAAAGTAATTTTGTTAGAAAAAGAACCTATTCCAGGTGGTAACACTAAACTGGCTGCCGGCGGTATGAACGCTGCAGAAACTAAGCCACAGGCTAAGTTAGGTATCGAAGATAAGAAACAAATCATGATCGACGACACCATGAAAGGTGGCCGTAACATCAACGATCCTGAATTAGTGAAAGTTCTAGCCAACAACTCTTCAGACTCTATCGATTGGTTAACCTCTATGGGTGCCGACATGACTGACGTGGGCCGTATGGGTGGCGCAAGCGTTAACCGTAGTCACCGTCCAACTGGTGGTGCGGGTGTGGGCGCACACGTTGCACAAGTGCTGTGGGACAACGCCGTTAAACGTGGTACAGACATTCGTTTAAACAGCCGTGTTGTACGCATCCTTGAAGATGCAAGCGGTAAAGTGACCGGTGTTTTAGTGAAAGGTGAATACACTGGCTACTATGTGATCAAAGCCGATGCGGTCGTGATTGCTGCTGGTGGTTTTGCGAAAAACAATGATCGCGTCGCTAAGTACGATCCTAAGTTAAAAGGCTTTAAAGCGACTAACCACCCAGGTGCAACTGGTGACGGCTTAGACGTTGCGCTGCAAGCGGGCGCAGCAACTCGTGACTTAGAATACATCCAAGCTCACCCAACTTACTCACCAGCCGGTGGTGTGATGATCACCGAAGCGGTACGTGGTAACGGTGCCATCGTGGTTAACCGTGACGGTAACCGCTTTATGAACGAAATCACTACCCGTGATAAAGCATCTGCTGCGATTCTGCAACAAAAAGGCGAAAGCGCTTACCTCGTATTCGATGACTCTATCCGTAAGAGCTTAAAAGCCATCGAAGGCTATGTTCACTTGAACATCGTTAAAGAAGGTAAAACCATCGAAGATTTAGCCAAACAACTCGATGTGCCTGCCGCTGAACTGGCGAAAACCGTTACTTCTTACAACGGTTTTGTGAAATCAGGCAAAGACACTCAATTCGAACGTCCAAACCTGCCACGTGAAATCGCCACTGCGCCTTTCTATGCCTTAGAAATCGCGCCAGCGGTTCACCACACTATGGGTGGTATCGTTATTGATACTAAAGCCGAAGTGAAGAGTGATAAAACCGGTAAACCTATCGAAGGTTTATACGCTGCTGGCGAAGTGACTGGTGGTGTTCACGGTGCTAACCGTTTAGGTGGTAATGCTATCTCTGATATCGTGACCTACGGCCGCATCGCGGGTGCATCTGCCGCGAAATACTCGAAAGATCACTAATATCAAACGTTTCTAGGTTAAGGGACTAACCTAAGGCTCACATAGCACGACCCATGGGAGCCCAGCTTGAATCTTCAAGCTTATCAGTACAAGCGAGCCGTCAGGGGCTCGCTTTTTTTATGATTTTTTGCGCAATTGATGACAAAGCTCACTCTTTTTACGGGGTAAATTCATCACCAGAGGACAAATGTCGCCGAGTCACATACACTCAGTGCCAGTAACAATGTAACCTTTAGGTGATTGAAATGAGAATTGGATTTTTTAGCGCAAAACACTACGACATGCAGCATTTTAACCGTACAAATGCCGCATTTGGTGCGCAAATTGAGTATTTCGATTATCGCCTCTGCATGCAAACCGTTAAGCTTGCCGAAGGTTTTGAGGTGGTGTGCGCCTTTGTTAACGATTCCCTCTGTGAAGAAGTGTTAGTCGAGCTTGCCAAAGGTGGCACTAAAATCATTGCCATGCGCTGCGCGGGTTTTAACAATGTCGACTTAGTCGCCGCCAAACGCCTAGGCATGCAAGTGGTCAACGTGCCCGCCTATTCGCCCGAATCCGTGGCCGAGCACACAGTCGCCTTGATGCTGACCCTAAACCGCAAAATCCATAAGGCCTACCAACGCACCCGTGATGCGAACTTCTCCCTCGAAGGCTTAGTCGGTTTTAACATGTTTGGCAAAACCGTTGGCGTAATAGGCACAGGTAAAATCGGGGTCGCCACGATTAAGGTCTTGCTCGGTTTTGGCTGTAAAGTCATAGCCTTTGACCCCTACCCAAATCCTGCGGTAGAAGCGCTCAATGTGGAATATCAGGATCTGGACACCATTTACGCTAACAGCGATATTATCAGCCTGCACTGCCCATTAACCGCCGATAACCACCATTTGCTGAATAAAGAAAGCTTTGCCAAGATGAAACCCGGCGTCATGGTGATCAACACCAGCCGCGGCGGCCTGCTCAATGCCTTCGATGCGATGGAAGCCTTAAAGCTCGGCCAGATAGGCTCATTAGGGCTTGATGTGTATGAAAATGAAAAAGAACTGTTTTTCGAGGACAAGTCGAACCAGATCATTCAGGACGATGTGTTCCGTCGCCTATCCGCCTGCCATAACGTGATTTTTACCGGTCACCAAGCCTTCCTCACCGAAGAAGCATTAGGCGCGATTGCCCACACAACCCTGAGCAACGTCAAAGCCCTACTCGCGGGCGAGCGCTCTGGTAACGAACTGTTTTAACTGACAGAACCATACCTGACTGCTAAAGTGAGGCTTCAACATTGAAGCCTCACAGAGGAAACTAAATATGTTAGTGACTCAGCAAACTCAGGATATCAACACGCCCACAGGGCCGATGCGCACTTATGTCTATCGCCCAGATGCCCCAGGGCAATTCCCCTGTATCCTCTTCTATTCTGAGATTTTTCAGCAAACCGCGCCCATCGCCCGCACCGCGACTATTCTCGCAGGCCATGGTTTTGTGGTGTTAGTGCCAGAAGTCTTCCACGAGCTAAATCCGATCGGCACAGTGCTGGCCTACGACGATGTGGGTAAAGATAAAGGCAATGCCGATAAATTTGCCAAACCCTTAGAGCAGCACGATAGCGACACCCAAGCCCTTATCGATTTTGCCCGTCAGCAAAGTTATTGCACCGGTAAAGTCGGCAGTATGGGCGTGTGTATTGGTGGCCACTTAGCCTACCGCGCCGCACTTAATCCCGAGATTTTGGGGGCGTTTTGCCTCTATCCGACCGACATTCACTCCAATACCCTGCCCTGTGCCTATGGCAATGACTCGCTGAGTCGCAGCGGCGATATTCAAGGGGAATTAGTGTTAGTGTTTGGCAAGCAAGATCCCCATGTATCACCCGAAGGTCGGGTATTGATCCACCAACAATTGATGGCTAAAAACCGCAATTTCAGTTGGTTAGAGGTTAATGCTCAGCATGCCTTTATGCGTGATGAGGGTGAGCGCTACGATCCCGCGCTGGCGCTGCAAATGTATCAACAATCCGTGGCGTTTTTTCACCGTGTATTGAGATGAGATAAAACGAAAGAAAAAAGCCAACTCATTAATCAATCGTAATTAATGGGTTGGCTTAGCCAAATGCTTAACTCTGAGCCTAAGCCTCTAAATCTTCACACCTCAGTGCTTACCCTTGTAAACGACTTTGGCTATAGGCCACCAGCTCTTGGTTGCTCACGCGGGCAATAAAAGTCTCGTCGAGGAAGAAGTCCACATCATCCCCCGATTTACGGCCCGACAATAACTGAGAGCTGCCATCTTCGTAGGCTAAGGTCATAGTGACTGTGTGCTCATCGGGATAGGCAATTTGCGCCTGAGTCAGTTTAACGGGCGCCGATTTCAGCTCATCGCTCATATGGGGATTCACCTTAAAAATCGCATCCACAGGCATATCAACGACCGCAGGGGATTTATCGGTGATCGGGTTCTTGCCCGTCCAAAACTCAATAGTGTTAACAATAAACAAATCGCCTGTCGCCGCCAGACCATACACTGGGCTTAACAGAATAAATAAGCCAGCACGGCCATAACGGTTATCCACCGCGCTTAAGTTGCCCTTAGTCACCATTTGGCTCAGACCCATTTGTCCCATACAACCGGTTAATTGTGTGGTTAACAGTGCGCCAATCGTCACGGCTAAGAGTTTAGATTTCATTCGATTCGTTCCCTTGGTAAAAACAAAAACACGAATTCTAAGGATTAGACAGAGCTAAACCGTGCGACGGGGCACAAACCTAGGTAAACAAAAGGGAGTGAATGTAAGCAAGTACGCTGATTTTGTTATGAAAAACACTTCAAGCAAGTAAAGCTCACGGGAAGATAATAAATCTCATCAGTTCATGACGCGCCGACAACAGTTTGCTAATAAATGTACTGCTGCGGCGCACATAAAGGAGAATAGTTACTCGAGGTCGAGTTTCTTTTTGCCATCCAGCAATGCTTGGCGCTCGGCAAGCGGCGCCTGATCGGCCAGCTTCAACACGGCTTTTTGTAGCATCAAATTGTTGGGATAAGTGATGGTATCGCCATTGTCCCTAAGGATAAGCACATGAAACAGCGCGATCTCAATAATCACGCCACTGATATCTTCATCCTTATCCACCACCCGAATACGTTCACCAATCCGATACGGGAACACAAAGAAAATCAGCACACCGGCAGTTAAATTACTCAGTATCGACCACTGAGCGACTAAGGCAACGCCCATCACCGCAAATGCGGAGGAGACAAATAGCGACACGTCCTGATAACCCAAGCCGAGGGACACCGCCATCAAAGACAGAGTGATAAAAAACATCACATAGGAAATAAACCGAGTGACAAGACTGGTACGGGCGGCACTCACCTGCTTCATTAGTGAGAGTTTTTTCACCCATTGAGTTAAGGCACGCTGCAAAAAGAGAAACACCGCAAGATAAATACAGGCAAGCAGGATTTGATTTGTCATAATAGCCACTTAAAAAACGAAACCAGCTGAATTCTAACTTTTTTGCACCAGCAGTTATAGAGTCCCAAATCAGCCCAACGCAAATAGAGTAATAAGTACTATGGCCGACGCCACTTTGCTACACGAAACCCAAGATGCCCTAGGGCCGATCCGCGTGCTCGACTATGGTGATACCCGCGTGCTGTCCTTTGGCGACAATGATGAGCAGAGCAAAATTCTTAAAACCGCCCCGCACATCCCACAACATACCTATGTACAAGGCATGCTACTGGTGTTGTTATTTTGCCAACCGAAAAGCGCCATCGTTCTCGGTCTTGGTGGCGGCGCCCTCATTCATGCCCTGCGCCGCTTCGATGCCGCAATTAAACTTACCGCAGTTGAGCTTCGCCCGGCCGTGATTGAACTTGCCAAGCGTTACTTTCAATTACCGATTGGCAAAAAGCTTAATCTCATCAACGAAGATGCCGTCGCCTTTATGGCATCTGCCGAGCATAAAAAGGTCGATGTGATTTTTGCCGATATCTACAGCGCTAAAGGGGTAGACACTGGGCAACTCTCGCCCACTTTTCTTCAGCAGTGCACACAACTGATTAAACCTAATGGTTATTTAGTGCTGAATTGCTGGAAGGAACACAGCCAAAATCGCGAGTTACTCGCCGATTTGCAGCACCATTTTGCCCACGTGCATGCCTGCCTCACCAGCGGGGGCAACTGGGTGATTTTTGCCAGCCAAACACCACAATCTTTGGGCGCGTCGGCGCTGAAAAGTCAGGCGCAATCCCTGTCACAACAACTGGATTTTGCCCTTGAACGTTCACTGACTCGCTTTGGCCCTTGGATTTAAGATTAATCTCAGTCAAATGGCTTAAATTAGTTAACCCTAAGACTCAGCTTTGCTATGCTTCTCACTCCCTATTGATATGAGCTGTCACCATGAAAAATAAGAATAAATTTTTGTTAAGCGTTATGGCGCTGGCGTGCCTTAACTCTCTCAATGCTAACGCCGAAACCTTTAGTTTTGACACTCGTAACTCACTCAATTCCGACACATTAGTGCTGTTCCAAAGCGCTGATTCGACAACCTATAGTCTCGATTTTTTACCCCAATCGACTCAAGACCAACTCAACCTTGCGGTCGCCGACAACAGTTTTGCGGGTAAACGCGGTGAAATCTTAGAAATCCTTGTCCCAAGCGAAATCGATGCTAAGCGGGTGTTATTGGTTGGAATTGGCGATGCTAAGACCTTAACACCGGGTGAAATCAACACTTTAGGTGGCAATATTGCCGCCAAGCTTGAAACCGTACCCCAAGCCACAGTGCGTGTGCTGACCCAAGGCTTAAGTAACGCGCCGCTGTTCGGCTCAGAACTGGCCCACGGCATTGAGCTACGCAGTTACCGCTACACTCAATTTAAAGCCAGCAATCGCGCCGAGAAGAATTATCAAATCGGGGTTGATGACTTAAGCCAAAACCAAAAACACCATAAGAATCTGCAAGCTATCGAAGCGGGTGTGTTTTTAGCGCGGGATCTCACCAATGCGCCAGCGGGGATCATGTATCCCGAAAGCTTTGCTAACGAGGCGCGTAAGCTTAAGTCCCTCGGTGTAAAAGTCACAGTGCTCGAAGCCAAAGATATTGAACGCTTAAACCTCGGCGCCTTAGCCGCGGTGGGTAAAGGCAGCGAGCGCCCACCTAAGTTGGTCGTCGCCCACTGGCCCGGTAGCAAAGAAGCACCTATTGCTCTGGTGGGTAAAGGCATTACCTTCGACTCTGGCGGCTACAATATCAAGGCCACAGGCACCTCTATCGCGCGGATGAAGTCCGATATGGCGGGCGCGGCGACCGTGCTCGGCACTGTCAAGGCCATGGCCATTCAAAAGGCACCAGTAAACCTAGTTGCGATTATGCCGATGGCGGAAAACATGGTATCGGGACATGCAATGATCCCAGGCGATGTGATTAAAACCGCCCAAGGCCTCACGGTTGAAGTGCTCAACACCGACGCCGAAGGCCGTTTAGTGTTAGCCGACGGTCTCTGGTATGCCCGTGAGAATTACCGCCCTTCAATTATCGTCGATGTGGCGACCCTCACAGGCTCGAAAGTGGGCGCGCTGGGTAGCGTTTATGCGGGATTGTTTACCGATTCTGAGCCGCTGGTGCAGCAGCTCACCTTTGCGGGTAAACAGGTGGGTGAAAAAGTCTGGCGCTTGCCATTAGATCAAGCCTACGACGATGAGCTGAAATCCACCATCGCCGATTTAAAGAATACCGGTAAAGAAGGCAGCGCGGGGGCATCGTCTGCCGCCATGTTCCTCAAACGCTTTGCGGGTGAACAACCTTGGGCTCACCTCGATATCGCTGGCAACGCCTTAACCGCCACCGATACCGCCGTCGTGCCAGCCGGCGCCACGGGTTATGGCGTGCGCCTGCTCAGCACTTGGTTAACTCAGCCTAAGGCACAAAACTAACGCTATATTGTGAGTTAACTACATCCAAACCCACTCAAGCCGAGCCTATGGCTGGTTTGAGAAGCTAGATTAAGGGATATCGTCGATATCCCTTTTTTATTGCCATGATCTTTTACCACTTCATTAAAGTAAACAATCAATTAGCCGCTAACGCGCGCCAGTACTACAAAATCGATTAATCCTGCCTCTCAAACCCGCTTAATTCGACAAAATCGATTAGGATGATAGTTTTTATGCGTTATATTTATCATTCTGGGCTGGGTAATATGCTTCACATCAACGGGACACAAGTTAAGTGACTCGTACTTAATTCACCATAATCAACTAAATGGAAGCATAAAATGACTCAGTCAATTATCAACAGCACTATCAAACCATTCAAAAGCACTGCTTACCACAATGGTGAGTTCGTTCCAGTAACAGAACAAGATCTGTTAGGTAAATGGTCAGTTGTATTCTTCTATCCAGCAGACTTCACCTTTGTTTGCCCAACTGAATTAGGCGACATGGCGGATCACTACGCTAAGTTACAATCTATGGGCGTTGAAGTTTACTCAGTTTCTACTGACACTCACTTCACTCACAAAGCATGGCACGATACTTCTGACACCATCAAGAAGATCAACTTCCCAATGCTGGCTGACCCTACTGGCGTGATCAGCCGTAACTTCGGTGTGATGATCGAAGAAGAAGGTTTAGCACTGCGTGGTACTTTCGTTATCAACCCAGAAGGCCAAGTGAAAGTTGCTGAAATCCATGACCTAGGTATCGGCCGTAGCGCGTCTGAACTGGTTCGTAAGATCCAAGCAGCTCAGTACGTTGCAACTCACGATGGCGAAGTTTGCCCTGCTAAATGGCAACCAGGTGACGAAACCTTAGCACCATCTTTAGACCTAGTAGGCAAAATCTAATCTAGCCTAACAAGAGTCAACCCCGCCAACCTAGTATCTCAAGCTAGTTGGCAGCGCAGTAAGACGGCAATTGCACGAATCCCCGTGAGCTTAGTAGCTAAGTGATTGGGGTGAGTAAATGCAGCCAACGCTACTGCGGTGCCAAATAGGAAGAGAGAACCGCCCCCTGCAAGGTTCTAGGTTGGCCCCCTCGCGTTTTCAATTATTTCATTTTCAAGGATTTTGGAGTCATCATGTTAGATGCGAATTTAAAAAATCAACTGCAAACCTATCTGCAAAACCTCAAGAGACCAGTTGAACTTGTCGTGTCAGCAGATGAAAGCAAGAAGTCTCAAGAATTAAAAAGCTTAGCCAATGACATCGTTAGCCTTTCCTCTTTAGTGAGCCTCAAAGAAGCTCAAGGCTCTCGTACGCCAGCGATGACAGTGGTTAACACCGATCTCAATACTCAGATTAGCTTTGCTGGTCTGCCTATGGGTCACGAATTTACTTCACTCGTGTTAGCCTTGTTGCACACGGGTGGACACCCAATCAAACTCAGCGACGACGTCATTGAGCAGATCCGTAATCTGCCTGGTAAATATGAGTTTGAAACCTATGTGTCACTCACCTGCCAAAACTGCCCTGATGTGATTCAGGCGCTGAATATGATGGCCGCGATCAACCCGAACATCACCAACGTGATGATCGACGGCGCCCTGTTCCAGGATGAAGTGGCCAGCCGCAACATCATGGCCGTACCGTCTGTGTACTTAAACGGTGAAGTATTTGCCGCGGGTCGAATCAGCATTGGTGAGATCTTAAATAAACTCGATACTGGCGCTGCCAGCCGTAAAGCTGAAGAACTCAGCCTAAAAGCCCCATACGAAGTCTTAGTCGTCGGTGGTGGCCCTGCTGGCGCTGCAGCTGCGATTTACGCTGCCCGTAAAGGTCTTCGCACTGGTGTGGTTGCCGATAAATTCGGTGGCCAAGTCGCCGAAACTATAGGTATCGAAAACTTTATTTCGGTAAAAGCGACTGAAGGTCCAAAACTGGTGGCTAACCTTGAAGCCCACGTTCGTGACTACGAAGTCGACATCATGGATAACCAGAAAGCCGTTAAACTGGCGAGCGATGGTTTATTCGAACTCGAACTGGCAAGCGGTGCTACACTGCGCAGCCGTACCATACTACTGGCAACGGGTGCCCGCTGGCGCGAAATGAATGTCCCCGGTGAGAAAGAATACCGTGGTAAGGGTGTAGCTTACTGCCCACACTGTGACGGTCCATTATTTAAAGGCAAACGTGTTGCAGTGATCGGTGGCGGTAACTCAGGTATCGAAGCGGCTATCGATTTAGCGAACATCGTTGAGCATGTCACAGTACTCGAGTTTGATAGCAAACTGCGCGCCGATGACGTGCTGCAACGTAAAGCGGCCTCTATGGGTAATATCCATATCATTACTCAAGCGATGACCACTGAAGTGACTGGTGACGGTACCCGTGTAAACGGCCTGAACTACACCGACCGTGCGACCGGTGAAAACCACCATATCGCGCTGGCTGGTATCTTCGTACAAATCGGTTTAGTGCCCAATACCGAATGGTTAAAAGGCACTGTGGAATTAACCCCACGTGGCGAAATCATCGTCGATGAGCGCGGCCAAACCTCAGTACCAGGTGTATTTGCCGCAGGTGACGTGACTAACTCACCTTACAAGCAAATCATCATCGCCATGGGTAGCGGTGCCAATGCTTCACTGGGTGCGTTTGATTACCTCATTCGCCATAGCGATGACAGTACCGAGACAAAAGAAACTAAAGCGGCCTAATCGTTAACGATTATTCCTATGACTTAAAAGCCAGCTGATGCTGGCTTTTTGTTGCCTTCGAGAAATGGCACTCTTCACAAAGAACGCGCTAATGCTTCTTGCTCTTTAGTATCCAGAGATAAGAAATAACTATATTTCATCTTTAACCTCCGAACCAAAACACAATACGCTCTGATTCTAAAGAAGTCTAAAACCAAACCGAATAAGCAAAAAGGAATCACTATTACGATACTCATAGTGAGAAAAATATGAATGAACTCAATGAAATTTCCAAACTCACTCATCACAGTACGAAGAAGCGCAAACAGCATGCCCCCTAAAGTCAGGTAAATGACATACAAGAATGATAAATAAGCAACCCTTATAAAAGCTCTTAATCCTTTCACCTTGATTCACCCATACTTATCAAATGGACATTCCACTTCCTCACATCCCCTTAGGAAATCATCGATTGAGTACCATGCCTATTTACTGGATAAATCTAGGTAGGGACTCTCAAGCCGAATTTGCATTAAGGTTTCTGGTGTATCAACCGCTTTGAAACCAAACTGGGCGTAGAGTCCGTGGGCATCGCGGGTAGCGAGCATTATGCGTCTTAATCCTTGCAGATCAGGATGTTCCATAATTGCTGCCATCATCATCTTACTTAGACCTAAGCCTCGGTGAGATTCTAGGACAAACACATCAGCAAGGTAGGCAAAGGTGGCTTTATCAGTAATCATGCGCGCAAAGGCAAGCTGTTGATTATCCCTATCAAATACCCCAAAACATAAACTGTTGCTAAGCGCCTTTCGCAAGAGTTCAGGCGGCATACCCTGCGCCCAATAACTGTTGGCAATAAAACCATGGATAAGCTCAAAATCCATTTCCGTTTGCGCTGTGCTGACCCGATATTCCATCACTTGCCTCGATTTAGCTGTTATTGACGCTTACCAATAACATGAAAGCCATGGCAAATAACACTAATTTAGCTAATGAATACAAGGCGCCCGCCAGAGTGCCACCGCCATGGTTAGTAAATGCCAAGTGACGATTGATTTCATATTTAAATAAATGGGCGAGATGACGATAAGCCAAGAAGTAAAGCAGTGAAGCGGCAGGCCAAATGCCAATAATCAGCATTTGGCCCTGTTCCTTGGTCGTCAAAAGCGCTGACAGAAAAGGAATACTCAAACATGCCACGTATATCCACGCAAAGCGCTTGAGTAACTGACGAATTTTTTTATCCGATAACGGCTTCAACTGAACTCCTTTTCACCTTACGTCCATGCAATCACTGACTACATTGGCTCGATTTGCTCGACCATCAACTGCAGGGTGAAATTACCGCGATATTCGTTCACATCCAGCTTATAGACGATACGCGCATGCTGAATTGTCGCATCAGGCCAGGTGTATAAATCCACGTTAAAGGCAATCGCGTCCAACATCACTGTGCTACATGGGGTTTCAAGCACTAATTTAAGGTGGCGCTCCCCCACAATCCGCTGCTGGATAATCTTAAAATAGCCATCGAATAATGGCTCCTCGAAGGACTGACCCCAAGGCCCCGCATTACGGAGTAACTGGGCGATTTCGAGGGTAAGTTCAGTAGGCGTTAATTCGCCATCGGACCAAAGCTCACCTGTGAGCTGCTCAGGCTTTAATAGTTCACGCACCGCATCATCATAGGCTTTGGCAAAGGTTGCAAAGCCGCCTGACTTTAAGGTTAAGCCTGCTGCCATTGCATGGCCGCCAAATTTGCTGATAAGCCCAGGATGGCGAGAGTTCACCAACTCCAGCAGATCCCGCATATGCAAACCTTTGATGGAGCGTGCCGAGCCTTTAATTTCGCCATTACCCGCATCGGCAAAGGCGATAACGGGTCTGTGGTATTTATCTTTAATCCGCGAGGCAAGAATACCGATAACCCCTTGGTGCCAATCCTCTTGAAAAAGGGCTATGCCCCACGGAAGTTGCTCTTCATTAAGCTTTAGATATTCAAGACTTTTAAGCGCCTCTTGCTGCATCCCCACCTCAAGTTCACGTCGCTCTTGGTTGAGGCTATCGAGTTCTGCCGCCATCCGCCTTGCATACATGATGTCTTCGCACAGCAGGGTTTCAACCCCAAGCGCCATTTCATCCAGCCTGCCGGCGGCATTAAGCCTTGGGCCTACCGCAAAACCAAAGTCCGAGGCGACAATCCTAGCGGGATTACGTTTCGCCACTTCGAGTAGAGCGGTAATACCCACGCGGCAACGGCCGCTGCGCACCCGCGCCAATCCCGCCTCGACCAAAATACGATTGTTGGCATCGAGCGATACCACGTCAGCCACAGTGCCAAGGGCAACAATATCCAGCAGAGTGCCAAGGTTTGGCTCGGCAATGCCGCGGGCTTGATACCAATGACGAGCGCGCAGCTCAGCCCGAAGCGCCGTCATCAGATAAAAGGCAACCCCGACGCCGGCAATCGATTTGCTGGCAAACTGGCAACCGGGCTGGTTGGGATTCACTATGGCGTCGGCATCTGGTAACTCATGGCCGGGTAAGTGATGGTCGGTGATCACTACCTGCATGCCAAAGGCCTTGGCGGCGGCTACGCCCTCAATCGAGGAAATGCCGTTATCTACTGTGATAAGTAATTCTGCCTGTTTGGATGCCGCCACGGCGACAATCTCAGGACTTAGGCCATAACCGTAGTCGAAACGATTGGGGATCAAATAATCGACCTTGCTCGCCCCCATCATTCGCAGTGCTAACAAACACACACTGGTTGAAGTGGCGCCGTCGGCATCAAAATCACCGACGATCAGTATCGACTTCTCCTGCTGCATCGCATCGGCAATCAACTTAGCGGCCTGCTCCAAGCCCTTCATAGTATCGGGTCTTAACAGGCCTTTAAGCACTAGCTCGCACTCGTTGGGCATAACACCACGGCGGGCGTAAAGCTGTCTTAATAACGGCGGAAGGTGAGCGGGTAAATGGCTATCATCAACGGTTGGACGACGGACTATCTTATGGATCAAGGGAGCAAACTCTTAAGCAATCATGGGGCTAAGATAACAAAAAGGTGAGCCTTAAGCTCACCTTTAATGGGATAAATTTATCCGAAACGGGATTATTTACGCGCTTCTAAGGTACGCAGTAAATCCGCAGGTGGTTGATATCCAGGGATCATGCTGCCATCTTCCAATACGATTGCAGGCGTGCCGTTAACACCAAAACTGGTACCTAACTCATACTGCTCGGCAATTTTGGCATCACAGGTCGCGGCAGACACTTTTTTGCCCGCCTTGGCTTCTGTCATGGCCTTTAATGGATCCTTAGCACACCAGATGGCTTGCATTTCATCGGCATTGGCAGATGGTACGCCAGCACGTGGGAAAGCTAAGTAACGCACGGTAATGCCCATCTTGTTGTAGTCGGCCATTTGGCTATGCAATTTGCGGCAATAGCCACAGCTTACATCGGTAAATACCGTCACTACGTGTTTTTCATCCTTGGCCTTGTATACCAACATATGGTCTTCAAGCGGCTTCATCATCTCCAGACGCGGGCCAGCAAGTGCGGCTTCAGTCAGGTTTTTCATCCCCTTATCGAGATCGTACAAGTTACCGTGGAACAGTTTTGTGCCATCACGGCTGATATAGAGCACACCACGATTGGTCATGGCTTGGTATAAACCTTCAATCGGCGAGTCCTGCATTGAAATCACTTCAACGTCTAACATCTCGCTGAGTTTTTGCTTAATCGCAGCGGTGTCGGGAGTGGTCGCCGTAGCGGCGCTGGCCAGAGGCGCAACAACAAGCGCGATAACTAAAGATAATGCTCGGGTCAACTTCATGGGACTTCCTATTAAGTAAATCGCTACTGCGAAATATGGGTCTGCTTATTAGACCTTGTATGGGGGCAAAAAGTTACAGACAAGCCAGATAGAATGCAAATTTATACTGTAACTAAATTCGACCATCCTCGGTTTTGTGAAGGATCTAACTTAACCTCGAGGATGATGTTGTTGATGCAACTCTTGTAATCTCGCTCGAGCCACATGGGTATAAATTTGAGTGGTCGATAAGTCACTGTGGCCTAAGAGTAATTGTACTACTCTTAGGTCGGCGCCATGGTTAAGTAAGTGGGTGGCAAAGGCATGTCGCAGGGTATGGGGCGAAAGCTCGGTTTCGATGCCAGCACGGCTCGCATAGAGCTTGATACGATGCCAAAAGGTTTGCCTTGTCATCATCTGTGCCCGCTTCGAAGGAAATACCACATCGGACTGGATATTGCCCAAAAGTTCATGGCGCGCAAAGCTTAAGTAACGCTCGACCTCGGTAATGGCCAGCTCGCCCATAGGCACTAAGCGCTCTTTACCGCCCTTACCCACAATCCGCACTAAACCTTGGCGCAAACTCATCTGCTCCATGGTGAGTCCCACCAGCTCGCTCACCCGTAATCCAGTGGCGTATAAGAGTTCAAGCATGGCTTTATCACGGCATTCGACGGGGTCGTCCACATTGGGCTCGGCCAGCAATCTATCGACCTGAGACTCACTTAAGGAATCGGGCAACTGCCGACTCAATTTAGGCGATTCAATTAACGCCATAGGATCGCCAGCAATCTGTTTGGTTTGCAGTAAATAGGTGTAAAAACGCCGTAAACTGCTCAGTAGACGTGCACTACTGGTGCGGGCAAATTGTTGCTCGACGCGGTAGGCTAAATAGGCACGCACATCGGCTTGCCCCACCTCGATTAACCGCAGGCCTTGGCCCTGTTGATAGCGGTCAAAATGGCGTAAATCGGTGCGATAGGCACTCAAGGTGTTATCACTTAAGCCCTTGCTGGACCAAAGATCATCGAGAAAGGCATCGATAAGCGGATCGCACTGATAGGTTTTAGCCACAAAAACTCCATAAAAAAACGGCGCACTCTAAAGATACGCCGTTGATATTAACTCAATTGTTCAGCTTCTGGCAGCGCCTTGTTTATGCCGCGCTAACTGTTTTCGCGCCGCTACCACGAATGATTAAACAGAGCACAATCACCACTAGTGTTGGTAATAACCACGCCATGCCCTCTTCATACAGTGGCAGGATAGACAGCGTAGGAGACATACCGCTGACGAGATCGATAAAGCTTTGCGCCGCTTCCGTCACGCCTTTACCGTCTTCACCAGTGAGGCTTTTCGCAGCGACTTTCATCCCATCGAAAATACCAAACAGCAAGGCTACCGACAGTGCTGCGCGATGGGCAAACTGTGGACGCGGGAAGTATTCGGTCAAGAAGGTCACAGCCACTAAGGCAATCGCTACAGGGTAAACCGCCATCAACACCGGAATACTGATAGTAATTAACTGCGACAGACCAACGTTTGCGATTAAGGCACAGATGGCGCTCAGTAGAACCACTAAGAAACGGTAAGACAGCTTTGGCATCAGCTCATTGAAAAATTCTGAGCAGGCACTCACTAAACCGACCGCCGTGGTTAAACAGGCTAGAGTCACAACGGTAGACAGCAATACAGTACCTAAACTGCCAAACTCACGAGTCACATAGTTAGTTAAAATCTCGCCACCGTTTTTCGCGCCCACGGCAATATCACCCGCCGTCGCACCTAAAAAGAACAGTGACACATACACAAAAGCAAGCCCTGCCGCCGCGATAAAGGCTGCGCGGATCAAGTATTTAGTCTGCGCGCTAGGCTGGTCAATCCCCTTTTTACGCAGCAGATCGATGATCAACATGCCGAACATCAAAGACGCTAGGGTATCCATGGTGTTATAGCCTTCGAGGATACCTTTGGTCAGCGGATGGTTTTGGTAGTCACCCACGGCCACGCCTACATCGCCTGCGGGTAAAAACACCACAGACAGGGCTAAACCGACCAGTAATAACAACAGGATAGGAGTTAATACTTTACCGACGCTGTCGAGTAATTTACCGGGGAACAATGCCAGCAGCATAGTCACAGTGAAGAAGCACAGGGTGTAGATAAGTTGCGACAGATTCAGCGACAAACTGCCAAGCATAATGGTCGCAGTAGTGTTGTCGATAAAGGGCTTAGCACCGATTTCATAGGCCACAAGACCGGTACGCGGCGCCGCAAACGCTGGCCCAATAATGATATAAATCGCGATGGCCAAAGCGGTTGCCGCAAACACTGGCAGCATTGCCATAACCTTACCTTGAGCCTTAGCAACAGCAATGAGCCCGACTAAAGGTAAACCTACGGCAGTGATGAGAAAGCCTAACATGGCAAGGGGCATATTCTCCCCGGCCAACATACCCGCAAAGGGTGGAAAAATTAAGTTACCCGCCCCCAAAAAAAACGCGAAGGTCATAAAACCTAAGCCTAATGTATCCCCGATACTCATCTGATTGTCTTGCACGGAAAGCCCCATCTTGTCTTATTGTTTTTAATAAACTTAAGTGATTATGTGTCGATTAGCCATAGCTAAAACAAAGCCCATTCGGAGTGCAAATCTATGTTTACACAATTCCGTGGTAAATATGTGCGATATCTGCTGAGTTTATAAACAAAAATGAACTAAAAATTGGCTTCACTGCCGATTTCTTCACCTTAAAACCCGTTCACCTATCCGTTAATCATAAAATTGATTAAAAATGGGGGCGAAACTAATAACAGAATTCAAAAACCAATACAACAATCAAGGTTGTTTTTAAGAAAAAAACCACCTCAATGCTAATTAACTGCTAACAATGCGTTACCGAGGTAATAAATTAAACCGTTAATTAAGTGAACTTCGCCTCAAAACAGCATAAAAAACACAAAAACTAGATCTAAATGGAAGAATAGACTTATTTCACTTAACCATAAAAATCTTAGCTAAAGCGCGAACGGCCCTTTAAAATAGCGGCAATCTTAAATCGCCCCCATTAATTCACTCGATAGTCTGATATCCAATGGCATTTACCTTTAAACAATTCCACATTGACGATCTTAATTGCGGCATGCCCGTCAGCACCGACGGCGTGATATTAGGTGCATGGGCTCCGCTGTCGCGGGCCAAGCACATTCTCGATATTGGTGCGGGAAGTGGATTATTGAGTTTAATGGCGGCGCAGCGTAGCCAAGGGCAAATCACCGCTGTCGAATTGGAAGAAAAAGCCGCCGCCGCGTGCCAATACAATATGACGCAAAGTCCGTGGGCAGATAGATGTAAGCTCATCCATGGCGATATTCAGCACGTTTGCCAACAAGCTGAGTATCAAGGATATTTCGACCATATCATCTGCAACCCGCCCTACTTTGAACATGGCCCCAAGGCAAATGAGCAACACAGGGCGATGGCGCGCCACACTGATACCTTAGGCTTTACGCCCTTACTCGAGGCGATAAGTCAGTGTCTGTCGCATGAGGGCCACGCCAGCCTGATCCTCCCCATCCAAAGCCTGACGCGCTTTAAAGCTTGCCTGCATCAGACTCAACTTTATCTTGTAAAAGAAGTGAGGGTAAAAAGCGTGGAGAATAAGGAGGCCAATCGCGTCTTGCTGCTGTTGGCTAAGACTCTTTTAACTCAAAGTCAGGATGAACCCTGTCAGCACACAGAGCTCACCCTACGTGGGGAAGATGGCCGCTATACCGAGCAAATGATTGCCCTGACCAAAGATTTTTACCTAAAGCTTTAATTCGAGTAGCAATAAGGCTCGTATCAAGAACCTTATCTTTTGTAGCGGATCTAATATCAGCTATCTATCCATTTATTTTTGATCTCAAGCACTTTGTCTAAGTTATCAGTAAATAAACGCACTAACTCAGGATCGAAATGCACTCCGCTCTGCTCATGGATATAGTCCATAGTCTTCTCAACTGACCAAGCCTCTTTATAGGGACGTTTGCTGGTGAGCGCGTCAAACACATCGGCGAGGGCGACTATGCGTCCCTCTAGTGGAATGGCTTCGCCTTTCAATCCATTAGGATAACCAGTACCGTTCCATTTCTCGTGGTGAGTCAGCGCGACGGATTTGGCTAGTCGCAGCAGCTCAGAATCCGCCTCACCGATAATTTCGGCACCGATATGGGGGTGAGTTTTCATAATGGCGAACTCTTCATCGGTCAATTTACCCGGTTTGAGCATAATGCTGTCGGGAATACCGATTTTACCTATGTCGTGCATGGGCGCCGCGTGCAATAAATCATCCGCCTGCGCCTCACTCAGGCCGTAGGCCAAGGCCAAAATTTTAGAATAATGGCTCATACGCAGCACATGGGTGCCGGTTTCATTATCTTTATATTCGGCGGCGCGACCTAAACGTTGGATAACTTGCAAGCGAGTGCGGCGCAATTCATCGGCCTGTACTAAGGATAAATGGGTTTTCACCCGCGCTTTGACTATGGTGGCCGAAATCGGCTTCACAATGTAATCCACTCCGCCCACGGCAAAGCCTGCCGCTTCATCGTGTTCATCATTCAAGGCGGTGACAAAAATCACCGGGATCGACTGAGTCACAGGGATATTTTTCAGTAACTGACAGACTTCTAACCCCGTCATATTGGGCATCATAATGTCGAGTAGGATCAGCGATGGCAGCTCAGTTTGCGCGAGGCGTAGGGCCTCCTCGCCACTTTTGGCAAAGATAAGATGGTAATCCTGATGTAAAACTTGCTTGAGCACCCGTAAGTTAACGGGCTCATCATCCACCAACAATAAGGTTTTCTTATGTTCAGATGTAGACTGCATTGCTACTCCTTAATCGCGGTGATAAAACGCCGTAACTCGGTCAATTCATTATGGGCAATATCAAAATCAAAGTTGTCTAGCGCCTCAGCAATAATGGCGACTCTCAGACGTAGAGGCTCATCAATACGAGCGGTGAGCGCCTCAAGATCAGACTCTTCAAAACTATGGTGCGCAATCGATGCCAGCAAGGCATCAATATGCGCTAATAATTGTGCGGGATCGCCAGTCTTCGCATGGACGGCAACGGATACTGCTGCCGCTGGCACTGTTGTGCCCTCGATATAATCCCCAATCTCGACGAGGGAGTCGCTAATCTGAGCAACTATGGCCTCCATGGCTTCACGTGAGGGCGACTCAGCTTGCGCCAACTGCTCTAACTGGCCAAAGTGCGCCATCCATTGCAGCAGACCCAGATTACCGCTAACCCCTTTCAAACTATGGCTTAAGAGTTTAATTGTTGCCGTATCTTGCTCACTCATTGCCTGTTGCAACGCTTGGCTTTTCTCTGGCCATTGGGCAATAAACTTCATCAACTCTTTGATAAAGAGGGGTTTAGAACCCCACAATTTCACGCCCTTGGCTTCATCGACTAATAGCGTGCTCACAAACGGCAAAGATTCAAACTCGGCTTGAGGCGGATTAAGCTGCAACACTCTGGCAATTTCCCGCGTCAGCAGCGCAAAATCGATGGGTTTATTGGCAAAACCATCCATACCAGCCTGCTCTGCGGCGCTCTTGTCTTGCTCGAGCACACTCGCGGTTAACGCAATGATTGGCATATGGGGTAATTGAGATTCAGCCTCTTGCTCACGACGCATCTTCGCCGCCGTTAATCCATCCATTACCGGCATCTGCAGATCCATCAAGGTGATATCGATGTCGGCTTTTTGCATCCGCAGCAGCGCCTGTTCGCCATCGCGGGCGGCGATCACTTTATGTCCTTGGCGGGTTAACCATACGGACAAGAGATCGATATTCTGTTGAATATCATCGACCACGAGTAGCGTCAGTGGCGGTAATGACCCATTGTCGGCGCGCTGGGTGGAGAGCGGCTCAGAACTAGGTTGTAAGGGAATAGTAAAGCGGAATGTACTGCCTTGGCCTAAGGTACTTTCGGCGGTGAGCTCTCCGCCCATCAGTTCGACCAACTGCTTACTTATGGTCGTCCCCAGCCCTGTGCCACCGTATTTGCGGCTCATGGAGGCATCGGCTTGGGCAAACGCTTCAAATACCCGATTAAGCTGCTCGGGCGACATGCCAATTCCAGTATCGATAATCTCGAAGGTGACTTTGGTCGTATCTTGGGTAGTGTCTTGTGGAAAGACTCTGACCGTCACCGTCCCCTCGCAGGTAAATTTAACCGCATTGCCAATCAAATTGATCAGCACTTGGCGGATACGCTCCGGAGAGCCGATAAAGTTTGCCGCCATCGTTGGCGCAACATCGACCTCGAGGGATAAACGCTGCTTTTTCGCCTGCAACCACAGGGTTGAAATCACAGTATCGATTTCATCGGTTAAGCAAAATACTCGGTTTTCTAACTCGAGTTTGCCCTTGTCGAGCTTGGCGCTGTCGAGCACATCGTTGAGTAGATGCAGCAAAGATTTAGCTGAGCGGTTGATGGTAGAAAGCTGTTTTTGCTGCTCAAGGTCTAATACCGACTCCAACAGAATATCGCTAAAGCCGATGATGGCATTCATTGGCGTGCGGATCTCGTGGCTCATATTGGCTAAGAAGGCCGCACGCGCCGCTGCCGCCTGCTCGGCATTATTCTTTGCCGTCACTAAGTCCTGCTCCATCTCCTTACGCTCGGTGATATCCATCAGAAAGCCGTCAATCCACACCTCTTTGCTGGTTTCATCGAGGATGTAATTGCCGTGCTCGAACAGCCAACGTACCCCGCCATCTGCGCGGATAATGCGGTATTCCATCGAAAAGGTCGGTGGCTGCGCTTGGGCGTAAACGGTTTCAATATCGTCCGGATGATAGAGATCCGAGAAGAAACGCTTAGGATGGGGGAGTTCGAAGTCTTCGGCGGGATAGCCAGTGATGTTCTGCACCGCGTCGCTGATAAATACCATGGGCCAGCCCTCGGTGCTTTTACAACGATAGGCAATGCCCGGAATATTGGTGATCAGCGAGCGAAACTTGGCCTCATTGTTTTTAAGCTCTTGTTCCATCTCATTGCGTTGGCTGAGATCTGAGATAAAACCGACAAAATAATGGGCTTTGCCCTGCATCACATGGCCGATACTGAGGCGCACTGGCACTAAATGACCCGCCTTATGTTGCGCTTCGACCTCTCGCCCCGTGCCTATAATCTGCGCTTCGCGAGTCTGTGCATACCTAGCTAAATAGCCATCGTGGTGCGGCCGAATCGCCTCAGGGACGATTTTTTTCACATTCGCCCCAAGCAGTTCGGCAGGCGACCAGCCTAAAATCGTGGTCACCGCCTTGTTCACATTCACTATGATACCTTGGCCATCGATTGTGATAATGCCATCGACGGCGGTATTCATCATGGCGCGCATGCGGTCTTCATTGGATTTTGCGAGTAAAGACAGGTCTTTATACTTAAAGATCACATTCACAATCAGCACTAAGCAGATAATTGCAGTGGTGATCACCGAGACGCCGAGCGCGAGATAGAATGAGATTTCCGAGGTCTGCTGGCTCAGTTCCAAACCTTCGGGTCTAACAAAACGCGCCGCCGCCATGCCAGTGTAATGCATGCCCGAAATCGCTAATCCCATGACTATGCTGGCGATAAAATTACTCGTAATTGTGCTCATGTGGGAGGAGATAAGCTTATTCAACCCAGTACGAACCCACAGCGCAATAATGGCTAATAGCACAGCGACCACAATCGACAGGGCAAAAATCCATGGGTCGTAACGCAGCAATGGCGCCATCTCCATGGCTGCCATGCCCACATAGTGCATAGTGCCAATTCCGGCGCCCACTAAGGAGCCGCTAAGCAAGACTTGAGAAAACTGAAAACTCGGTTTAGACAGCAGGTTAAGCGCCACCCATGAGGCACCTATGCTGGGCAATAGGGATAGCACTGTGAGGCCAAAGTCATAGCTCACGGGCGAACATAAATCGAAGGCCAACATACCGATAAAATGCATCGACCAGACACCGCCGCCAAGGACTAAACTTCCTGTCAGTAGCATGATCTGCTGGCGTGCTCTCGATTGGCTCTGCACCGCTTGAGTCGTGACCTGAAAGGCCATAAAGGCTGCAAAAATCGCAATCAGGATGGAGATAGTGACTAACAGGGGATTGTAGTAGACATTCAGCAATAGGCTGTCGTGGGAAAAAATAAAAAACTGCGATAACCAATCAAAAGCCATATGTTCCAAGCCCATGTTTTAGAAACGTAAAACCTAATCGTAACCAACATTTTGTACGCTAATCCAAGCAGGGCTAACACTTGGGTACTATGGGATGACGCTCATCAACCATCAGCACAATTTATTGTTAAGACTCCAGCTAACATCCCATCAATCCTTCGAACTCTCTCAACAAAAGCCAATATTTTTACAATATTCTCTTTATCTTATACATCTTTTGCAAAATGTCTGCCTTCAAATGCAATCGAGTACGGTAAATCCACTCCCAACGGCAACTATTAACGGCCTTGAAGTAGACAGACCCGTACTGCATCGGCCAAACCACGTAAAAGTAAAGCCACTTCCGATTAAATTAAAAGCCACTTCCGATTAAATTATTTAAGTTAACGGCTATAACCTTTATAATGCTTGGCTATTATTCGTCGAGACGCCGCGCATGCAATTTGAAGATTTTCAGCTTGACCCTAGCTTATTAGAGTCACTTAAAGCCATGGGGCACCTGTCGCCCACCACCATCCAGCAAGAAACCCTGCCTCATGCCCTCGAGCAGCGGGATATTTTGGCGCGCGCCCCGACGGGTACAGGTAAAACTGCCAGTTTCTTATTGCCAGCACTGCAACACTTAATCGACTTTCCCCGTCGCTATTCTGGCCATGCGCGAATTTTGATCCTGACGCCAACCCGTGAGTTAGCCAGTCAAATTCACCGTTATGCCTGTCACTTAGCCACAGGCCAAGGGCTGAATATCGCCATTATCACCGGCGGTGTGCCCTATGGTCCGCAGGAAGAAGCCCTAAAAGACAATATCGATATTCTGGTCGCGACCCCTGGCCGTCTGATGGAATATTTAGATAAAGGCAAATTCAGCGCGGAATCGGTCGACATATTGATCATCGACGAAGCCGACCGCATGCTCGATATGGGTTTCTCCGCCGTGGTGAAAGCCATTGCCCTCGAAGCCCAAGGTCGTAAGCAAAACATGCTATTTTCGGCCACCCTCGAAGGCAGCGGCGTTATCCGTTTTGCCCGCGAAGTACTTAACGATCCTATCGAAATAGATGTCGACGCACCGCGTAAAGAGAAGGCCAAGATCCACCAATGGATCCACCTTGCCGACGATAAAGAACATAAGATTGCTCTGCTGTGCTATCTGCTCAAGCAAGAAGATGTTAAACGCGCCATCGTATTCGTGAAGACTCGCGATGTGGTTTCTAGCCTCGAAGGCCAACTGCTTAAAGCCGGTATTCCCTGTGCCTTTATGCGTGGCGACATGGAACAGAAGAAACGCTTCCAAGCCTTAAGCCGCTTTACCAAAGGCGAAGTGAATGTGTTACTCGCGACCGATGTGGCCGCCCGTGGTATCGATATCGACGATATCAGCCATGTGATTAACTTCGACATGCCACGTTCTGCCGATAGTTACATCCACCGTATTGGTCGTACTGGCCGCGCGGGGGCAAAAGGAACGGCAATTTCATTGGCCGAAGCCCACGATATGCGGATTGTCGGTAAGATTGAGCGTTATATCGAGCAGCCGCTTAAACGCCGCATCATCGAGGAACTGCGTCCTAAACATAAAGAGGCGCGCGTGCCGACCAAGAAAAAGGCCAAAGTAAAAGCCAAGGAAGCCGCGAAGCGAACCAGCAAAAAAGAAGCAGCTAAAAAGGCCAGTAAAATTGCACGTAAGAAGCAATAACACAGCTACGAGAAAAGCCGCATAATGCGGCTTTTTTTATGGGCGGATGGCACAACGCTCTTGTGACTACGATGGAACTCACAACCGCCAAACCTCTCTAATCACAACAAATTAAGGTGGAAACTCGGGACGTCACCAAGCTCGATAAGCCCTACGCCATTCGATATCACCTTTAGACACATTTTATTTACAAAAATAAATTTATTGCGCTGCCTGACTCTGATATTTTAGGCGCATTAAGCGATTTAGCACGGATGTAACAATCATATGATGAAAACTTTACTCAGGAGATTATCTCCTCTGTTTATACTGCTGTTATTTGTTGTTGGCGCGATAGCACTGATGTCAACCAAGGAAGCCCCCGAACAAAAGCCCGAAGAAATGCCCGTGCCTATCGTGGATGTGACTCAGGTTGAGCAGCAAACAGTATCGCTTAATCTTCCTTCCTACGGCGTGGTTACCCCTAAATATAAGACGCAACTGGTCACCGAAGTCCAAGGGCGGATGCTGAGCATTTCCCCGCAATTTGTGGCCGGTGGCATAGTGAAGAAAGGCGACCAATTAGCCCAAATCGAACCTTCGGATTACGAAGCCGATTTAATGCAAGCCGAAGCCACCTTGGCTCAGGCAACCGCGGCACTGAATGAAGAAATCGCCCGTGGCGAAGTCGCTAAAATCGAATTTAAAGGCTACGACAAAGGCTTACCGCCAGAGCTGGGGTTACGTATTCCACAGCTGAAAAAAGAACAAGCCAACGTGAAATATGCGCAAGCCGCCCTCGCGCGCGCGCAGCGTAATTTAGAGCGCACAGTCATTCGCGCCCCCTTCGATGGCATTATCAAAGCAAGAAATGTCGATTTAGGTCAGTACGTTACATTAGGCACTAACCTAGGCGAGCTATACGACACTAGCATTGCCGAAATTCGTCTGCCTATCTCTAACGATGATTTAGCCTATCTAGAATCCGTCGATCACCCCGATACCCAAGTCACCTTAAGCGCCTCTTTGGCGGGTAAGGAAAACACTTGGATGGGTAATATTATTCGTAGCGAAGGCGTGATTGATGCCGATAACCGCATGGTTTACCTCGTGGCAGAGATTAAAGACCCTTACCTGCGTGAGCACAAAACCCAAGGCAGTTTACCGCTGAAATACGGCAGCTTTGTCAACGCCGTAATTAAGGGGCGCACCGTCGATGGCATAGTCAAATTGCCTCGCCACGTGGTGCGTAATGAGCATGTTGCCTTGGTTAACGAGCAAAATATTGTCGAGATGCGCCATGTGAATGTGGTGCGTAGCGATCTTGAAAATGTGTTTATCAAGGACAGTTTAAAAACCGGTGAGCGCGTTGCCATCACTCACTTTAGCAATATGGCGAATGGCCAGTTGGTCAAAATCATAGGTGAAGATGCCAAGCCAGTGCAGACCCCCACACCTAAGGAAGATGCTCCTGAGTCGAGTCTTGCGGCCGCTGGAGTGAACTAATGGATACACAAAAAGGGATCTTAGCCTGGTTTGCCCGCAATAGCGTGGCGGCCAATCTGTTAATGTGGGCGCTGCTGATTGGCGGTCTATTTAGCACAGTGTTAATTAATAAAGAGGTATTCCCCTCTTTTAACCTCAACTTATTGAGCATTACCGTCGCTTATCCCGGCGCAGCGCCGCAGGAAATCGAAGAAGGCATCAACATTAAGATTGAGGAAGCCATCCAAGATATCAACGGTATTAAAAAAGTCACTTCGGTTGCCAGTGAAGGCGTCGGCGCCATTACGGTCGAAGTCGAAGATGACTACGATGTGCAAACCGTACTCGACGAAGCCAAGTTGCGATTGGACGCGATTTCCACCTTTCCGGTGAACATCGAAAAACCGCAAATCTTTAAGATCGAACCCGAAAACAACGTGATTTGGGTGTCGGTCTACGGTGATATGTCGCTGCACGATATGAAGGAGCTGGCCAAATCGGTACGTGATGATTTGACCCAACTCCCTTCTGTGACCCGTGCGAAAGTCACAGGGGTACGCGACTATGAAATCGGTATCGAAGTCTCGGAAGATAAGCTGCGGGAATACGGCTTAACCTTCTCGCAAGTCGCCTTGGCGGTGCAAAACTCCTCTATCGACTTGCCGGGCGGTTCGATCCGCGCCGAAGATGGCGACATTCTGCTGCGCACTAAAGGCCAAGCCTATACTGGCGATGATTTTGCCAATATCGTCGTCACCACGCGCACCGATGGTAGCCGAGTGATGTTGCCCCAAGTGGCAACCATTAAGGACGATTTTGAAGAACGTTTAGAGTACACCCGCTTCAACGGCAAACCAGCGGCCATTATCGAAGTGACCAGCGTTAACGATCAAAACGCCCTCGACATTGCTCAGCAGGTCAAAGACTACGTCGAGAAACGCCGCGCCACCCTGCCAGCCAATGCACAATTAGACACTTGGGGAGACTTAACCCACTACCTCAAGGGCCGCTTAAACATGATGATGTCGAACATGTTTTACGGCGCCCTATTAGTGTTTGTGATCTTAGCCCTGTTCCTCGACCTCAAACTCGCCTTCTGGGTGATGATGGGGTTACCCGTGTGTTTCCTCGGCACTATGCTGATCATGCCGCTGGAACCTTTCTCCATGACCATTAACATGCTGACATTGTTCGCCTTTATTCTCGTCTTGGGGATAGTGGTCGACGATGCAATTGTGATAGGTGAAAGTGCCTACAGCGAGGTCGAACGGCACGGACACTCGATTGATAACGTCATCCGTGGTGCGCAAAAGGTGGCCATGCCCGCCACCTTCGGAGTGTTAACGACTATCGCCGCCTTTATCCCTATGTTGATGGTTTCTGGCCCCATGGGGATTATTTGGAAATCCATTGGCATGGTGGTCATCATGTGTCTGGCATTTTCACTGGTGGAATCTAAATTTATCCTGCCAGCGCACTTAGCTCATATGAAGTTTAGAAAGCCTGGGGAACCCACGGGTTTCTTTGGTCGCTTCAAGGACAGATTTAACAATCGCGTTCAGCACTTTATTCACCACAGCTACCGCAACTTCCTCGAGCGTTGTATCCAACATCGCTACAACGTAGTCGCGGCCTTTATCGGTGTGTTGATTTTATCCATAGCCTTAGTCGCCAGCGGCAAAGTACGCTGGGTGTTCTTCCCCGATATTCCATCGGACTTTATCCAAGTACAGCTAGAGATGGATGAAGGCAGCTCAGAGCAAAACACCCTCAAGGTGGTACAGGATATTGAAGAAGCCCTGTACAAGATGAACGCCAAAATGGAGAAGGACAACGGCAGCGAAGTGGTGAAGCACAGCTTTATCAACATGAGCTCGCGCACCTCCGCCTTTATCTTTGCCGAACTCACCAAGGGCGAAGACCGGGATGTGGATGGCGAGACGATTGCCGCCGCATGGCGCGAACAATTGCCCGAGTTACTGTCGGTGAAGAAACTCGATTTCAACGCCAGCGGTAACGGCGGAGGCGGTGGTGACATCTCCTTTAGATTGACCTCGAGTGATCTCGAAGAATTATCCGCAGCCGCCCGTGAGCTTAAGCAAAAGCTCGCCACCTACGAAGGTGTGTACGACATTGCCGATAACTTCTCCTCGGGTAGCCATGAGATCCGTTTAAAGATCCGCCCCGAGGCCGAAGCGCTGGGTTTAACCTTGTCAGATTTAGCACGCCAAGTCCGTTATGGTTTCTATGGTTATGAAGCACAACGTATTTTGCGTAATAAAGAAGAAATCAAAGTCATGGTGCGCTACCCCTTAGAGCAGCGACGTACCGTTGGCTACCTCGAGAATATGTTAATCCGCACGCCGCAGGGCAAGTCGGTGCCTTTCTCAACCGTTGCTGAGGTCGAAAAAGGCGAATCCTACGCCTCAATCACCCGTGTCGATGGCAAGCGGGCAATTACCATTATTGCCAATGCCAACAAACACAAGGTTGAGCCTTCCAAGGTTGTGAATGAGATCCAACAGGATTTCCTGCCGCAGTTACAGGCCAAGTATCCGAAAATCCAAACCACCCTCGATGGCGGCAGTTTGGATGAGCAGAATGCTATGGTCGGTCTAATGCAGGGCTTCTTCTTTGCGCTGTTTACCATTTATGCCTTAATGGCGGTACCGCTCAAGTCTTACAGCCAGCCGCTGATCATTATGTCAGTCATCCCCTTCGGGATTATCGGCGCCCTGTTTGGGCATTTGATCCAAGGCCTTGCCATGAGCGTCTTGAGTCTGTGTGGTATCGTCGCGCTCGCTGGGGTGGTGGTAAACGACTCCTTGATTCTGGTGGACTTTGTTAACCGGGCGCGGGAGCAAGGGCAATCGGTCAGACAAGCGGCGGTAGATTCTGGCTGCTATCGTTTCAGGGCAATTATCTTGACCTCATTGACCACCTTCGTCGGTCTTGTGCCTATTATTCTTGAACGCAGCTTACAGGCGCAGATTGTGATCCCTATGGCGACCTCCCTCGCCTTCGGTATCCTGTTCTCGACTGTGGTAACCCTAATTTTGGTGCCTTTGCTGTACATCATTCTCGATGATGTTAAACGTACCTCTAGCCGTTTTTACCACTGGTGGTGGCGCCCAAAAACATCGCAGGAGAGGCATTTACCTGCCAATGAGAGTCACAAGGTATCCTTAGATGCCTTTAATGCACCTGACTATAAACAGGATTAATGGTCGTACAGTCATCATCCTAACCCCATAAAAAAGAGAGCCTAGGCTCTCTTTTTATCTCTAGCCTGTCCTGACGAGTTAAAGCGCGTTGTGCGATCTAGGTGGCAGTTATCAAGGATCGCATTCGTTACACTCAACCTAAGTGACCGCCAAGATGCCAATAAAGTCGATAGTATGAAAACAGATCGGATGCCAAACTCACATTCTGCCTCAATCCACCCTGCACCACTCAAAGCCACTGAAACCTTAGCCAATGGCAACACAACGGCGGAAGTGTGCACCAATGAAACCTGCGCCAACGAAACCTTAGTCTATGATATTCGCAGGAGTCGTTACCTGAATATCACCGGCCGTTGCACCCTACGCTGCGCCTTCTGCCCGAAACATAATGGCAGTAAACAAATTCACGAGTATCAATTGGCATTGACCCACCAGCCTAAGCCAGAGGAAATCATCCCGCTGTTAGGCAAGGTGGAAGACTTTGAGGAATATGTGTTCTGCGGTTACGGCGAACCGACGATGAATCTGCCGACCCTGCTGGCCGTTGCCAAGGAAATCAAACGCCTTGGCGGCCGTGTGCGGGTCAATACCGATGGGTTAGGCAACCTAGTTCACAGGCGCAACATTCTGCCCGAGTTAGCGGAGTGCGTGGATGGATTATCCATTTCCCTCAACGCCGACAATGAGGCCGCCTATAACCAACATTGCCGCCCAAAACTGGCGGGATCCTACGCCGCAGTGAATGCCTTTATCGCCCTCGCCCCCCACTATATTGAGCGCGTTCAAGTCTCGGCGATTGAGGGACTAGAAGGGGTCGACATCGATCTTTGCCGCGAACAAATACTCGCCTCGGGCTGCGAGTTTAAGCACAGAGTGCTGGGCGCGCTCGGTTAATAGAACCGCAGAATAGCCGTTGGGTTGATGCATTGCTCGGGATAACAGAGTCGCCGAGCAACTTGCCACTGTCGTAACATTTCATTCGTGTTAACATAGCCTAATTAACAGTTAATCAACCCCAAATCGGCCCATGCTGAAAAAGAACCCTAGCCTACATCCACTCGCGCCATTACTTTCATTGACCCAAGGGCTGCATTGGTCTCACCAACGCCTGTTGGCTGTCGCGAGCCAGTTATCGATGCTGGTGATAGGTATGATTATTTTAACCAACTTAATCATTACCTTAGGTGAACGCCGGTTACAGGAAGAATGGGCAACCCAAAGATACAGCGAATTACAAACCATAGGCACGCTGATCACGGATAAGGTCGCCTTCCAGCAGTTTCGCACTCAGCTATTTGCCAAAGACGAATTACTCAAGCAGTACCTCAAAAATCCAACGGCCTCGTCTCAGCAGAAATTGCAGGAAAGTTGGCAGGAGCTAGTGCAACATATTCCCGAACTCCTCGGAATTGCCCTGTTCGATCCCCAAGGTAATTATAAGTTTGCGACACCTTCAAACTTTAGTCAGGACGCGCTGCCCGCCGCTCTGTTAGGTTCGAGCCGCAACTTAGGTGGCAAAGAAGTCTTTACCTCGCCCTTAGAGTTTGTGCCCCTCAATGGCATGCTCGAACCCTATATGTATCAAATGACTTGGCTTGAGAAACCCGATCAAAGCTCGCTAGGTTACTTGATTACCTACAACTCGATTGTGCAGATGCTAGAGGCGATAAAGCCTGCATTTTCAAGCAATAAATCGCCGATGCTAGTGCTTGATACCCAAGGCTTGCTCTATGCGGGTGTGAGTGAACTGGCGCCCTTAACCCATATTCCCGATACCTTAGGTGCCAGTTTGCGCCAGAGTTATCCGGCGCTATGGCGGGAAATGTCGATGAGCAACTTTGGCCAATTCCATGGTGAAGATGCCACCTTCGTGTACCTCAAAGTCGAGTTAACCAATCAGCCCGAACTGCGCCGCGAGTACTTTTTACTCTCTTATATTCGTAATGCCGATATCGCCTCCAAGTTTTCCCAATGGCAAAACATCGTTATCGTCGCCGCGTTAATCCTAACCTTACTCGCCGCCTGGGTGATCTTACTCAGCCACATGTATCGCCTACAGTACCGCTCGCGCCAATACAGTATCGATGTGGCCAATGCATTATTTAACAATGATATCGGCTTTATTCTCGCCAATGAGCAGGCACGGATCATCAGTGCCAACCCCAAGGCGGCCGAGGCGACTCAAGTCCCGCAGGATGAACTCACAGACCGCAGCCTGCAACGTGCGCTGAATCTCGACGACCTGACCCACGCACAAATGCTCGACCAAGTGCATAGACAGGGTGAATGGCAAGGCAAGCTGTCGCTAGACAATGATAAGGGCTCAAGACTTAGCGTGTGTGTACGCCAAGCGCCGAGATTAGGGCGCGGCTTACCGCATCTGTTAGTCTCCCTTGAAGATATTAGCGCCATGATCGATTGCCAAAATCAAGCCTTCTTAAGTGACTTACTCTGCGATACGACTGTGGCCACAGCGCTGACGGATGCCAATGGTAAGCTGATAAAAATCAATCCAGTATTCGATCAGCTGATGCAGCTTAATGGCGATTTGAACCATGATTTAGCCTCACTGCTCGCCAACGATCTGGGTAACCAGTGGCAGCGGATCACCGCTCAGATCAGCATGCAAGGTCAATGGCAAGGGCAGATCCTCTGCTCACCCAATCTGCGCCATTCAAATTGTTTACAGGCCACCTTAAAGGGTCATGTGGCCGCCGACGGTGAGATTGATTACATCATCTGTACCTTAGAGCAAGCCGCCGATAGCCTAAGGGGCGCAGAGCCGCGCAGCTTTGTGCCGCACCGCAGCACCATCTTGCAGCATCTCGCCGATCTAGAACGCTATTTTGCATCGCTTTCCCCCCAAAGCCGCAACCACTCAAGCCTGCTAGTGATGGATATCAACCCCGAGGGTTTACTCAGCCATATGAGTGATATCGACCAACTCGAGACGCGTCAGCAGGAAGTGGAAGTGCAGCTCTTGCTCGAGATCCCTACCCATTACCAAATCCTTCACTGGCAACTCGGTAAACTGTTGTTGTTACTGCCAGATACCGATGCCACTGCGGCGCATCACTTCGCCCTCAATACCATAGAAAAGCTCAACAGCAATGGCTTAGGTGAAGGGATTAGCATTGGGATTGCCAGCTATCAGGAAGGACAAAGCCTAGAGCAATACCTCAGCAATGCCGAGGTGGCGCTCAAACGGGCGAAGCAGAATAACGATCAGAATATCGGCCAAGCCTTTACTCGTCAGCCTTAGCGGGCGGATTAAAAGAATCGGGTAACTTACTTTGGGTGATCTCGATAATAGCCGAGCGGTTCATGGTGATTTTGTAGCGCGCGTATTCAGGCTCTTCCCGGCCGTCCCGCAGCACTAAAATCAGATTCACTTGGTAGCGACGCTCGACCGACTCGTGGCTGATCTTGCCCTCAAGTTCCTTATAAATCTTGGCCTTGCCCCGCTCTAAATAGCGGGCAAAGGGCACAAAACTGAAGTTCACTTGCTCTTGTATGGTCGAGTAACCCGCCTGAAACTCGCCATGATTTACCCGAGTGGCAATCTTGTAATGCAGGACTTCGGCATCGACCTTATTCTGGCTGTGCCGTTGTTTTAGGATCTCGTTAACCTTCTCAGGCAAATCCTGCTGCCGCATAAATTCGAGCCAAACTAATTGCTTAGCGATCACCGACTGACTAGTGGTATCCCTTAAGATACGGCTCCAACGCGGCCGCCCCCGTTGAATAAAGCGCCAGAGAGCATTACGCACATCGTCCTTAAAGATCTCACGAAAACCGTAAATCACCGCCAACGTCAGCACTAGCGCGATGGTAAAGCCGCTAAAGACGCCCTGCGCTTCGATGATCAGCGCCGATACCACCAACATCACCAATGCGGTCGCAAGTCCTGTCGTAAACTTCTTAAGGCCAATACCTAAGGGTTTTAACTCTTCTTTGAGTACCACACCTTGCTGAATTAAGCGCCGCAATAACAGCATCTTATTCGAAATTCGGTTGGGGTCTTGCTTGGTCTGTGCCGAGTTATAGTTGTTGGCGTCGCGATAAGCGCATTCGGTGCGGCACAGGGTCAAGACTCGTTCTTGAATGTCGGCAAAATCACTGGTGCGGGTAGCATGGGCGAGCACTTTTAGCAGTTGCTGCTCGCAGAACCAGGAGAGATAGTTATCGGCGTTCTCGAAATAGGATTTCCATTTAGGATCGCCCGGCTCATTACGGCGAAACTTTTTCAGCAGCTGCGTCACCTGCTCGCACAGCTCATCGAGCGCCAGATAGAAGTGCTCCACATCGGCGATGCGATTGAGTTCTTTAACATCGTTTTCAACTGCGACGGCAAACTGGTAGGCAAACAGGTTTAAGTACAGCCGGAATTCTTCTACAGTGCGGCGGTTCATACTGGCGAAACGCCCTTGCACCAGTGGCAAGTGCAGCCCTTCGGAGTAGTAGGAGCGACGTCCGACAATCGCGCTGTGATAATACTCTTCTTCGTTTAAAGTGTGCGCGCCTATGCCCATTTCCTTTGGTAAAAAGAAATAGAGATCGAGCTGACGATTATCGCCCTTTTCCATCTGATGGCTGAACTTAATCGACAGGGATTCTTCTTGTTTGACACGTATCTTAAACACAACAACCTTATGATTGAGATGGAAGAGTCGGCATTAACACCATGGAAAATATAATCTAAACCGAAAGCGCGGCAAATTCACTGATTAAATTCGGCTATTGACGATTCGACAGCCACAAACAGTGTTACTCGGTTGGAATAAGACAACGGCATAGTCTTGATTCGTGTCGCTATCGAGCACCTCTATGCTGAGATTGTGTCTACCAGATTCACTAAAGTGCAGGCTGCTGATGTAGGAAAGGTATTTCATATGTTCAGGCCAAGACTTTTTATCGATGTCTTCGGATTCCGTCTTGGTTTTAACTGAAACATTGTACGTCATGCGGTTCAGCTCCATGCTCTTGACCTCACCCTGCATCAGAATCGCACCCGCGCTTGAACCATCGAGGTTAAAATAACGGTAATTAATCTGCGCATTGCCCGCCGAGATTAAGACATCGACCAATAAGTAGAATTTACCCTCATCCACTTGTTGCGTATGGCGGTCGAAGAGTTCGGAACTGCAATTTAAGATCACAGCCTTATTGGAGACAGATTGCAGGTAAATCACTCCGCAGGCCACAATCAGCGCCGAGAGTATGGTGAGATTTATCGTCCACTTGAGCCACTTAGCCACAGATCCCGACCTCCTGTAGCCAGCTCACATCGATAAATTCCTTCGGTCGTCTGAAGTCACTGATCTTCAAGTTGCGGATCACCGATTGCCCGAGTTTATAACCCCGCATAGTGATGTTGAGCACCTGTTTATCGTGGGAGAGCGAGGAGTACACTTCGGACCAATCACTGTGGCCGCAGCGACTCAGCCCTTGGCCCAAGCGGTCGCCTAACTCAAACAATAAGGTATTGTTGGTTTTCGAATTGGCATACAAATGCAGCCGAATATGTTGCCCCGAGGCTAAGGGCAAATCGGTAGAGAGCAAAGGTTGAGTCGGTACGCTGTGGTCGATTCTGCTAAGGTAAAATCCTGAAATCGCGAGCATAAATCCAAAAACTAGCAACACACTCCACCAAGGTAAGGATTGCAGCCTAGGATAACGTAAGCTTTTAAACCTTTGTCCTTGGGTGCTGTGCAGCAGATAGCCCTGACCTTTGACGGTTTCAATCAGCCCCTCATATTGGGGCCCGAGGAAGGAGCGGATCATAAAGACCGCCCGCGCTAACGAAGTGTCAGTCAGAGGAGGATGCGCCCCATCGCCAGTCTTCAGCTCATGCTTGGAGACCAGTTTGCCTTGATGTTCAACCAACAGGCTCAACACTTGCAACTCGGCACGGGGAAGGTGCCAAGATTCATCACGAGCCTGTTCGACGAGTAAGCCACGCTCACGGTCAAACCAACAGCCCCCCACCTGCATAATTCAAACTCCAACCTATAAAATCATCGAATTAAGTCTATGCAAGCCTGCTAATGATTACTGTGATCCCGTTAACCCAAGGGGCTAAATAATTAATTTTCGTGAGCTTCCCCCGCAGGCAAATGAGCATAGAACAAAAATCTGCTTCAGCTCACAGCGATAAATACCATTTGCAGCACCCTAGCTTAGTGATAAATCCGCGTAAATTTACATAAATGCCACAAATAATGTGCGTTACCGCAAATTGAAATCGAGCAGAACCACAAAACCACCTAGCAAGCATCGACTAAAACGATTGTTCTTTGCCCACCGCCAACCATTTGAGAAAGCGAAATATCCCCGGCCGCAAATCACACTATTTATTGATGTAGTTTCTAGAATGATGCCATCAACCAATGGTTACTGATTGATAAATAAAAGCAATTAATAAAAGAGGATATTCATGATGAGCATTAATCGACGCCAAGCATTAACTCGCATTATCGGTATCAGCACGGCGGCTGCGGGCGCAACTTTAATGGGTACGTCAGCATTTGCGGCGACCAATGCCGACGGTCAATATCAATTAGCCCTCGGGGAAAAACTCAAATATGTGCCACTCGATGCCATGGCAACCGCAAAACTTGCCTACGAGACGGGTGGCGGCTGTATGCACCAAGTGTTTCATTCGGTTATCACTATGCTAGCGCAATCAAATAGTGCCGATGCCGACAAATTTAAAACCATTCCCACCGCCCTTGCGGGGTATGGTTTTGCTGGGGTCACAGGCCAAGGCACACTCTGTGGTAACCTCAACGCTATTGGTATGTTAGTCAACATCTTAGATGATATTAACGGCCAGAATAGCGCGGTTATCGCCAATACCTTCCGTTACTATGAAAACACCACCTTGCCACTATCGACCCCTGAGTTCGTTGCAGGTATCGGCTCGACAGCGGAAAAAACCGCCCTTGTAGGTAGCTCATCGAAAGCCATGAGTGTGCTGTGCCACTCCTCCATCAGTAACTGGTCACGGGCTTCTGGCCTGCCCTTCGCCAAGAAGGGTGAGCGCTGCTATCGCCTATCGGCCTCTATGGCCTATTACTTGGTGGAACTGCTAAACCGTGCCTATCAGGGCGAGAATATTGGCGCCCTCCCCGGCAGCAAACCCTCACTGGAAGCGCAGGATTGCCAAGTCTGCCACGGCAGCACCAGCACCTTAGGTTCGGCGGCAAGTGTTAAAACCGATATGGAATGCACCACGTGCCACACTGGCCACTTCAATTAAGGAGGCAGTGATGAAATACCCATTACTCGCATTAACCCTAGGTACACTCACCCTTGTCGGCTGTGGTAGTGACGATGATAAATCCGAGGAGGTCACGCCTCCGCCGCCACCGCCGCCGGTCGAAACCACGGTAAGTATCGATGAGGCCACTCAGATTAATCTGGCGGTAGAGCAGTTTGACTCCAACACCGGCAGCTTAGTGTTCTCATTAACCGATGCTAACCAAGCGGCCATTACCGCCGCCAAGAGCTATGACATTTATTACTTTGGTTTCCCTCATAAGGATAAAGCCTCGTCCAATCCTAAGGCTTGGAAACGCTGGCATGTAACCCAAAGTTATCGCTGCCAGAGCCAAGGAGAATGTACGGGTCAACTGACCGAAGTCAAGAATGGCCAATATCAGTTCGAAATCGCGGGTCTCGATTGGCAACAACAGGACCCCAGCGGCGCCGTGTCCCAAATCAAGGTCGCGATTCAGATCTATGGTGCTAAGGCCAATAATGAACTGACATTAGTTCAAGTGACACCTCAGTAGCGACACAGTAAAACCCCTTCATCGCGCCAAAAAAGGCATCCAATGGGATGCCTTTTTATTGCCGACATTAATGACTCCTACAAGCCCACAAATGCCCGCTGGGATAAAACTTAATCAACACGAAATCATTTAAGGTATCCATATCCACAATCTGCATATCGAAACTCATTCTGCCCTGCTCGAACAAAGCTTGGCGGGATTTTCGCACCTCGGCACGCATTAAGTCGGGCACTTCGGTTTGCAGTAGGTCCATTTTTAAATTGGCTTGGTCTAAATTCAGCTTATAAGTCATAGTGCCAGGCTCTAAGGCACTGACTTTGCCGCGGTAAATCAGCGCTGCCAAGTCTTGCCCATCCTGTGCATAGCGATAACTTAACTTAGCGTGATTAGCCTCTATTGCCACATCGAGGGCTAAGCTTTGGCTAAAGGCAGGCAGAGATTCGGCCATAAAAGGCGATTGGTACAGTTTAGCCTGGCAACTCAAATTCAGTTGCTTACTGTTAAAGCTCATGGCGTAAGTGCCCAGCACTATACTGGATAAAACGACAATTATTCCAACTACATGCCATAAACGAAACCTATGGGTTTTCGCCGTTAAATCAGAAAATTTAAGCACAGATCCCCACCATTTTTAGCCATAACTCATCAATCACATCGGCATTAAAATCCTCGGACATCATCTTGATGGTCTCGAATCTCAGCCCATCGGCATCTTCATTTTTTAGCACTAGACTCACAAACTTTTGGTCCGTTGAGATAGTGGCGGCGATGGATTGCCAAGGGAAAACGGCACAAGCCGAAACCTGCGCCAGAAAGTGCTCGACTAATGGCTTCATCGAATGGTCAGTCGGCTGCCCCGTATAGAATTGGATCTCTGACAAATCACCATTATGCATAGGTAATTGCGTCGCATAATTGGGCGCGATGCTTGTAGGGTGGGAGATCCGAGAGCCAACCCAAAACAGGGTTGCCAAGGTCAAGAGCATCAGCAACATAAACTGCGGCATACCTAGTTTAAAAAGCGGCGAATTAAGCTCGGTACGAGATTGTTTTCTAGGGGTGGCGTAAAGGATAAAACCTTGATTAGCAACATTAACTAATAGATGCGCCGCATCGTCACCGAGAAATAACCTTAAGCGACGAATGGTGCTATTGAGCAAGTCATCGGCACGCATAGACAATTTGAGTTGCGGCCGAATCGCCTGCTGCAACTCCATGCGAGAAACGACTTTGCCGCGCTGTGCACTCAGCAGAGAAAGTATTTGAAATTCATCCGCACTCAATAACCAGCTGCGTCCTGAAGCCGAATCAACCAGCACTTGTTCCTGTGCATTAAACCAACAAGCGCCTATTTGCATCTCGGCCTCTTTCATCATCTTACTTGAGGCCGAGTATACAATTCGAGCTAAAACAACGCAGTGATCTTAATGCCACCTAACATGGTCAGATGAATAATCTGTGAAACACATCAATAAAACATTTAATGCTAAAAATAAACAACGATACATTGTGTTTCATTTGTTTTTAGAACATTGCCGCATTGAGCCACATATGTACCAAAATGCTAGCAATATAGCCGAGCGCGATCACAGGCGTCCAACGTAAATGGGCGCCGAAGGTGTAAATCCCCCTCGCCTGTCCCATCAAGGCAACCCCTGCCGCACTGCCGATGGATAACAAACTGCCCCCAACGCCCGCGGTTAAGGTCACCAGTAACCATTGACCGAGGGCCATCTCTGGGTTCATGGTCAACACGGCGAACATCACTGGAATATTATCGACAATGGAAGACAACAGACCAATAGCCACGTTGGCATAGGTTGCATCCCAATGGGAATACAGTGCCTCAGACACTAAGCTCAAATACCCCATAAAGCCAAGGCCGCCCACACATAACACCACACCGTAGAAGAACAGTAAGGTATCCCATTCGGCGCGGGAGATCCGGCTAAACACATCGAAGGGCACCACGCTGCCAAGTTGTTGTAGTCGTTGTTTATCCTGACGTAATTCCGCCTTAGCACGCTCACGGGCAACGGATTTGTCGAAGGTCTTACGCAGGTAATAACCAAAGAACTGTAGGAAGCCCAGACCCGTCATCATCCCAAGCACTGGTGGCATGCCGAAGAAGGAATGAGCACACACAGCCGTCGCAATCGTCAACAGGAATAAAGCCACGATACGTTTAGCACCGGGTTTAGTGTACACCTGCTCTTTTTCAGGCTCTGGCACATAACGTGGAATAAACACGCTCATTATGGCCGCAGGCAAGGCAAAGTTGACCAAGGCGGGAATAAACAGATGGAAGAAGTCAGCAAAGTGCACTAAGCCCTTTTGCCACACCATCAGGGTGGTGATATCGCCAAAGGGACTAAAGGCACCGCCCGCATTCGCCGCAACCACAATGTTAATACACGCCAGCGTAATAAATTTGCGCTGCCCCGCGCCGACCTTCATCACCACGGCACACATCAATAATGCTGTAGTTAAGTTATCGGCCACCGGTGAAATGAAGAATGCCATAAACCCCGTCAGCCAGAACACAGTTCGCAGGCTAAATCCCCGTCCGACTAGCCAACCGCGGATCGCATCGAATAAGTTACGTTCCTCCATGGCGTTGATATAAGTCATCGCCACTAATAGGAAGAGTAATAACTCGGCGTATTCCAGTAGATTGTGCTTAAAGGCGGCCTCGGAAACCTCCGACATGCCATTTTGCACATACACAAAACCTATCATGCCCCAAATAATGCCGGCTGCGACCAATACGGGTTTGGATTTACGCAGGTGCAGCGCCTCTTCGGCCATCACCAAAATATAGGCGAGTACGAAGACGCATACGGCAATATATCCCACTGATGCAGCGGTTAAATCGAGCCGTTCTGTTCCTTCGGTCATTGCCCAAACTGCTGGTGAGAATCCGCTCAATATTGCAACGCAGAATAGGCTAGCGAGCACCACTCCACTGTTTTTAAACCACCGCTGTAATTTCATCAAAGTTGATCTCTGCAAGGGAAATTAGTTCGAAAATTACCATAGCTCGGGCTCTGTAAATTTTGACAAAACGCAACTTTCTATGCATTTCCCGATAACCAAGGGTATCTACAACATTAATTTTTGTATAACTACAGACATAACTAATAAAGAATTAACTAACTTTGTTTCAAGTTAGTCCAAAAACAGCCAATAAAAAAGCACCTCTCGGTGCTTTTTTATTGATATCAATCACATTGATTAGAACGAATAGAGCAAGGTCATATTTGTTTCGGTATCAGTGCTCTTTTTATCATCCAGCGGCTCGCTGTTGTAACGCACGATAATCGCAAACTTCATCGCCAAGGCGCCAATAATATTGGCCGTCAGCGAGGTTTCTGAACGCGCATCTAATTTATCGCCGTAGTCGGCCACAAAACGTTGCTGGAATTTTGAGGTTTCAGTGATTTCAGTTTCGAAGTTGATCACGCCGTGGGCAACCACGCTGTCATTCGAATCTGTACCTTCTAGCAGGGCTTGCTCTGAATCGAGGCGTTGATAGATGTAACCGGGACCGATTTCCACATCCAAGAAGGTCTTGCTGGTGTCATAGAGTCTGTGACCATAACCCGCCGCGCCTGAAACTGTGTAGTCATAACCAGTAAAAGGGTCGACTTCGTAGTTAGCGTTGGCAAACAGATAGCTGCGATCTGTCATCTTATAGTTGCCTTGAGCACCCGCTAAATAACGTTTAGCTGTCACTTCACCCGTATCTTCTTTGTACAAACCTTCTAAAAGATATTGGTTTTCCCAGTCACCCAATTCGTGTTTTAGGCTTAAGCGGCCCTTATAGGATGAGGTATCGGTGTTACCTGTGGTTAAGGTTGCACCTAACTCGGCTTCACCTGCGAATGTCTTGTCGCCTTTTACAAAATCGGCTCCCGCATTAGCCATAAATGGCGCAGTCATTAATAGCGCTGCGGTCAGTACTTTCTTCATGTTTATCCGTTCCTGTTGCGTTTTATCCCCTAAAAAATCTGCGCAATACTAACATTTACGATTAAAAAATGAAAATTCAACGGTTTTTTGCATAAAAAAGCCCGCTAATCAGCGGGCTTTTAAACGTGCTTTAAGCCTTACAGGTTGATCTTAGGATCTAAAGCACCTGACTGATAAGCTTTGTACATTGCTTGTAAAGACAATGGCTTAATCTTAGAAGCTTGACCCGCACAACCGAAGGCTTCGTAGCGAACAGTACAGATGTCTGCCATCGCTTCCATAGAGGCTTTCAGGAACTTACGTGGGTCGAACTCGCTTGGGTGTTCGGCCAAGTATTTACGTACCGCACCGGTAGACGCTAAGCGTAAATCGGTATCGATGTTCACTTTACGCACACCGTGTTTGATACCTTCAACGATTTCTTCTAATGGCACGCCGTAAGTTTCAGGAATTTGACCACCGTATTGGTTGATGATCTGTAACCATTCTTGAGGTACTGAAGATGAACCGTGCATCACTAAGTGAGTGTTAGGAATGCGGGCATGGATTTCTTTGATGCGGTCGATACGCAGAACATCACCCGTTGGTTTACGGCTGAACTTGTATGCACCGTGGCTAGTACCAATCGCAATCGCCAGCGCGTCAACATGGGTATCAGCAACGAAGCGTGCCGCTTCTTCTGGGCTGGTCAGCAGTTGGTCGTGGCTTAATACGCCTTCTGCGCCGACACCGTCTTCTTCACCAGCAGTACCGGTTTCTAAGCTGCCTAAACAACCGATTTCACCCTCTACAGACACACCACAAGCGTGGGCGAATGCTACGGTTCTGCGAGTAACATCAACGTTGTACTCGTAAGAAGCAGGGGTTTTACCGTCGGCCATTAATGAACCGTCCATCATGACTGATGACATACCTAATTGGATAGAACGCTGACAGATGTCAGGATCGGTACCGTGGTCCTGGTGAATACAGACTGGGATATCTGGATACTGCTCAAGTGCAGCCGTCATCAGGTATTTTAAGAATTGTGGACGCGCATATTTACGTGCACCCGCAGAGGCTTGCACGATAACAGGGCTGTCTGTGGCTTCTGCGGCCTGCATGATGGCGCGCATTTGCTCAAGGTTGTTTACGTTGAACGCTGGCACACCGTATCCATGCTCTGCCGCGTGATCGAGTAGTTGTCGTAGGGAAATTAACGCCATTTTTTAACTCCAATAATAGGGTGACTGTCACATCAACGTTAGGTCACCGAGGTCGCTATCGTTTGGATGGATTTTTATGCTCAATCACTCAAGAACAACTTAGCCGTCTTAAGAGAATGAGCGGTTTTTTATAATTTTTTTATCAAGTTTTAGTGCCATCGCAGCGCCCTGCCGCGATGGCGCAATACCTAACTCAATGTTAGGCACCGCGTTGTTTTAGCATAGCTACAGCCGGTAACTCTTTGCCTTCTAAAAACTCAAGGAAAGCGCCACCGCCAGTAGAAATGTAAGAGACTTTATCGGCGATATCATACTTGTCGACCGCCGCTAAGGTGTCACCACCGCCAGCGATAGAGAAGGCTTTAGAATCAGCGATAGCTTGCGCGATACGCTTAGTACCTTCACCGAATTGGTCGAACTCGAACACGCCCACAGGGCCGTTCCATACGATAGTGCCAGCAGACTCGATGATTTTCGCTAACGCTTCGGCACTGTCGGGGCCGATGTCGAAAATCATGTCGCTATCGCCCACTTCATTGACCGCTTTTAAGGTCGCGGCGGCCGTTGGGCTAAACTCACCCGCAACAACCACATCGGTAGGTACAGGAATGTCGCCACCGCGGCTTTGGGCGTTCGCCACTAAGCGCTTAGCTTCATCGATTAAATCAGCTTCATACAGTGACTTACCAACATTGTGACCCGCCGCAGCAATAAAGGTGTTGGCAATACCGCCACCCACAACTAATTGGTCAACGATGCCAGATAAGCTTTCTAATACGGTCAGCTTAGTCGACACTTTAGAACCGCCAACGATGGCCACTAATGGGCGCGCTGGGTTGTCTAAGGCTTTGCCTAACGCTTCTAACTCTTGTGCTAATAATGGGCCTGCACAGGCGATAGGAGCGTGTAAGCCAACACCATTGGTTGACGCTTCCGCCCGGTGAGCGGTACCGAAGGCATCCATCACATACACATCACATAAGGCCGCCATTTTCTTTGACAGGGCTTCGTCGTTTTTCTTCTCGCCTTTGTTGAAGCGAACGTTTTCAAACACAACCACTTCGCCTACCGCAACTTCAACGCCGTCTAAATAGTCGGTCGCTAAGCGCACAGGGCAAGACAGGGCTTTGGCCAAGTAATCGACCACAGGTTGCATGGAGAATTCGCTGTTGTATTCACCTTCGGTTGGACGACCTAAGTGAGACATCACCATTACCGCAGCGCCTTTGGCAAGGGCTAATTCGATAGTGGGAAGAGAGGCGCGCAGACGTGCATCACTGGTGACGACGCCGTTGCTGACTGGCACATTGAGATCTTCACGAATAAGCACTCGCTTACCTTGGAGATCTAAATCTGACATATTGATAATTGCCATGGTAACGCTTCCTTTTATAATCAAAAAAACAAACTGGTTTTTGCATCAATCGGTTAGCTTAGATAGCTACTCGGCACTCGACATCCCGTCGAATTGGCCACTAGGCTTAACCCATTGGTATAAATTCTTATCTTCAGCTTTGTTTAGCTGCAATCATCGCCAAACTGGTATCCAGCATACGATTTGCAAAGCCCCACTCGTTATCGCACCACAGCAACAGTTTAACCAACTGCCCTGCGCTCACCCGAGTCTGGGTGCCATCGACAATACTTGAGCGCGGATCATGGTTAAAATCACAGGATACGAGCGGCTCATCAGTATAGCCTAAGATACCGTTAAATCGTCCATTGGCGGCCAATTCTAACACTTGATTGACGGTGGCAATATCCACTGTTTTATCTAATGTTACCGAAAGATCGATAGCTGTAACGTTGATCGTGGGAACGCGCACCGAAATCGCCTCAAACTTGTCTTTCATGTGCGGCAAAATCCGCTCGATACCGCGGGCAAGTTTAGTGTCGACGGGGATGATTGACTGACCCGCAGCTCGGGTGCGGCGTAAGTCATCATGATAGGCATCAATCACTTGCTGATCGTTCATCGCCGAATGGATAGTGGTAATCGCGCCGCTTTTCACGCCAAAGTGTTTATCCAGCACGTCGATAACGGGCACGATACAGTTGGTCGTACAAGAGGCGTTGGAGACCACAGTATGCTCGGCGCGCAGTAAGTCTTGGTTCACACCGTAAACGATAGTGCCGTCAACATCGGCAGAAGAAGGGTGACTGATTAAGACCTGTTTGGCGCCTGCGTGGATATGGGCCTCGCAACTGTTGCGATCTAAGATGGCGCCAGTCGCTTCATAGACGATGTCGATGTCCATCTCGCGCCAAGGCAGCTTGGCTGGATCCGGTTCGTGGAGAATTTTGATGACGTCATCGCCGATCAGCATCTGATCATCGACTAATTTGACTCTGGGCTGAAACCGACCGTGGGTAGTGTCGTACTGGGTCAGATGAATGATGGCTTCGGGCTTAGCCAACTCGTTGATTGCGACAATTTGTATTTGCTGACGTTTTCCGGACTCATATAAAGCGCGAAGGATTGAGCGGCCAATACGACCATAACCATTGATTGCGACTCGGATCATTGAGGTCTTTATTTCCTCTTAACAATACTGCATATACAAAAACGGCCTGCAAACGATTGCAGGCCGCATTATACAGATTAACCTTTCAAAAGTTTAACCTTTTGTCGGTAATCTCATCACCTAAGCGATTAGCCTAGTGATTTTGCAGCATTCAGCACATTTTCAACGGTGAAACCGAAGTGCTTCAGCAGCACGTTGCCTGGCGCAGACTCACCAAAAGTGGTCATGCCAACAACAGTGCCTTCGAAACCAACATACTTGTACCAGAAGTCAGTATGGGCCGCTTCGATAGCGATACGCTTAGTCACAGCTTTTGGCAGTACAGACTCTTTGTAAGCGGCATCTTGCTTATCAAACTCAGTGTTTGATGGCATAGAAACCACGCGAACTTGTTTGCCTTGTTCGGTCAGCGCTGCAGCCGCTTCTACCGCTAATTGCACTTCACTACCAGTCGCAATCAGGATGTACTCAGGTGCACCAGCACAGTCTTGCAGTACGTAAGCGCCTTTTGCCACATTCGCTAATTGCTCAGCAGTACGTGCTTGAGCCTTCAGGTTTTGACGGCTGAATACTAGCGATGTTGGTGCATGACGACGTTCGATAGCCGCTTTCCATGCCACTGCGGTTTCAGCCGCGTCACATGGGCGCCATACCGCCATGTTTGGCGTCATACGCAGGTTAGCTAATTGCTCAACTGGTTGGTGAGTTGGACCATCTTCACCTTGACCGATAGAGTCATGGGTGTAAACGAAGATGTTTTGAATGCCCATCAGTGCAGACATACGTACTGCGTTACGTGCGTATTCCATGAACATCATGAACGTCGCGCCGTAGTTGATGAAACCACCATGGAGTGACACACCGTTCATGATGCCACTCATACCGAACTCACGTACACCGTAGTACACGTAGTTACCTGCTGGATCTTCTTGAATACCTTTAGAACCTGCCCACAAGGTCAGATTAGAACCCGCTAAGTCAGCACTGCCGCCTAACAGTTCAGGCAGAACCGCACCGAAAGCGGCAATCGCGTTTTGTGACGCTTTACGGCTCGCGATGCCTTCGCCTTTCGCTTGGCATTCTTGGATAAATGCTTGCGCTTTAGCTTCGAAATCGGCTGGTAATTCACCTTTCAGCACACGGCGCTCGTATTCGGCAGCCAGTTCTGGGTAAGCAGCAGCGTAAGCGGCAAACTTGTCGTTCCAAGCCGCTTCACGGGCGTTACCGGCTTCTTTAGCATCCCAACCTGCGTATACGTCGGCAGGGATTTCGAATGGCGCATGTGGCCAGCCTAAGAATTCACGGGCCGCTGCGATTTCAGCATCACCTAATGGTGCGCCGTGGCAATCGTGGCTGCCAGATTTGTTTGGTGAACCAAAACCGATAATGGTTTTGCAGCAGATCATGGTTGGCTTGTCGGTCACCGCTTTTGCCGCTTCGATAGCTGCGCGAATCGCATCGCTATCGTGACCATCAACGTTAGCAATCACGTGCCAGCCGTATGATTCGAAACGTTTTGGCGTGTCATCGGTAAACCAGCCTTCAACATGACCGTCGATAGAGATGCCGTTGTCATCCCAAAATGCGATCAGTTTGCCTAGGCCTAAGGTACCTGCCAGAGAACAAGCTTCGTGGGAAATACCTTCCATCAAGCAGCCATCGCCGAGGAAGCAGTAAGTGTAGTGGTCAACAATATCGTGACCTTCACGGTTGAACTGTGCCGCTAAGGTTTTTTCTGCAATCGCCATACCCACAGCGTTGCTGATCCCCGCCCCTAATGGGCCAGTGGTGGTTTCAACACCTGGGGTGTAACCGTATTCTGGGTGACCCGGGGTTTTTGAATGTAACTGACGGAATTGCTTCAGTTCATCGATAGGCAGGTCGTAGCCAGTCAGGTGTAATAAAGAGTAGATCAGCATAGATCCGTGACCGTTAGAGAGGATAAAACGATCTCTATCTACCCATTTCGGATTGTTCGGATTGTGCTTAAGGAAATCATTCCACAGCACTTCAGCAATATCTGCCATGCCCATTGGGGCGCCAGGGTGGCCTGAGTTTGCTTTTTGAACTGCATCCATACTTAACGCACGGATTGCGTTGGCGAGTACTTTACGGGAAGACATGCTCTCTCCTGCTTAATTTGTGGGGTCTAGCGGGCAATTTGGACGCATATTTTCCCCTACATAGCGAAGCGACGCAAACGAAAATTGCATTCCACTGTCCAGTCTGGTGGATTACACCTTTGAAGGTTTAGGCGAATTCATCTTAAAACACATTAAACATATTTGTAATACAATAATTCAAATATGTTATATCCTTTGTCACATTTAGTCCCATAGCAATCAGGCTACAACCTTGGTTTGAGCTTAGCTCAGCGACAACTTACCCACCTCATCTGGAACAAAAACCACATACCACTATCAATTCATTGAGTTAGAGCAGAAACTCCAGCGCCGCAAACTCTCCCCGATTTGGGGCTTACCTCACTTTACACACAAATATTTAGTTTAGGGGGTGTCAACCAAGGGAAATTCCACTAAAATAGCCGTCTAGATGTAGATGCTTCTACACGTTTGATTGCTAACGACGAGATTTTCCTACTATGGCAAAGCACTTGTTTACTTCTGAGTCGGTCTCAGAAGGTCATCCCGATAAGATTGCAGATCAGATTTCTGATGCTGTGCTAGACGCGATTCTGGCCCAAGATCCTAAAGCACGTGTTGCGTGCGAAACATATGTCAAAACTGGCATGGTATTAGTAGGTGGCGAAGTGACCACCTCTGCCTGGGTTGATATTGAAGAGCTGACCCGTAAAACGGTTCGTGAAATTGGTTATGTCCATTCCGATATGGGCTTCGATGCCGATTCTTGCGCAGTATTAAATGCGATTGGTAAACAGTCTCCAGACATCAACCAAGGTGTCGACCGTGCCGATCCAAAAGAACAAGGTGCCGGCGACCAAGGTTTAATGTTTGGTTATGCCAGCAACGAAACTGACATTCTGATGCCAGCGCCAATCACCTATGCCCACGCATTAGTGAAGCGCCAATCAGAAGTACGTAAAGATGGCACTCTGCCATGGTTACGCCCAGATGCGAAAAGCCAAGTCACCTTCGCTTACGAAGACAACAAAATTGTTGGTATCGATGCGATCGTACTGTCTACCCAACACAGCCCAGACATCGCCCAAGCGGATCTGATCGAAGGCGTGATGGAAACCATCATCAAGCCAGTTCTGCCAGCACAATGGCTGAACAAGGACACTAAATACTTCATCAACCCAACTGGCCGTTTCGTTATCGGTGGCCCAATGGGTGACTGTGGTTTAACCGGTCGTAAGATCATCGTAGATACCTACGGCGGTATGGCACGTCACGGTGGTGGTGCTTTCTCTGGTAAAGACCCATCAAAAGTTGACCGTAGTGCGGCCTATGCTGCCCGTTATGTAGCGAAAAACATCGTTGCAGCAGGCTTAGCGGACCGTTGTGAGATCCAAGTGTCTTACGCTATCGGTGTGGCTGAACCTACGTCTATCAGCGTTGAGACCTTCGGTACTGGTAAAGTGTCTGAAGAAGTCTTAATCAAGTTAGTCCGTCAACACTTCGACCTGCGTCCATACGGCCTGACTGAAATGTTGAACCTGGCTCGCCCAATTTATCAAGCAACCGCCGCTTATGGTCACTTTGGCCGTAACGAGTTCCCTTGGGAAGCGACGGATAAAGCTGACGCACTGCGGGCCGATGCAGGTCTATAATCTGCATTAAGATCACGCTTTCGCTTGTAAAAAAACCGCCTAAGGGCGGTTTTTTTATGCTTAGGATGCATTGCCTAACCCCATCATAATCAGCAAGATGGCTTTATTTGCGGGCAAAAGACAGGGACTCAATGAAGTCGTTAATCGCACAACTCCAATCCTGTTCTTGGGCGACCAAGGTGGGCCATAACGAGCCCATGACCAAAACCTTAGGCAGCCTTGAAGAAATCACCACTTATCTTGAAAAGGATCCCGACCGTTTTTTCGAACCGCCCTACTCCGAACCCTATGAAAGCTTATGCGTTAGCGACCATCAGCAGGCCGACAGATTAAAGCCCCAAGTCTCTAGCGAAATCGTCGCTCAAATCGCGAAAACCGCCTATCTGGAAACGTGGAAAATAATGCCCGTTGCTGAGATTTGCGCACTGGTGTCAGATGATGCCGATACCTTAGCCACTTTACTGCTAGCCGATGCAACGCTCTCAGAATTTACCCAAGAACGTTTAGCCTGGTACTTACAAGGACGGCTTCCTTTTGGCTATCAAGGGAATTATCCGACGGGAGAATGGTTAATCCTTTGATTCGGATTAACAGTGGTCAAAATGGGCGTTTTGCATACACAGCAGGTTTATCTGCGCGGCGGATAACAGTGCACATTCTTGCACGCCGATAATCCTTGCACCTTGAACGGCCTCAAGTGTTAAACGTTCTATAGCCGCACTGTAGGCATTGGTTCTGCCGCAATCGAGCCAACAATCCTCAATCTGCAGCCAATAGTGGGGGCGACTATCGTCGCAATCGACTTCAAATCCACGGGCTGTACATTGCTGCAACGCGCACTCGGATAATAAGACTCGCAAATTATCCCAAGCCGACAAATTGGCATTGGCGTATGTCGTCAGCAGATTGCTGACCAAGGTATCACTCACTATTTCTCTCCAACCAAAAGGCTTTAGCCTCGGGTCCTGGCATCGCCTTAGCGTATAACCAGCCCTGCACATAACTCACCCCCGCCGCGTTAACAAACTCGGCTTCTTCAGGGGTTTCAACTCCTTCGGCAATCAAACTGAAGCCTAAACTATTACAAAGCTTACAGATTTGCAGATACAAGGTACGCCCTTTGGGCTCACTGGTGTTGGCCAGAATACTGCGGTCGAGCTTAATGCCATCCACATTGATCCGACTCAGTAAACTTAAGCTAGAAAACCCTGTCCCGAAGTCATCTAAGAAAAAGCTAAACCCATGTTGTTTAAGCTGCTTCATGCTGTTATCGATACGATTTAAATCCAACATAAAGGCCGATTCTAACATCTCAATTTCGACTCGGTTGGCGACGCTGCCTAACCTTTCATTCATGGTCGCCAACAATTGGGGATCGGTAATATTGTTTGGGTCGATATTGATGCTCACTTTTGGGTAAAAGCCTTCTAATTCCCAGCGAGCGAGATCCTCTGCAACCGTATTAATCACAAAGCGGTCGATGATATGGGAATAGCCTGCACGCTGAAAGGCATCAATAAAATATGGCCCCTTTAACCTACCATGTTCATCCTTCAGGCGAATAAGCGCTTCATATCCAACAACATGATTAGTGCTTAAGGCAATTTTAGGCTGATAGTGTAGTTGCAACTCACCCGCCAAGACTTCTTTGATGGTCTTCTCGAGGTTTAATTCGGCCTTAAGTGATTCGGACTGCTGCTGTGAATAATGCTGCTCCGTCATGCGGTCGATATCTGCTTGAAACTGCACGCGTTTGATTAACTCGCTATCAAACTCATAATGCTCAGACATCAAGGAGAAACGCCGTACAAAGGGCAGATAAATCAATACCCCAAGTCCTATCAATAACACTTGGAAAAACACCGCACTGATATGGCCGCTGGCAATGTAAGCGTTGAGCAATGGCGGTGTGATCCAAGGAAAACTGTGCCCCTCGAAGCTTAAGATCCCAACATGGATAGCACTGTAAGCTAAGATAAAATTAACCAGTGGGGATAGGATAAACGGCACTAATAAGCGCGGATTAAAGATAATCGGTAGGCCGTAAATCAGAATTTCATTGATGTTAAAAATCGCAAAGGGTGTGGCAATTTTGGCAATATGCCGAGTGGCACTGTCTTTAGCGCCAATAAAAATGGCAATGATCAGCGATAGAGTGGCACCGCTACCGCCGTAGAGAATAAACAAGTCCATAAACTGGCTCGCCGTTAAATGCGGCACCAGTTGCATTAAACCATTATCGACGCCAATCAGCAGTAGATAGGCGTTATCGCCATGCACTCCAAAACACCAGAGCACATGGGTGAGCAGGATCCGCATAAACAGTTGCACGCCGAGGCTCGCTTGCTGCAACCCTTCTATAAATGGCGCAAATAACCATTCTAAAAAGATAGAAGCTTCGGCAACGATGGCAAACAGACCGATAAAACCAATCACTATAGGGAAGAATAAATTTAAATGTTGCTTTAAGTAACGACTCAGCGCCTTCGCTTTAATCAGTTGCAGCCCCTTCCATGCACTCAAAAAACGTAATAAATAGGCAGAGATAATTGGCAAAACCGCAATGCGTGGGTCTGCCAAAATGGCGCGCACATAATCGAGATTAAATACATTACCCGTATCTTGAGCATTAATGGCGAGTAAAATACTGAGCGACAAAGAACACACCACAATTGCCGACAGTTGTAGATATTTAGCAAAGTGAAAGGACAAAGAAATCAGTGCAAGTAATGGAAAAATCTTTGAAAGTTGCACCGAAAAAAAACTAATTCCCTGATGAAATGCAGAGCCTTGCCAAGTCGGGATACTGATATCGAGTAAGGCAATAATCAGGGATAGAAACGAATTAATCAAAATAAAAGGCAGTAACGCGATAAAGGATTCACGTATCGAAATGAGAAAACTTCTATCAAGAAATTGGCGTAGCTCAAACTTCATAGCAGCATTTATATTGATTAGTATTCTCTAACCATAGTCGATACAGAGTATTCCTCATAACGATATGCACTAAATACTGAGTTTCCAAGCAAGAACAAGTGTCAATCTCGATGTTCACTAAGCTTGAGTGCGCGCCACCATTAAATAGTAATCTCTTGCCGAAACGGTAAAGAAATCGACCACTTGCATTGTTGCCTTTTGGGTATGAGCGGCAAAGGAACGCTCGTTTTCCTCGGCAATAAAGGTCACAGCATAGGCAAAATGAGGGGCAAGTTGCTGATAAATCCCCTTCACCAATGCTTCAAAAACCCCCTGACCTCGATAGTGTTTATCTATCCAAATGGGGCCATACTGACAAGTATTCAGCTTCGTTAACTTAGGGCCGTCCCACTCGGCCTTAACTAAGCGATTGAGGAGCGTGCGATAAACTGGCCAAGTTTCGAAAAAGGCCCAACGCCCGGCAATCACATAACCAATAATCCGCTCTTTATCCTCGGCCACCACCACCCAATGTCGAGTGACTAATTCGGTCAGCTCACTACGGCCAAAGGCTTGCCCCTCCAAGCCCATCGCCGAAGACGCCAGTTCATCATTGAGGAAGGTTTTTTCCAATAAAACTAAAGAATCAATATCTTGTGTCGTAGCTGGGCGTATATTTACTGTCATTCTCTAAACTCAATTTGGCGAGCAATATGGCTGGCGGCGCGCCAGTATACAGGAGTCATAAATCATCCCAATAATAGATGCATAAAAACTGATGTTTTTTTAGCCCATTGATTTGCAAATTATCCTGTTGTTTCCCAAACTTAAGGCATATTTTTTGCCCTTTAGGCGCCACCATGTTGCCCGAAACCATCAACCCCAATGTCAGCCTGCTCGATAGTGACCACCAGCAAGTGAATCTTGGTCGCTGGATGCATCAATGCGAGTTGATTAAAAGCTATTACAGCGCCACCAGTGTGTTTGTGCTGCAAATGACTCAATCTGGTTTTGAAGTGATAGTCAGCTCAGTGAGCGAAACGCCACTCTTTACCTCGGGTACTTTGTTTGCGAGCGACTTCCCCCTGTTTGAACAACTTAAACATAGTCCAGCGGAAGGAGACTATCTTAATCTCGGTCGTTTTATGCTCGATGAATTGCCACGGGATTTTGATGGTATTCAACATATTCTCTCCCGCCCTATCGCTTGGCCCGACGGCAGCCAATTTGGTTCGCTGTGCGTATTAAATCCCCATATGGTCGAGCCCGCGAGCAACAGCGCCATGCTCGAACCGTTCCAAATTTTGCTGCAGCAGGAATTATCCCTGTTATGCCAAAACCATCGCATTGAATCGCTATCGATGCGCGATCAAGAGACCGGCATGCTCAACCATTACGGTTTTATGATGATGGCGCCCAGGCAACTCAATCTAGGACGACGTTTTGGCGCCCATGCGGGGATCGTCTTCTTCGAATTAACAGAAGCAAATTCGTCGGAAAATACTTTAGAAGAGAAACACCATAGACTGCTGGGCAATTTGGTCCAAGATACTATTCGCACCGCCGATGTCGCCGCCCATTACAGTACGACTCAATTTGTGGTGTTAGCCTTCGTCGATAGCGAGCGCGATATATTGCACATAATGAAGCGGGTCGAAAAACAATTAGAACAACAAAACCCCCATCTAAAACTCGATGCCAGTTACAGCTTCTTTACCCCAGAATCGACGGCCAAGTTAGCGCCCATGATGGAAGATGCGCGCTGCAAACTCAAATCTATGCAGCCAGAGCCTGAACCAAACCAAGCAAATCAAGCGCCCAAGTTCGATGCCGAGCAGTATGATAATCCCGCCGCCGACTCGGCCGAACTCTAGCTTTTACGGGCGATTAGTCTTTAGGAAGCTCGTCCTGACGCTTCGCCCATTGGATAAACAGCACCACGGGATAGGGTGACATCAATACGAGTCCTAAACCAATGAGGCTTGAGATCAGTAACATACCGCTGATTTCTAGACTCCATTGGGTCAACATATAGATCCCAAGTCCACAAACTAACATCAAAACACCTAACCAATGTAAAAACTTCAATAAATTCATAGTGCTTTTAATGGTATCTGTCATATAAACCTCTTTTTATCTCCCGCTAAACTTGTACACTATGGCCATGAATACGGAAAAAGGAACTGAGACAATGTTAAAACAAACATTTCTATTAAGCGCATTACTTTTTGGTTTAACCGCATGTCAGAGCACTGACGTTGCCAATCAGGACACAGTGCCATTACAGGGAAGTTGGCATATTGAAGCCGTTCAAGGGCAACCCACTGTGGATTACAGCCCTGCGCAAATTACCTTCGCTGATGAAGGTAAACTCTCTGGCAATAACAGCTGCAACAACTTCTTTGGCCAATATAGCCAACAGGGACAGGAGCTAAAAATCATTCCTGGCGGCAGCACGATGAAGGCCTGTGTCGATGCGCTGATGCAGCAGGAGCATAAAGTGATGCAAGCCCTGCCGTTAGTCGCTAAGGCCAAGTTAGTGCAAGGTCGTTTAACTCTGCTTAGCAGCGACGATAAGCCCGTCCTCGTCCTAAGCCAGCTTAAATAAGCTCGCTTCGATAATAAAAAACCGCCTAGTTGGCGGTTTTTTATTATTCGATGAATTAGCTTTTCGTCACGGCGTTTTCACTCGCGGCATTTTGCTCGGCAATCATAGCGCTCTGCACCATGTCGGCATTGTAATGCTCAACATCGAGCTCATCTTCCGACTTAGCAATCACAGTCGTCGCCACTAAGTCGCCAGAAACGTTTACCACGGTGCGCGCCATATCGAGAATACGGTCAATCCCCGCAATCAAGGCCACGCCTTCTAAGGGCAAGCCCACGGTCGAGAGCACTAAGGTCAACATCACTAGGCCTGCACCCGGCACACCCGCGGTGCCGATTGAGGCTAAGGTCGCGGTTAAAATAATCGTCAGATAGTCGACCCAAGTTAAATCGATACCAAAGGCCTGCGCCACAAACAGCGCGGTCACGCCTTGGTATAAAGCCGTACCATCCATATTGATGGTGGTCCCTAAGGGCAGCACAAAGCTAGAGATCTTCTTATTTACCCCAAGGTATTCGCTCGCACATTTCATGCTTGCAGGTAAAGTACCCGCCGAACTTGAGGTGGTAAATGCCACCGCCATCGCATTGCTGATCCCCTTGAAGAAATGCAGTGGATTTAGCTTGGCAAATAGGCGCAGCACTATGCTGTAGAAGCCTAACACGTGGATAATACAGCCAATATAAACGGCAATAATCACTTTAATCAGCGGCCACAGCATGTCGATGCCATACTCGCCCGCGACCCATGCCATCAGACCAAACACCCCATAAGGCGCAAGCTTCATCACCATGTCGGTGAGTTTGTACATGGCCTCGGCAAGGCTTTCAAATACCTTGATCGCAGGCTTACCATGGTCGCCAATCAAGACCAAAGCAATCCCTAGCGCCACTGCAAACACAATGACTTGCAGAATTTGACCACTCGCCAAGGCGGCAACGGGGTTGGTAGGGACTATATCAATCAGGGTTTGCATCACCGAAGGCACTTCTTTTGCCGTTTGTACCGCTTCGTGTTGCAGTAAAGGCACGCCCGCACCGGGTTGCACCACATAGCCCACGGCTAAACCTAGGCTGATCGCAATCGCGGTGGTGCACAGGTAAAACGCAAAGGATTTAAACCCAATTCGGCCCATTTTGGCGGTGTCTTCCATTGAGGTCACACCGACAATCAAGGAACAAAACACTAAAGGCACGATCAGCATCTTGATGGTATTCACAAACAGGGTGCCAATAGGTTTCAGGTAAGAAGCCTGCTCACCTAAACTGATGCCCACCGCAATCCCCAACACCATACCAACGAAAATTTGCAGCCACAGGGGCACTGACATCCAGGAAGACCAGATCCGGCCTAGGGCTGATGACCTTTGTTTTGACATGTTTATAACCTTGAGTTTTAAATGATGATAGGGCTGAGCCTTATCCTTGGCGGGACTAACTTAACTTAGCCAGCCGCCGAGTCTAACATAAGGGATAAAATTCTAAGGATGATCTATATCACGTTGATGCCAACCGCTGCAAAATCCAGCTAAGGCAAAGCTTAGGCCTCAAATTGCACCGAATTGACTGAGGCGGCAAAACGTTGGCGATAAAGGGATGCGGGCGGCTGCTCGCACTCGATAAGGTAGCTCCAATAGTCATCGTCAAAACCGCTGAAGAGTGACTGATTATCCCCCTGCGATTTGAGGATCAAATACCACCAAACCAGCCCCCATAACCCAAAAGTGATTAAGGTAAGTACAAAGTGCATCCCATGATTAATCTGAAGATCTTTTTGCACATCATAGGCTTGTAAAAATTTGGGCTTAAAGCGACGAGTTGATTTTACGAATGCCATAATCGCACCACTCCCTTAAGGTGAAAACCTTATTCAAGCCTAGCAGATTAGACTTTAGTCGTACAAAAATCAGCCGCGATTAAAGCAGGATTTGAAACGCTGTTCTCTCGTTCTTCTAAACGGTTCCGTGCTAAAGTGTGCCGCCGAATAAAAGCCGATGCATAAGCGTCATCCCCATACACAAGAGCGGTAGAGGTACTAACCGCCGAGGAGTTGTTATATGTTGATCCGTAAAGCCAAAGTGCAAGATCTCACCGCCCTAGTTCAATTTAATCAGGCAATGGCGCAGGAGACCGAAAGCCTCGCCCTAGACGAAACGACCCTGATTAAAGGCGTCAACACCCTACTGAATCACCCTGAAAAAGGCTTTTATCTGGTAGCCGAAATCGATGGCGACATTGTCGGTTCGCTGATGGTTACCTTCGAGTGGAGCGACTGGCGCGCCAAAGATTACTACTGGATCCAAAGCGTTTATATTCGTCCACAGAATCGCCGTCAGGGGATTTATGGCAAGCTCTATGCTGAGGTGAAACAACTGGCCGAAGCCAATGGTGGCGCCGCGAGTTTCCGTCTCTATGTGGAGCAGGAAAATACCGCCGCTCAGCAAACCTACCAAGCACTAGGGATGAAGCAGAGTTACTATCTGATGTACGAAGAGAAGTAATAAAAAAGGATCGGGCATCACCCGATCCTTTCGTTTCAAACCGCTTTTAATTCCAAGCTTAGCTTAACAAGCCAAACAGAATAGCCGTCATCGCCAGCAGGCCCGCAATAATCACAAACACGTTGCTGATGCGGTTACGGTAAGCCTTCAAAGCTGGCACTTTGTACACAGCATACATTGGCATTAAGTACAAAATTGCCGCAATAATCGGCCCGCCCAGCGCCTCAATCATCCCCAAAATACTTGGGTTTTTAATCGCAACAGCCCAAATCGTGGCAAACATAAACACTAAGATAAACTTGTTCAGCTTGTTCTCACTGATTTGTTTGTTACTTGAGCGCAGCTGCTTAACGATAATGCCCTTCATGCCCTCAGTCGCACCCATATAGTGGCCAAAGAAAGAAGACACAATCGCCACAAATGCGATAAAAGGCCCGAAATAGCTGACAAAACCACTGTCATGCACGTTCGCAAGGTAAGATAAAATCGGCAGGTTCTTCGCCTTCGCTTCGGCCAACTGTTCTGGCGATAGTGACAACACGCAGGAGAACACGAATAACATCACAAAGCCGACTAACATCATTGAGGTATTACGTAGAATCACATCGGCCTTACGGGCCGCGTTGACGCCGTGGTCACGCTTAAGAGAAACCGAAAATTGCGAAATCGCTGGAGAATGGTTAAAGGCAAACACCAATACAGGAATGGTTAACCATACAGTACCTAAAAAGGCGCCGGTGTCTGGCACGACTTGCAGTGCATCCATTTTCCACTCTGGGATCAGATAGATGGACATAAAGGCCAAAATCCCCACCAACGGATAGACCAGCAGCTGAGTCACCTTCAGCATAAATTGCTCACCAGCAACCATCACGGCCATCATGCCGAAAATCAACACGCCTGACAGCAGGAAACGTGGTGGTGAGGCCATGCCCAACTGGTTGACGATAAAGCTGTCAACTGTGTTAGTGATCCCCACACCGTAGATCAGCACAATGGGATAAATCGCTAAGAAATACAGCAGCGTAATCGCCTTGCCCGCGCCAATCCCAAAGTGTTCTTCAACTACTTGGGTAATGTCACTGCCGGGAATACTCGATGAACATACGAAGCGTGACAGGCCGCGGTGGGCGAGATAGGTCATAGGGCCGATGATGATGGCCATCAAGACTAAGGGCCAAAAACCGCCCATGCCCGCATTGATAGGAAGAAATAGAATGCCCGCCCCCACAGCGGTGCCGAATAAACTTAGCATCCAAGTGGTGTCTTGGCGCGTCCATGGTAAGTGTCTTGTTGTGCTTTCTTGCGTGCTTTGAGGTGTTTCGAGAACACTTATCGCATCTTTTTGCATATTAAAATTACCTTACGGTGATACCGCATAAAAAATTCGGCGTAAGGATAGCGAAAAAGCTTAAGCAAAAGTTGATCTAACACCATTTTAAGTAATGAAATTTCAAATAAAACTGAGTTTGCGATCTAGATCCATGAATTTACGTAATAAATTTTCAATATCGCAGCAAAAAGATCACACAAAAACACCAATAACGTACAGTTAATTCACCCCTGCACCTAAGCGTTGACACGGCCAGTTTGTCGATAAAAACCACAAAACCGCATCAAGTCGCAAAAATGCATTAAATGCGACCAGCTTCAATTAAGCCCTATAAAAGCTTGATCGAGATCACTGTGCAAATTGTTAAATTTTTACATTTTGAAACAGCGAGCTCTGAGCAATAAAAAAGGCCCACCTAAGTGGGCCCATCCATTCACTACAACTCAGCAATTACTGGGCTTTTTGCAGTGTCAGCTCAGTGGTCGAAATCACCGCAGGGGCGATATCGGCTTCCTTAAACAGTAAAGGACGGAAAGTCTTACTGCTGGAATACAGATTGCTCTGGTCGGTAAAGGAAGGCGACAGTATATTGCTCGACTCCGAATAGGTAAGTATGCCGCGCGCGACAGGGCCCTCATCGGTAAAGCTGACCGCCATCATCCAACTTGAACCGTAACGCACTTGGTAACCCTTAGCCGTCATGCCTGAGGCCATAGCCTTACCCGTAACAACATCCATTAGCGGCGCGTACTTATGCTGCGGGATCAGAGTGTCATCTCCCGACAAGCTCGTAGAGAATACGTTGAATCCCCCTTCCGCGTTATGGCTGCCCGGCCAAGGTAAACGCGCGCCGCTGGCTGTGCCATCGGGGAGTGACTTCTCGACAAACTGCACATCACCTAACGGTGCATCTAAGGCAAAACCTGCGGCTTCAAGATTCAAGGCCGCATGGGCAAGCGCCACTAATGCACTACCGTCACTAGTAAGCGTATTAGGCGTGGTCGCCGCATTCGCGGGGTCAAATCCCTTGGTCAACATGGTTTTTTGGCTGAACTGATGGGCAAACTCACGCAGTAAGGCGCCGCCTTTACTGTCGTTATCTTGCTTACCGTTCCAGGCTTTGAGCGCTGCACAGGCAGAGGTGAGATCCTTAGATAAACTCGCAGATACCACTACAGGCGTACTGCCCTGCGCCTCACATTGGGCAATCAAATCCGGCAATACCAACTCAGCTAAATAACTGCGATTCGACAATACCGCGGTTTCGAGCTCTTCCAGATTAAACTTACCATCGCTGCCCGCCGCATCTTGCATTAGGGTTAAGCCCATACGGGTACGCAGCGATAACTGCCCTGCTTCAGGGCCATACATGGGCGAGAAGTACGTCAGTGGCTCATTTAAGTTGGTAGACCAGAAGGAGTCATTGGAGTTTTGCACAAAGTCGCTACGCTCAAGCTTAGGCGCACGCTCATAGGGCGTGGGGCCACTAAAGCTAAATAACGAAGTATTCCCCGGCAGAATGGTAAAACCAGCTTGCTCTTTTGCCGCCTTAATATCGGGCGAAGTCTTTAACACCACCACCGCCGCCTCGGATAAACCGGGCACGGTCGAGTCGTCGATATAGAAGGCGTTACCCTCTTTATCGGCATACATAGTGTTGTTGAAAATCACCCCGTCGTAGTCTTTAAAGGCTTGTTGGAATTCGTCTTTATTGGTCGCTAAGTTCATGGCGAGCCAATGATCGACCGGATCCATAGTCGCCATATTGGCATCTTGGATCATAAAGGCACTGCCATCGTCCCAACCAAAAGGCGCTAGCGAAGGCGGTGCCTCGACCATAGGTCCTTTTGCCGTGGTGTAAATATCCTTTTCAGCCACTAACATGCCAGCAGGGCCGGCGTTCACTAGGATAGACACAGTCTCTTTATTGATCGGCATCGGCTGACCATCGAACAGATACTGCAATCTGTCGCCCGAGACCAGCTCGAGGTTATACATCACGAAATGTTCAGCGGTAGAGAAGGTATGAGTCCAAGCTAAGTCTTTGTTAAACCCTATGTTGATAGGGCCTGGCATGCCCACTAGTGAGCCGCCCATCATATCCAATTGGCCAGGGATGGTAATGTGCGATTGCCAGAAGCGCAGGTTGCCCGTATGTGGGAAATGCGGATTACCCAGCACCATGCCGCGACCATTTTCGGTCTTATCTTTACCTAAACCCCAACCGTTAGAGCCCAAATCCCGCGGATTAGTCTCGGGGGTGGTAATGCGCGCCGCACGGGCAAGCAATTTAGACTGCATATCGCTGACAAACGCGGTTTGTTCTTGGCTTGGTGCAGGTCCTACGATGCGCGGCATGTACTCCTGCCCATCCCCAGGGTTAGCGTAGAAAATCAAATCGAGGAAGTTAGCCGCGCCGGGTAATAGGGCGATGGAAAACAGATAAGTGACCACATCCTCTGGCACTATGGGCTTCACCCACGGCTGGCCACCACAGAATGGCTCGGCAGTTTGTTTACCCGCCTCAACATCGGCAAGGTACTGGTTATAACCAGCGGTAAAACCTTGGATTAATGCACGTGAACGCTCGCTAAACTGCGGCCATTTGGCCTCGGCTTGCTCACGAATTTTTAAGGCTTTATAGGCAAAGTCGGAGATTAAGTTACCATTGTCTTCGGCGGTGGGCAGCCCTGTGGTGAAATCAATCGACGCATGGGGGCCAAAGTACATAGAGCGTTGGGAGTTGGCCTTAATAAAACCATCGGCGAGCACGCAGAGGTTGTCCTGCGCCTGCGCGTAACCGCTACCAAAACCTAAGCTTTCTAGGTTATCGGCTTGGATATGAGGCACACCGTAGGTGGTTCGACGAATATTGGCTTTGAGTAAGCCGTTGGGGGCAAAGGTTTGCAGCAGGGTTTCAGGTTCGGTAGGTGGAGTGCTATCTTCGCTGTCGTTACAGCCTGTGAGCATAACGCCGCAGGCCATCCCCATCGCGATCATGAGTTTGTTGAATTTCATTATTATTATCTCTTAATTTTAGTTCCTTCAATGACATAGCTTTACTGCTTAAATCAGCTAATTGACTGAAGGAGCAATAGTCGTATGTCGCTTCCTGATGCTCGACTCTAGCTATTTGCTCCCCATGCATTCGCTTTTTTACTGAGCCAAGGCGATGAATATGGCAAAATAGAAAACCCAGAGGCAAGACACCTCCGACCATTTAAGCAATGATTCAAACGAGCGTCCACATTAAAAACCAAAATAAATAACTTATATGCAACAAAACATCATCAAAGTGATCATCGGTTCGAAAAACCCCGTCAAAATAAACGCGGCGGCCAATGCCATGGCGCTGCTCTTCCCCGACTATGAGATCCAAACTCAAGGCATGGATGCGCCTTCGGGCGTCCCCGCGCAACCCATGACAGATAGCGACACCCGCCAAGGTGCAGTCAATCGCGTTAACTACTGCCAACAACATGCTGAAGCGGATTATTACTTTGCGATGGAAGGTGGCGTCGATTGTTTCGAGTTTGGTCCTGCGACCTTCGCCTATATTGCGATTGCCCACCAAACCCGTTTGAGCATTGGTCGAGGCGCCTTGTTGCCGCTACCTATGCAGGTCTATCAGGCACTCGAGGCGGGTGAAGAGTTGGGGCATGTGATGGATAGACTGTTTAATACGGTTAACATCAAACAAAAAGGCGGCGCAATCGGCCTGCTCACCCACGGCCACGCCACCCGTGAGAGCAATTACACCCAAGCGATCATCCTCGCCATGGTGCCCTTTTTAAATCCTGAGCTGTACCCTTAAATTTTGTTAATGAAATATTGCAAAGCCGAGCAAAGCCCGCTAATTTCGTTGTAACTTGCAACTAAATGATTCGAACTGAGCCACAGCCTGCCCGCACAAGTGCTTGCATGGCTCAACTTTGGTTAACCCTGATGGCATTCAATCCGACTATGGCAAATGATCCCGGCTCATCTAGCCAACTGAGACACCTTTCCCGCTATATGGTCAGACACTTAGGCATGCTCAATGCGGCCTTTGGCGATTTACCTCTGTCTCCTGTACAGGCACACGCCTTGTTTGAGATAGGCAATCAACCGCAAACCATTAAGGAACTCGCCTGCAAACTGAGCATAGATAAATCCAATGCTAGCCGCGCGATCAAACACTTAGTCGATAAAAACCTCGCCCAGAGCCAAATGCATCCGCGGGATAATCGCTGCCTCGTCGTACAACTCACGAGCGCAGGTAAAAAGCTGCTCGCAAAATTAGATAGCCAGCAAAATCAACTCTTTCAAGAAATCTTGGCCCAGCTGACCCCTGAGCAAATTCAACAAATCGAGCAAGCTCTTATGCAATACAACCAAGCCATACACAAAGCCAAACAACAATCGGGTTGCCTTATCCGTGAAGCGACCGCCACCGATGATGCCGCCATTGCCCAAGTGATCCGCGCGGTTTCCGCCGAATATGGTTTAACTGCAGATAAAGGCTATAGCGTGGCTGACCCAACCTTAGATTGTTTAAGCCAAATCTATTCGCAGCCGGGCGCCAAATACTGGGTGATAGAACATGAAGGCCAAGTCGTTGGCGGCGCAGGGATTGCGCCACTGGCTAATAATGCAGGCATTTGTGAACTGCAAAAGATGTACTTTATGCCCGAGATCCGCGGTAAAGGCTTAGCCAAGCGCTTAGCGCTGCAGGCCCTCGAGTTCGCCCGTGAATCGGGTTATCAGAGCTGCTATCTCGAAACCACCGCATTACTCAAAGAGGCCCTAAAACTCTACGAACACTTAGGGTTTAACTACTTGAGCACACCACTTGGCAATACTGGCCACGACGCCTGCGAGATCCCAATGCTATTGCCACTGCACGCCGAACTGAATGAATAGCCTTGTGCCAATATTTGCAGCAGTTAAGGCGCGGCTAAGAACCCCTTTTGATAATTCAAAGCGGCCTTTCCAACGAAAGAAACCAGAATAAGGCTCCAATTAACAAATCGTGGAGCCTTATTCCTTCGAAGTCATAGTGTTAGCGGTTATATCAGACCCAGCATTGCGTTGGCGTTACTCCCGCAAACGTAACGTCTATTGAGTCGACACAGTGACAAACTTAAACCTTATGCAGAGATGGTGTAGTCAGTAGTAACTGACTGCGAATGATTTGACGTATCTGATTATGCAGTTCAAATACCCGGTTACGGTCATTAAGGTTTAAGGAGAGATTTTCCAGCATGACTAAGTCCAGATTATATTCGGGATAATGCAGCGTCATCGACATATAACCCGAGACATAACCCGTATGACTATATTCGACTAAGTCATTGTCCTTATTGATCCTTATCCCATAACCGTAGCGCATATTCGGCCATAAAAATGGCAGCTCGATATAGGCAGTGGTCATCATCTGATAACTTTCAGGGCTTAACAACTTACCAGCATGTAATTGCTGCTGAAAGGCGGCATAAGTGGCTGGCGAGGCAATCAATCCCCCTGCGGGCAATAACGCTTCATCAATCACCAGCTCAGAAGGTGCAATCACTTCGCTTTCCTGCAATCCCACCGCCAGACTAGGCACTTTGGCTTGAATCGCCTCAAGGCTGCCCTGCTCGGCACTTAAGCCATTGAGTTGGTATCGCGCAGCAAATTGTGCCACCTGCTTGGTAAAAGATTGATGATTGACCTTCTCCAGCACTTGCCCAAGCAGTGAATAACCCAAATTGGAGTATTCAAACTGGCTGCTAGGAACGAACCGATTGGGCTTACCCAGTTTATCGACACCCGATGTATGGTTCAGCAGTTGGTGCAAAGTAATGCGTTCGTCATATCGGTTGGGATTCAAAGCCCCCGCATTGGCATTCGCATCAATGGCTTTTAGCGCCTTAGATTCCGCGTCAAGAACGCCAAAAAGGTAATGGTTTAGCGTTTGATTTAAATCGAGTTTCCCTGCATCGAATGCCTGCAACACTAGCGTTGCGGTAATTTGTTTCGAGAGTGATGCCATCACAAAGCGCGAGTCTTGATTAATTCCTTCGCCCTTTTGTAATTCAAGCAGTGGTTTTCCCTCTTCAAGCAGAATAACGCTGCCACTAAATGGCTGCGGCGAATCCATTATCGCCGCTTGGATTAAACTCTTAATCTCCCCGAGCTTAGAGTCCGAAGATGCAGTTTGGCTTTCAAGCTTAACTGACTGACCGCCATGCGCGCTTTCCGACACAATCGCAGTTTCAAACGGCTCGCCAACACTATTGGCACTTGGGAGTAATAACAACCCCGATAGCAGGGAGCCGATAACACTCAAACGCATGGGTTATCCTTAACTTAATTAGCAAATACTGCCAGATTAGAAAGCGGCCAGCTTATCACAAGTTTTTTTAGTAGTGCTGTGTTTGGAATTAGCAATGACATCCTAGGCTGAGTTTTTAAAAGCAAAGTCAAAGTCGTGGGGCTTCACCCCCCCCCCGACCAAGGAGGACTGCTCGTCCTATCCTCCTTGGATGCTCCAAGACGCCCCTAGCGAAGTTACATGCATTGATTACTAGCCTTGGTCTTATGGATAAATTGCTATCGCTTCCGATGGTACATCCTGTACCCCGAAAGCTAGCCGGTCATCCATGACCGGACTCACGCAATTTATTCCAACGTCCCGCGGCGACTTCGCAGGGGAGGTGAACTCCAGTAGCAACAGTACAAACTATTAATCCCCAAAGATCCATGCTTGTCCTGTCTTTTTAGCTATTTGCTTGAACGCAAACCTAAAGCAGATTATGTTGTTGATTTTAAATGGCTGGCAAAGTTTTCGGTTTAAATATCTGTTCTAAGGAGAGAGCATGTTTTTTACATTACTGTTTATTACCTTTGCACTATCTATAACCGTTTCATTTCTGGTTGTTTCAATTTTCAAAAAACCATTGGGCGAAATATTTTCTCGAATTATTCAAGATTCAATCAGTGCCGCTTGGCAAAAATACATCATTTTTGCCACATATGTTGTGGGCATCTCTGGTGGCGTTAGGATTTATGATTTAGAGCGTTATATTACCGCTCGACATAAAGATGTAGAGATTCTTCAGCTAACACTAGAACGTTGGACTATTGAGATTTATCGGACGATTATTGAAACGTTGCAAAGTATTGCATGGATGTACCTTATCGTATTTATATTTGCCCTTATCGCATATGTCATTGTTAGAGGCTTTGAACATAAAAACGCTAATAAGCAATAAACAAAAATCGCTTTAGGCTCAGCTTACTAGCTGTGCCTAACGCGATTTTCTATTCCACTTACTGCTTAATCACCAAAGTCATCGAGCAGGATATTTTCAGGCTCAACCCCTAGGCTTTCGAGCATACGGATCACCGAGGAGTTCATGATCGGTGGGCCACACATGTAATACTCGCAATCCTCTGGTGCCTTATGATGTTTAAGGTAATTTTCGTAAATCACATTATGGATAAAGCCTGTGTAACCCGTCCAGTTATCCTCTGGTAGCGGCTCCGACAGTGCCACATGCCAGACAAAGTTGTCATTTTCAGCCGCTAATGCATCGAAATCTTGTTGGTAAAATACCTCACGGGTTGAGCGGGCACCGTACCAGAAGCTCATCTTACGCTTGGTCTTTTTACTCTTTAGCTGATCGAAAATATGTGAGCGCATCGGTGCCATGCCCGCACCACCGCCGATAAAGACCATTTCCGCATCGGTTTCTTTCACAAAGAACTCGCCGAATGGACCAGAGATGGTCACCTTATCCCCCGCCTTGAGGTTAAAGATGTAAGAAGACATCTTACCCGGTGGCACATTGGCTGAAGGTGGCGTCGCAATCCGCACGTTAAGCATGATGCGGCCCTTTTCATCGGGATAGTTCGCCATCGAATAGGCGCGCAGCACGTCTTCATTGACGGTGGAGACTAGGTCGAACAAGCCGTATTTTTCCCAATCGTCGCGGTACTTAGCCGGAATATCAAAATCGGCGTACTTCACCACATGGGCTGGCGCTTCAATTTGAATATAGCCACCCGCCTTAAAGTGTACGTCTTCACCTTCGGGCAGTTTTAGCAGTAACTCTTTGATAAAAGTGGCCTTGTTATCGTTTGAGATCACCTCACATTGCCACTTCTTCACGCCGAAGATTTCTTCCTCTAGCTCAAGTTCCATATCGGTTTTCACCGCCACTTGGCAGGCGAGACGACAACCTTCTTTGGCTTCTTTTTTAGTGATATGCCCTTGTTCTGTTGGCAGAATATCACCACCGCCCGATTTGACTTTCACCCGACACTGGCCGCAGGTACCGCCGCCACCACAGGCCGAGGGAATAAAAATATTCTTGCTCGCTAAGGCGCCAAGCAGCTTGTCGCCCGCGGCAACTTTAATGCTTTTCTCGGCATCGTCGTTAATCCCAATAGTGATCTCACCAGTAGTCACTAATTTCTTTTTGGCGATAAGGATTACTATCACCAGTAGGCACACCACTAAGGTGAACATGCCTATGCCTATTGCCATTTCCATTCGATAACCCTTTTTCTAAACAGAATGCGGTTTCACTTTCTCAGCCACGCGTTACAGCGAGATCCCCGAGAAAGACATAAAGCCAAGTGCCATCAACCCTGTGGTAATAAAGGTGATACCAATCCCCTGTAAGCCTTCGGGAATCGCATGAAACTTCATCCGTTCACGCAGCCCTGCCAGCATCACAATCGCCAGCGCCCAACCCGTGCCCGAACCCATGGCAAACACCGCAGATTCGGCAAAGTTGTAATCACGGTTAGCCATAAAGATCACCCCAGCAAAAATCGCACAGTTTACGGTGAGCAGTGGCAGGAAGATTCCAAGGGAGTCATACAGGCTTGGAATGTATTTATCTAAAAACATTTCAAGGATTTGCACTAAGGCCGCAATCACACCGATAAAGGTGATCAGTTGCAGGTAACTTAAGTCGATGCCAGGCATGCCCGCCCAAGCCAATGCGCCCGGTGCTAACACCTTCACATAGATCAGTTGGTTTAAGGGCACGGCTAAGGTCATCACCACGATAACCGCAACGCCTAAGCCGAAGGCGGTCGACACCTTTTTAGACACGGCTAAAAAGGTACACATACCGAGGAAGAACGACAGCGCCATGTTGTCTAAGAATGTGGCCTGTAAAAACAGATTAATATAGTGTTCCATATCCGCTCCTTAACCGCGTTTACGCTGGATCACGTTAATGCTCCAGATCAGCAGGCCAATCAGGAAGAAGGCGCTTGGGGGCAACTTAAACATCTCATTGGGTAAGTACCAGCCGCCGTTTTCAACCGTAGTCAACACGCTATGACCAAATAGATTGCCCGTACCTAACAGCTCACGCACAAAGGCCACACTGATCAGCACTAGGCCATAACCCGCCGCATTACCCACGGCATCGACCACGGCTAAGTGAGGTGGATACTTCATCGCAAAGGCTTCTGCGCGGCCCATGATGATACAGTTAGTGATGATTAACCCAACAAATACAGAGAGTTGTTTAGATAGCTCGTAAGCCACATCCTGCAACACCATATCGACGATAATCACCAAGGAGGCAATCACCGTCATCTGGGCAATAATCCGCACACTGTTAGGGATAAAGTTGCGAATGGCAGAGATGATAAGGTTAGAGAACACCAGTACGAAGGTCACCGCCAGTGTCATTACCACGGCCGTCTGCATGGAGTTACTCACCGCCAGCGCCGAACATACGCCCAGCACTTGCATCGCCACTGGGTTATTGGCAAATACAGGGCCTGCTAGCATGTCCCGCATGGATAAACTGTTGCTCATTTTGCACCTCCCAACTCACCTTGTTCAGCCGATGCTTTTAATTGGTTGAAGAAGGTTTGGAACCCCTCAACGCCAAACCAAAACTCCATTGCGCGCTGCACGCCACGGCCAGTCATAGTCGCGCCACTCACAGCATCAACACCGTGCACATCGCCCTCTTTGGCACCGCCTTTCACGAGGCGCATCGCAAACTTACCTTTTTCATCAAAGAGTTGTTTACCCTTCCACAGGGATAACCAATGTGGGTCAGTCACAAAGTCACCGATACCAGGGGTTTCACCGTGCTCGTAAACCACCATGCCTTTAATAGTATTAAAGTCAGGCTCGACGGCCACGTAACCGTAGATCATCGACCACAGCCCTTTACCGTAGAAAGGCACTACTACGCTGGATAATTTGCCGCTGTCATCGAACACCTTAAACACGCGGGCATCGTTGGCGCGGGTCTTGATTTTGGCGATATCCTTTTTAGGGGCGCTTGAGGTTTCTGGGTTAATCGCCGCCATGCGCTCGTCAAAGTCGAGTACATTGGCATCGGAGTCCACTTTGCCTGTGTCAAGATTAATCAATAATGGCTTAACAGATTTAGCAAAAATCTCTCTAAACTCATTGCCTTGGCCAATATTTACATCGGCCGCCATCAACACATAACGTTGTAACTCATCGCGTTTTTTCGCGAGCTTGCGCTCTTTCAACACGCCTGCGGTGCCGGTGATCATAAAGGAGCACAAAAGGCAGAGCGTGATGGTGAAGATCATGGTCCCCACCACAGTATCTTTCTTAAATACCATGACGTTTTACTCTCCGTTTGATGTTGGCACGGGCCACCAGATAATCGAACAGTGGTGCCCACAGGTTGGCGAACAGGATGGCTAACATCACGCCTTCTGGCATTTTGGGGTTAGCCACACGGATAAGGATGGTCATAAAACCAATCAGCGCGCCGTAGGCAAACTTGCCTTGGCGGGTGTAAGAGGTCGTTACCGGATCGGTCGCCATAAACATCATCGCGATAGCAAAGCCGCCCGTGACTAAGTGCCATGTCCAAGGCATTGCCATCATCTGGTTAGTGCTTGAACCAATAACATTGAACAAGGTTGCAGTGGCAATCATGCCCAGCATCACACCCACCACGATGCGCCAGTCGGCTAAACGGGTGATAAGCAGTAATAACCCACCGAGCAAAACAGCAAGCGTGCTGGTTTCACCAATCGCGCCTACGGTAAAGCCGAAGAAATTATTCCACCAGTTAGGATCGCTAAAGGCGCTGTACCAAGCGTAATCGGCAAATTGCAACTTACCGGCAGCGGCTTGTGCTAAGGCAGTCGCGCCTGAAAAGCCATCTACGGCAACCAGTTGCTTAACGGTTGACACTTCAGAAGGGTAGGCAAAATAGATAAACGCTAAACCTGCTAATGCGGGGTTAAGGAAGTTGTATCCCATGCCACCAAACAGCTCTTTGGCAATCACTACCCCAAAACTAATCCCCATCACCACCAGCCAGAGTGGAATCGAAACGGGTAAAATCAGCGTAAATAACAAGGCAGTGACGAAGAAGCCTTCGTGCAATTCTTGGCGACGCACCTTGGCAAACACCACTTCCCAGAACAGGCTGGTCAGCAAGGCCGTTAAGTAAATCGGCAGATAAAAACTTAAGCCGTAGAGGAACAGGCCAATCACACCTGTCTCGGCACTTAAGCCACCGCTTAAGGCATTAAACAGCGCGAGTTTCCAGGTTTCTGGCGTGGTTAAGCCGCTTGCTAGTGCGAGCTGTGCCTGTAACCCTACGTTATATAAGCCAAATAAAATGGCGGGTAATAAACAAAGGCCCACTAAGGTCATGGTACGTTTTACGTCAATGGCGTCACGTACGTGTACTTGTCCCTTAGTGCTGCGACCACTGGCGATCACCAATGAGCGCACAAAGCCCTTCATCGATTTCCCCGTGGCGTAGTAGTCGTCCTGTAAATCAGGTTTTTTAGGTTGTGTCGTCATTAACCTTCCCTCTCGATAACATCTAGACAGGCACGTAACTCTTTACCGAAGTCATACTTGCCGGGGCACACAAAGGTACATAGGGCTAAATCTTCTTCATCTAATTCCAGTGCGCCTAGGGCCTGCGCCTCATCGGTATCTCGCACGACTAAATCACGCACCAGCAGAGTGGGTAAAATATCTAATGGCATAACGCGATCGAGCTGACCAAAGGCCATCATGGCGCGGTGAGAGCCGCCCTGATGGGTGGTAAATTCGAAGGACTTAGTCAAGCCAAATAAACGGGAGGTCACCGCGCGGGTGATAGAGAACTTGTCCGAACCGCCACGCACCCAAGGCAAAATTTGGTGCTCGGCATCTTCGGCGAGAACCGATACCTGATTGTGGAAGCGACCTAAAAAGTCATGCACGCCCCTCGCGGTATGGCCCGATAACACAGAGCCTGACACCACACGGTTATGGCCAGGTTTAATCTCATCGGCCACTAAGGCACTCAGCTCTGCACCTAACTGAGTGCGCAGTAAACGTGGGTTAAGCACACTCGGGCCACCCAGCGCTACTACGCGGTCGGTATAGAGTTCACCGGTTTGGAATAGCTTGCCGTAGGCGATAACGTCTTGATAGCCGATATGCCACACTTGGCGCTCTAAGCTCGCTGGCAAGGTAAAATGAATGTGAGTCCCGGCTAATCCGGCAGGATGTACCCCAGCAAAACGACGTACTTGTACTTTAGGTAAATCGGCGCCGACTAAGGCTTCGCCCTTATCTTGGCAGAGGTAAACCTTACCTTCGGTTAAATGACTCAGTACCGCTAAGCCCGCCTTAAAGGCATCGCTCTGTTCGGCAATAATCAACCTAGGATCGGCGGCGAGTGGATTGGTATCCATAGCCGTCACGAAAATACCCGCAGGATTGGCATCGAGTGCGGGAACGCGTGAGAAAGGACGGGTACGCAGCGCCGTCCACAGACCGCTCTGAACCAACTGAGCTTGAACAACTGCAGCTGAGAGTGCCTGAATATCAGAGTGGATATCGAAACGGATCTGCTCATCGGCGTCTAAGCCATTGCAGCGGATCACCACGGATTGCAACACCCGACGTTCACCACGGTGGATTGCAACAATCTCACCACTGGCGGGAGCGGTAAACAGCAAGCCCTTTGTTTTTTTATCTTCAAACAAAGGTTGGCCTTTTTTGACCTTATCGCCGACTTCCACCAACATAGTCGGTTTTAAGCCAACATACTCCTCACCCAACAAAGCCACTTGGGATGGCCTGTTACCGGGTTCGATGATCTGCCTAGGCTCACCCGAAATCGGCAAGTCGAGACCTTTTTTGATCGTTATAACTTGGTTTGAAAAATCTGCCATCACAAATATCAACCATGAAAATTTTTAGATAAATTTAGGGTAGATGTTTGTTAACAGATAATCCGATATTGGCGTCACATTCCGCCGCAATTTCGTAAGTAATATACGTAAATTCGCGCCATTTTGTGACATAGATTCACATCGATTACAGCCTAAAGTTGCAAATGTAGTTTTATAACAAATAATTCATAATTTCTGCATTTCTGATTTAGTTTTGACTTAACTAGATAAAAACTGACAAAAATCTCCCCTTTCAGCCCAGAATTAACACAAAGGTTCAAAACCTTGAGTCAGTGATGAATTCATGTGCAATCCAATCTGCGCGCTCCGCAATCCTGCTGCAACGCCCGGCTTTAAAGCATTGGTTATTTTTACTGCAGTAAAATGTTTGACGCCCTATTAACCTTTGCTTTACAGCAAAAGCTTGATAGCCTCGGACTAAGATAGTTTCCGTAGGAGAAATAGATGGAATACAGACGCATACCGCATTCTAATCTCGAGGTGAGCAAAATCTGTTTAGGCACTATGACTTGGGGTGAACAAAATACCCAAGCCGAAGCCTTCGCACAGCTAGACTACGCCATCGGCAGTGGCATCAACTTTATTGACACTGCGGAAATGTACCCTGTGCCGCCCAAGCCGGAAACCCAAGGGGAAACCGAGCGCATTTTGGGCCAATACATTAAGGCCCGAGGCAACCGTGATGACCTAGTGATCGCCACTAAAATTGCCGCACCCGGCGGCAAGAGTGACTATATTCGCAAGAACATGGCGCTGGACTGGAACAATATCCATCAAGCGGTCGATGCCTCACTCGAACGTCTGCAAATCGATACTATCGATCTCTACCAAGTGCATTGGCCAGACCGCAATACCAACTTCTTCGGGGAATTATTTTACGACGAGCAAGAGATTGAGCAGCAAACGCCAATCCTCGAGACCCTCGAAGCCCTCGCCGAAGTCATTCGCCAAGGTAAAGTGCGCTATATCGGCGTATCGAACGAAACCCCTTGGGGACTGATGAAGTATCTGCAACTGGCGGAAAAACACGGCCTGCCGCGCATTGTTACCGTGCAAAACCCCTATAACCTGCTCAACCGCAGCTTTGAAGTGGGCATGAGTGAAATCAGCCATCGCGAAGAGTTGCCACTGCTGGCTTACTCGCCCTTGGCCTTTGGTGCCTTAAGCGGTAAATATTGCAATAACCAATGGCCAGAAGGCGCGCGCTTAACCCTGTTTAAACGCTTCGCCCGTTACACGGGTACGCAAATGGCACTCGATGCCACGGCTGCCTACGTAGACTTAGCCCGCGAGTTTAATCTCTCCCCCGCGCAAATGGCGTTAGCCTTTGTTAACTCGCGTAAATTTGTTGGTTCAAACATCATTGGCGCCACGGACTTATACCAGCTGAAAGAGAATATCGACAGCTTAAAGGTCAGCCTCTCCCCCGAGTTACTCAGCCGTCTAAATGCACTCTCAGATCAATTTAGATTGCCCTGCCCTTAGCTCTTAAAAGAGCGCTAACAATGAGCTGTTAAATTGCGTTTTTAAACAAGCCTCTAAAGTGAGTGGCCAAAGTGCCACTCACTTGAGTCACAGATTGATTGTCCATCACAGCGGTACCCTAATCGCAGCGATAGCCATTACAATAGCGGTCTATAAGACAGCAAAAGTCGAGAAATCCAGATGAAACAGGCCATTGTCCATATTGCACTCGTCGTAAGAGATTACGATGAGGCGATTGATTTTTATGTCAATAAACTCAAATTCGAGTTGATTGAAGACAGCTATCAACCCGAGCAAGATAAACGCTGGGTCGTGGTCGCTCCGCCAAATTCCAGTGGTACCGCCTTATTGTTAGCCAAGGCTTCTAAGCCGGAGCAAGAACCCTTTATCGGTAATCAAGCCGGCGGCCGTGTGTTTCTGTTCTTAAATACCGATGATTTTTGGCGCGATTATCACCATATGCAATCCATTGGGATCCGCTTTATTCGTGAGCCGCAGCAGCAGGATTACGGCACCGTTGCCGTGTTCGAGGACCTCTATGGCAACCGTTGGGATTTACTGCAATTAAGCCCTAATCATCCCATGGCCAAAAGATGCCAATAACAGTGCAAAAGACTGAGCCGATAGCCAAGTAAAAAACAGAAGAAGCGTTAACTAAGTGACGCTGCGAGTAGCAGCTAAGTGCTTATCTAATTGAATAACCAATTGAATTAACCACGCAGCTTGATGATAATCGCTTGGCTATTTAATCGCGTTATTCTTCACTTAGGAGTTGAAATGGATTTCCCTCAGTTTACCTATCACCCTCATCCCCTCGATACTGGCGCCGTGATCGCAAGCGATGCGACCTGCGAATGTTGCGGCCAAGCACGGGGATTTATCTGCAGCTCAGGAATGTATTGCAGGGACAATGTTGAAGCTATCTGCCCTTGGTGCGTTGCCGATGGTAGCGCCGCAGACAAATTTAATGGCCATTTTGTCGACGATTACCCGCTGCTCGAAGCGGGGCTGGATATCGCCATAGTGAAGGATGTGGCGGAAAGAACACCGGGATATGTCTCCTGGCAACAGGAAGTCTGGCAATCCCACTGTAATGATGCCTGCGAGTTTCATGGCGATGCCGAACTCGCCGATTTACAAGCCTTGCAGGGCGAAGCATTGGAAGACTTTTTAGCCGAATACTTACCCAACCATGCCCTATGGCAAAAACTCTTATCTAGCTACCAAAAGGGTGGCAACCCGGCCATTTACAAGTTTAAGTGCCGCCACTGCCAGCAAGCGATTTTTACCTTAGATTGCCACTGAACCAGTTTTATAACTAAAAGTTAACTAGACTCGGTCAATGTAAATCAATTAAGGTCAGTTTGTGGATTAGATAAGGCTAAAGCAAATTGGCCTGCATCAGCGACCCAGGTTGCCTGACGCAGGCGCATGCTTTAGCTTATTTCAACAGGGATATGTGCTTCCCGATAAGACTAACGGCTAAACCTTAACCAATAACAATAATGGCTTATCATCAATTTCGGACTCATAAAAAGTGGCCTTGGTTGCTGCTCAGTGTATGGCTACTGGTTACCCAGTGCTTTGCGCTGACCCATTACACCGAACACAGTCTGGAACATGAACACACCCATTGTATTGTCTGCGATTTTGGCCATGATACCAGTGCAAGTCCGGCATCTATGCCCGTGCTACCACTGGATTTGCAACATGCCGATCATCGTGCCACCGCCGCCTATCAAGCCCCCAGCTTAGCCCACATCCGCCATGTTGATGCGCGCGCCCCTCCCTTTTAGAAAGCAAATTCAAAAACTTAAAAATTAATTTTTTGCTTATCTACAAGGAAAGGCACAATGAAACTTGCACTATCTTCAATAGCGCTTGCGGTCGCGAGCGTGTGTTCATCGGCTATGGCCGCAGAGCTTCAAGGCCAAGTCACTGATCAACAAGGTAACGCGCTCGCCAATGCCCGCGTCAGTGTTGACGGCGGTAACAGCACAACCACAGATGCCCAAGGCCAGTATCAACTCAAGATTGCCGATAATAGTCACCTGCACCTACACGTGAGTCATGCGAATTTTAAACATAGCGATCAAGAGATTAGCTCAAAGACAGGTTTGCTCATTCAAGATGTGACGCTGAGCCAAACCCCGATGGAAAATATTGTGGTAACCGCATCGCCCCTCGCCCGCTCGGCCCTCGAAAGCACTACGCCCATCAGCGTATTGACCGAGGATCAACTCAAACTCAACACCGAACCCACCTTGGGCGACACCTTAGAAAAACTCCCCGGCGTACAGGCCTCTCACTTTGGTGCGGGCGCCAGTCGGCCGATTATCCGCGGCATGGGCGGCCCCAGAGTACAAGTGCTTGAAAATGGCCTGTCGGTTGGCGATGCCTCTACCGTATCGGCAGACCATGCCGTGACCTCCGAGGCAGCCTCGGCGCAGCAGATTGAAATTCTTCGCGGTCCAGGCACCCTACTCTATGGCAATGGCGCCATCGGCGGTGTCGTCAATGTGGTCGATACCCGCTACAGCGAAACCCCAATCGATGAAGTGACAGGGCACTTTGGCGCTCGCTATGACAGCGCCAATCATGGCCAAACCTACAATGGCGAACTCAACGGCGGTAATGGCCAGTTCAACTGGCATCTGGATGGCACCCACAGAAAAACCGAGGATGTGGACATTCCCGGAAATGCCATTGCCGATATGCCAACCACCCACGGCACCTTAGCCAATAGCCAACTCAAACTCGATGATTACGCCGCAGGCGTTGGTTATACGGGGGATTCGGGTTTTGTTAGCGTCTCCGGCGCGCGCACCGAATCCAACTACGGCATCCCCAGCCGTGGTGAGGCCGATGCACCCAATATCACCATCGACTTACAGAAAACCGCTTGGCAATTACATAGCGGGCTACTCGACCCCTTTGCTGGTTTTAGTAAGTTAAAATTCGACGCTGCCTATAGCGATTATCAACACGCCGAGGAAGAAGATGGCGTTGCTGGCACCACCTTTTTCAACAAGCAGAGCGAAGCACGTTTAAGCCTAAACAATCATCCTTGGGGCGAATGGCAAGGCACTCTGGGGCTACATGCGGTGCACCGTGACTTTGCGGTGGAAGGCGACGAAGCCCTGACCCCCGACAGTAAAACGGACACTCTCGCCGCCTTTATCGTGCAAGAACGTAAGCTGGGTGATTTTCGCTTTGAACTCGGCGGTCGCCTCGAGCATTACCGCCTCGCGCCCGATAGCATGCAGCTCGACACGCTTAATGGTGAGCAAGAGTATCAACCTAATGATTTAACAGATAATAATGTGACGTTGTCTGCGGGCGTGGTGTGGGACTTTAGTCCATCATACAACCTAGGGCTGTCACTCACCCGCGCCGAACGCTCGGCCACTGCCGAAGAGCTTTACAGCTACGGGCCACACGATGCGACTCAAAGCTTTGAGCTTGGATCGCAATTTAGCCTAGAGAATGGCCAAATCGTTGCCAACAGCGGCAGTAACGATAGGGAAATCGCCAACAATATCGACCTCACACTGCGTAAGCTGGACGGTGCATGGACAGGTTCACTCAGCCTCGCCTATAACCGAGTTAATAACTTCTACTATGAGCGCAATACTGGACTGGTTGCCTCGGATCTGGTCAACAGCGATGAAGAAGGCGATATGCCGGTTTATCAATATACTCAAGGCGATGCGGATCTTTATTCCATCGAGGCGCAGGCAACGATTCCATTTAATGATCTCTGGTCACTCGGGCTCTTTAGCGACTACACCCGCGGCAAACTCGTCGATGGCGGTAACTTACCGCAAATATCGCCGATGCGTGTCGGCTCGACATTAAACTTCGATCTGCAGCAGTGGCACGCAGAGTTAGGCGCCATAGGCTATGCCCGCCAAACCGACACCGCCGACAATGAGACCGAAACCGCAGGCTATGCCCTAGTGAATGCGGCCGCCACTTATCACTGGTACACCTCAAGCGGCGATATTTTGGTTTATCTCAAAGGCACTAACCTGCTTAATCAGGAGGCCCGCCCCCATACTTCCTTACTCAAGGATTATGCGCCGTTAATGGGGCGCAACCTGATGCTAGGAGTCACCTATAACTTTTAACCCCAGACCATAAACCAAAAAGCGAAGCCATTTGGCTTCGCTTTTTAATCACTGAACTGCGGGTTATTTCATTAACCACGCGCGGTAAGACTTACCCTTAATGCGGCCGCTGGTGATTTTGCTCAGCGCCTTTTTAGCGACTTTGCGATTTACCGCCACATAGGCGCGGTAGTCGGTTACAAGGATTTTGCCGACCTGCGAGCCTTCGATACCATTCTCCCCAGTGAGGGCCCCGAGGATATCGCCGGGGCGAAGCTTCTCTTTTTTACCACCATCGATTTGAAGGGTGATCATGGTTGGCGCATTGGGCGCTGTGCCCAGCAAACTTAATGATGGCAAGGCTTCGCTCTGAATATCTCGCTCTAAATACTCTTCTAACAGGGCAATCTTGTAGCCATCTTGATCGTCAAAGAAGGTAAAAGCCGCACCCTTACTGCCCGCACGGCCGGTACGGCCAATACGGTGAATATGCACTTCGGTATCATAGGCCACGTGGTAGTTAAATACCGCGTCCAGTGCATCGATATCTAAACCACGGGCAGCCACGTCGGTCGCCACCAACACACAGGCACTCTTGTTGGCAAATTGCAGCAGGGTTTCATCCCGGTCGCGCTGTTCTAAATCCCCATGTAGGGCGATAACGCTAAAGCCAGCATCACTTAGTTCATCGGCCACTTTTTGGGTTTCGCGCTTGGTATTACAAAACACCACGGCGCTCTCGGGCTTACGATCCAGCAGCAATAATTGCAGCGCCTGCATGCGCGCCTTGTCGTCATCCAAGTGGTAGAAATGCTGCTCGATGGTGCTCTTTTCGTGGGTCACGGCCACTTTCACCATCACTGGGTCGTACATAATTTGCTTAGCAATCGACTGAATTTGCTCGGGGAAGGTCGCACTAAACAGCAGGGTTTGGCGCTCGCGTGGCGACTGCTCGATAATCGCATCGAGCTGTGGCTGAAAGCCCATTTCCAGCATACGGTCGGCTTCGTCCAGTACGAGCATATTCAGGTTGCTTAGGTCTAAACGGTTACGCTCTAAGTGATCGACAATCCGCCCTGGCGTTCCGACGATAATGTGGGCGCCATGCTCGAGCGAACCAATTTGCGGCCCCATAGGCACGCCGCCGCAGAGGGTGAGCACTTTTACGTTGTGAATACCACGCGCCAGTGTGCGGATCTCCTGCGCCACTTGGTCGGCCAGTTCGCGGGTTGGACACAGCACTAAGGTTTGAATGCGAAAACGCTTCACATCTAACTTGTTCAGCAGACCTAAACCGAAGGCCGCCGTTTTACCCGAACCCGTCTTGCCCTGACCAATCACATCCTCGCCCGCTAAAATGGCTGGCAGACTCTGCGCCTGAATTGGCGTCATTTCGTGATAGCCCATAGTGGTAAGGTTCTCAAGCAGTTCGGGTTTTAGCTTAAGAGTCGAGAAAGCCATTGAAGGCTGAGTGTCTGAATTGCTCAAGGCGAATATCCTGTGGTGGGTAACCCGCGCTGGCATAAACTCAGGCAAGTCACTGAAATTGCATAGTGTTACTAATTAAATACGCTTATCGCTTCGGGGCGTTTAGCCATTTGTTTAGGCCTTTATTTCTGGCGGTTAACCTTAACTAAAGCCTTTAAACTAACCTCTAACTGAGCCATGCCAGTCGTGCAATCAGGCTAAGTCGGCAACTAGCTGCGCTTAGTCTTATCCGCACCATCCCAAAGCTCGGCTATTGTAGCAATAAAGCGTGCCCTTTTCCTGAAGTCTTTCGCTTAACCACCAAAGCAGGCTTTATTGCCTGCTTTAAAGAGAGTCATTAATAAGAAGCGCGCGAACAAAAAGCCCTGCATTGGCAGGGCTTAGTGAGTGTGACTTACGGAAAAACAAGCTTTGTACTAGCGGTGTTTTTCAAGCGAGGAGTCAAGATTTAAAGCAAGGAAGCCTTAAACGATGCTGCCAAAGCGGCCCTCTTGATAATCGCGAATCGCCTGCTGAATTTCCGCTTGGGTGTTCATCACAAACGGCCCCATTTGAACGATTTTTTCGCGGATCGGTTTACCCACAAACAGTAACATGCCCGCACCGCGTTCATCGGCCTTAAGCTGCAATGACGTTTGGCTATCGAGCACTAAAAACTCGCCCTGATTGAATGAAAACTGTGAGCCTTCGCCCTTACTCAAGCCACCTTGGTAAAGATAGAGGGCGGCAAACTCATGCTTGGATAAATCGAGCTGCGCCTCACCATTGGCGTTAATCATCAAGTCGGCAATCGCCGCTTCGCCCGCTAATCCTTGGATGGTGGCACTGATCGCACCCTTACCCGCAAATGCCCAATCCCCCGCCAAGGCTTTAAGGGTGGCGCCTGTGTCGTTCGATGTTTCAACGCTAGGGGTTGAAGCCGTATCTTGATAAGTCGCGGGGCGCAGTTTGTCCTTGGCAGGCATATTGACCCAAATTTGGAAGCCATGCAGACCATTAAGCGCATCGGCCAACGGCATTTCGGAATGCACCACGCCGTAACCCGTGCTCATCCACTGCACATCGCCTGCACGAATCGCTTTGACGTTACCCATCTGATCGCGATGCTCAAACCCGCCCTTACGGATGTAAGTAAAGGTCTCCATTCCACGGTGCGGATGCGGCGGAAAGCCACCGATAAAATCCTGTTTATCATCGTATTTAATCTCATCCATCATCAAAAACGGATCAAAATGGGTAGTAACAAAGTCCGCCACACGGCGAATATTCACCCCGTCGCCATCCATCGCAGGCTTAGCAGAAAACTGACTTAAGACTTTCATTTTATGCTCCTAACTCGTAAGGCATTAACCTGTGTACTCACGATCACTTGGGTTAGAAGTGACTGCGTGAAACAGTGGCAATGCTAATGGAGGCAGAATAACAAGGAAATTTGCAAAAGAATAACGCGAAATCACGGTCTAAACATTCGAAAAAATGGAACGGTAGGTTGCTAATACCCACTCATACAGGCTTGCCATGATGTTCACTCACCGACACGCAGCGAGTCCGTCCGTGGATGCTCGACCGCCCCGTCCATGGGGCGGACGGTCGTCTCGCGAATCACCATGCTTCACCTTTTGACATTAGCGGAAACTGTAAATTTAACGTTTGGTTAAGGGACGGGCTTTAGCCCGTCCCAGTGAGCGAAGCGAGCGATTTGAACCAGTTGTTATATTTCTTCAAACTCAATGCTGTAATAATCCATGTTTTTGGTAGCTTTCCAGATGTCGAGGTATCCAGTAGAGCACGCGTGACGTCCTTGAACCTCAGCTTTAGTTATCTTTGATTTTAAGCCAATCAAGCAACTGTTTATTGAGCTGGATGACAATTTCATTAGATATATAGTCTTGGGGTTTTGACTTAGCTTGGCTAGTTCCATTGCCACGGCTGCTCTCTCTGCGTCGTCAGTAATTTTAAATAAGTTAATAACGCATGAGTCATTGTCAGGGTTAAAGATCGAATAAGAAGCGTTTTTTACTCGGTTTTTTATGCTTAGATTGCCGATAGAATCAAGGTTGGGAATTATGACTCGGTCAGATTGTTCTAGTCTAAGAATCACTCGATGCTCTTGCTCATAAATCCACTCATCACTTTTCTGTAAAAACACCTCATAGAGAATTCTATCCGCACCCTCTACTGATATATTTGAGTAATCATAATCGAACTTATCGTTGCGGTATCTTAATCCCTTCCTGTAAGAAACAGGTTTAGGAGTTCCATCGAATTGCGAACACTCCTCGCCCCAAGCTGAGTTTATGAGAGAGTCCGCTCTAAACAAATTTTCAAAAATGCATCCGTTTCGAGGAAAATGTACTATTCCAGCAACAATGCCTTTATGCTCATTTGCGTAGTGAGCCCACATAAGTAGATTTTCTTTGTTCTCGGTAAAGCTTATGACGCCTATATGGTGCATTCTCAAGTCAACATATTGAGAAAAACTCAACTCTCCAAACTCAGGGTCCCAAGAAGTTGGATTGTCAAAGTGACTAGCTAGTTCATCTAAGCTTTTACGGCAAAATGCCGCCTCAAAAGGGTCATTCAATACGCTTGGTTGTGAAAGGCGAATGAATCCCTCTTCGAAAAAGTCCCGAGGTTCGCTCATATATTTAAAGAGTTGCTTCAAGCGATGTCTCTTCTTGGTGGCTGAAAAATATAACGCCCAGTTAAGGGGTGAAGCACGCAATGACCAAGCCACTGCATAGCACTTCAACACTAAAACCACCGCATACCAATAATGCCACGCGTGCTGAATCCCTCTTGAACTGTTTATTAGCTTTTTGAGTTTCTTAGTATATCCACTTTCCAGTATTTACCATATTTCGATGCCTTTCCGTCCAAATGACAACGAGTGACTTTTCTCTGATTTAACGGCATATCGAGTATAAACCAATTAAGTTTACTGTTATCTTTGTTAAGCATAAAAGAAGGAATATTCTCTATTTCAATTCGATTTGGTTCAATTGGGCTGCATATTAAAAAATGTGGAATAACATTACTCCAATTTTCATTATTTTCACCAAAAATAGCACGTAACCTATTAGCTTTACTCTGGAGCTGATTGTTAGTAAAAGGTGTATCTCCTTTGGCTTCGATCATAATAATGTGGGTGTTGCCAGATTCATCCTCAAAAGCCAATAAAAAGTCGACATCTTCCTGGGTAGCTGTGATGCGTAGAGAATCTCTTGTTCTAGGTTCATTTCCATGAACATACGCGAGTTCTAAACTTGCGTATATCCAATCTAAGTGATAATCCATCGCAGAAAAATAGGATGGAGGTGTGTCCAACTCTAATAAGTCGAGGATTTTCTGTAATATACTTGGATCAAGATTAAATTCGGTATTGCCCAGTAATTGACCGACAAGATGAAAACGTTCTTTTCTATTAAAAGATTTTAAATATTCAATTATTTGCACAAAAAACACCTAATTAACATTGAAAGCTAACATTTTATTAGTGCGCATGCGCGTTTACCTCGTTGGACCTGTGAAAACGCGCACGGTTAACTATCTGTATGCAAAGAACTTATCAGCTTTCTGCCAAATACACTATCTGGAAAAACGCGCATGCGAGTTTTCCAAACCTAATAACTAAAATTCAGTTACTATATTCACTTGATTTTATAGATTTTTATTTATTGAGAATGGAATTAGTACGCACTAATCCTGTCTAAAAATCATACTAAAACACCTACGTTTAAATACGACTGTATACCCATACATTATTAGCCGATTTCTGGTAAGGCCAAACATAGAAAATAGATAAGAATTTATATGGCAACAGGAGTAGGAATGGTCGATTGAGCTAACGAGCCGAAACACGGAATGAGCAAATAGCTTTTAGTAGAACGAGCTGCGAGAAGGCTAGTTAGCATTGGCAATTTTTACGGAAGTGACCGTTGGTGGCATGGAGGCCACCGTCGAGCCCTCAGGGATGAGTTTATGGCGTGTCACTGGAGTAATATTGCCAATCGACACTGCACACTGGTGAATTTTTTAGACTCTCGCTTTAAAACGAACAAGCAAAGCAACACCAAGCCTAGTCAGGCTTAAACACCCCAATCACGGCACCTGTGGCTTTTTCGGTGACTTTCACATCGGTTTGTTGTTCGCGGTAATCACAGTCGGTGCATTCTACGGTTTCGATACCGTTTTCTTTAAACAGCAGAATGCTGTCCTTGGCACCACATTTAGGGCATTTTGCGCCAGCAACAAAGCGCTTTTTGATTTTGGTTGTCATGCTAATACCTTTATGCACAGACCAGCTCAGTTGAATCAGAAGATGACCACGCTTCGCTTGCAAAACCGAAAGCGTGAGCCTGAAATTGGCGGCTATTTTGCCACAGTGCCCAGCTATTGCCAGCCTTTAAACCAAGTTGTGATGCCATAAAAAATAAACAGACGTTGGCGCCTTACTGGGTTATCTCAAAAACGATTTGCCAAATTGGCCGCATACTCGCTTTGCCACTCATCCAAAGAGCGCCATAAAAGCCGCCACAAGATTCGCCCAAAAGATGCTGTAAAAAGTGTAAGAAATCCTCAGCAACTCGGCCTAAGTTGTGGTTTGCCATCGGCTTGTACGCTATTATCACAGCCCTTACTCATTCATGATATGACCAAGTTGTAGTTAATGATCAGCATCAACCAAGCGCAATTAATCCGAGGCAGCAAAACCCTGCTCGACGAAGCCTCTTTGACCATCTATCCCGGCCATAAGGTCGGCCTAGTCGGCGCCAATGGCACGGGTAAGTCCTCACTGTTGGCATTAATTATGGGTCACCTGAGCTTAGACAAAGGCGAGTTTAGTATGCCTTCGGGTTGGCAAATCGCCACCGTAGCTCAAGAAACGCCCGCGCTGGAAGTCTCTGCACTTGAGTATGTACTTGATGGTGATAAAGAATATCGCCAACTTGAGGCCGATTTACATATCGCGCAGGAACACAATGATGGCCATGCCATTGCCACCTTGCACGGAAAAATCGATGCCATTGGCGGCTACGCTATTCGTGCCCGCGCAGGTGCCTTGCTGGCAGGCTTAGGCTTTAGCGAAGCCGAGCAAAACAACCCAGTGAAAAGCTTTTCGGGTGGTTGGCGGATGCGCCTCAACCTTGCCCAAGCGCTGCTGTGCCGCTCAGACTTACTGTTGCTCGACGAACCGACCAACCACTTAGACTTAGATACCATGTACTGGCTCGAAGGTTGGATTAAGTCCTATCAAGGCACGCTGATTTTAATCAGCCACGATAGGGATTTTATCGATGAGATTGTCGATGAAATCGTCCATATCGAGAATCAAAAACTCAATTATTACAAAGGTAACTACAGTGCCTTTGAGCGCATCCGTGCCGAACGTATGGCGCAGCAACAGGTCGCCTATGAGCGCCAACAAAAAGAACGGGCGCATATGCAGTCCTTCGTCGACCGCTTCCGCTACAAGGCCAGTAAAGCCAAGCAAGCGCAGAGCCGCTTAAAAGCGCTGGAAAGGATGACTGAGCTGTTGCCATCCCAGGCCGATAGCCCGTTTTATATGGAATTTCGCCCGCCTGAAGCCCTGCCCAATCCGCTGATTAAAATGGAACAAGTGGCTGTGGGTTATGGCGACAAGCAAATCCTCAGCCGTGTGCATTTGAACTTAGTCCCCGGCGCCCGTATTGGCCTCTTAGGGCGTAACGGCGCGGGTAAATCGACATTAATCAAACTGTTATCGGGACAACTGTCACCGATGACTGGATTGTATGAGCCGAATCCCGGCCTGAATATCGGTTACTTTGCCCAGCACCAAATCGAATTTTTACGCCTAGACGATACGCCGCTGCAACATCTGGTGCGCCTCGCGCCAAATGCTCGTGAGCAGGAATTACGTAACTTCCTCGGTGGTTTTGGCTTCCATGGCGATATGGCGCTCTCGCCAGTTCGTCCCTTCTCGGGGGGCGAGAAAGCGCGTTTAGTGTTGGCCTTATTAGTGTGGCAGCGCCCTAACCTATTACTGCTCGACGAACCAACCAACCACTTAGATTTAGAAATGCGCCATGCACTTACTATGGCATTGCAAACCTTTGAAGGCGCAATGGTTATCGTATCGCACGACCGTCACTTACTGCGCTTAACCTGTAGTGACTACTATCTGGTTGATCAAGGCCAAGTGCAAGCCTTCGATGGCGATTTAGAGGATTACCATCAATGGTTACTCGATGCCGCTAAGGCCGCCAGTGCAAATTCCACCGCGAATGGTGACGATGCCAAGCCCGCCGTCGATAAGAAACAGCAAAAGCGGTTAGAGGCAGAGCTGCGCCAAAAGGTGTCGCCACTTAAACGCAAGCAGGCGAAGCTTGAAACTGATCAGCAAAAGCTCAGTGAACGGCTCGCCGAGTTGGAGCATCTACTGGCCGATAGCGAGCTCTATGATCAGGACAATAAAGCCAAACTCACGTCAGTACTCAGTGAACGCACCAGCTTGACACAGACGCTGGAAGAAAGTGAAATGCAATGGCTTGAGCTGCAAGAAGAAATTGATGCAATGGAACTTGAGCTGATGGGCCAGTAATTGGCTCTTTATCGCCTAACGTACAAGGAAACAGTATGTCGGATGCAACCCCGCTAGACAGTCAAATTTGGCATTGGTGTGATATGAGTTACGGGCAAAATAAGCAGCTTTGCCTTGAGCTACAGGATAACTGCCAAGTAAATGTGAATCTCTTACTGCTGGCGCAGTATTTAGATCTCACCAGCGATGTGGCGGGCCCGAGAGAGTATTCGACCGAGCAGTGGCAGCAGCTGGTCAATGCGGTTTGGGATTGGGATGAAAAGTTTCTCACGCCCTATCGTCGTCTGCGCCGTCTCGCTAAGGCAAGCCTGAATGAGGAAGAATACCAGCAGATGCTCGATGTTGAGCTGATGATGGAACGTAAGGCGCAGCGCACGATTCTAAATGCCGTCAATGGCTTATCGCCAACCGGCCAACAAACCAATCTCGTCAATTACCTCGCCCTATTTGGCCTATCCGCAGCCGATGTAAATTCGCTGGATTTTATCGCGCCTTAATAGACCGAACATTACTTAGTACGAGCCTGAGGATAACGCTGACAGTTATCCTCAATCTTGAGCCAACTTGGCTGCTGCTCGGTATAAATATGGTAATTAGGCTGCACTAAATTCGGATCGTCTAAGCTTGCGATCGTCAGGGTGAGATAGTCGGGATACTCAGTGTGCCTGTAGGTCAGCGAGCAGCCGCAGTGGGCACAAAAACCACGTCTTACATATTCTGATGAGGCAAACTCAGTCACTTGCCCCTTAACCCAAGTCACCTGTTGCAGCTTAAAATCCATCCAGGCGCCAAATACGGCCCCAATGCTTTTTTGGCACATGCGGCAATGGCAATAATCGGCGTCGAAGGGCTTGCCCTCAATCCGATAACGAATCGCCCCACATAAACAGCCACCCTCCAAGGGTTCTACAGTTCCCATAAAGACTCCACGCTATTGCGGCTCGCGGCCATCGGTGAGCTTTTGTGCCAGCGCCGTAGCATTGCGCGCGGTAATGCCATAAATCGACAGCTGCGGATTGGCCCCGAGACTGGTCGGGAAGATTGAGCCGTCCATCACCGACAGATTATCCAGATAATGTGACTGACCATAGCTATTGACCATAGAGAGCTTTTCATCCTCACCAAAGGGGCAACCGCCCATCACGTGCGCCGAGGCAACGACTGTGCGCAGCGGTGCTAAATCCATTTGCGAAATGCTCTCTTTCGCCTCCTTCCATGATGACAGATACGGCATACCATCACTGATGGGCAGCACTTTTAATGCCCCCGCTGAGAATTGCAATTCGGCCATGCTGGCGTATGCCCGCCGCGCTGCCCGCCAAAAGGCCTCGGTAAGCGGATAATCCAAGGCAAACCCTGTCGAGGTCAGATGCACTTGCCCACCTTGGCTATCGGGATGATAACCATCGCGGATCAAGGCGATAGTGACCTGTAGCTGATTAAACTGCGCCATCAATTCAGCATGGCTCACGCCGTAACCTATGGTCTTAGAGGCAATCAAAATAGGATGCACCGGCGGCACCTCAAGCTTGTAGCCTAACTCACCATCGGCGCCGTTTTTCCAAACAAACTCATCGGAATAGATAGATTGCGGCGCACCGCTGTGGGCATTAATCGCATCGGCAAATACGCCGCCCGACAGCACTGTGGGATGTAAAAAGGTACGTTTACCTAATAATTGATAGGGATCGGGCACCTCGGAGCGCATCATTAAGGTCGGCGTGTGGATAGCGCCAGCGCTTAAAATATAGTGTTTGGCTTTAAATAACAGCTCGACCGACGTCGGCCGTAAATTAACATCGAGCGCCTGCGCCTTGAGGGCAAACACTTGGCCATTATGGTGTTCAATCTTAACGACTTTGGCACGGCTAACAAGCTGCGCGCCCTTCTCTAATGCGGTCGGGATCGTCGTGACTAACATCGACTGCTTAGCATTAACTGGGCAGCCCATGCCGCAATAGCCAGTATTCCAACAGCCCGCCACGTTACGCTTAATGACGGTGTAATCCCAACCTAGATTGATACAACCTTGCTTGAGGGCGCCATTATTGCGGTTAGGTTCATAATTCCATTCATGAATATTGAGCCGCTGCTCCATCTGCTCGAACCAAGGGGCAAGGGCTTCGGGATCGAGTCCGGCAACGGATTTATGCTGCGCCCAAAAGGCTAAGGCTTCCTTCGGGGTACGAATGGAGGTGGTCCAATTGATGGTGGTCGAGCCGCCTACGGCGCGACCTTGAAAAATACCAATCGCCTTATCGGCGGTTTTCATCGCGGCCGCCTGTTGATACAAATTAGGGTAAGCGACCCGCTCCTCCATATTAAAGTCGCTGGAGGATTTAAGCGGTCCCGCTTCAATCATGATCACACTGAGTCCAGCTTGGGTAAGGATTTCCGCCGCCACACCACCGCCTGCGCCCGTGCCTACAATCACCACATCGGCTTCAAATTGCTGGTTCTCTTGCAGTTGACTGGCGTCGGTATGTAACCAACCGGAATTTAAGCCTGTCACTATGGGATCTATGATTGCCACTTGGAATACTCCATTCTTACATTATTGTTATTATTATAAATTCAGCCTATTTGAACAATTCAGGCTTGGCGTAGTGGAGTCGGCTCCAATGCTCAGGACAGGCGTAATAACTGGCCATCACTAATTCCCGCAGGCCTAAATAAGCCGTTTGCAATAACGCAAAGTAACTGTGGCGCCAGGTTTCCAACATTTGGGTTAATTCGCTGGGTGAACGCATCAAGAGTGGCGTCATACTCGAGGTCAGCAGCAGTAAACCGAGACGATTTTCCAGCATATCCAGCAGTTCGAATAGTTCAGTCTGCTGCTCATCGGGCAAGACATCAATCGAGTGCTTGATAGCATCTAAGGTGCGATTTTGCGCCGCCAACTTATGGGTTGCCACATCGGGCAAGGCCCCATCGAGCATCACAGGTAACAACACGCCGAATAACAAACGGTAGTCTTTTCCTTCGCCTTCATCGGGGAGGCGGAATTCGGGAGAGTAGAGATTCACCCCCAAGGCAATCGCCGCCGTACCGGCAAACGCGCCCAGTAAAAAGGTACGTCTATTCATCAATGTCTCCCCAAGACGCTTAGTGTTAAATTATTGTGCTACAATGACCGCGAATCTAAATTAAACACACGTTTTAATTTTCAGCAATAGTTGATATCAAGATAAGATCCCATGCCAAACGTTTTTAATCCGCCTTGGTGGGCCAAAAGTCCCCATGTACAAACTATCCTGCCCGTATTTACTAAAGTGGCCAAACCTGTGCTTGAGCGGCAGCGACTCGAGCTTCCCGACGGCGATTTTATCGATTTAGATTGGCAAGCAAAGCCAGAAATCGGCAAACCCATTGTGGTTATCATTCATGGGTTAGAGGGCAGTGCCCAGTCCCATTATGCCAGACGCATTCTGCAAGCCTGTAAAGAGCAAGGGTTAGCCGCTGTGGTTCACCACCACAGAAGCTGCTCAGGGGAAACCAATCGCCTTGCCCGCAGTTACCACAGTGGCGATACCGACGATTTGCAGTTTAGCCTAAGCCTGCTGCAACAAACGTATCCGCAATCACCTTTATTAGCCGTGGGTTACAGCTTAGGCGGCAATGTACTAACCAAATATCAAGGCGAATATCAAGAGCATAGCCTGTTGAGTCGCGCCGTGGTCGTGTCGGCGCCGCTGCAATTATCGGCCTGTGCCAAACGCTTAGAAAATGGTTTTTCAAAAGTATATCAAAGCCATTTAATCAAACAGTTACAACATAAGGTCAATCAAAAACTCGCTGACCCCGATCTGGCGGGCGCGATGGCATTGAGTCCAATGCAAGTTGCTCATCTCAATACTTTTTATGACTTTGACGATAAAGTCACCGCGCCGCTCCATGGATTTTTGGGTGTTGAAGATTACTACACCCGTGCCAGCGGCCTACCTTTTATCAAGTGCATCACTAAGCCTACGCTGATTTTGCATGCCAAGGACGATCCCTTTATGACGGACGCCGTTATCCCGCATTCCAGCCAGCTTTCTGAACATGTGGAATATGAATTACATGCCCATGGCGGCCATGTCGGTTTTATTGAGGGTGGTACGCCTTGGAAGCCACGCTATTATCTAGAGCGGCGCATTTTAGACTTTTTACTCGCCAATGATGCTTTATCGGCACCTTAAGGACCCCGAATGCTTATCCCCTACGATGCTTTACTCCAGCTCCCCAAAGAGACGTTAGCTAATTTAATCCGCGAATATCTATTAGGCCAAGTGGAGGATGGTAGTTTTACTAGCCTAGATGAGCAAGAACTATCATCGGCAATAGTGCAATGCCAACAAGCACTTAAACAAGGCAAACTCGTCTTGGAATACAGCGAGGACGATGAATCCTTTGCCATTCGCCACGCCGACCAAGTGGCCAAACGGCAAGATTGACCACCAGTATCCCTGTGCCGTATAAATAGCTTATACGGTTTATCGCTCCAAATGGGCGGCTCTTTAGGTTCCTAGCTAGGTAGAAAAAATGTCAGCAAAACATCCGATTATTGCAGTTACAGGCTCATCCGGCGCAGGAACCACCACTACTACTACCGCCTTTAGTCATATCTTTCGCCAACTCGGGATCAACGCTGCCTTTGTAGAAGGCGATAGTTTTCATCACTTTACCCGTGCAGAGATGGAAGTGATGATCCGCAAATCCCAGGCCGAGAATCGCAATCTGAGTTACTTTGGCCCCGAGGCCAATAACTTTGCCCGCCTAGAACAATGCTTTCGCGATTACGGCGCCACAGGCCAAGGTGAAACCCGCAGCTATTTACATACCTTCGATGAGGCTGTGCCCTTTAACCAAATGCCGGGCACCTTCACCCAATGGCGTCCACTGCCCGAAAACACCGATATGTTGTATTACGAAGGCTTACATGGTGGCGTAGTCACGGGCGATGCCAACGTGGCCCAGCATGTGGATTTGCTGATCGGCATGGTGCCTATCGTCAACTTAGAGTGGATCCAAAAGATCATTCGAGACACCTCGGAGCGAGGCCATAGCCGCGAAAAAGTCATGGGCTCAATCGTGCGCAGCATGGACGATTATATTAAGCATATGACGCCGCAGTTTTCCCGTACCCATATCAACTTCCAACGGGTGCCGACGGTAGATACCTCTAACCCCTTTAGCGCCAAAGATATTCCAAGCCTAGATGAAAGCTTTGTGGTGATCCGTTTTCGCGGTATCAACAACGTCGACTTCCCCTATTATTTGAGCATGATCCAAGGCTCCTTTATGTCACGGGTCAACACCTTAGTGGTGCCGGGCGGCAAAATGTCCCTCGCAATGGAGCTGATCCTCACACCCTTGATTAAAGATTTAATGGAAAAACGTCAGCAGCTTAATAGCCCACAGGCAAACTGAGATAGAGTTAACGTTTGACTAAAGGCTAATGAAATAAAGCCTTTTTGAGCAATAGATTAAGCTTGATTTAAGCCATTGAAGTTAATCTTATTGGTATCGGGATTTCAGGCGAAAGAACGATAGTTGGCATACTCTTGGGAGTTAATTCCCCCATCTTGATCTGTTGATTCCCTTGGGTGTGCCAACAACCCTTCAAAACAAGTATTAGAAGTCAATTCCACTTCAATGCTTGATCTGTTGACTCCCTTAAATATGTCAGCAACCCCACCAAAGCTTTTAGTCGTAGCAGTTAATTCCACATCTATGCTTGATCTGTTGATTCCCTTGAGTATGTCAGCAACCCCATCTTGCATTAAGTCCTAGCTGTTAATTCCATATCTATAATCCTTCGAAGCTTTATCAGCCCAGATTTTCTTTGTGCTCGGCTAACGGCGTGAAGTTAAGCGCCCTAAGTTTTTGTACATCACCCGACAATCCAAGGCGATGCCACGGGGTGAGCAATAGACGGCGTCTTCCTCTAAGCCTTCACCACCAAAACCGCAGTGGCGATAAAATTCGACCGCATTTAAGGTCGACTCTAATCGCAACTGGGCAAGGCCTAAATTAAACGCTTTTGTTTCAATAAATTGCAGTAAGGATCTGCCAACACCTAAGCCCATCGCCTCGGGAGAGACAAACAGCGCCTCAACCTGAGCATAGGGTTCATCCAGCATGATGGTGCCCACAACCGTCGATTCTTGGGTTGTCTCATTGAGGATTTCAGCCACATAAAAATGCGCGCCCACCATACGACGAAAAGATTCAGTCAATTCACCCTGAGTCCAAATCTCTAAGTCTTCTTGAGCATAAAATCCGGCGCAGCCTTTATTAATCGCCGCATTGCGAATATCCCAGCAGGCCTTGGCATCTAATTGCGTCGCTTTACGTATCCTTAGCATAGTCTTCCCGATAAATTGCCCTAGCCCTAGCCATATCCATGAGCATAGTCATAGCCAACCGCTAATAGGCTGAATCATAAAATAAACATATAAAGACTCATACTGTCTACGCGTTAATTTTATGCAATAAAAAACCGCCCGTAGGCGGTTTTAATACAATAAGAAGCGTTACTCGTAAGCTAAGCCGCAAAGGCAAGCTGCAGTCGCAAAGGCAAACTTAGCCTTTAATCAGCTCACTGATGGTCAGCACGCCATGAGTAGTCGCGCCAGCGCCCCATAGTGCAGAAGCCGAATCTTCGAAGGCCGCCGCTAAATCCACGTGTAACCATTTGGCTTCTGGTGAAACGAAACGCCACAGGAAGCCCGCCGCATTCGAAGCACCGCCTGCACCACCGCCTTTCACTGGACGGCTGTTTGCCGTATCAGCATAGGCCGATGGACACATGTCTTTGTGCCAAGGATCCAGTGGCAATGGCCATACTCGCTCGGCTACAGTCGAGGCTTTTTGCTGCGCCAGTTGTAACACTTCAGTCTGTGGCGAGAAAATCGCGTTGTAGTTAGAGCCTACCGCCATCACAGCTGCGCCAGTTAAGGTTGCCGCATCGATAATAAAAGGAGCCCCCGTCGCAGAAGCCGCTTGTAGACCATCGGCCAGCACTAAGCGCCCTTCAGCATCGGTGTTAACCACTTCAACTGTCACACCATTTTTGTAGGTGAGGATATCGCCCAACTTATAGGCACGGCCGCTGATCAGGTTTTCAGCGCAGCAGAGGAATAACTTAACGCGTTTGTTCAGACCCGATTTAATTGCTAAACCTAAAGCGGCGGTCACTGTGGCGGCGCCGCCCATATCGCACTTCATGCCCAGCATGCCTTCAGAGGCTTTAATGCTGTAACCACCTGAGTCGAAGGTAATCCCTTTACCGACTAAGGCAACAGATACTGGGGCATCGGCTGACAGCGGGTTAAAGTCTAGCTCTAACATCGCCGGAGGACGCTCACTGCCACGGCCTACGGCATGGATCCCAATCCACTGCTCTTCTAATAATGCTTCACCTTCAATAATACGGTAGCTCACCTTAGCGCCACCGATATCGGCTAACCATTTAGCTGCTTGCTGCGCCAATTTCACTGGCGACAGATTTTCAGGGGTGTCGTTGATCAGTTGACGGGCAAATGTCGCCACTTCTAAGCGATGTTGTAATTCGGCTTGTACTGCGTCATCGCCGCACCATTGGATCTTATAGCCGGGTTTAGCGGTAGCAAAACCTTGGGCGAAGACCCATTGGCTATTCAGATCCCAAAGTGCACCCGCTAAGGCAACCGTACTGATTCCCTGATTACGTAATTTACGCGCCGCCATTTGAATTTGACGCAGCTCATCACCGCCACCTAAGTGAACTAATGCACCTTCGGCATTGAAGGTCACATCGGCTTTGCCCCAATGGGCAGCTGGGGTATCTTTGGTTAACTCAACTCTCATCACTTCAGTCACTTTAAGTTCACTCATGAGGGGTCCTTATTTTAATTTGTTCTTGCGCTTATACCCATGCAAGTTGAGGTGAGAGATCCTGCATCCTCAGGCTTTTGGGGTATACAAAGTACAACGGGGTTGGCGGCAGTTTACTGCTAGCAGGCAAGGACTGAAAGCCATCGACCTAAGTTACCGAGGTAAAATCTGTAAACATTTGCGAAATTTGTTAGTCTTGGGCGCCCAAATCACCTCGCTACAGGTTATAGCATGCACTTTAGTCCAGCACTGAAATCGGGAAAATTGCTCCAGCGCTACAAACGTTTTCTCGCCGATGCTCAACTCGAAGACGGCACTGAAATCACCCTGCATTGCCCCAATACAGGTTCAATGCGTAACTGCCTGTTCCCCGGTGAAACCGTGTGGTTTTCGACGTCTAATAATCCTAAACGTAAATATGCCCATACTTGGGAGTTAATGACCACGCCAACGGGTGGCCTTATCGGCATTCATTCGGGCAATGCCAACGCCCTGGTCGAGGAAGCGCTTAATAAAGGTGTCATCACCGAACTCGCAGGCTACGACAGCTTAAATCGCGAAGTGAAGTACGGCGATGAAAATAGCCGCATCGATATCTTGCTTGAGGCTGCTCAAAAACCCGCCTGTTATATTGAAGTCAAAAGTTGTACTTTGCTTGAGGATGGCCAAGGTTATTTCCCCGATGCTGTGAGTCTTCGCGGCCAAAAACATCTGCGGGAATTAATGCACATGGCCAGCCTTGGTCACAGAGCCGTCTTGCTATTTGTGGTGCAACACACAGACATCCACAGCGTGGCCCCCGCGGCACATATCGACCCTGAATATGCTAACCTCTTGAAAAAGGCTATTTTATCAGGAGTAGAAGTCTTAGCTTATCGCTGTGAGATTTCTGCGAGTGAGATACATCTAGCCCACGCTTGTCCAGTCCGAGTATGATGTTAAGATTCAGTAAAATGCATTTTCATTTCAATTAGCGAAGGCAATCAAAAAATTCTGCCAAGGTGAAATGAAAAATTTGCCTCAATGTGAAGATTCTGATATAGATAGCGGCCGTTCTTAAGGACGCCCTACAACGCAAATGATGACAGGAGATGCGTTATGCCTGAAGGCACCAAAAAACTTGGCGTACTCGCTATCGCAGGTGTAAGTCCCTACCAGGAAAAGCCGGGTGAGGAGTATATGAACGCTAAGCAACTGGGTCACTTCAAGATCATTCTTGAAGCTTGGCGCAATCAGTTGCGTGAGGAAGTCGACCGTACTCTGAGTCACATGCAGGACGAAGCAGCAAACTTTCCTGATCCTGTAGACCGTGCAGCGCAAGAAGAAGAGTTCAGTCTCGAACTGCGTGCCCGTGACAGAGAACGTAAACTGATCAAGAAGATCGAGAAAACCCTGCAAAAAATCGAAGAAGACGATTTTGGCTTCTGTGAAACCTGCGGTATCGAAATCGGTATTCGCCGTCTCGAAGCGCGTCCAACGGCCGATCAATGTATCGACTGTAAAACGCTTGCAGAGATCAAAGAGAAGCAAATGGCGGGTTAATCGGCCATCTCGGGCGGGGATTTCCCCGCCTACTTGTTTGTGCGTCTCGCATGAACATCTTTCGTTTCACTTCGCTTTTTTGTTCGTATCCCCCTAAAATACAGCCACTTTGACTGGTTATTCCTGCACATTTCTATGATGGCGACTCACTCTTCCAACACTTCCGCTTTACATCCCTATGTTGGCCGTTTTGCCCCTTCGCCCTCCGGCGCGCTGCATTTTGGCTCACTGATCGCCGCCCTTGGCAGTTATCTGCGGGCACGCTCATTGGGGGGAAAGTGGTTAATTCGGGTTGAAGATATTGATCCACCGAGGGAAGTCGCAGGCGCAGCCGATGATATTTTACGTACCTTAGAGGCCTACGGTTTCGAATGGGATGACACTGTGCTGTACCAGAGTGCCCGCACTCAGGCCTATCAAGCCAAGCTCGACGATTTACTTGCCGAAGATAACGCCTACTTTTGCCTGTGTAGCCGTAAACAGATCCAAACCATAGGTGGGATTTACGATGGTCGCTGCCATCAGTTAGCCACGCCGCATCAATCGGGCGCGATTCGCATTGTTAATCGACAACAAGTAGCCGAATTTAGCGATAACCTGATGGGAAAAGTCGTAGTGGACCATGCCTTTGCCGCCGAAGATTTTATTATCAAACGCAGCGATGGCCTGTACGCCTATCAACTGGCTGTGGTGCTGGATGATGCCTATCAAGGCATTACCGAAGTGGTGCGCGGTTACGATTTAATCGAAGCAAGTTGTCGCCAATTAAGCCTGTATCAAACCTTTGGCCTAAGCGCGCCGCAGTGGCTGCACTTACCCCTCGCCTGTTTGATGCCAGGATTTAAGCTGTCAAAACAAAACCATGCGCAGGCTATCGATAAACAGCATCCGCAGGCGAGCCTTAATGCCGCACTCAGCTTTTTAGGCCAAGCGCCAGTGGAGCCGACAACGGCGCCGCAAATGCTGGCCCAAGCGGTGGCGCAGTTTCAACTGTCGGCCATTCCGAAGCAGCGGGAAATCTTGATAGCGCCTTAATCCCCTTAGGGCGAGTTGCGGCCAAAAAGCATCGTTTTAGCTGTGCTAAGTCGTGGCATAGCTCAAAAATCGCGATATACCCATCGGTGCGCAATTGGTATATCATAGCCGCCAGATTTTTAATCACATAACAGATACATTCCGAGGTGTCCCATTTTTCGCCGTATCAGCCAATTCTGCAAGCAGCTATTTGAAGACGCGCCTAAAACGACCGCTCCGACTCCAGCTCAGATTGAACCCCAAACGCCAGAACTCACTTCAGGCGGCTTAAGCTTGTCGCTCGTGCCTCGGGATGCGCATTCGATTTCCCGTAAGCAGATCAGCGAAAACGCACTTAAAGTATTATACCGATTGAATAAATCAGGTTTTCAGGCCTATTTAGTCGGTGGGGGCGTACGGGATTTACTCCTCGGACTCGAACCGAAAGACTTTGACGTGGTTACCAATGCAACGCCGGAAGAAATTAAAAAGCTGTTTCGCAATTGCCGCGTAGTCGGACGCCGCTTCCGCCTCGCCCATATTGTATTTGGCCGCGATGTGATTGAAGTTGCCACCTTCCGTGGTCACCACGGCGACAGCAATGAAAAGATTTCCAAAGCCAATGCCGAAGGGCGTTTGCTCAGGGATAACGTGTATGGCGAAATCGATGAAGACGCAGAGCGCCGCGATTTTACCGTCAACGCCCTTTATTACGATATCAGCGACTATTCTATCCGCAGCTATGGCGGCGGTATGGAAGATCTTAAAGCCGGCACCTTAAGGCTGATTGGCGATCCCGAAACCCGTTACCGTGAAGATCCAGTGCGTATGCTCAGGGCTGTGCGTTTTGCCACTAAGCTCAGCATGGCGATTGAAGAAGTGACCGCTAAACCTATCAAACAGTTAGCGCCACTGCTCAAGGACATTCCGGCCGCCCGCATGTATGAAGAAGTGCTCAAACTCTTCTTCGCTGGCAAAGCCATGGCCAACTTTGAGATGATGCAGGAATATAAGCTGTTCGCGCCGCTCTTCCCGCAAGTCGACGCCCAATTAAAAGATGCGCCAAAAGGCCCTGCGATGAAGATGGTGCAAGCCATTATGAAGAGCACGGATGCGCGCGTGAACGAAGATAAGCCTGTTACTCCGTCATTCTTCTATGCGGCGATCCTCTGGTATCCACTACGTCAACGCGCCGAAGATATCGCGGTCGAGAGCGGTCTGACTTTATACGATGCGTTTTTTGCCGCCATGGGTGATGTGATTGAGCAGCAATGCCAAACCATCAGCATTCCGCGCCGTTTTAGTACGCCCGCCAAAGACATCTGGCAATTGCAATTACGCTTCGATCGCAGCCAAGGCACACGCGCCTTTAAACTGCTAGAGCACCCTAAATTTAGAGCGGCCTACGACTTGCTGTTACTGCGCGGCGAAGTCGAAGGTGGCAATGTCGCCAAGAGTGCCGCCTGGTGGCAACAGTTTGTTGAAGCGGATGAAACCGAGCGTTTGAACATCGCCCGCACTGGTAACAAAGCGGCGGGTAACCGTAACCGCAATTCACCACAGCGCCGTCGCCGTCGCCCGAGTGCCGCGAAAGCCAAAGCCGCCGAATAATGACTCAGGTTTTTGTCGCCCTCGGGGCTAATCTTGAAGATCCTAAAGCTCAGCTGGACAATGCCGTTGCGGCCTTGTCCGCCTTGGCTGAACATCAGAGTCTTAAGGTATCGCCCTATTACGGTTCCACCCCCATGGGGGACGTAGTGCAACCCGACTATATCAATGCCGTTGCCAGCTTTGAGACCTCTCTGGCACCCATCGCCCTGTTAGATGCACTGCAAGAGATTGAAAACACTCAGGGCCGTGTTCGTAAAGAACGTTGGGGCCCAAGAACCTTAGATCTCGACTTACTCTTATATGGCGATGCCATTATCGATGAGCCCAGACTCAAAGTGCCACACTACGGCATGAAGGAGCGTAGTTTTGTGCTAGTGCCCTTGGCGGCCATAGCACCGGATCTGGTGTTACCTTGTAAAACGCCGCTACGCAGCCTTATCAGTGAAAAATTCTTGGCCGAGTTACAACTACTGGGCAATGATCATTGAAGTCAGCCCCCAGTTAGCTTATAACACCACTTCTATTTGGTTTGAAGATCACCCATATGTCTAAAGTTACTAGCTCAACCCTGTTGAAATACAAACAGGAAGGTAGAAAATTCACCGCTCTGACAGCCTATGATGCCAGCTTTGCCAGTGCGTTCGACGGCGAAGGCATCGATGTGCTACTGGTCGGCGATTCTTTGGGAATGGTTCTGCAAGGCCACGATGATACCCTGCCCGTCACGACAGCCGAAATCGCCTATCACACTCGTTGTGTGCGTCGCGGTATCGAGCGCTCACTGCTGATCGCCGACATGCCATTTATGAGTTATGCCACGCCAGAACAAGCCATGGAAAACGCCACTGCACTGATGCAGGCGGGTGCCAATATGGTCAAGCTGGAAGGCGGTCACTGGTTACTCGAAACCGTGACTAAACTGACCGAGCGCGGTATTCCTGTCTGCGCCCACTTGGGCCTCACCCCGCAATCGGTACACGTTTTTGGTGGCTTTAAAGTACAAGGCCGCGATGCTGAAAATGCCCAGCGCATTCTCGATGAAGCCAAGGCCTTAGAAGCCGCTGGTGCGCAGCTGTTAGTGGTTGAATGTATTCCGGCATCACTTGCCACCGCCATCACTCAAGCATTAACTATCCCAGTGATTGGCATTGGCGCTGGTGCCACGACAGATGGCCAGATCCTAGTAATGCACGACGTACTCGGTATTTCGAGTGGTTATATCCCACGTTTTTCAAAGAACTACCTTAAGCAAACGGGTGAAATCCGCTCGGCGGTACGCGCTTATATTGAAGAAGTGGCTAATGGCACCTTCCCAAGTGCTGACCACACGTTTAACTAAGCGTGCTAGCACTCATTGAGCTAAATAGTGCTAAGCACACAGACGACTATTTCAAGTTTTAGCAAGGTAAGAGTTAATGATCACTAGCGCCCATATCGATGATATTCGTACTCAAGTGCGAGCATGGCGTGCCAAAGGCGAGACCGTCGCCTTTGTGCCTACCATGGGCAATCTCCATCAGGGACACATCACCTTAGTGAAAGAAGCGGCGAAGAAATGCGACCATGTGGTCGTCTCAATCTTCGTGAATCCCATGCAGTTTGGGCAGAACGAAGATCTCGACGCCTACCCGCGCACCTTAGAGGCCGACAGCCAAGCGCTGACAGCCGCGGGCGCCGGGCTGCTATTTACCCCAACGCCTGCGGTTATTTATCCAAAAGGCTTGGCGCAGCAAACCTATGTTGAAGTACCAGGAATTTCCGATGTACTCTGCGGCGCCAGTCGTCCCGGTCATTTCCGTGGTGTCGCGACTGTCGTCTGCAAACTGTTCAACATAGTGCAGCCCGATGTGGCGTTCTTTGGCAACAAGGATTATCAACAACTCTTAGTGATCCGCACTATGGTTGAAGACTTGTCACTGCCGATTGAAATTATCGGTGTGGATACCATTCGTGAAGCCTCAGGCTTAGCCATGAGTTCACGCAATGGCTACCTGACGGCGGAAGAAAAAGCCGCGGCGCCGGCGCTGAAAAAAGCTATCGATGCCATGGCACAAGGCATTAAGCAAGGCGTGAGCATCGAACAAGTCACCGCGGAAGCCAAAGCGAGCCTTATCGCCGCAGGCTTTACCCCAGATTATTTAGAAGTTCGCCATGCCACTACCCTGGCCAATGCGGAAACTACGGACCAAGCACTGGTGATTTTGGCCGCCGCTTACTTAGGTAAGGCGCGTCTTATCGATAACCTGCGCTTCGACCGCTAAGCGTTTTAGCGCAAGAAAAAGGAGCTTAGGCTCCTTTTTTGTTTGTGCAGCTCTGTGTAAACTCGCCTCAATCTATTGAGCGTCAAAAAAATTCCATCGTCAAAAAACTGGTTTTATTCTTCAAGTTACGCCATAGTATTCACGGTTGTTAACTATGAGTAACAAGTATTCCAGCCTCTTAATCTGATAACTGCTAGAGTTTAACAAGGACGCAAGCGCCAATCACAATCTGGCATTGCACCAATACAGTAACGTTATTCATTATTGCGTACACAAAGGATCTGTCGTCGAATGGCAAGACTCATAGTGACTCTTATTTGCGTGCTACTCCCTACGACTGCGCTTGCAAATACCGTCTATAAATGTCGCAAAGACGATAAGGTCGTCTTTAGCCAAACTGCCTGCCCACAGGATTATAGCCAACATAAGATTGAGTATCAGCTTGGCATCACCACTGAAACCGATTCAGACAAGCGAGAGACGCCTGTCGACCCGCTGCAAGCCTTGCTCAATAGCCAAACAATTTCTAAGGAAAAACTGCTGCAATTGCTCGATGCCGAGCTGTACCGCCTGAAGCAGGAAAACAGCTATTTCGAAATCCTAAGAACCAGCGAGTTGCAAAAATTAGAACGCCAACGTTACTGGCAACATAAAGAAAAAGATGATCCTGAATACATCAGCCAACTCAATAAAATTAACGATCATTTTAATGGCTTAACCTCGAATAACACTCAGGCGATACAGCAGTTATCCGACCGGAAAACACAAATTTCCGCCGAAACTGAGCCAGAGGAAGTGAAATAAAAACCTTAGCTTTCGAATTTAGAGAACAAAAAAGGCGACCCTAGGGTCGCCTTATTATTTTATGACTTCATTAGAACTGCGCGACAACCGCCGCAGAACAGAGTGAGCCCGAGGTTTCACACACTTGGTACGTCACACTCGATGCCGTCGTTGTAAAGCGATCGCGGTAGTTACCATCGTTTTCAGTCGTGGCCACTAACTCGCCATCGCGGTACAGGGCCACGCTTTCACCTAAGGCGCTATTCCATGTGAGATCGACCATAGCACTGCCACGGCGAGAGACTAACGCACGAGTCACAGCGGCACTGATGCTATGCTCATACACTTGCACTTCCATGGTCACAGTGTTGCTATGCTCCATGGCGTCAGTCACGGTAAGCGACACTCTGTAGGTGCCAGCGGCAGCAAACACATGGCTTGGGTTCATTTCGCTAGAGTTAGTGTCATCACCAAAGTCCCAGCTATAGCTCACGATATCATCGTTTGCATCGGTACTGGTGTTAGTAAAGGCAACGCTTAAGCCTTCAACCGCATACTCGAAACCTGCTACAGGTGCCGCAGGAGAGGCTTCACCTAAGCCGCTGATCACTAAGCCCCAGTTATTCAGGGTGCCCGTGTCCGCGCCCGCATTGTCGTCAACAGATAATGACCAAGTACCACGGGCATTTTCACCGTCAAACGCGCTTAAATCCCAGCTCTTAACGATGTTGTCGGCGCTGCCGCCCTCACGGTTATGCAGAACCACTTCGGTGCCCGCTGGAGAGGTTAACACAACACGTAAATCACCAATCCAAGTGTGGCTGATATTCACATCGGCGGTCACACCAAAAATCTGCACATCATCGGCAACGTCGATAGTGCTTACCACGCCATTTGTGTTGTTATCAGGGATAGCAACAGCGTTTTCATTGCCATAGCTAAAGTCATTTAATCCCTGTGGGAACACATTCAGTGCAACGACTTTAGACTTTTCAATGGTGCCATCGGTACCTGTTACTGTAATGCTGTAATCACCCCAAGCTGTTTGCGCCGTTGTCGCTACATCTAAGGTAAATGAACCACCAGCTGCAACTGTTGAGGCTGATAAGGATACGCCTTCAAGCGCTGGAGACACGGCTACGCTAAGCGCCACATCACCTTCCCACCCTGCCACACTACCGACAGTAAAGTTATAACTAGCCGTGTTACCCGCTTCGACCGATTGCGATGCTGGCGATACGGTAAACTTATAGCTAGGGGATGGGTTTGCCTGCTCTAAGGCATTTGCCACATTGAGGCGAGTCCCTGCTACGGTTTTACCGGTGAGGTCCGCATTCGCATCACCCGATGCCATCAGTAAGGTTTTCATTTCTACTGGTGAGAGATCGGGATTTAACGACCACACGAGTGCCGCCGCACCTGTCACATGGGGTGTCGCCATTGAGGTACCAGAATAACTGGCATAACCACCACCTGGTACTGTCGAGAGAATTGCAGTACCTGGCGCGCCCATATCGACACTGGTTAAGCCCCACTGGGAGAAATCTGACATACGGTCATTACGGTCGGTACTGGCAATAGACAACACCACATCCGAGTCGTAGCTTGAGGGATAATGTGGGCTGGCATCATTGTCCACCGCATCGTTACCCGCGGCGGCCACAAACAGAATTCCCGCTTCACCACCCGCTTCAATCGCATCTTTTAAGGCTTGGCTAAAGCTGCCACCGCCCCAAGAGTTGTTAGTGGCTTTGATATCAACGCCATGATTAACCTTAAGATCGGTAAAGTAGTCCAAACAGGCAATCGCGCCTGCGGTAGAACCATAACCATCGGCATCGAGGAACTGACAGGCGGCAATTTTAACGTCCCAGTTCACACCGACGACGCCCACACCGTTATTGCCTTTAGCGCCAATCGTGCCGGAAACATGGGTACCATGGCCGTTGCCGTCCATTGGGTTACCGTTATTATTGACCGCGCTGTAACCGTGAACATCGTCGATCACGCCGTTGCCGTCATCGTCGATACCGTTACCAGGGATCTCGCCACCATTCACCCACATGTTGGCCTGTAGATCGGGATGATTGTAATCCACCCCAGTGTCAATTACCCCAATCACCACATCCGAGCTGCCAGTGGTGATTTCCCAGGCCTCTGGCGCATCGATATCCGCATCGGCGGTGCCACCGTTTTGTCCCGTGTTATGCATGCCCCACAGGCTAGCAAAGCTTGGATCATCTGGTGTGCCTATCGCCTTGAGAATGTAGTTAGGTTCGGCATATTTCACCGCCGGATGACGGCTAATCACCTTAATCGCATCCTCAATATTGGCGCCTTTGCGCAGGGCTAAACGTGCCAGTTTGCCATTGAGTAAATGCTGGAACTTATCATCGACACCGTCCGCATTGGCATCGGTTAAGGTGCCACGAATTAAACGCTGAGCCGCCGAGCGCTCCGCTTTCGTCGCATTGTCTTTATACACCACGAGAATGGCATCTTTTTCATAAGCAGGGGCATCTTTTGCCATAGCAGGCACGGCTGACAATGTCATCGCTCCTGCAATTGCTAACGCCAGTGGTGAGAGTTTTATCGACATATTGAGCTTCCTATAGTCCTTTACGTTGAAATTCTGGAACCGCAATTACGCAGCCTCCGCTCAAAATTGATTGGATAATAGCAACGAACATCCAGCATGTTTGCCGGTAAATTGTTGCCATAATGTTTCAACTTAAAAAAGCCGCCCACAGCGAAATACGACTTAACTACTAGACCGACTTGGTAGGTTAAAAGGGAAGGCATACGGCGCATAAATAGACAATAAACTGATTTATCATAGGATTAACAAAAGTTAATCCTACCAAGCAGGCTATTACACCCAACAAATAAATACCCTTTCGGCCAATTGTCTCTCGGCCCTATGACTCGTACCTTGATGCCTGAATTGGTTGGAGTGTTTTCACCTCGGCCAAAACACCTATACATACAAGGAGTCACTTGTGCCAAGTCTATACACACGCTTTTTGGTACTGCTCATCTTGTTATGTAGTTGTCTGACGCCCAGCCAAGCGGCGGATGTCAGTGAACTGCCTATCACCCTGCAGGCGCTCATTGAGCGCTCTGGGCGCGATAACCTTATCGACCTAGTGCAGCAAGGTACGGCAAACCAAGCAATAGTGATCCAGTCGGGCAGCGATAACAGCGCCTATGTGACACAAGCGGGTAACGATAACGTTTCGCTTGTGACACAGATTGGTTCCAACAATGAAGTCCAACTACTGCAAGTCGGCACTCAAAACACTGCTTCAATCACCCAGATTGGCAATGACAATCTGGTGCAGTTGAACCAACTAGGAAGCGGCAATTTTTCGATCCAGCAGATTGCAGACGGTGCTGCAATCTCAATAACTCAATATTAAACAGGGAGAGTCCACATGAAATCACAAGCGAAAAAATCACTCATTGCGCTAGCTATTGCAACTGGCTTAAGTGGCCAAGCGTTTGCGGCCAGTCTCGTTAACGACATCAACGTCGAGCAAACTGGCCAAGGTCAAGACACCTTAGTCGCGCAAACAGGATTGATTAACGCTGCAGCAGTGACCCAAACGGGTAACGACCAAGTTGCCACCGTATTACAAGATGGTGTGTGGCATGAAGCGCAAGTTAACTCAACGGGTGATGCCAACGAAGTCACAGTGACTCAACAAACTGATTGGCATGTTGCGTCAGTTAACGTCACTGGCAATAACAACGTCGCTGAAGTGGCACAGGATGGTTTCTTCAACCAAAGCAGCAACGACATCACTGGTAGCGACAACCTGGTTTCTGTTAACCAATTAGGTGAAGTGAACGAAAGCCAAGTTGAAATCACTGGCAACGAAAACAGTGCCTTCGTAGAACAAGAAGGTGATGCCAACTTCGCCGTATTCCGCGTACAAGGCGATAATAACGATGGCGACATCAAGCAATACGGTAACAACAACCAAGCGGGTTTAATCGCACTCGACCTGACCGCAAACGTGGGTAATAACAACGACGTATCGGTTGAACAGATTGGTAACAACAACTTTGGTGCGGCTAAAGGCATCGCGGGTAACGACAACAGCATCGATATCTATCAAAAGGGTGATAGCCACACTGGCTTCGTTTACGCCTTAGCGGGTAGTGAGAACGATATCACCATGAAACAAGAAGGCAGCAACAACACTGCTTACCTTTCAATGACCACGGGTGATGACAACAGCATTGATATCGCTCAAGACGGCGACCGCAACACTGTAGGCGATACTTTAGTGGCTGACATTCAAGGTAATGACAACGATATCACTATCAAGCAACGTGGCAACAGCAACGGTGCAGAGTTCCAAGTATGGGGCGATAGCAACGACGTTGACTTAAAACAACGTGGTGACGCTAACTTCGCAACCTTTGGCGCTTACGGTACTGACAACGACTTCGACTTATCTTCTAAGGGTGATAACAACGAGCTGGTTGCCTTCGCAACAGGTGAAGACAACAGCATCGAAATCAGCCAAGAAGGTGATGTGAACTTCGCCTATGTGGATGCCGTTGGTAACGACAACGAAGTGGATGTTGAGCAAGATGGCGGACAAAACGAAACCATCATTAGCGTAACAGGTAACAACAACGCCGATGTGACTGCACTGCAACACCGTGGTGATCTGAACCTTATCGATTTAATCATCGAAGGTGATGAAAACTCAGCTCAAATCACTCAAGCGGGTAACGGTAACTGGGTAGGTGGCGATAGCGGCACTTCATTCGCTTCAAGCTCATTTGGCGTGCGTGGTGACAACAACAGCCTAATGATTACACAAACAGGCAATGACAACTTAGTTGTCGGTTCACAAGCTGGCAATAGCAACAGCATCAGCGTTAATCAAAGCGGTGATATGAACGTTGCAACTGTTGTTCAGTACTAATTTTTATCGATAGCCGTCTGCAGTAGACGGCTCAATAAAAACGGGAACATGAATTATGTTCCCGTTTTTATTTGCGTATAAAGTGCTAAAGTGAGTTAGCGCTTGTCGAATCTTGCCGATGTAAATCACCATCCCCGCTCACTCACACCTCACCTTAGCGAGCTTAAGGCTTAACTGCAAAACTCAAAATGGGTTTGATAAGTTTGCGCCCAACGTAATAGTTCAACGCGATTGCGAGACTGGGTCTTACGGAAAATAGAGGAAATATGCGCCTTCACCGTATGCTCACTGATGCAGAGTCTATGGGCAATCTCCTTATTGCGCGCCCCACTGGAGACGAACTGAATAATGGTCCTCTCTCTGGAGGTAAGCGCTTGCAACATGGCTACGGTATCGGCGGGCATCTCATTTTGCCCATCCAACTTTTGCACCACACGGCGAAACATCTTACTGAGCAAGGTTCTATCGTACCAAAGTTCGTCGGCCACCATTTTACGCAGCCCCGTTAGCATCAAATCCATCCGCTGATCTGCAAATAACAGACCGCGGATCCCCAGCAGCATGGCTGACTCTTGATCTAAAGAATTACGCTCGACTTGATACAAAGCGACGGGAACATGTGGCACAAGACGTGACGCTAAGAGTGGGATCCCTTTATTGTCTAAGGCCGCGCCCTTTTGGGCGATTAAACAGAAACTGCGCTGTCCTTTATCTAAATTTAACTCAGAAGCCTGTTTAACAATCCGTGTTTTTAACCCGATAGATTCTGCTAGTATCGCCAAATGGCAAGGCGCTGCCACTTGATGCAGAAAAACTAACTCATTGATAGTACTCAATTTACTCTTCTCCCTGAAAAGTATTTCGTCTTTATTAGTCTAATATTGAACTTAAGCGTGCAAATGCACAAAAATACAATTAATTAACATAGCCCATTTTGACTAGTTACCGCATGAATGCCATCACCCGAATGTACTAAATAATCACTCTTTTTTTATAGTAAGTTCGACTAACAGACCAAGGCTTTATCACTAAACAGTGATTAATCCTGAAGCTTATCGACGGAACAATCAGGTTACACCTTAGTCTATAAAGCTCTCAATCGAAAGTTGACACAAAAATTTAACAGAAAACAATGACGGTTTGAGGCATAAAAAATCCCCTCTAAGTGAGACTTAGAGGGGATTTTTCGGTAAGTGTTTGAGCCTAAGCCTGACCGATTAGTTTTGCGATTTGCTTATCCTGCACACGGGACAAACTGATTAGTGCGACAATGGCCCCAATCAAGGCTAAAAACATATCCGATTGGGTATCCCACACATAACCCTGAGTACCTAAAAAGGCCTCGGCGCCTTCGCCCGTCGCGGCGGCCACCCACCATTCAATCAGTTCGTAGAAGGCGCTGAAGGCCAGCACAAAGCAGGTGACGAGAAAGGCACACCAGGCTCCAGGTTTAACGGCTTGATTACGTAACATAATCTCACGGGCTAACATGGCCGGAATAAAACCTTGAGCAAAATGTCCTACCTTGTCGTAGTTGTTGCGCTCTGTCCCCATCCACTGGGCAATCGTGTCGAACAGTGGCACTTCGGCATAGGTATAGTGCGCGCCAACAAACAACACACAGCAATGCACTAGCACCAAAAAATACACTAAGGGCGTCAGCGGAAAACGCTTGCGGGTAAAAAAGAGCAAGGGCACGGCCACTAATGCGGGCAAGGCTTCAAGCCACCAAGTGAATGGATCTGCGGGTTTTATCGCCGACCATATTAAAACTGAGAGGTAAATACCGCACCAAATGATTTTGTTATTCAATGTTCCTTCCTCTTATGCGATATTGTTCTAATTCTAGAATATTAACTTTAGCCATCTAGCCCTCCACAGTGAGCAAAAAAAGTGCTACTTTGGAAGGCCAAGGTTGTCAGCATATCACACAGAACTATTTCAATTAATTAGAGGGTACCCATATCATGGCGAAACATTCGCTGGACAAGGATAAGATCAAGATCCTGTTGTTGGAAGGCGTCCACCAATCTGCGGTCGATGTATTTGAACGTGCTGGATACACCAATATCGAGTATCACAAAGCCTCCTTAGGTGATGAAGCCCTGCTCGAGTCCATCAAAGATGCTCACTTTGTTGGTATTCGTTCCCGTACCCAATTAACGGCTGAGGTATTGAAGCGTGCCGAAAAACTGATTGCGATTGGTTGTTTCTGTATCGGTACTAACCAAGTGGATCTGGCGACCGCCGAATTACTCGGTATCCCAGTATTTAACGCACCATTCTCTAATACCCGCAGCGTGGCTGAACTGGTATTAGGCGAAATCATCATGCTGATGCGCGGCATTCCTGAACGTAATGCTATCGCCCACCGTGGTGGCTGGATGAAGACGGCAGCCGGCAGTTACGAAGTCCGTGGCAAAACCTTAGGTGTGATAGGTTATGGCCATATCGGTACACAGCTCGGGATCTTGGCTGAAACCTTAGGCATGCGCGTGGTGTTTTTCGATATCGAAGACAAACTACCATTAGGCAATGCCCAGCAAATCCATTCGATGGAACAATTACTGGCACAGTCCGATGTGATCAGTTTGCACGTTCCTGAAACGGCGCAAACCAAAGATATGATCAGCACCGCCGAATTTGCGGCCATGCGTAAAGGCAGCATCTTTATCAACGCCTCACGCGGTACTGTGGTCGATATCGATGCCCTAACGGTCGCCCTTAAAGAGCGTCACCTTGCGGGTGCGGCCATCGACGTATTCCCCGTCGAGCCACAATCGAATGATGATGAATTTATCAGCCCATTACGTGGTTTAGATAACGTGCTGCTGACTCCGCACGTGGGTGGCAGTACTGCCGAAGCCCAGGAAAACATCGGTATCGAAGTTGCCGGTAAGTTAGCTAAATACTCTGACAACGGTTCGACCGTATCTGCGGTTAACTTCCCTGAAGTGTCGCTGCCAATGCACAAAGGCATTTCGCGCTTACTGCACATTCACCAAAACCGTCCTGGCGTGCTAATCAAAATCAACAAAGCCTTCTCTGAAAAAGGCATCAACATTGCCGCTCAGTACCTGCAAACCACTGCAGAAATCGGTTATGTGGTGATGGAAGTCGATACTCACCAAGCCGAAGAAGCCTTGGTTGAACTTAAGGCCATTGAAGGCACACTGCGCACCCGCGTATTGTTCTAATGCTTTAAGCACTCAGCTTGAGTGAATTTATAAGGCGCACATTTCATTCAAGATATGTGCGCCTTATGCTTTTGAGCGCCGCTTAATTCCGCTACAATCTAGCCTCTTGCATCGTCTTCATTTTCAGGATCTCCGCTATGACTATTGCAGTTTCGACACCCACTTGGGATCTGGACGCCTCCATGCCTCCACTTATGCTCGCCAACCTATCCCACCTCGGCCTCATCAAAGTAGTCGGTGAACAGGGGCGCAGTTTTATCCATGGCCAAGTGACTACGGACATTAGCTCACTCGAAGCCAACCAATGGCGCTGGGGCGCACATTGCGATCCTAAGGGTAAGATGATCGCCAGCTTCCGCACCTTTGCTATCCAAGAGGCGCTGTTGATGCTGCTGCCAAGGGAGACTATCGAGGTCGATCTGCCGCAACTGCAAAAATATGCCGTGTTTAGCAAAGCAACCCTGACCAATGCGACGGCGGAGTGGACATTACTCGGCGTAGCAGGCGAACAGGCAACACAATTTATGACCCAACACTTTGATGAAATCACTGAAGAACTGACGCTGGTCGAACATGGCGCCATTTTAAAGGATGCGGATCGTTTTATTCTGGTACTGCAGCCAGATGCGGCAACAGCCTTAGTGGGCGAGCACACAGTGTTTGATGCCAGCGCTTGGCAAGCCTTAGAAATTGCTGCTGGTTACCCTAATCTAGCGCCAAGCCATGCTAACCAATATGTGCCGCAGATGTGCAACCTACAGGCTATCAACGGCATCAGCTTTAACAAAGGCTGCTACATGGGCCAAGAAACTGTGGCTCGGATGAAATACCGTGGTGGTAACAAGCGCGCGCTCTATATTCTCCACGGCACGACTTCCTCAGACATCAAGTTGGAAAGTGCTCTCGAGATCGAATTGGAAGATGGCTATCGCAAGGGCGGGCAAATTATTGAGTTCGTACAGCGTGGCAATCAAGTACTACTCACCGCTGTGCTGGCAAACGATACCGAGAACGGTGCCAAGCTGCGCTTTGCCGACGATGAGCAATCCAGCTTACGCATTCAAGCATTACCCTACTCGCTCGAAGAAGCCTAGCTTCTAAGCGAGTCGTATTGAAAAGGCGCCCTAGGCGCCTTTTTTGTTTAATGCTCGATATAAGTATCTCGAATTGCCACCACCTCGGGCAGAATTTGCTTAAATTCCTCCACCAGCTTAGGGTCAAAGTGTTTACCCGCTTGGCTTTCGAGTAATTCGACCGTGGCTTCGATTGTCCAAGGCTCCTTATAAGGACGGCGCGAAGTCAGGGCATCGAAAACGTCCGCAATTGCCACAATCCTGCCTTCTATCGGAATATTTTCCCCAGACAAACCATTAGGATAACCCGAACCGTCCCACTTCTCATGGTGGGTTAAGGCGATGCGCCGCGCCATTTGCAGCAGTGGATCGCCATGTTCGCCAATGATCTCGGCACCAATGGCAGCATGTTGTTGCATGATTTCCCATTCATCGGCATCAAGCTTACCGGGCTTTTTCAGCACCGCATCGGGCGTGCCGATTTTCCCGATGTCATGCATGGGCGCCGCGTTATACAACAGCTCGCAGAAGGTGCTAGGCAAGCCTAGTTTAACGGCCAGCATCCGTGCATAGTGGCTCATACGCACAACGTGCAGGCCTGTCTCGTTGTCTTTGTATTCGGCGGCGCGACCTAAACGGCGGATAATTTCGAAGCGAGTTTCTTCTAGCTCTTGGGTGCGTTCTCTGACTTGTTGCTCTAGCAGGCGTTTTTGATCGTATAGCGCCAGATGAGTTCGTACCCGAGCTTTTACCACGGGAGCACTCACAGGCTTAGTGATGTAATCGACGGCGCCGAGTTCAAACCCTTGGGTCTCGTCGGCCACCTCAGACAAGGCGGTCACAAAAATCACCGGAATATGGCAAGTTAAGGGTTCTTGCTTAAGCAGCTTACAGACTTCATAGCCATTCATACCGGGCATCATTACGTCGAGTAAAATCAAATCCGGCAGGGTTTTGGCGACAAGGGCGAGTGCTCTTGGTCCATCAATCGCCACCTTGACCTTATAATCCTCACCGAGTATGCCCACTAAAATATCGATATTTTCCGGTGTATCATCGACGACCAATATTGTTGCCTTATCCATCAACACTTTCACCTTATCCTGTGGCTTATCAATGGCCAATACCGCACTCTCTTGACCGGTTTTTAGGTTAATTCCGCAAGCACTTCATCAATCAAATCCACTGCTTCATCAAACTGATACTGATTAATCATAGTCAGGGCTGGGCTGAGCTGCAGCCATAACTTGCTACTCACCTGAGGTTTTAACGCATCGATTTGCGCCACCGCATCTGAGTCAGCATCCTCTAGGCTTTGTCGCAGCTGTTTTAAGGCGGTGACTAGCGCCTCTGGCGAGAGTTGTTCGCTCGTCGATGTGGTCGACTCCTCAAACTGCGGCTTGACCCGCTCAATGGCATCACAAATCGACGCCACTAGCGCTTGGATTTGGTCTAACTCAGTTTGGTATTCGCTCTTCTCACTTAAGTGCAACTCTAGTTGGCGGGCTAATTCCACCAGCTTGCTAGAGCTTAAGTTGCCCGCGAGCCCCTTCAAGGTATGCGCCATGCGCACAGCATCGTCACGTTTGTCATTGGCGAGCGCTTTATTGATGAGATCCACCACATTACGCTGACTGGTAACGAAACGATCGAAGATCCTTTGATACAAACGAGTAGAGTTTTGAACTAATTGTAAGCCCCTATCGATATCCAACTCAGGATGCTCGGGCCATTTCACCACAGATCCAGAATCTAAGTTGATAGGTTTAACCGGAATATCAACCAGTTGACTCGGCTCTGTGTTATCGACCAGCGACGCGCTGCCACCTAAATATTTCAACAGGGTTTGATACAGTAGATTGACCTCAATCGGCTTAGCGATATGGTCGTTCATTCCCGCTCTTAAACACATTTCCTTATCACCAGCCATCGCATTTGCTGTCATCGCGACCACGGGCAGCTCGGTGAGTTCGGGCCGCTTTCTGAGTGCCTGCGTGGCCTGATAACCGTCCATCACCGGCATTTGGCAGTCCATCAACACCAGATCGAAGCTCTGCTGCTCCAGCTTATCGAGCGCAATCTGGCCGTTAGTGGCGATGGATAAGATAATCCCCACTTGCTCTAAAAACTCGGTGGCCACCTCAAGGTTCATCTCATTGTCTTCCACCAAGAGAATACGCTTACCCTTAAGCGGCAATAACAGTTTAGGATCGATGCTCTCGCTCTGGCGTCTCACGGGGAGAACCCCCGCCCGGCCGAGGGAATTCATAATGCCGTCGAGCAACCTAGATGCACTAATGGGTTTACTGATATATCCGGCCAAGCCAAGTTCTTCAATTTGGCTTAAGAAGTCTTGGTTGGCGTGGGCCGACACCATCAAGATCCGCGGCGCTTTCTTCGCCTGCTGCTTGATTTGTTTAGCCGTTTCAATGCCATCGAGGTTTGGCATCTTCCAGTCGATCAGGGCAACGGCATATTCCTGCTGGATACAACGGGTCACAGCCTCTTCGCCGGAGCGCACCGTATCCCCCCTAAAGCCCATGCTTTCTAAGGTGGTGCGCATAATGTCGCGGGCGGTGGCATTGTCATCGGCAACCAGAATCGGCATGCCTTCGAGCTCTTGGGCAACCGTTAGCTTTTGACCACTGGAAATCTGCAACTTAACAGTAAAATAGAAGGTACTGCCGTGGCCGAACTGACTTTCAACCCCTATGGTGCCGCCCATCAGTTCGACGAGCTGTTTACAAATCGCCAGCCCTAAGCCCGTACCGCCGTACTTGCGTGTTGTAGAGGTGTCGGCCTGACTGAAGGATTTAAACAGTTTGGCCTGCTGATCTGCGGTTAAACCAATACCGCTGTCGCGCACACTAAAGCGCAGCACCACATCGTCATTTTGCTGCTCAACTAAGTTGAGCGATAACAAGACTTCACCACGCTCGGTAAACTTAATCGCGTTGTTCATCAAGTTGATCAGCACTTGCCCTAGGCGCAGCGAATCACCGAACAAGTGCCTAGGCACATTGGGCGCCACCGCAAACAGCAGTTCAAGTTGTTTATGGGCCGCCTTCTCGGAGAACATATCGCTGAGATCTTCCAGCATAGTATCGAGCTGGAAGGGCACAGATTCGATGTCTAACTTGCCGGCTTCAATTTTAGAGAAGTCGAGGATGTCATTAATGATGGAGAGTAAGGATTTTGAGGCGCGCTCAATTTTCTCCACATAGTTCTTCTGCTTCTTATCCAGCGCCGTCTGCAAACAAAGTTGCGACATACCGATAATGGCATTCATCGGCGTGCGGATTTCATGGGACATATTCGCGAGGAAATCGCCCTTAGCCTTACTCGCCGCATCCGCCTCTTCTTTTGCCACTAACAGTTCGTCAGATAGCAGTTTCAGCTCTGTCATATCTACCATACTGACCACGGCCGATTCGAACTGCTTCTGGCTATCGAACAGTGCCGACACATTGACCGTCATCCACAGTGGCTCACCATTGGGGCGAATAAAGCTACGTTCACCGCGATAGTGGTCGACTTTACCTTCGGCCAATTCTCTAAACTGAGCCTTAGCGGTTTCTTTATCCTGCAGGCTTAAGACATCGAAAATAGGCACACCGCAGAGTGACTCTCGGGTCTGGCCCATGTCTTCGCAATATTGGTCGTTACAGTCGAGGATCACGCCTTTGGCATCGACGTTCACAATGCCAATGGTCGAGCCATCAAATAGCGCCTTAAAGTGCGCCTCGCTGACCGCCAACTCTTCTTCAATGGCTTTACGCTCGGTAATATCCATCACGTAGCCATTCCAAATAATGGCGCCATCGTCGTTGTAGTGACCGCTCGCTCCCGCCTCCATCCAACGAATACTGCCGTTAGGATGGCGATAACGGAACTCACGCACCCATTGCAACTTGTCCTCACTCTTACCCGCTAAGGCACGCACAACCTCGGGGCGTTCCTCATCAAATATCCGCTCGGCAATGATATTAAAGTCTTTCAGTAAATCTTCGCGGTGTAAGCCCAGCATATGAAATGCCGCGCCGGAGAGGAAAGTAAAGGTGCGATCCGCAGGAGAAACCCAGCGCAACTGATACACGGTACAAGGGATAGATTCGGTAATATTGGTGAGTTGCAAGCGCGACGCCTCAAGCTCAACCATGGCCAGTTTGCTCTCGGTGATATCGTCAATACTGCCGTCAAACCACAGTGGGAATCCTTCTTCGGTATAACTCGCCTTGCCCTTTTCATGCACCCAGCGAATGCTGCCGTCACGATGTCGGATGCGGTATTCCACCTCAAAGGTTTCCTGCTGCGCCAGCGCCCTATCGATATGTTGATGGCATAGCTCACGATCTTCTTCCACGATCAGCGAGGCAAAGGTGCGTTGGCGGTTTTCAATAAACTGGCTCGCCGCAAAACCCGTAATATCGGCAATGTTGTCGCTGACATATTCCATCACCCAGACATCGCCGATGCGCGTACGATAGACGGCGCCAGGAATATTGGTCACAAGGCCACGGAACCTTAGTTCACTGTCACGGATTTTTTGCTCTACGGCTAACTTCTGGGTCATATCCCGAATCGATGCCGCCACTTGTCTGCGACCTTCATGATCGGCAGGTAAAATACTCAAGGCGATTTCGGCGACAAACTCCCCACCATCGGCTTTAAGCGCCCGCACATGGCGTGCATTGGCCATGGGGCGATCGCGGCCTTCACGCAAAAATTGCAGGCGGTCGCGGGCATGGTTGCTACGCATGGCTTCAGGCAAGAGTGACTCCACCTGTAGCCCCAACATGCTGTTGGCATCGTAACCAAAGAGAATTTGGCAGCGGGTATTAGTAAATACAATTGAGCCCATCTGATCGACGATCAGCATCGCCTCTGGCGCCGCTTCGAGTACGGCATTAGACCAAGTAGCAGCTGAGAACTGTTCGGTCACATCGGTGAATAACATCTCCACCGACATCAGCTCGCCCGTATCCGAAACCAAAGGCTGCATAAAGAGGTCGAGCATACGTGGGTGGCCACTCGCATCGAGCAGCTCGACCTGATGGGAAGGAACGTTCTCCCCCTTCAGGGCTAAATCCGTGTATTCCCAATTTTTTTCATTTAACGGATTGGCAGTAAACAGTCTTTGATACTTACGCTTGAGTAGCTCAGGTGACATGCCCAAGACCTTAGTGACGCCCTCACTCACCTGCGCCAACTGGCCTGAAGGGTCGAGCGAACAATAGAAGGACTTATCACTCATGCCATCGATCAGCCGCGCGAAACGGTTACCGCGGGAGTCTAAAATCGCCTGCTCACGCTCGGCGAGGAGTTCCGCCATCTGGTTAAAGGTGCTGCTTAAGGTAACTATCTCACTCACCGCGCCTTTGGGGATCGCCAATTGCTGGGCTTTACCCTGACCGAAAGCCAAAATGCCCGACTCCAGCGCCTCAAGCGGCCGAGTCAAACGTTTAGCGGCGATGTAGCAAGTGAGTAATAACAATAGGGTTAATAAACTGAGGTTGAGCACCACGGATGCCACATCATCCAGCAGCGTTGCAAACAGCTGATGTTCGGGCACCATGACAATGACGCGCCATTTGAGCTTAGCGACCGAAGCAACACTGGCGAGATACACAGTGCTCTTATCATCGATAAAGCGCGCTTGTCCATTTAGCCCCTTATCCAATAATGCCCAAAAGTCACTGTTTCGACGGGTATTTCTATCGAGCCATTCGGCGGAGGTCACGGCGAGCACTTTCTCTTTATCGCTGTGGAAGATCAGCCGCCCTTGATCATCGAGTACCACTAATTGGCTTGGCTGCACACCCAGTTGTTCAGGCAATTTATCGAGCGCCAAATCGACGGTCGCCACCCCAAAGTAATCATTTTCAGGGCCAAAAGGCACCGAATAAGTCACCATCAAAGTGTTTCCTGCGCCCTCATCAAAATAAGCCTTAGACCAATAGCCTCCGGGTTGATTAATGGCCTTTGACCACCAATCCCAAGAGCCATCGGTATAGTCATAACCCTCGGCGCCAATATCTAGATAATGGAAGTTGTTGCCATCGCGGTAAACATAGGGGAAAAAGAGTTTTTTATCGGGGAAGGTATAAGGTTTAAACGCAACGGCTGAGCCATAAAAATCGGGATTGCGTTCGATGCGATTAGTGAGTACCCGTTTGATTTTCTCACTATCATTAATGCCCTCCTTATTGGAGATAAACCCAATAAAATCGGCAACACCTTGCGTATTCGCCTGTGCATGTTCGAGTAGCAACTGTAGGCGATAGGCGGAATGATTCGACTCCTGGGCTAAGGAATCGTATAGCTTTCGCTCGGCAGAAAGATAATTAAACCAAGCATTAATGCCGTAAACGGCCGTCATGATAAGAATTAAAGGCAGCGCAATATGGGATAGAATTTTGCTGCGGAAGGTACGAAGTTTACTTTTATCCATGGCGTCGCCTCAAAGCCCCCGTTTCTAATCCACCCATTTTTGGGTAGCCCTTATAAAGTAAACGAAGAACCTTGTGGCGACAATCTTAAAGTTAAAATAATGTGAACTAATATATTGTTTTCACAACATTAATAAATTGGGTCTAATGTACGGTTTGAGAGTGTCCGAACAAAATAGCTTTGGGTTTCGGCAATAATGACGTGCCTTAATCCAATAATCGCAATCAGGTTCGGTATCGCCATTAAACCGTTTACCGTATCGGCCAATAGCCAGATCACATCCAGCTTGATAAAGGCGCCGACCGCAATCAGACCTAAAAACAGCATTTGATAGGCACGCAGTCCACGTTCGCCGACTAAATAGTACCAGCAGCGTTCGCCATAGTAGTGCCAGCCTAAAATGGTGGTGAATGCAAAGCAGACTAAGGCGATAGTCACTAAATACTGACCTATAGCCGCCGAGCCGCCTAGGCTGAAGGCCGCGCTGGTCATGGCTGCGCCGGCGGTATCACCGCTCCAGACTCCGGTGATAATCAATACCAGTCCCGTCATAGTGCAGATGATGATGGTATCGAAAAATGTGCCCGTCATGCTGACTAAACCCTGCTCGACTGGCTCATTGGTTTTCGCCGCCGCGGCGGCAATTGGCGCGCTACCGAGGCCAGACTCGTTCGAAAACACCCCGCGGGCAATCCCCATTTGAATCGCCTGCGCCACAGTTGCCCCTAAGAAGCCGCCCGCCGCCGAAACAGGCGTAAAGGCCGACTCCACCACTAACTGCAAGGCGGGTAAAATCGATTCGGCAAAACTCACTAGAATCCACACACAAGCCAGCACATACCCAATCGACATCGCTGGCACTAACTTTTGCGCCACGTTGGAAATACGCTTCACCCCACCTAAGGTCACCGCCGCAACTAACAGGGTGAGCACCAGTGCCGTCGCCCAAGTGGGTACCTCAAAGGCAATGGTCAGGGCATCGCTAATTGCATTCACTTGGGCAAAAGTACCAATCCCAAAGAACGCCACCCCCACGCCAAACAGGGCAAACAACTTCGCCATCCAATGTAGGCCCAGCCCCCGCTCGATGTAGTACATGGGGCCGCCTGCAATTTGCCCGCGCGCATCGGTGGTGCGATATTTTACCGCCAACATACATTCGGCATACTTGGTCGCCATGCCGAAGAAGGCCGCCAGCCACATCCAAAATAATGCTCCAGGGCCGCCCATCTTAATCGCGGTTGCCACCCCAACAATATTGCCTGTCCCTATGGTGGCCGACAGCGCCGTACACAAGGCGGCGAAGGAAGAGAGATCCCCATGTCCTTTGGCGGGTTTAAATAATAAGCCGAGGGCCATTGGCAAACGAAACACTTGGATAAGCCGCAAACGTAAGGTGAGATAGATGCCCGTCCCCACGAGTAAACACAGGGTAACGGGTCCCCAAACGATACCGTTCAGGCTGCTGAGTAAAGCTTGAAAACTCATGATATTCCTCAATTATTAAACAACTAAATTAATAAAGGAGGAGGAAAAGAAATGGCTGTGACACACCGCTGCCAGCCTAAAGAAAGACTATCACCCAGCCAATAAAGGCAGGGAAAGCGTCCAAAAGACAAACGACAGGGACCGTGCAGTCATCCTCTCCTCTGTCCTTTTGCCTGAGCGTTTCGCAGAATGCACCCATCGACGCACCTACTTTCGCCTTCGGCGCCACCTATTATCGCGACTTAACGCAATCGGTAGTCTCTCCAGAGGCTCGTCCAGTAACAGTCCATGCCTTGCGGCACCTGAAAGAGTGCTTTGGTTCGGGACACATCCCAAAACAAAGTTGCCTCGTCGGTGTGGGGTTAATTCCCCACTCTCCTGCTACCTTCATCCGAACGGATTGTTAAATCGATAGTCCGCTATCGATTTAACAGGGCGCACAGCATGCAACAAACACAAAAATAGCTCAAGCCCATTCGCTCACAGAATTGGGTTCTAAAACCACAATTGCAGAAAATTTAAACAGCATAAAACCTAAGTCTGAATCCATGCAAAGTGAACCTTAAGGACCAAATAGCAGTATCTATCAGAAGATAAAATGTTTTATCTTTAGTCGGGCTAAATGTTGCCAGAGTGGAAGGATAAATGTCAGAAGTAGCCAAACTTATCCAAGTGAGTAAAAGTTTTCGCGATGGCGAGCAGCGCCATACCGTACTGCAAGCCGTCGATTTAACCTTACATCGCGGCGAGACCATCGCACTCACGGGCCCCAGCGGCAGCGGCAAAAGCACACTGTTAAATTTGATCGCAGGCTTTGAAACACCAGACAGCGGCCAGATAGTGCTGAATCATCAACCCACCCAAGAATGGCAAGACAAACACTGGAGCGAGTTCCGACGCAGCCACTTAGGCGTCGTGTTTCAACAATTTAATCTACTGACGCCACTCAATGTAAGAAACAACATAGGTTTTTCACTCAATCTCAATGGCGCCAGTTGGAATCCTTGGTGCGATTATCTCGTCGACAAATTGGGGCTGGCTTCGCTACTCAATCGGCAGGTCGAGGCACTTTCAGGCGGGCAACAGCAAAGGGTCGCTATCGCCAGAGCCTTAGCCCACAATCCGAGTTTACTGCTGGCCGACGAACCCACAGGCAATCTCGATGATGAATCGGGTAAACAGGTGATGTCACTGCTGTGCGAACTGGCCAAAGAAAGCCAAACCAGCATACTCATGGTCACCCACAGTGAAGAATGCGCCGCCTTTATGCACAAACGCTGGCATCTTTCCCACGCCGCTGTGTCTATCTCCGGTTAACTCGATGATGAGTCCAGCATTAACCCCTAAAGCCAATCACAGCCAAACCCCAAGCAGAAATCGCCCATGGCTGCGGATCTATTGGGTATTAAGGGTCTTTCTCGCCCACTATCGCCACGCGCCGCTGCAAGCGGGCGCCATTTTGCTTGGGCTTGCCCTCGCCGTGACTTTACTTATCGGGGTTAAAGCCACCAATGATAATGCAATTCGTAGCTACAGTGAGGCCACTGAGCTCTTGAGCCAGCGGGCCGATGTGCTCCTCAGCGCGCCCATTGGCCAAGAAACCCTCGACGAATCCGTGTATTTCAGCCTACGCCAAGCGGGCATAAGCCAAAGCCTTGCGGTTGTCAGTGGCAGAGTGGCGGGCCTGAACGGTCAGTTTTGGCAAATTGAAGGCAGCGATATCGTCGCCGCGTTGACGGCGAGCCTAAGCACAAAAGAGGGGCAAAAACACGACACAAGCACAAAGCAAGAAGCCAATCCAAGGATGTCGATGGGAGCGCTACCGCTCGCCGATTTAATGAGCGGCGAGCCGATAGTGGTCATGAGCCAGAGCCTTGCCAATAAAATCGCACCCAATGGCCAACTCGCCCTCGCGCCCGCTTCTTTTGCGCCCGACAAGCTTAAGGTCATTAGTATCGACGATAGCTGGGGACTGGGCAGTGCAATTCTGACCGATATTTCCCTCGCCCAAAGCTTACTCGGAATGCAAGGCAAACTCAGCTATATAGCCCTATTCAGTGACAGGGATAAGCTCCCTGCCTTAAAGCAGCAGCTCGATACCCAAGGGATTACGCCGCTTCGCGCCAGTTACAGTCAACAGGATCAAGGCCAAGCCTTGATGGCGCTTACCCGCAGTTTTCATTTAAACCTCAATGCGATGAGCATGTTAGCCTTTGTGGTCGGGCTGTTTATTGCCTATAACGGCGTGCGTTACAGCCTGATGAAACGCCAACGTCTATTAATCCAATTGCTGCAACAGGGCCTAGCACGGCGCGAAGTCATGCTGGCCCTACTTGGCGAGTTGCTGCTGTTGGTAGTGTTAGGCTCGCTAATGGGATTTATCTTAGGATTACAGCTCAGTCACTGGTTGCAACCTATGGTCGCTATGACCTTAGAGCAGCTCTACGGTGCCCACTTATTGCCGGGAATTTGGCAATGGCGTTGGTTGGCCGAGGCGATAGCCCTCACCTTAGTTGCCGCCTTAGCCGCCTGTTTACCCTTGTATTTTGACTTAACCCGCCAATCCCTCGCCCAAGGTGCTAATCGTTATCAACAAACGCAGGCCCACAACAAAACCCATGGCAGGCAATTTATCTTAGCCTGCGGCCTGCTCACGCTCGCCACAATACTCATGCCCTTCAGCCAAAGCTATAACACCAGTTTGGTATTGTTGGGCATGGTCGCCGTCGCGATTCCATTGTTATTACCACAAGTATTGCATTGGGGCGTTAGCTTACTTTTGCCATTGACTCGCCCCGGACTTAAGCACTATCTCCTCGCCGAAACCCGCGAACTTATCGCGCCATTGTCCCTTGCTATGATGGCGATACTGCTGGCACTGAGTGCCAATGTGTCGATGAACACCTTGGTAGGCAGCTTCGAGCAAACCTTAAGAAGCTGGTTAGAAACCCGCCTGCATGCCGATTTATACCTGCGCCCCAGCGCTAACCATATGGCCGAAGTGCGTGATAAGTTGCGCCAAGATCCTCGCCTGAGTGGCCTGTATCAGCAATGGCAAGTGGAGGCGGAAGTCTCTAACCAAGGGGCGGCGCAAACCATACCCGTCAACCTGATTAGCCGCGATGATGCATCGATTCAACACACCAGCACGATCAAAGAAAGCTTGCCGGATCTCTGGCAAACCTACTTTGACGGACATTACGTGTTAGTCAGCGAACCCATGGCCATTAAGTATCAGCTGCAACTCGGGGATACTGTGGCGTTAAACGTGCTGGACAAAACCGCCAACAATCCCGTGGTAATTGCGGGGATTTATTACGACCACGGCAATACCCGCAATGAGCTCATCATCAGCCATAAGCTGTGGCGACAGGCGCAGCTACCCGTGTTACCCATTAGCCTTGCGGCCAGTTTCCACTCTGTCGAGCCGGGAGTTCAAACCACAGCGACTCAGCGCAAACTCAGCGAGGCAGAGCTAGATGAGCTGCAAGGGCAATTGGCCGTTACATTGGGCTTAGCACAGGCGCAAATTTACAGCCAAGCCAAGATCAAGGCTCAGGCCATTGCCATGTTTAAACGCACCTTCTCAATCACCTTAGTGCTCAATAGCTTAACTTTGCTGGTGGCGGCCATAGGGCTATTTAGCGCCTGCTTGATGTTAACTCAATCCCGGCAAGCGCCATTGGCGAGGCTGTATTCCCTCGGGGTGAGTCGCAGTAAGCTGCGGACTATGGTGTTCAGCCAAATGCTGCTGGTCGTGGTCATCACTTGCCTGATGGCCATGCCCACGGGCGCACTGCTCGGATATTTATTGATTGATAAAATCACCCTGCAGGCCTTCGGCTGGACAATCAAGATGATCTGGGATTGGTTTGCCTATGGAAAAGCCATCCTCATTGCCTTAGTGACCTGCACCTTAGCCGTACTCTTACCGCTTTACTGGCAAACCCGCAGGCCCTTAATCGCCAGTTTGCAGCAGGAAACCCTATGAGCGCACGCGTACCTCAAACCAAGGCTTGGCACGTTAATCAATCAGCGTCTGCAACGCGATCTAAGATCAGCACAAGCGCAGGCTTTATCTTGAAGAGTGCCATAGGTGGCTTACTGCTTGCGACAATAAGCGGCTGCGATAATGCGCCTTCAACGACCGAGCCTCAATCCATGGGGGCTTTACTGGGGCAAGCAAGCGCAGATAGCCAAAGCTTTGCTAAGGTAACGCCGGGAAACCGCTTTCAATTTCCTCAAGATCACCTCGCCCATCAGGATTTTCGTCAGGAATGGTGGTATCTCACCGCCAATTTGACCACTGAGAATGGTGAACAACTTGGTGCCCAATGGACGCAATTTAGGGTGGCGCTAAAACCTAAGCACTCTGAACCGCAAAACGTGGAACTTAATCCTAAGTCCACTTGGGCGACTGAACAGCTTTATTTTGCCCATAGCGCACTCACCTCAAGCACTTCTCACCTCGCCCATGAGAAATGGTCGCGGACGCATCCATCACTGGCAGGGGTAAGCGCAGATCCCTACCAAATTCACCTCGATAATTGGCAATGGCGTAGTCAGTCAAAGGACTTATTCCCAGCAACCTTAAGCGTTGCAACCGACGACTTTAGTTATCAACTCGAGCTTAGCAGCCAAGCGCCACTGCAATATCAAGGGGATAAGGGTTACAGCATTAAGAGTCGCGACGGCAAAGTCGCCTCTTACTACTACAGCCAACCCTTTATCACGATTCACGGCGTAATCACCCGCCATATCAAGATCAATGCCCAAGTGGAAAACCGCGTCGAAAAAGTCACAGGCCAAGGCTGGCTAGATAGAGAATGGAGCTCGCAGTTTTTAACCAAGAGCCAGCAGGGCTGGGATTGGTTTGCCCTTAGGTTAGATGATGGTTCGGCGCTGATGTTATTCCAGCTCAGGGAACAATCCTCAGATAAAGCACAATCGGCCTTTTACAGCGCCAGACGAATGTTTGCCGATGGCACCGGCCGCAATATCAATTCCCGCGATACCCCAGATGGGATAAAAATGACGCCACTCGAGTGGCAAACCACCAGCACGGGTAAATACCCAATTCGCTGGCAAGTGCAAATCCCAAGCGAGCAAATCGACATCCGCATTTCCCCTTTAAATCCCAATAGTGCCATGGCGTTATCCACCCAGTATTGGGAAGGCCCAATTGAGCTTAAAGGTAGCCATAGTGGCACAGGTTATATGGAGCTGACGGGGTATTAATCTCCAGCTCAAATGTGATCTCCATATCAACTACAGCGACTTAATACTCTTCGTTCTCATACTATCGATTGCAAATGCTGCTGAATTTTCACTCAGTGATTGCATTTCGATGAAAATCCCAATAAATTAACATGACAACGTTGTCAAAATAATTAAAACAACAAGATAGCCATCGTAATCACGGACGATTCTATTCAGTTCAATAACACAGGGAGGGGTGGATGAGCGCTTTACGTAAAGGGTTTACCCTGATTGAACTGATGATCGCCGTCGCCATTATTGGCATTCTTGCCGCCATTGCGATTCCTTCATTTAATGAGTACCTGAAACAAGGTCGACGCTTCGATGCTCAGCAATATCTCGTCAGTAGTGCCCAAGCGCTAGAGCGCCATTATTCCCGCAACGGTTTGTATCCCGCTTCGCAGAGTTTAACCAACAGTGCCTATTACAGTTTCAGCTACACCCCCACGATAAATAAATTAGGTTTTAGCCTCAAGGCCGTGCCCACAAGCCGTCAGTCAGATACCTGCGGCACCTTAAGTCTCGACCATAAAGGCGTACGTGCACCCGCAACCCATTGCTGGACCCACTAAGATGACAAAGCGCACTAAAGCGGGGTTCACCTTAGTCGAATTGTTGGTCGCTATCGCCATCATCGGCATCTTGGCGAGCATCGCCCTGCCCTCCTATCGGGATCTTATTGCCAGAGAAAGCCTCACCAGCACGGCAAATGAATTGCTCTCCAGTTATAAATTCGCCCGCGGCGAAGCCATCAAGCGCAATCAGGCGGTGACACTGGAAGCGACAGAAGATGGGCGCTGGCTGGTCATCAGCAATCAGGAACAACTTAAGGTCTTTAGTCCATCTAACCGCGGCGTCAGTATCGATGGCTTTAACACCCTCAATATCAATGCGACAGGCAACACCACTAAAACCCAGATGAGCCTCGAAAACACCCAAGGTGAAACGCTCAATCTGTGCATCTTGCCAAGCGGGCAAAGTTATCTACAGGAGGCAGCATGCGCATAGTGGCACTGAGTCATAAACAACAAGGCTTTACCATGACCGAAGTGCTGATTTCGTTAGTGGTGTCGGTCACTTCGCTACTGGCGCTCGGCAAAGCGCAGTTATCTTCATTGCAGCATGCGACCAATAGCTTCCAATATACGGTCGCCACCATTCAAGCGCAGAATGCCATTGAAAGGATCTGGCCGAGGATCTGCGATATTCAGCGCCAACCCGCACGCTTTGAGGATGTCAATTTTAGGGCCAGCCTCAGCCAAGATATGCCCAGCGGTTACACCTTAGTGCTACCCAACACTTATCAAGACACTATGCCCATCACAGTCACTTGGCGAGACGGTCGCATTGAGGACAATAACAGTGTGAGCCTCAACGCCAGCTTTCCGCACTTATGTCAGGTGTAGCTATGTCCTTAAGCGCGAAGAAACAGCAAGCGGGCTTTAGCTTATCAGAACTGATGATCGCTATGGTGCTTGGGCTGATTATTATGCTGGCCGTGGTCAACTTTTTCGCCCCGCTCAAGGCCACGGTTGAAGAAAGCAAACGCCTCGAAAACGCAGCCGATGCACTGAGGTACGCCACCCTCAGCCTCAGCAAGAGCGTCAAACGTGCATCAAGTATCGTATCCCTCAGCGCTAACGAATTAGTGCTCGCAGTTGCAGCATCCCCAGCCCAGCCGAGTTTAACTTGCCTAGGAACCAGCAAAACCAGCGATTACAACGAAACCTACCGTTTTGACGCTCCCAATCTGAGCTGCGACGACGGCGATGGCGCTCAGGTATTACTCACGGGGTTAGAAGCGACCAGTTTTGCTCTCAATGGCGAACTGGTGACAGTAGTACTCAAGCCTGAAAAACTCCCAGCGCAATATGGCCAAGGGATCCAGCTCGATATCGCCCTGCGTAAACCCCTATGGCGGCAAGCCCTCAACAGCCAACAGAACCCATAAAGCAAGGAAGCCATAATGGACAATCTAAGACCTGCTCTAGGCAATAAGGAACATGGCGCGGTATTACTTATCGTCTTGGTCTTCAGTCTGTTAGCGAGTTTACTGGTGGTCACATCGCTCAGGGATAATCTCGTGCAAGAGCGACTGAGTGGCAACTTTCAAAAGCAGGTCAATGCGCAGCTACTCGCCGAACAGGGAATGCACGAGAGCTACAACCAACTTAAGGCTCAGCTGCAGCGCGCGCCTAATCAAGGTCTGCAAACACTTTATGAGCAACTCCCCGCCGAAGCCGATGGCAGCCTTGAAGGCAGCAGTTATGCCCTCGAAAATGGTCAAATCACCGGAGCCGATCTTAGCCTTGACAGTCGTGGCAATCATTTAGAAGGCGAGGCCAAACTCAACGCCCAGTTCACACTGCAGGGCAGTCACGGAAACACGATTTTCAATGATGCGATTGTGTCCTGCGAAAGCTTAAACCTTACCGGCAGCAGTAGCATCGATGGCTACGATTCCCGCAAAGGCGCCTATGGCGATAGCATCAGTAATGGCCAAGGTGGCAGTGAGCTTAATCAACATGGCAAAGGCAATGTCACCACCATTGAGCCCAATGCCAATATTACGCTCACGGGCAACGCGCCAATTTACGGCGATGTCAGCGCCACTGGCAGCGTCACCCTCACGGGCTCGTCGGATATCCACGGCAGCATTCAAGCTAATAATGATGTCACCCTTGGCACAGGTACCATTAGCGGCAATGTCGCGGCGGGTAATAACTTTAACTTGGCCAATAGCGGCACGGTGGAAGGTTCGGTCAAAGCCAATAACAATGCCGCCACGGCGCCCAAGGCCCAAGTGAATGGCACACTACAATATGGCGGCGACGGCAACTTTCATCGGGACAGCCAGATTGGCAACTTAGTCAACGCGCGCCCCAATGTACCGCCTGTGCCAGCAAAATCCTGTGACCCATTGGATATTGGCGCTGTGATGGGCGGCTTTAAGATGCCCAATAACGGCGCCCGCACTATTGATGCCAACGCCAATGTCACTATCACGCCCACAGGGTCGAGTAAAACCGAACTCGGCTGGAAAGGTGATTATTTCCCCAGCCTTACCCCCACGTCGGAGAACATCTTCGGCAGTGACACGCCGGTATTTAACCTCGACAGCTTAGTCATGAGCAGCGATGGGGTGCTTAATATCAGTGGCGGCGATGTCACCCTGATAGTCAATGGTGACTTTAAAATGAGTGGCTCGAATCAGCTAAATATTGCCCCGGGCTCAAGCCTTACGCTGTTTGTGGGCGGTGAAGTCGCCTTTACGGCGGGGACAAACAACGGTAACAACATTAAGGGACAAACCCTGACCGACAGCAACAAGCCGCCACTGTCTATTTTTTCTGGCTCGGATAAGGATGTCACCGTTAGCGGTAATGTGCCGATTTATGCCGCGCTCTACGCCCCCAAATCTAAGGTCAATCTCCCCGGCGGCCCTGAGATTTTCGGTTCGGTGAGGGGCAAATCCATCACAGCGACAGGCAATGGAAAAATCCACTATGACAATGCCTTAGGCGCTGCCGACTTAGGCGAAGGCAATGCTAAACCCGCGATCATTCTGCTCAAACAATGGCAATACTTATAGGCCTAATCCCCCCTCCTAACTCACTTGCAGACTCCCTCTCCAAAGGGATAGGGATTGTGTAAATTTCAAACTGAGAGTTAGATCACGCGCAAAACTTTGATCCCGATCGACTATCCCCGCCAATACCTCTTGTGAGGTATACCCACATTTTTTATCAGGTCTAGACTCACAGTTATCCACATTGAGTTGTAGCGATTGTTATCGCAGCAACTGAGTGAATCTCAAGATAAAGGTACCGCTATGAGTCAGGAATACCATGTCACCAGCCTTGTGGTACATGCCGCCCCTAATGCCTTACAACAGGTTGAGGCCGATATTGCAGCGTTAAAGGGCTGCGATATCCACGCCATTTCACCCGAGGGCAAGTTCGTTATTACCCTCGAAGGGAATAGCCAAAAAGCCATTCTCGACAATGTTGAAGCCATCAATGCCCTGTCCGGCGTGTTATCCGCCAGTTTGATTTACCACCAAGTAGAACCCTTAGAACAAGAGAGTGAGGAAACACTATGAGCATTAGCCGCCGCGAGTTTCTCAAGGCTAACGCAGCGGTTGCCGCTGCAACGGCCGTTGGCGTCACGCTTCCCGTGAAAATGGTCGAAGCCGCCGAGTCAGATAGCATTAAGTGGGATAAAGCCCCCTGCCGTTTTTGCGGTGTGGGTTGTAGCGTATTAGTCGGAACTAAAGCCGGTAAAGTCGTCGCCACTAAGGGCGATCCCGAAAGCCCTGTTAACCGTGGTTTGAACTGTATTAAGGGTTACTTCCTGTCGAAAATCATGTACGGCAAGGACAGATTAACCACGCCGCTGCTGCGGATGAAAGACGGCAAATACCATAAAGAAGGTGAGTTTACCCCAGTAAGCTGGGATGTCGCCTTCGATACTATGGCCGCTAAGTGGAAACACAGCATCGCCACTAAGGGCCCTACCTCTGTCGGTATGTTCGGCTCGGGTCAATGGACCATCTGGGAAGGTTATGCCGCCTCTAAATTACATAAGGCCGGATTCTTAACCAACAATATCGACCCTAACGCCCGCCACTGTATGGCATCGGCCGTGGGTGGCTTTATGCGTACCTTCGGTATCGACGAGCCGATGGGCTGTTACGATGACTTAGAAGCCGCCGACCAATTTGTGCTCTGGGGCGCTAACATGGCCGAGATGCACCCGATACTGTGGGCGCGCTTATCCGACCGTCGTTTAAGCCACAAAGACTGCCGCGTACATGTGCTATCGACCTTCGAGAACCGCAGCTTCGACTTAGCGGACAACCCCATGGTGTTCCGCCCACAGTCAGATCTTGTGATCCTCAACTTTATCGCTAACTACATCATTCAACACAAAGCCGTGAATACCGACTTTGTGACTAAACATACTAAGTTTGCCCTCGGTGTGGATGATATCGGTTATGGTCTGCGCCCAGATCATCCGTTAGAGAAGAAAGCCAAAAACCCAGGTAATGGTAAATCCAGCCCTATCAGCTTCGAAGAATACGCTAAGTTCGTCAGCACTTACACGCTGGAATATGCGGCGAAAATGAGTGGTGTAGAGCCTGAGAAATTAGAAACCTTAGCTAAGGCCTATGCCGATCCTAAGGTCAAAGTCATGAGTCTGTGGACCATGGGCATCAACCAACACGTACGTGGCGTGTGGGCAAACAACATGCTCTACAACATCCACTTACTCACAGGTAAAATCGCCACCCCAGGCAACAGCCCATTCTCATTAACGGGTCAACCTTCGGCCTGTGGTACCGCCCGTGAAGTCGGCACCTTCGCCCACCGCTTACCTGCGGATATGGAAGTGGCTAACGATAAACACCGCGCCATTACAGAAAAAGTGTGGCAGGTACCAGAAGGCACTATTCCGCCAAAACCTGGCTTCCATGCCGTGCTGCAAAGCCGTATGCTCAAAGACGGCAAGCTCAACTGCTATTGGACCATGTGTACCAACAATATGCAGGCGGGCCCGAATATCAACGATGAAATTTACCCCGGTTTCCGTAACCCAGAAAACTTTATCGTGGTATCCGATCCATACCCAACCGTCACCGCCATGGCTGCCGACCTTATTCTGCCCACGGCCATGTGGGTTGAGAAAGAAGGTGCCTACGGTAACGCCGAGCGCCGCACCCATATGTGGCATCAACAGGTTAAAGCGCCTGAGGGGGCTAAGTCGGATCTGTGGCAATTAGTCGAGTTCTCAAAACGCTTTAAAGTGTCTGAAGTATGGCCTGCTGAGCTTATCGCTAAACAGCCTGAATACGCTGACAAAACGCTTTATGAAGTGCTGTTTGCCAACGGCGTCATCAACAAGTTCCCAACCACAGATTGTAAGGGCGACTTAAACGATGAAAGCGCGCACTTTGGCTTCTATCTGCAAAAAGGCATTTTCGAAGAATACGCTGCCTTCGGTCGCGGCCATGGCCATGACTTAGCCGATTTTGACCGTTATCACGAAACCCGCGGCCTACGCTGGCCAGTGGTCGAAGGTAAAGAAACCCTGCGCCGCTTCGTTGAAGGTAGCGATCCTTATGTGAAGGCAGGTGAAGGCTACAAGTTCTACGGTAAACCCGATGGCAAAGCGGTGATTTTCGCCCTGCCCTACGAGCCTGCGGCAGAAGAGCCAAATGAAGAATACGATCTGTGGATGTCTACCGGCCGTGTACTCGAACACTGGCATACAGGTTCGATGACCGCCCGTGTACCTGAGCTGTACCGCGCTTACCCCGATGCACAAATCTTTATGCATCCTGAAGACGCTAAGGCCCGAGGTCTGCAACGTGGTGATGAAGTGCTAGTTGCTTCTCCCCGTGGTGAGGTCAAAACCCGTGTCGAAACCAAAGGCCGTAACAAACCGCCACGCGGCGTGGTGTTTATGCCCTTCTTCGATGCGCGTCAGTTAGTTAACAAGTTGATTCTGGATGCGACCGATCCACTGTCAAAAGAAACTGACTTTAAGAAGTGTCCCGTAAAAGTGATGAAGGCCTAAGCCCTCATTTGATAGCGATAAGCGTATTTGAAAGCGATTAAGGAGTGCTAAGGTGAGTCAGCAAGTGAAGAGTCCATTCACAGTCAAGCAAGTCAACCGTCGCCAGTTTTTGGCCACGACGGCTAAGGCTGGCTGCGTGATGGGGCTCGTGGGATTAGGCTTGACGGCCACGGCAAAAAGCCAAGGCCAACTCGCCCCCCAAGCTTGCAGACCGCCGGGAGCCCTTGAAGAAAGTGATTTTCTCTCCGCCTGTGTGCGTTGCGGTTTGTGTGTCGAGGCTTGCCCCTACGACACCCTATCACTGGCACGCTGGTTTGATGGCGCCGCCACTGGCACGCCATTCTTTACCGCAAGACGCATTCCCTGCGAAATGTGTGAGGACATTCCCTGCATCAAAGCCTGCCCATCGGGCGCGCTTGATCCTCAACTTGAACAAATTAGCGATGCTAAGATGGGGGTTGCGGTACTGATAGATGAGAAAAACTGCCTAAACTTTAAGGGATTACGGTGTGACGTCTGTTATCGGGTTTGTCCGTTAATCGACAATGCCATCACCTTAGAACGCCAACGCAATCAACATAGCGATCACCACGCCATGTTTTTACCCACAGTCAACAGCGATACCTGCACGGGTTGCGGTAAATGCGAGCATGCCTGCGTGCTCGACACGGCCGCGATTAAGGTGTTACCGACAACTCTGGCACTCGGTAAAGCGGCGGCGCATGACACTTATATCAACACTGAGGAAACCACCTTAGAGATGTTGAATAAGGGGCTGACGTTATGAGTAACAAGTCTATGAATAACCAGACGGTGAACTCAAAAGCTAAGGCTCACATGCAAGGCGAACATGCCGCAGCCATTGCAGAACTCGGTTGGTTTGGCGCACATAAATATTTGCTGCTACGTCGCGCAGTGCAATTTGGCTTATTAGGCCTATTTGCACTCGGGCCACTTTTGGGAATTTGGCTATTTAAGGGAAATTTATCGGCCAGTTTACTACTAGATACCATTCCCTTTGCCGATCCACTGGTGAGCTTACAAATGCTCATTAGCGGGCATATTCCCGAGCTTAGCCTACTGATAGGCGCAGTTTTGATCATACTGTTTTATGCCCTCGCCGGTGGCCGGGTGTTTTGCAGTTGGGTGTGTCCAGTCAATCTGGTTACCGATGCCGCAAGCTGGCTCAGACGTAAATTGAACCTTCCTCGCACCAACGAGTTGCCGAGTAATTTACGTTATTACCTGCTGGCACTCGTGCTGTTATTGCCACTGCTCACGGGCAACTTGATATGGGAATGGGTTAACCCAGTCCCCTTAGTCTATCGCGCCGTGTTATTTGGCAGTCTCAGTGGAGTATGGATCTTAGCGGCGATATTTCTGCTGGATCTGTTTATCGCCGAGCGCGCTTGGTGTGGTCACCTGTGTCCAACAGGCGCCCTGTTTGGCTTAATCGGCAAATGGAGTCCCATCAAAATCGTCGCCAGCAAAGCCAGTGCCTGTGATAACTGCATGGACTGCTTTGCCGTTTGCCCAGAGCGCCAGGTATTAAAGCCGGCGTTAAAAGGGCAAACTCCGGTGATCACTAGCCCAGACTGCACCCAATGCGGCCGCTGTATCGATGTCTGCGCACAACGCGTATTTCGCTATCAAACACGCTTTACGGCCACTCAGGCTCAACTTAGTACAGGCGATTCGACCGATTGTCAGTCGCCATCAACCACTTCACCAATTCGTCAACACATTGCCCCCAAGGCGGAGAATGACCAATGAAAAAAATACTCACCTTAGCTGCGATTGTATTAGCCATCGGCGGCTGCTCAGGCCAACAAGCAGACACGCAAGCCACACCCGTAAACATTAAATCCCTCGCCGGCGATAGCGCGGTAACCGATATTCGCCCCGCCGATGCCATGCCAGTCTACCCAAGTCGTGGCAAAGCGTTAGAGCGCAGCTTTACCGACCAGCCACCACTCATTCCCCATAAGGATGATTACAAAATCACTCTGGATAAGAATGGCTGTTTAACCTGCCACAGCTGGGATAAAGCCCCGCGGATGAAGGCCACGCCAGTGGCGAAATCCCACGTTATCGACGATAAGGGCACACTCAATGGCCATAACTATTTCTGCACCCAGTGCCACGTGGCACAGGCAGAAAACAAGGCGCCTTTAGTCGAAAACAAGTTCTCAAATCAATAAAACAGCACTTCCCTGCCCACAAAGCCACTGCTAAGCCAGTGGCTTCTTATTTTCAGCAATAACATCTCAGCACTAAGCTTTGCCCGCTAAGTATTTAAAGCATTGTGTTAAGAGCGCAGCTAAAACTGAAGAGTTAGACGCAGAAAGTGAAATGCAAGGACTAAACAACAGTGCAATAAGATAGGAGATGAGGGAAAGAAAATGAGTGGGAAGAGAGCGCGAACTATTGAAAAGTAAAAACCCAGCCTAGGCTGGGTTTACTTGTTGTTTTGCTTTATGCAAATCACCCGCTGGAGCCGTTAATCTAGTTTGCGCCGCTTTAGCTGTTTGCACATTCTTTGTTTCAGGCATCGCCGCCTGCCACAAAGCACCTACCCATAAACTCGATGTGGATTTCATTGGTTATTCCCCTTTTCTGTTAACGAGCTCAAAGTAATACTTAGGCCATCATCAGTAAAATGAATTAACGCCATACAATGAATTCCATTTAAGCATGAATATTCCAATCAAGACCTTGCAATGTTTTCTGATCCTCGTCGAAACGGAAAACTTCACTCGAGCCGCGGAAAAATGCTTTATCACCCAGCCGACGCTCAGCAAGATCATCCAAAGGCTCGAAGAGAGCTTAGGAGAGACGCTGCTAATACGTAACAATCAAAAGGTCGAGCTGACCCAAGCGGGACAACTGTTTGAGCACAGCGCACGGGAAATTCTCGGGCAATGGCATAGATTGCAGGAGGACATGAGCAACTTAAGTGGGCTAAAGACGGGGCGATTAAGATTAGGCGTCTGCCCTATGATGAGCAGTTTAATTATCGGGCTGCTTACCAGTTACCGGAAACGCTATCCCGGCGTTGAACTACAAATGTATGAATACGGCGGGTTTGGTTGTGAACAGGCGCTGCTGAATAACAGCTTAGACATCGCCTTTACTGCGCTGCCAACCACCCATGAGACAGAGTTGGTTAACCAACCTCTGACCAAATATCCCCTGCTCGCTTGTTTGCCCGACGGGCATCCACTTACCGCTAAATCACACCTCAGCTGGCAGGATTTTGAGCCCTACCCCTTTATTCTCTACAATGAAGATTTTTCCTTGGCTAAGCTAATCAATCGCCTAAGTCGTAAGGCGGGAGTGCAACTCAATATCGCGTTTCGAAGCGGCCAATGGGACTTCCTCGCGGCCATGGTCGAGGCCGATATGGGACTGGCCATTTTACCCGAACCTATTTGCCAAAAACTCAGTACCAGCAAGTTAGTGTTTAGACCCATGCAACCGGCGATGACCTGGGATTTAGCCCTTATCTGGCGACAAAATCTGCCTTTAACCCCTGCGGCCAATGCGTTATTGGAATTGAGTAAACAGAAAGCACTGCGCTAAATCTGCCCCTAAGTTTGAACTAGGGTTAAGTCTTAGTCTGTCCCACTAACGCTGCATTTATTCTTAAATTTCACCCATAAAAAAACCGCTGCTAGCCTAGGCTTAGCAGCGGTTTCTATTTAGAGGAAGTTAAGAATTACTTCTTAGCTTCAGCAGCTTTACGCTCTTTAACTTGCTCAACAACTTTGTCCGAAACGCTGTTTGGACATGGGCTGTAGTGTGAGAACTCCATAGAGAACTGACCACGACCTGAAGTCATTGTACGTAGAGAACCGATGTAACCGAACATTTCTGATAACGGAACGTCAGCCTTAACGCGAACACCAGTTACACCAGCAACTTGGTCTTTGATCATACCGCGACGACGGTTTAAGTCACCGATTACGTCACCGACGTTGTCTTCTGGGCTAAACACGTCAACTTTCATGATTGGCTCAAGCAGTTGTGGTTTAGCTTTAGCAATAGACTGACGGAATGCCGCTTTAGCTGCGATTTCGAACGCGATTGCTGAAGAGTCAACTGCGTGGTAAGCACCGTCAGTCAGTTCGAACTCAACGTCTAACACTGGGAAGCCAGCGATAGTACCAGTGTTCATCATGCTCGCGAAGCCTTTCTCAACTGCTGGCCAGTATTCCTTAGGAACGTTACCACCAACAACTGAAGACTTGAACACGAAGCCAGAGTTTGGCTCACCTGGGCGGATGATGTATTCGATCTTACCGAATTGACCAGAACCACCAGATTGTTTCTTGTGGGTGTATTGGTCTTCAACCATTTGAGTAATGGTTTCACGGTATGCTACTTGTGGTTCACCCACGATCAGCTCAACACCGTAAGTACGCTTCAGGATGTCCACTTTAATGTCTAAGTGCAGTTCACCCATACCTTTAAGGATGGTTTCACCTGAATCTTCATCAGTTTCTACGCGGAATGATGGATCTTCTGCGATCATCTTACCGATAGCGATAGCCATCTTCTCGCTGCCGCCTTTATCTTTTGGCGCTACTGCGATAGAGATAACTGGCTCTGGGAACACCATGGCTTCCAGAGTACATGGGTGCTTAACATCACACAGAGTGTGACCAGTTTGTACGTTCTTCATGCCCACGATAGCGATAATGTCACCAGCTTCAGCTGATTCAATTTCGATACGATCGTTTGCATACATTTCGCACATACGGCCGATACGCTCAGTCTTACCAGTTGCACTGTTAAGAATGGTGTCACCTTTCTTCAGGCGGCCAGCATAGATACGTACGAAAGTCAGGGCGCCGAAACGGTCGTCCATGATCTTGAACGCTAATGCTTTTAATGACTCGTCAGCAGAAACGATAGCGTATTCGCCAGTTTCGTTACCTTCTTCGTCAGTTAAAGGTTGTGGATCAACTTCGTCTGGAGCTGGCAGGTAGTCAACAACCGCGTCTAGAACCAGTTGCATACCTTTGTTCTTGAACGCAGAACCACAGAATGTTGGGAAGAATGCCATAGTACGAGTACCCTTACGGATACAACGCTTCAGGTCTTCAATAGATGGCTCTTCGCCTTCCATGTAAGCTTCCAGCAGATCGTCATCTTGCTCAACAGCAGATTCGATCAGCATTTCACGGTATTCTTCAACTAGGTCAACCATGTCTGCTGGAACGTCAGTTACAGTGAAGTTTTCTGGAATACCAGAATCGTCCCACACGTAAGCTTTGCGAGTTAACAGGTCAACAACACCTTTGAACTCGTCTTCGATACCGATTGGCAGAACCATAACAAGTGGGTTAGCAGCTAAAACGTCTTTAGTTTGCTTAACAACACGTAAGAAGTCAGCACCCATACGGTCTAACTTGTTTACGAAGATGATACGAGCAACTTCAGATTCGTTAGCATAGCGCCAGTTAGTTTCTGATTGCGGCTCAACACCACCTGAACCACAGAATACAGCGATACCGCCGTCAAGAACCTTCAGAGAACGGTAAACTTCAACTGTGAAGTCAACGTGTCCAGGGGTGTCAATAACGTTGAAACGGTGATCTTTCCAGAAACAGCTAACAGCAGCTGATTGAATAGTAATACCGCGCTCAGCTTCCTGAACCATGAAGTCTGTTGTTGATTCACCGTCGTGAACTTCACCTAACTTATGGATTTTACCGGTTAGCTTAAGAATACGCTCGGTGGTCGTGGTTTTACCCGCGTCAACGTGAGCGAAGATACCAATGTTTCTGTATTTGGATAATTCGGTCATGATTCAACTTTAATGATTAGTTTAAGAAGTAGACGGAGTATGCGACAAACCACCGACACACCGCACATCAGATTATTTTAGGCGCATATTGTAAATTGGAACCCCGCTCTTCGCAAATGGCTCTTGCAATTTTTCACGATAAAGTCGCGGAAAAAATTAAAAAAAAATAAGAAAAATATGTGAAAACAATTAAATAAAAATTTTTAGCTCATTTATCAATCAATTACTAAAAACCTTAAAAATAAGCGTGTTTTTGCTGATATTGATGTTTTTCCATGCTTTAACGGTTCATTAAACGCAAAAATCCAGCCCTCAGACGATGCGCCTATGGGCAATACTCCCGTTAAAATCGGTTCGATGACGCAGGTTTTCTGGGATAAATAGCCGATTTCTGAATGAAATCCGCTATGTACTGAGGAATACAGTCTATTCATCACGCTCGGCACGCACTAGAGGTGCGTCTCATCCACACACATTTGGTCCCGTCCCAACGCTTTTGCCTGATATAACGCCTTATCTGCCCGTTCAAAACATGACTGCATGGGCTCATTGACCGCAAGTTTGGCAATCCCAAAGCTACAGGTAAGCCGCACATCACCACTGAAATGATAATCTTTGATGGCGTGAGCTATCCGCTGACACAATGATTTAACGGCATCGAGCGATGTTTGATGGCAGAGGATCACAAACTCTTCCCCGCCCCAGCGCGCCACCACATCGCTTTCGCGCACGCAGTGCTGCAACACCGAGGACAACTCCATCAAAATTTTATCCCCAATCGCATGACCAAAGGTGTCATTGATCTCTTTAAAAAAATCGATATCTAACATCACCAGACAAATAGCGCCTTCCATGGAGATAGCGACGCGATGTTCAGGAACAAACTGGCGGTTAAAGTAATGCCGATTGTAGAGTTTAGTGAGTGGATCATGGGTGGATAAAAATTCAAGCTCGGCATTACTTTGCTCTAATTGCAAACGTAAAACCTCAAGTTGCTGGTTTTTATCGGTTAAACGGCGATTGTAACGGCTGATAACATAAGTGCGAGTCGCGAGTAAAAATATCACTAACAGAGTGCCAGCAATGACCTGATAGATAAGCAGATAGTTAGTTTCATCGATAATGGTGATATTGTTCCACTTCTGATAAATCCGGATCCGCTCCAGTTCGTCCACATTATCCAATACCTGATTGATTAACGGCAGCAACGCCTCATGCCCCAAGCTCACTCCCACCCGCAGTTCATCCTCAGGGCCGCCCCAGCCGGCAATTTTAAGATGATTGAATCCTGTCTGCTGGATATAGGCATTGACCGAAAACATCGAGCCGACAAAGAGGTCAACTTTTTTCTCAAGCACGGCCTCAAGCCCCGCAGGCTCGCTCGCCACTTTAATGGTGTGAACATTGGGATAGTAATGCTGAATATACTCGGCGAGACGATAGCCATCGGGCACAGCCAAGGTGCGCGACCCTATATTTTCAAAGCCCTGTAAAAAGGGTTGCTCCTTTAGCGACACTAAAACATTGGGGGAACGAAAATACACATGGCTGAAATGTAAAAACTGCTCTCGAGTCGCCGTCTTATTGAGTAACGGGGTTAAATCGCAGCGCCCCGTTTGCAGAAAATGCAAGGTTTGTGTCCAAGATGTCGTGGGAACCAAGCTGAACTTTAACGCCGAGTGGGCTTCGATATAACGAATATAATCCGACGAAATCCCCACGTGCTGGCCATCACGAATCGCTTCGTAGGGCAACCAATCGGGGTCGACGCAATAACGCACCAACTGAGTCGCATGGTTAGCGTCTTCAGCAGCATAGAGGTAAGTTGAGGCCAAACGCTCGGCATTTCCAGATAATGGAGAACATAAACAGAGGAGTAAAACCCAGTATCTGCAACCCATGGCACCTCTCGATTCGACCCGCTAGCAATCAGACAAAGTCAAAAAAGTGTATACGCGATATTAAGATAATACCAATAAGCCCTAATTTGAGTATGGAAATAGCCTAAGGGTTTGTCTATGCAACATTCATTAGGATAAAAAAATACCCGCCAATTGGCGGGTATTTCGTTTAAGCGGTCTGCTTTACTGATTAGTCTTCTACGGGTGATACCACGAAGAGTAAGTCACCTTGCGATACTTGCTGACCATTGCTGTTCAGAATACGCTCGATGCGATACTTCTTATCTTCTGGGTACAGCACAGCGCCTTGACGGTTGAAGCCGGCTAAGTTCACTTGTGAGAACATCTTCATCGCTTCAGTTAACGCAAGCGTCTGATCTGCAGTCACAATATCACCTTCTTTCACGAAATCAGGTTCGCCTGGCGCTGGAGAGGTATAGAAGATACCTGCGCCTTGGGCTAATACTTTCAGCTCGTTACTTTCACCGACACGCAGTGACTCTGTGTCTACACCCACGGTTTCGGCAGCGGCTTCCATTTCAGCGATCAGCGCTGGAATGTCGAGCTCAGCCATAAAGCGTGGCAGGTAGTTAGTGTCGTATACGCCTTCTTTGAAGGTACCATCGCTTAGGATCAGTTTCAGCAATGGAATGTTAGTCGCGATACCTTTGAGTACTACGCTATCTAAGTAAGCGTGCAGTTTCGCGATAACGTCTTCACGGTTTTCACCGCGCATAATCACCTGAGCGATTAAGCTGTCGTAGTATGGCGATACTTCTTTACCCGCTGCGGCAATCGAGATGATTTCCACATCTGGATGATCTGGGAATACACATTCGGTGATTTTGCCAGGATTTGGGATCAGTTGGAGTACACCATGGCTGTCCAGTGCTGCTTTTTCTGCAGTCACACGCACTTCCATCGCATAACCGATTTCTTTCGGCTCTAGGTTCTCGATTGAACGGCCCGCAGCGATATCAAACTGCGCGCTCACGATATCGATACCAGAAGTCGCTTCCGTTACTGGATGCTCTACCTGCAGACGGGTGTTCATTTCCATGAAGTACACTTCGTTCGCATCTAAGTTATAGATGAACTCAACTGTACCTGCGCCCATGTAATCGGTCGCATCACCTAAGGCACGGGTGTAATCCAGCACTTGTTTCTTCAGTTCTTCTGGCAGCATAGTTGAGCCAGACTCTTCGACCACTTTCTGGTTGTTACGTTGTACAGAACAGTCACGTAAACCCAGCACCTTAGCGTTGCCGAACTTGTCACGCAGTAACTGCACTTCGATATGACGCAGTGAGGTTACATATTTCTCTAAGTACAGGTCGCCGTTACCAAAGGCCGCAGCCGCTTCGGTAGAGGTTTTTTGGAATAAACCAATCATATCCTCAGGACGTTTAACGACCTGGATACCTTTACCGCCACCGCCTTGTACCGCTTTGAGCAGTACTGGGTAACCAATTTCATTGGCCACGTTCACCGCTTGCTCTGCGTTCGTCAGAATACCGTGTGAACCTGGTACTACTGGTACGTTTTGGCTTTGTGAAGTCTTAATCGCGTTCGACTTGTTACCCATAGTCGTCATTGAATGCACGCTAGGACCAACGAAGTTTACCCCGTTGTTCACACACAATGCCGCAAATTGTGGACTTTCAGACAGGAAGCCGATACCTGGGTGCAGTGCGTCAACTTGCTCGTATTCGGCAACTTTCAGTACTGAGTAAGCGTTCAGGTAACTTTCGTCAGAGGTGTTACCCCCTAAGCAGACTAACTTGTCTGAGTCTTTCAGCATATCCGCAGGTACGGCGGTCATGTCAGGATCTGACGCCACTAATACCACGTTGATATCGTTATCGTGAGCCTTACGGATCAGCTTAACAGCGGTACAACCACGGGCATGAACCAATACTTTGTTAATTGGTTTCATTAACTTACGAGGATCGTTTTGAACAATCACTTCTTCCTCAACAGGCGCTTCAACAACCAGTGTTGACAGGGCGTTGATGATCACGTCATTGATCTTCGCCGTTGGCATTGGCATCAGAGGATCGATGCTCGCCAATTGATTATCTAAGGTTTCGCTGAATGGGTTGTGGACTAAGCCCGCCATTGCACCTGGTACTTTCGACAGGTAGTTAGACAGTGTCGAAGTCGAAGGCAAGTAAGCTGGCACCACCATCTGACCCGCGAATGGCATGTTAGTACCAGACAGGTAATAGGTTTGCACTAATGGGTGAGTCACGAAACTCGCCTGCGCACCACCGGTACAGTCACCAAAACCGAACATCAGTACTGGCAATTCGTTATCACGGATGAAACGAGTGATACGGTCGTTCACAACAGCCATTGAGAACAGTGCCGCAGCACCTTCTTTAGTCTGCATACCGCCTGAGCTGATAAAGCAAACAACAGGTAGCTTACGCTTAGCACACTCGATCAGCAGCGCAGAGAATTTCTCAGCACTCGCCATATCGAAGGCTCCCGCTTGGAATGCGGTGTTAGACACAGCCACACCCACACGGACTTTTTGACCTTTTTCTTTAAAGTCAGCAATACCTGTGATCAGACCGCAAGGACGAATGCCTTTGTCTAACGCATCTTCGATTGAGAGGCGGAAACCAGGGAAGTTAAGCAAGTTGGCCGACATTTTGTCGCCATTGATTTCTTCAAAGTGAGTGAAGAATTGCTTAATCACATTTTCCCAGGTCATCTTGCCGGTACGTTTTTCGTCACGTAATACTTTTTGGATCAGTAAGTCCTGATAACCCATGGTCAAGCGGTTCCAGAAGTCCTTACGACGACCGATACGCACAGGGTTAATCGCGCCAGTGTACTTGCTGTTATCGCTTTCACTGTCGAAGTATTCAGGCAGTAAACGCTCGAAGAAGTAAGTCAGGATAACGAATAAACTGTCGTTAAGTTGTGGGAAGCCCACACTCTTCCACTGCTCAACACGCACCAATAAGTCAGCACGGTTAGACTGGCCCATAAAATACTTAAGCCACTTGTAGAATTTCGCCTTGTCGTTAGCGGTATCCTGAGTCGACAGCGCATGGTCAATTGACTTGTGCAGCAGGTTGTTCACTGAGTTGCGCGACAAGCTCTTCGCCATCATGGCTTCTTTCGCGATGGACGCTAAGCTGCCCACAACGTTGTCGTACAGTGAGTTAAAGATCAGGATGTTATGACATTGCCAAATGAAGTCTTCACGCAGTTCGTCGTTCACAACCACATCGAGCACAGTCAGTTGATTCAGTTCAGGCCACTTGGCTTGAGTCACTGACTTTGGCAGATTTTCAAGGTGCTGGATTAAGCCCTTGAAGTTGTTTGCCGCGTTGCTCTTCCAGCGGTGATATAGAGACCAACCGATGTTAAATAACAGCGCCTTACGTGCTTTTTTGTAGTTCTCTTTTGGCTCACCCAAAATCAAACGCGTCAGCATGTTACGCTCGGTAGACACTTCATCGCGCTTAGCAATAAAGTTCGCCCACAGTTTGTTTAGATCTTCATCGTAAACCAGCTTATCAGGGCTTGATAACCAAGCTTGGAATACACGGTCTTGCTCTTGCTGGATACGTGCTAACAAGTCACCTTCAGGCACGCTAACACGTGACAAACGTCCGTATTGCTCCTGAGAGATTGAATGAATGCGGCTACGCAGCGTTAAATAACGCAGGTAACGGTAAGCACTACCAAACAGGTTGTGATGGTTAGTTGGGCTTGTTGCCACAGCCAACTCTGCGTTTAACTCTAACGCCATCAGGTTTTTAGATGGGTTAAGGAAACGCGCTAAACTGCGGTCATAGTGCTCACGTAAATCTTTAGATTCACGCACAAAGTTGATGGCTGCACGTTCAACAGCTTCGATACTGCTGATGATAGCGCGGCGTAAATTGTGCTGACGCTCGTCACGGTCACCTGGAGAGAAATCGATGATGCCATCGATACAACCCGCGGTGTAAAGCTCTTCTGGAGACACGCCCACAGACTTAGCACATTCCTGCCATGACAGGTTGTACTTACGTGCAATACTCTGCAGACCTTGTGGCTGAATGGTGTTGAAAATACCATCGCGCAGCGATAACAGGATGTTAGCCGCCGCTAATGGAATCGCACCGCCCGAGTAACCCGCACCGATAACGATACCGACTGTTGGCACGTCAACGTTGGCACTCTCAGCGATCGCCTTAGAAATAGAATGTGCTTGGTTTTGGCTGTTGGCCACTTCGCCCGCATCGGCCCCTGGGGTGTCGATGAGGTAAACGATAGGCATAGACAATTCGGCAAAGTGACGAATTGCTTTACAGGCCGCGTAGTGATGCTCAGGCATCCAGGCGCCGTTAGCCGTGGTACGCTCTTGGGCAATAAAACCGATACGACGAGTACGTGAACCGAAATTCAGCTCGACCTCAGCGCTGTAGAAAGAGCCCAAGTGAGTTTCGGTAACCAAGCGACCTTTCAGGTCAGCAATGATACGTTTCGCACCAGGACGACCTTTATCTTGGGTCGGCTGGATCACTTTTGCGACGTAACCATCGACATCTAACGATGCCAAGTCTTTTAAATTTGCCTGAATGGCATCATCGTTTAAAAGACCTTTAATTTCTTCTGATAAACTCTGTTTACTGTGTTTAGGAAACAGAGAAAAATCTTTTGCCAAATGCTCGGCTTGTAAAAAAAGCGGATCGGGCGTTTGGGCTTGAGTCATGTGTGTGGGCTGATTATTGCTGGTCATCAAAAGATCCTCTGCTTTAGCCTCTGAAAATTTTTAGCCAATAAATATAACTTTGTTATCCCGCCAAATGCCATTAAACTGCATAAGACGCTATGTTCCAAATATGAGACAGTGGGAAAAACATGCCAGATTTAAACGGTATGATGCTATTTGCAGCCGTAGTTAGAGCGAAGGGATTCTCCCAAGCTGCACGTGAAACCGGCCACCCAAAATCCACCATAAGTCGCAAAATCGCGCAGCTCGAAGAAGAACTTGGCGTGCGATTATTACAACGCGACACCCGCAACTTAAGCCTGACTCAAGTCGGGGCCCTCTTTTATCAACACTGTGATTCCATTCGCAATGAGGTGGAAGCGGCCAAGGCGGTTATCGAGAGTACCCATGATGATGTGTCAGGATCATTACGGATAGCTATTCCAGTCTCTTTTAGCCAAGAATTAATCGCTAACCTCTGTAGCGGATTCATGCGTTTATATCCCAATGTGGAATTGGATGTCCAGTTTACCGACAACGATATCGGTTTAGTGGGTGAAGGATATGACATAGCTATCAAATATGGGCCACTGCAATCCTCTGATCTTGTTGCAAGATTACTGTTCGAGCGCCAACCGATTCTCGTGGCAAGCCCTGCCTATTTAAAAGCCCGAGGCACACCTGCAACGCCAAAGGAATTAAGTGAGCACAGCGGTATCTTACTCGGGACATCACGCTCCGCGCCCATTTGGCCCTTAGGTAAAGGCGCGCGTAAGACCATGGTCAATTTTCAACGTAAGGTTAGGGTTAATAGCCCGATAATGGTCAAGCAGTTAGCCCTCGATGACTTTGGCATTGCCATGCTGTCTAACTCCGCCTGTAAGACGGAATTGGCGAATGGTCAACTGGTGCCCATACTGCAAGAATGGCCGATTGAGCCCTTTAAAGTCTACGGGGTGTATTCCAGCCGCCGCCAATTAGCCACTAATATCAGTGCCTTCTTGGACTTTTTCGTCAAACGCTTTAGTAGCCAAGAAAGCCTGCAATCCTTGATGGGCTAAACGCTTTATCGCAGCTGTCTTCTCCTTTCCTTACGTCGCCACCCCTGTACTCACACCACCATTGTGAACATCGATATTTCAGGGATAACAAAAAAGCCTAGCAAATTGGTAGGCTTTTTACGTTTAGGAATGAGGCGCTAATGCTCAGGCTGACGGTTAACGCGCGAAGCTTAAGTCGATGGAGCCTGACTGAATTAAATATGAGCCATTAGGTATAAGCGCATCGAGTATGAGTATTTTGTCCATATAACTTTACAGCTTATATGACGGCTATTTCACTAAAATGCGCCGCTAACCACTTCTAGGGAATAATTTTTTCCTGTTTCAGCACTTCTTTAGTGATGGTTTGACGCAGCCCTAAACCATCCGAGGTTGGCATATCCATATTGGTCGCGAAGAACCACACATTATCATCGAGTTCAACCCAACCCACCCACCAACCGATTTTCGGCTCAATTCTGACCGAATAACCAGTTTTAGCCCGAATAATATAATCGGCATTCGCCTCGGACAGCATGGCTTGTTTAACGATGCGCTGACTACGCTCCGAGACATGCAACTTGTTGTGGTACAGCTTGCGTAAAAATTCGATTTGCTGGATGGCCGAAATCCGAATGCCACCATCGAGCCAAAAGCTGTCTAAATTGCCCGAAATATCCTCATTGCCATAATCGAAGGCATGCAGCATCTTATTCATACGTGCTTGGCCGATTTTGCGAGCAAATTCTTGATACACAGGCACAACCGAATATTTCATCGCAGTAATTAAGTCATGGTCGCGGTTCCAGGCGGCGATATCGCGCGTCTGTCCATCCCATTTAAAGACTTGGTGCTCATCCTTAACCACACTTAAATCGAGTGCAATCAAGCTATTGGGAATTTTAAAGGTCGATGCGGGTAAAAATGCTTGGTTCGCCCGTTTAAGATCGTTGGTATATCCCTGCTGTTTATTCTCGTTCCAGAGTACAACCACGCCTTGGGTTTTATGTTCCGTAAAGTGAGTATTCCAACTCTGAGTTTCTTGCCACTCTTTTGCTTCCGCAGGCATTCCGATAATCGATGCCACTAACAACACAGCCGATAAGGCTAATGCACGCATAACGTCCCCTTGCTCAAGGCAATAAATCCATAAAAATAAGGCGTTAAGGTTATCACTGTCTCGGCGCGCTTTCCCTAGCAAACTGCTGACCAATTGTGGCAGAAAAAAGGCACACGGCTAAAGCGGGATAGTGTCAATGCTCGCAGTCAACGAAACGAACTCACAACCTAAAAACGCCACTTAGATAACATCTATATACAAAACAGGAATAAGATCCTCGAATCACTTTAGGTAAACTCTTATACTCAAAGCAATCATTGTGACTTTTTGGCATAAGTTACATCCGCTCTAGGATGAAGCAAACCAGAACGCCTTAGGAACATCGCCCTTTTCCAGCAAAATAAGTGATTAAAATAAAAAGGAAACGCCAATGTTAAAGCCCAGTCTCGCTTTTATCCTCGCCAGCACAGTGGTGCAAACCGCAGCTGCAGTACAACTCCTAGGAGATGTGGAAGTTTCCCGCATTCCCACCGCTGAAAAAGTCATGGCTGAGGTGGTCAATCGCTATCAAGCCTTGGATGAAGGCTTGGCTAATCAATTATCTGCACAAAAGAATGAGCGCGATGCAACCCAACTTGCCGCGCGCCAAGGACACAGACTGTGGCAACAGGCGGTGCGTGATGTGCAGTCAGGGCACTTTGACGACAGATCCCTCTATTGGGCTCGGCTCTCAATGTTAAATAGCATCAAGAGTAATAGCGCTAATTTCAAAATGGCCGATTGGCAACAGCAGATTTTAGCCAGCGCCGTCGAAAAGGCATCTCGCGGTTTCAGCGATATCCAATACGATGACGATGTGCAGGTGAAAATCTTCCTGACGGGATTCGACCCTTTCTTCCTCGATAAAGACATCAGCCAGAGTAATCCTTCGGGTTTGGTTGCCCTCGCCCTCGATGGTTTTAGGTTTGATATCAACGGCAAAAAAGCCCAAATCGAAACCGCGATGATCCCAGTGCGCTTCGAGGATTTTGACCAAGGCATTATCGAGTCGCTACTCAGCCCAATTTATCGCGATCCTAAAACCCAGTTTGTTTTTACCGTCAGCATGGGTCGAAATGACTTTGATATTGAACGCTTCCCGGGCCGTAACCGTAGCGCCGCCGCGCCGGATAACCAAAATCTGTACACAGGCGGGAGCAAAACTGCGCCTGTCGCCCCCAAACTCAACGGTAAAGACTTTATCGGCCCTGAGTTTGTTGAGTTTTCACTGCCCGTAGCCGCCATGCAGGTCAAAGACGGCCAATGGAAAGTCAACGACAACCATACAGTGACGACCCTAGCCCGCGGCGAATTTAATGCCAGCTCCCTAAGCGAGCTGCAAAATGAAACCTCGGTCGAAGGTTCTGGCGGTGGCTATCTCTCAAACGAGATTTCTTATCGCGCCATTGTGTTACAGCAAAAGTTCAATAGCCCTGCCAAGGTTGGCCATATCCACACCCCAAGGGTGAAGGGCTACGACAACGCCACCGAACAAGCGATTGTCGAGCAAGTACGCACTATGGTGATGCAGGCCGCAGCGAGCCTGTAACAGGCACAATACTGGTATTGTCGGCAAGCGTTGGTTATGATGCAAACGCTTGCCCAAACGCTTGTCGAGCCACCTTGAATAAGGTTTTTGGGCTCGTAAAATCCTAATCGATGCCTTGCGATAGCGAGAGATATTGTTTACTTGATGCTTTGCAGAATAAGAGTTAACGCCTAAGTCTATGTTTAACCCGAGATCCCTACTCAATAGCCTGCGCCGTAAAGCCATCTCACCCGCGAGTATCACCACATCGACTGCGGCCAATACGGCGAAAGCCAACACGTCCCAACGCCAGCCAAAGCCACTGACACCACTGCAGCAACAAATCCTAGTACGCATTGAAGACTGTTATCAGCAGGCGGAAATCTACTTTAAGCGTCCATTTGCGCGGCCGCTGACCCAATTTACCCTGCGGGGCAGGAGTGCGGGCACGGCGCATTTGCAACAGAATCGCCTGCGCTTTAATCCCGTATTACTCAAGGAAAATAGCGAAGCCTTCTTAGCCGAAGTGGTGCCCCACGAAATCAGTCATTTACTCTGCTTTCAACTCTTTGGCAAAACCAAGCCCCATGGCCGCGAGTGGCAATCCATCATGCTCAAACTGTTTAAAGTGAGCCCCAATACCACCCACAGTTTCGATACTCAGTCGGTTAAAGGGAAAGACTTTGAGTACCGCTGCGCCTGCGGCCCAGTTAGGCTGAGCATCCGTCGCCACAATAAAGTGCTGCGTGGTGAAACCCGTTATCTGTGTAAACGCTGTCATACCCACCTCACCTTTACCCAAGCCGCCGAATAATCCGCCATACACTAAATCCTCGGCCAAAAGTACGAGCGATTTGCATAAGGCGCAGTATTTCCCTTACCATTCAGGCATAAGAGACGAGCCACAGGCTCGCGTAGTACAGATTACTTTTTGGGATAAATATTGAACAACTCCAAGATAGCCTTAAGGTCTCGGCAAGCCTTGCTGTGCCTATTCAGTTGGCTGGCGGTTTCGGCCTCAGTCAATGCCTCTCCTTCACACCCCAATAGTTTCAGCCAAGCCAAGGTCTTGTCCCAATCCTTATATCAAGGCAGCCGTCAGGGCACCCTGCCCGCGGTCAGTTTTTATTGTGGCTGTGATATCCAAATAAAGGGCAAATCCTGGAAGCCCGATCTCAACAGCTGCGGCTATCAAGTGCGTAAACAAGAAACCCGCGCCAACCGCATCGAGTGGGAACATATCGTCCCGGCGTGGGAATTTGGTCATCAATTACAATGCTGGCAAAAGGGCGGCCGTAAAAACTGCGCTGATAACAGCAAAGAATTCAATAAAATGGAAGCGGACATGCACAATCTGGTGCCCGCGATTGGTGAAGTGAACGGCGATCGCAGCAACTTCCGTTTTAGCCAATGGAACGGTAAGGCCGACCAATATGGTCAATGCACTATGGTCATCGACTTTAAGAATCGCCAAGCCCAGCCGCCCGCTAATGCCCGAGGCAAAATAGCCCGCACTTACCTGTATATGCAGCAAACCTACGGCCTTAAAATCGCCTCGCAGCAATTAAAATTGTTCAAAGCATGGGATAAAAGCTATCCAGTTGATACTATTGAATGCAAACGCGATAACGCCATAGCGCAGATCCAAGGTAATCATAATCCCTTTGTGCAGAATGCCTGCAATGCGCCGCCACTGCGCCAACAATTAGCCGAATAAGGTCGACAATGAGAGTTCCAAGAATTTATCAACCTCAACCATTAGCCGTAAATCAACAGCTGAATTTAGATGAGGATGGCGCAGCCCATATTGGCAAAGTATTGCGTATGGGCAGTGGCGAACACATTAGCCTGTTTAATGGCGATGGTAATGATTATCTTGCCGAAATTGTCGATGCGGGTAAAAAGTCGGTCACGGTAAAAGTACTGTCCTGTGAGGCTAATCCCTCGGAGTCGCCCCTCAACTTGCATTTAGGCCAAGTAATTTCCCGCGGCGATCGGATGGAGTTCACCATTCAAAAATCCGTTGAGCTAGGGGTGAATACCATTACACCGCTATTTTCTGACCGCTGCGGGGTCAAGCTCAATGGTGAGCGTCTCGAAAAGAAAATTCAGCAATGGCAAAAGATTGTGATCAGCGCCTGTGAGCAATCTGGCCGTAGCCAAGTGCCTATCGTTCGCCCCGCCATGGAATTACAGGAATGGTGTAGCGAACCGACCAGCGCGCTCAAACTCAACTTGCACCCAAGGGCGGCACACGGTATCAATGGCTTAGATTTATCCCATACCCGTGTACGCCTGCTGATCGGCCCCGAAGGGGGATTATCGGCGGAAGAAATCGCCATGACGGAAACCTACCAGTTTACCGATGTGTTACTCGGCCCCCGAGTGCTACGCACCGAAACCGCCTCACTCACGGCGATTACCGCGCTGCAACTTAGATTTGGTGACTTAGGGTAAAGGTTAACCGCTAACTAGCGAATCGATTACTGGCTAATCCATAAATGCTTTTTGCCTGCAACGGCAATCAATAAGGAACAGATTAATGATAAAACTCGGCATAGTGATGGACCCCATCAGTGAGATCAACATTAAGAAAGACTCCAGTTTTGCCATGCTAATGGCGGCGCAGGAAAGGGGTTACCAACTGTTTTATATGGAAATGGCCGACCTCGCCATGGTCAACGGCGTTGCCATGGGCAATATGCGTCCATTAAAGGTCATCAATGATGCCAATAAATGGTTCGAATTGGGCGACGCCCAAGATACGCCGCTGAGCGAGCTTAACGTAGTGTTAATGCGTAAAGACCCGCCGTTCGATACCGAATTTATCTACGCCACTTACATGCTAGAACGCGCCGAAGAGCAAGGCGTACTGATTGTGAATAAGCCGCAAAGCCTGCGCGATGCCAACGAGAAACTATTCACCGCATGGTTTAGCGAATTTACGCCAGAAACCATAGTGACCCGCGATGCCAACCGCATCCGCGCGTTCCACCAAGCCAAGGGCGACATTATCCTCAAGCCATTAGACGGCATGGGTGGCACCTCGATTTTCCGCGTGAAGCAGGACGACCCTAACCTTGGGGTGATCATCGAAACCTTGACCCAATATGGCAACCAATACGCCATGGCGCAGGCCTTTATTCCTGAAATTACCAAGGGCGACAAGCGCATTCTGGTGGTGGACGGTGAGCCAGTGCCCTACGCCTTAGCGCGTATTCCGAAAAAAGGCGAAACCCGCGGTAACTTGGCCGCAGGCGGCAGCGGTGTTGCCCAGCCTTTATCGGACTCAGATTGGAAAATCGCCCGCGCCATTGGCCCAGAGCTGAAAAAACGCGGCCTGATTTTTGTGGGTCTGGATGTGATTGGTGACAAGCTGACCGAGATTAACGTCACTAGCCCAACCTGTATCCGTGAAATCCAAGCGGCATTCGATGTGGACATTACTGGCATGCTGTTCGATGCCATCGAAGCCCGTCTTGCCCAGTAAGCTTGTACACCTACAAGATAATATTATTCATTGAAGGCGCCCACAGAGCGCCTACGACTTCTAGGGATCTGATATGAGTTTCACCAAAGCGCCACTGTTATTGCTTGGTATGAGTTTATGGCTCTCCACCTCCGCACTGGCAGTCGAAGCAGGAGCGAATGAGACTGGCCCAGTAAAAGCCCCCTCACGCCCGAAAAATATTGTGATCATGATTGGCGACGGCATGGGGCCTTCCTACACCAGTGCCTATCGTTATTACAAGGACAATCCAGATACCGAAGAAGTCGAACAAACCGTGTTCGACCGTTTATTGGTTGGTATGGCGAGCACTTATCCCGCTAACGTCAGCGGTTATGTGACCGACTCGGCCGCCGCCGCGACCGCGCTCGCGACTGGAGTCAAATCCTATAACGGCGCCATCTCGGTCGATACGCAAAAACAACCATTGCCCACCATACTCGAAAAGGCCAAAACCTTAGGCTTGAGCACGGGCGTAGCGGTTACGTCGCAAATCAACCATGCCACACCAGCGGCCTTTTTATCCCACAACGAGAGCCGTAAAAACTACGATGCACTGGCATTAAGTTATCTTGAAACCAACGCCGATGTGTTTTTAGGTGGCGGGCAAAAATACTTTCCCCCTGAGCTGTTAGCCCAGTTCACCGCCAAGGGCTATCAACACATTACCCGCTTTGACGATCTGGCCAGCATTACCCAGCCTAAGGTCTTAGGTTTGTTTGCCGAAGTGCAACTGCCTTGGGCCATAGATGAAAAAGATGCTAAAAAACTCAGCACCTTGACTCAAAAAGCCCTCAGTTTACTGTCGCAAAATGAGCAAGGCTTTGTGCTGCTGGTCGAGGGTAGCCTTATCGACTGGGCGGGACACAACAATGATATCGCCGCCGCCATGGGCGAAATGGATGAATTTGCTAATACGATTGAAGTCGTCGAGCAATTCGTACGCCAAAATCCCGATACCTTAATGGTGATCACCGCCGACCATAACACCGGCGGGTTATCGATTGGCGCCGATGGCAACTACAACTGGAATCCAGAGATCCTACGTAATATCTCGGCAAGCTCAGATACCTTAGCCCAAGCCGCCCTTGGCGGTGATACTTGGCAAGCCGACCTATCCCGCGGGTTAGGCTTTGAATTGACCGAAGAAGAAGTGGCTAAGTTAAATGTTGCCAGAATGCAGGGTTTAGAGACCATGGCCGTTGCGATTCGCCATGTGATTGATAAACGCACCGATACGGGTTGGACGACCGGCGGCCATACGGGGACCGACGTGCAAGTCTTTGCCGCAGGCCCAGCCTCTGAGTTATTTAACGGTCATCAAGACAACACAGATATCGCCAATAAGATTTTTAGCCTGTTACCTAAGCCTAAAAAGCCAAAAGCCCCTGCACAGGCATCGACTCCAGCTCCAGCACCTACACCTGCGCAGCCTCAAGGCTAATTTGCTGCTATTGGCTAGGGATAAGGGATAAGAGTTAGCCCACGCGAATATCGCGCTGGCTAACAGAGAAAGGCAACCGTGTTTACACAGTTGCCTTTTTATTGGCTTTCTTTCCGCACCGTTCGAGTGAGCACAGTGTTGCAGCATCCCTTAAGTCGGCGGCTTGCAGGCTGGCTCGAAGCAGAATAAGGGGTATAATGCCCGCACTTATTTTTTACGGTAGCCATGCAGTGTTAACGAATCCATCGCAAGTCATTATCCGCAATCAGGAAACCCTGAGCCAACATAAAGTCTTAGTGCTAAACCATGAGGCAGACTCATTGCCCAAAGCACTGCTCGATGTCGCCCAGTCCGTCGATGCCCTCGCCTTGGATTACCACCATTACCTACATTTAGCGCCACAGGCCAATGCCAAACTGCGCTGCTATTTTGGCCATCAACTGCCCCACCAGGATAAGTACGACACTGTGATTGTGTACTTCCCTAAGGCGAAGCCATTAGCGCCCTATTTGTTTAATCTGGCGGCTCAGCATTTAGTGGCCGATGGTCAACTCTTAGTCGTGGGAGAGAATAAAGGCGGGGTTAAATCCTTAGTCAAACTGCTGCCGAAATACTTTGCCACCGGCGTTAAACTCGATAACGCGCGCCATTGCCTACTCTTTGGCAGCAGCCTAATCGATACCGCGCCCGAGATTAAACTCAGCGATTGGACCAGCCAGTATCAACTCGCCACCCCGCAGGGCAATATCACCATCTGCAACTTAGTCGGTGTGTTCAGTGAAAAGCATTTAGACCAAGGCACAGAGCTATTGCTATCGCATCTACCAACGCTTTCTGGCCGAGTACTGGATTTTGGCTGCGGCGCAGGCGTGATTGCCGCAGCACTGTTAAAGGCACAACCGACACTGTCGTTAGAATGTATTGATATCAATGCCATGGCGCTGGCCTCCTGCGAACTCACGCTGGCGGCAAACGGCATGACGGCCAAGGTTTATCCCTCCGATGGACTGGCGCAAACCAGTGGAAAATTCGACGGTATTATCTCCAACCCACCGTTCCACGATGGCCTTGCCAGCACCACTAGCATTGCCCAAAGTTTTGTTGCCGATAGCGCCAAGCAATTGCAATCTAAAGGGATTTGGCAAATCGTCGCTAACCGTCACTTGCCCTACTCTGACACCATCGCCGCCGAGTTCGGCCAATTAACCGTGCCGGCGGAGAACAACAAGTACAAACTCTATTCCTTCCAACAGGCCTAATCTTAAGCCCCGCTCGATTGTGAGTGGGGCAACACCCTTCGCATCGATACCTTCCAATATCCTTTATGGTTAAGCCTCAACTTAGCTATGGAAAATTGCTGCCAATACAATCAATTATTTGGAATTTTTGGGGCAGCCTCGATATGATAAGTCTCGACTCCCAATATGAGTATGAGGCTAAGCATTTTGAGCAAATTTAACTGGTTCAACTCACTCAGATACCGATTAACCTTTTTCTTCGGTGGGATCAGTCTTATTTTCTGTCTTGGTTTTACCAGCTATTTATCTTCCATTACCTCAGACAAACTGCTCAATGCCTATGCCAATCAATTAACCATGATTGGCCGTTCGATTGAAACAACTATCTCGAACAACATTGACGAACGTGCCCGAGAAATATCGCTATTGAGTAAACGCGCGCTCTTTTCAGGCGTTAGCGCTAACTATCCACAGATCCGCCAAAACCTCGATAATATAAAAACCTCCTACGAATACTACTCATGGCTTGGGTTTGCCGATATCAATGGCGTCGTCAAATACGCGGCCGATGGCACGCTTGAAGGCCATGACGTATCCAAACGCCCATGGTTTATTAATGGCAAGACGGGCGTATTCATTGGTGATGTACACGATGCAGTATTGCTCGCCAAGGTGTTAAATATCGATAAAAATGATCCTCTGCGCCTAATCGATTTTGCGGCCCCTGTGTTTGATACCAATAACAACTTGCTTGGCGTCGTTGCCACCCATTCAAACTGGAAATGGGTTAACACTGTGATTGAATCGGCGCTGGCAAGAAGCCAGCAACAAACAGGGATAGATGTACAAATCGTAAGCCGTGACGATGGGATTTTGTACCCGCAAGCCTCGGCGGATCAGCACCTTCCTCAGGATTTACTCCCCAAAGACAACAGCAGTCAGCTTATTCAATGGCCTGATGGTCATGAATATTTAACGGGTGTGACCACACTAAAATCAACCTTGATAGATCAATTGGGCTGGCGCATTGTCGTTCGCATCCCGAAAAATATTGCCCTGCAAGAGATCACCGAACTACAACGCCAACTTCTCTGGGTGAGCGTCATTGCGGTCTTGCTGTGCCTGTGGTTTGTCTACCGCATGTCGATTTCAATGAGCTTACCGCTCGAGCGATTAATTACCGTCACCAGAGAGATCCAAGCAGGCAAAGAGCAAGTTAAATTCCCCAAATCAAATGGTTTGATTGAAATTTCATTCTTGATTGATGCCATTCAAAAGATGACCTTCTCGCTATTGAGCCATGAGAAGAGCCTAGTGGAAATGAATCAGACCTTAGAAAATAAAGTCTTAGAGCGCACCAAAGAACTCGAATCGGCCAATCAAGAGCTTGAACGATTAAGCAGACGAGATCCCTTGACGGATCTCCACAATCGTCGTTCGGCCGCCGAACATATCGACAGCGAATTTACGAGACTCAAACGCTTTGGATTGGCTTATTCAATCCTGATGGTGGATATCGATCATTTCAAAAAGATTAACGATACCTATGGGCATGAGACGGGCGATATTGTGTTAGTCGAAGTCGCTAAGTTATTAGCGCAATCGGTACGTAAAGCCGACTTAGTCGCGCGTTACGGCGGCGAAGAGTTTTTAATTATACTGACTGGCACTGATAGTAGTGATGCATTAACCCTTGCCGAAAAAATAAGAGCATCCATTAATACGACCGAATTCACTGTCGTAAAAAATGTCACCGCCAGCATTGGCTTATCGACCGTCGAGCAAGCGGATGAAACTGCCTATGATGTCGTTAGACGAGCCGACACCGCCCTCTATTTAGCCAAAACCACCGGCAGAAATAAGGTTTGTACTTAGTTGATGCAGCTAAAGCCGAAAGGGGAGTCCAATAGATTCGAATACGGCATTTATATAGATATTAAAAAGCGGCCATGTTCCCAATGGTCGCGGCGGCAATAATGCTAATCCTAACTATCCCTCTAGCTGTTCGTTCAGCTAAAAAGATATTGCCAAAATATCATTTTAGCGATATCAAAATGGTAAATAGTGCAAGTATAGCTTTGGCTATAGAAAAGCTAATGTGAAAGTTATTTGCATAGTCCAAAAGTTATGCTTGCCTTATTTGTTATATGGTACAAGGAGATGTGATGCGTTTATTTTGTGAATATTCTAGTATATGTTTTGATATTTTGGATGATGACTGCTTACTCATGTCCTGTTCAAGCGGAGAGTATTTTATTCATTATGTTGGCGATTATAAAGAGCGCTTCGACAGCGATTTATGTACTAAAAAAGGATTTTTTAAAGGTACTGACCTTGAAGTTCTAGAACAGCTAAAAAAACAAGGTAGGATCCCACAAGAAAAGCCTGAGATTTACCTAGATCTAGAGACCAATGTATCTTTAATGGCAACGTTAAAGGTTCAACTACTGGGTGAGAGCTTTATAAATGCACTTTATGCTTATGCTGAAAGCATCGAGGATAAAGTGTTTTCTAAATTGGTCATAAGCAAGGCTGAGGATATTTTAAAAAAAACTAAGCTTGAGTATACCGCAGTGGACTCCTCCATAGACTTCAGACGAATCCAAAGAAAGGTGTTTTAGTGAATAATTTCCTAACATTATAAATTTTTGATATAGGATTCAGGACGTAGAGACAGCTAAATTCCGCCACTACATCTATCACGAAAATGCCCCATCAAAAAGCTAATAAGTATAAAGTCGTACTCAGACCATAAGGATTTCGAAAATTTTTATCCTTAAATCGCGCGCATTTCCTCATTTTTGTTTAAATAAATGGCATTAGATTTAGTTACTTATATCTTTCACCAAGTTGATAATAGGTCTGGAAACACGCATGCGCGTTTTTCCAGATAGTGTATTTGGCAGAAAGCTGATAAGTTCTTTGCATACAGATAGTTAACTGTGCGCGTTTTCACTGGTCCAACGAGGTAAACGCGCATGCGCATGAATAAAATGTTATGCGCTGATCACGTTCATTTAGGCTATTGCTATGAGAATTGATTTTTTGAAAGGGAGAAGTATCGAATGAATCCAACTGAGCCGACAACATTTCAAATCATTAGAGATTGGGCTGAGGTACTATATTTCTTTAGCGGATTGGGTCTTCTAGGAGTCGCGAGTGTAGGCCTCTATCAATTGAAACTAGCAAAAGACCAGATAGAGAGCGCCAAGAAAATATCCAGAACACAGTCAGTTAGAGCCTCTTTTGAGGCAGCAGTAAACGAGTGCAACAGATTTTCTGAAAAATATTTTCCCTTATCGACTGAGCTTTCAAAGTACGTTAAAGAACAAAAAATTACGTTCTTCGATGACGCTTATATTGAGGAATCTGAAAATGGTTTCAAAGTAAACTATAGCAATATCAATAAAGACGATCTTAAAAAACTGTCAGAGAAAGAAGAAATAATTGGAAAGCTTATGAATGGTATAGAAGGTTTCGCTCTATATATCGTTTCAGGCGTTGCTGACGATAGTATGGCATTTCACACGCTAGGAAAGGTCTTTGTTGAAGAGGCAGAAAAAATTTCGAAGATACTTCCTTTTACCAATGCGGAACAGGATGACTGTAAAGCAATATGGGGATTGTATTTCAGGTGGAAAAAAAGACTTGAGCACCAAAAACTCCAAATTGAAAAAGCGGATATTGAAAAAAAACTAGCAAAAGCTAAAGTTGAGAAGTTCACAGCCATAGGCACTTAGGGCGCATAACAAGCCAATGCACTCGGAGCCAGCTACGTTGCGCAATTATTTGTGGTGTCGCTGCGCTCTTTTATACCACAAAAATTGCTCCACTCCGCCGGCCCAGTGATTGGGGCGTTAACCTCTAGAGCAAGTATGAAGCACATTATTAGTAAAGATTTAGGCATTGAAGAATTTAAAAAGAGATTCTCAGAAATCAGAGAATCCTTTTTGGATTCATTAACAGCTGCTAGCGAAGGTTATAAGAACGTAAGATACCTTGCTTGTGATGAAGATGGGGTGCCTATTAACTGGGTGTGGGACGATGAAACCTTCGGCCATAACAAGGAAGAAGGCTCTCTTGAAGAGGCAATTCAATTTGCCCGTCACATGATAAATGACGGCATGTGTTTCTCTTATATGGGGTGTTTGGCAGGCTCAGGTGAGCTTGAAATTTGGCTGACGACTTTTGAATCTCCCATAGAAAAGCCGACATGGCCAAGCAATAAGGAACCTCTATTTGAGCTGACTCATGGGGGTGTAATCTGTGAGTAAAAAAGGGGAATCAAATGTTAAGCCATAGACATTTAATCCTAACCCCTCGATTTAATCCTCCCCCCCCACAAATTAAAGCAAAGCACCTAGCTTACCTTTGCCCAAACTTAGATGACTCGAAGCTTTTAATGAGCCCCCGTCTGGATAGAAACCTTATCCCCTTAAGAAGGCCTCAAAGAGTAGTGATTCGCAGCCAATCACATTCCGCTGGCTAGATAAGATTTTCATGGTTTTGTGAACGGTATCAAATGCAGTAAGCGCTGAATTACCGAGTGCTTTAGCTTTTTGCACTCTTCCCTAGCATAGTGAGCACGGTTGTAAAGTTTGATTTTTTGTTAAATCTAAAAGTCGGCTAATTTTATCCCCGTGCTAAATCCTCCGCAAAAAACCAAAGATAACACTAAGTTATCGGTAATATCTCAAATAAAAATCTATTTAAAAATCAACAAATAGACTGCACACCACAAAACACCAACATTTACGTTTTTTCGCGCCGAAAAGGCTTCTTTGAGCAAAGTTTCTACTGTTATACTCAGGTGGCTACTAAAACAAAAATAAAACAAATGGATAGGAAGTGCTCTATGTTGGCCCCTGAACTTCTTGAGCTAAGCAGCGATAAAACCAAGGCGGAATTACGTTTGATTCCGAACGAACACGGTCCTATTACCCGTGATGATGTGATGCGTTTATTGTCCGTGCCTGAGTTTGCCCCCCTATTCCCACTCGAGCCAGCGATAGACAAAGTGATCGCGCAAACCAATTCCCTGTGTCATCAAGAGGATGGTAAATACGAGCTATTTGCCGTATTGGCAGAACGCCGTGATGGCAGCGTAAAAATCGAGCTCAGCCAAGATAAGATGCAAGCCACTATGGTCTTAACCGCCCCTTGGGGTGGCAAAGCCGTCGACTTGCCCGAAATCCTTACACAGCTCAAAAAAGACAATGTATGCATGGGGTTAAGCAAGCTTAAGATCCAAGCTTTGTTGCAAAAAATGACCAAGTTAAAGCCAGGCGAAAGCTGCCAGAGTGAAATCGCCCAAGGTAAACCTGCGATAAATGGCGAAAATGCAGTATTGGAACGCAAGGTATCCCTCGCCCGTGAACGACTATTACAGCCGCAGGAGCGGGAAGACGGCACTGTGGATATGCGCAACCTTGGCGCCATGATTATGGTCAAACCCAACGATCTATTGATGATTAAGCATCCTGCGACCGAAGGCTCTCCCGGCTACAACATTAGGGGCGAAGTCCTTAAACAAAAACCGGGAAAAGATCTGGTATTACAACCCGGTACTGGTACTGACTTCCATCCGAAAGATCCCAATAAACTGATCGCCACAGTGGCTGGCCAACCGGTTGAAACCCGCACAGGCATGAATGTCGACGATGTGCTTCAACTGAAAGATGTGGATATCAGTACTGGCCATATCAACTTTAAAGGCAGTATTTTAATTACAGGTGATGTGCACGAAGGCATGATGGTTAAAAGCTCTGGCGATATTACCGTGATGGGTTTTGTCGATTCGGCGACCCTCGAGGCAGATGGTGATATTACGGTAAGCAAGGGCGTGATCGGTCGCCAAGTCAGAGTCAATGAGTTCTCCACCAATATCACGGCTCAGGGGCAAATTAGCGCCCAGTTCGTGCAATATTCCCAATTGACTGCCAAGGGTAATATTCTGATCACTAAGCAGTTATTGCACAGCAATACCAAAACCGCAGGCACGCTCACTGTCAGCGATCAAAGCGGCCGCCGTGGTGACTTAGTCGGTGGTGTCGCGCATGCCGAAAAGGGCCTTACCGCCGTGGTGATAGGTGCTACCGCTGGCACCAAAACCGAAGTGTACTGCGCCATGGAGCAGGGCGAACTCAAACAAAACCTTAAGCAGCTAGAGGAGAGCGTTCATGCCATGGTGGTTGCCACTCTGGATATCGAGGCTCGCCTGAAAAAACTGCCGCCGAAATCAGAATGGCAGAACGACCCTATCATGATCGAACAGATCAAGATGATGCTCGACGAGAAGAATCGCATCTTAGGTGAACGTTCCCGCGAAGAATTAGAGTTCGACAGCCTAAAGCTGGAGGTCGAAAGCTACTATGACAAGTACCGTATCGATGTGATTAAGCATGTGTTCCTCAATGCCGAGTTCCATATTGGTCAAGCCAATCACCGAACCACACGCGAACACGGCACTTGCTCGATAACCAATCTTAATCAAGAGATTAACTTCGACTACAACGCTAAACCTAAGCCACAAACGCCAAGCCATTAACAGGGCAATCATCAACACCCGCTAAGGGTTCATTCCATTGAGTGAACTCTTAGTCTTAATGCTTCACCACTCGCCGTGCTCCACCCATTAGGTAGACTTGCCAGAGAAAATCCCCTAACGCCTTTCATCTTCGCCTCGGTCGGTGGCATACTGACCTCAATATGGCTCTTTAGCACGCACTCTGTCGGCTAAAAGCTAAGCACATAAAAACGCCTACGGGATTGCGCATGACTCAAGTGAAAATGGCAGACATTGAATGGCCTGCGGTAGTCAAACTCACTCAAAATGACGAACTACTTTACCTTGCCCATCAACGGGATTGGTTAGAGCTTGCCTGCCTGTATCAGCATCAATTTATCGACACGGATCTGTTACTCGACAGTCTCGGTAACCAATATCTGATCCGCGCCACCCCAAGCACGATTCACGAAGATCCCATAGGCGAACTGCCTAAGCTGCTCAAACAAGAGCAAAAATTGCCGCTTACCGACTTTATCAAATGGGTACAAAAGCACGCCAATGCCATAGGTCAGTGCTGCGTCGCCAAGTTAGCCTTCACCACATTGGCCCAAGGGATGGAAATTGTTCGCAGCTTAGATGACTAACACGGCTCGAATAAATCGTCTGGGATAACAATAAAAACCCAGATGATCCTAAAAGCTAATATCCTCAGTCACATTTCACAGGCATAATTTGTCACACACGGCTCAGGCCGTTTTGCCCAAAGCGATTGATATTTATATGCCAAATTATCGCTGGGCATCATTCGGATACACATACAAACGGACCCTAAATTGGAACTACTTAAGATTGACTGCTTAGGCAAATCGCTGCGTTTGGAAGGCTCACTCGCAGGTTGGCAACAACTCTTTTGGGACAATACCTTAGTCTCACAAAAAGCCGCATCGGTCGAAAATGGCGGCCTCAAAGTTCATGAGTTTGAACTCACCCAGCATCAGAGCCAATTGGCCAGCGATACCGGCGAAACACAGGTTTTAGAACACAAAATTCAAGTACGCCTCGAGACCGACGTGGTGTGGCAGCCCTTTAGATTCGATTACCGCCTGCTGGTCGATGAGGAAGTGATGGCCCAAGGCACTCGCACCGAGAAAGATATCGAGCGCCAAACCCCTGAAGTCCCTGTGACTAACCCTCAAAAAATCAGTTTTGTCGGCCTAGCCTCCCTCGGCTTTAAGCTGCTCAAGAGTGCCAAAGTGATTAAAGTTGTGCTCGCGGGCGCGAGTGTGGCGGCCTATTCTTGGCTGTTCTCCTTCCAATTTGCCCTGGCGCTTATCGCCTGTTTGGTCTTCCACGAATACGGCCATATCCGCGCGATGAAGTATTTTGGGATGAAAACCAAAGGGATATATCTCATCCCCTTTATGGGCGGACTCGCGCTGAGTGATGAAAAGATTAATACCCGCTGGCAGGATGTGGTCATCTCGATTATGGGCCCAACCTTCGGCCTGTTGATGTCTGTGGGCTCGCTTATTGCTTACCACCTGACGGACAATGTCTTCTTTGCGGGGCTCGCGGCCTTTAACGCGCTACTTAACCTGTTTAATTTATTGCCGATTTTACCCCTCGATGGCGGCCATATTTTAAAGAGCATTAGCTTCTCGATGAACAGCATCATGGGCTTAATCGCCTGCGTGATTGGTGCCGCCTTTGGGGTGTATATCAGCTATACCTTGGGCCTCGCCCTACTCGGCTTCCTATTGCTTATCGGTAGCTTAGAGATAGTGTTCGAGTGGCGTACCCGCCATCAAAGCCACCTGTTGCCGCTAGACAGATATGGGCAGATTTTCTCAACCATTTGGTATCTGGTGACCGTTGCCGCCCTAGTCGGTATCATCTGGCACTTAGCGGGCACGGGCGATGATATGTTAAGCCTGCCACTGCATATTCTGCGCAGCTAATTTGACTCGCATTAAGATAAAAGCGAGATAATAAAAAACCGCGATAGCCTAGGGCATCGCGGTTTTTTATTTACCAATGATTCAATCAGTTATCCGCTAACGGCGGCGCAATATCACTCCCACCTAGGGCTTGGTAGAGCGTCGCTTGAGCCGTTAATTGGTTATAGCGATTCTCCAGCAATGCGGCTTCGGCGCTGCGGCGATTCTCCTGCGCATCGATCCAATTTTGAATGCCGATAGCACCATGGCGATATTGGCTCTCATAAATGGCTTCGGCCTGGGCGGCGGCGCTAAATTGCTGCTCAAGCTTCTCACCTTGGTAAGCGTATTGCTGCTTGGCCGAGATGGCGTTATCCACATCCTCGAAGGCGCTGTAGAGGGTTTTACGGTAGCTCACTATGGCCGACTGGTAGTCGATATCGGCAATATCATTGTTGATTTGCATTTGATTCCATTGCAAAAAGGGCAGCACTAAGCCCGCGCCTAAACTCCCCACAGGATTACGCAATAACTCTTTTAGCTCTGAGGTCGACTCCCCTACGCTGCCAGTCAAACTCAAGCTTGGGAAGTAACTGGCATAGGTCGCATCCTTACTGGCCAGCGACGAGCGCAATTGATATAGGGCCGCCTTCACATCGGGACGACGGCCGACCAAGTCGGCGGGAATGCCAACACCAATCTCTGGCACAGCGCTATCCGGCAATTGCTTGATCTCAACCGCCACTTGCCCCGGAGCGTGATTGAGTAAGATCGCCAGAGCATTTTCGGCTTCAACCAACTGTTGCAACAATTGACTGTGAGAGGCCTCTTGTCCCGCTAAACTGCGTTGGGATTCGAGCACATTCAGCTCAGTCACGGCGCCCGAGGCATATTGGCGCTGGGTTAACGCCAGCGTTTGCCGACTGTGTTCAATACTCTTATTGCTTAGTTCAATCCGTTGATGCAGATAACCAATCTGCCAATAGAGTGACGCCGTCGTCGCGACGAGACTCTGCGCCGTGCTCTCCCGATCTTCAAGACTTGCCAGTGCAGTCCACTGGGCTTGATCGATATTGGCCGACACTTTGCCCCAGAGATCCACCTCATAGCTTACCGACAGGTTCGCCTGAAATGCCTTGCTCGAACTGCCGCCCTCCAGCGGTTTATTCACTGAGGCCGTATTATTGGAGCTGAGCTGTGGATACAGATCATCCCGCGCTAACCCCGCCTGTAAACGCGCCTTTTGCAAGGTTAAGGTGGCGAGCGTCAGATCATTATTGCTGCTGAGCACTTGACTAATCAGCTGATTCAATTCGGGTTGATTAAACTTCTGCCACCAAGGGTCTAGGCTGACTTGACCATTTACTTGGGTGTGCTGCCACTGCTCTGGCACCTGTAAAGCAGGCGGCTCAAAGTCGGAGCGCATCAGTGCACCACAACCCGAGAGCAAAGCGATGCTGATGGCAATCACGCTGAGCTTGAGCGTTGAACAGACACGGCGGCCTAATTCATTTTGATGCGTTAAAACTTGATTATTCATTCAGTTACTCTCTCGCTAGGGCATCAACAGGGTCTAAACGCGCCGCGTTGCGAGCGGGCAAGAAGCCAAACAGCACCCCGATTAAGGTAGAGCAGGCGAAGGCGGCAACAATAGAAGTCGTCGAATAAATCATCTGGAAACTGCCTCCCGCTTGGGCAAACACCACGCCAATCAAATAAGCCAAGGCCACCCCAAGCGCGCCGCCGCACAGACAAACTAACACGGCCTCAATTAAAAACTGCCGCAGAATATCGCTCTGGCGCGCCCCGACTGCCATGCGAACGCCAATCTCGCGGGTACGCTCAGTCACCGACACCAGCATGATATTCATCACCCCAATGCCGCCCACCACGAGGGAAATCACCGCAATCGCCGAGATTAATAGCGTCATGGTCGCGGTGGTTTTCTCGATATTCTGGCGAATGGTATCCGTGTTAATGGTGAAGAAATCCTGCGTGCCGTGGCGCATCTTCAGCAGGCTAATAATGCCCTGCTCCGCCGCATTGCTCGGCACTGACTCATCGAGCCGCACGGTAATGCCATCTAAGTATTTTTTGCCCACCATACGGCCAGAAACCGTAGTGTATGGCACCCACACATTGAGGGCATCACTATTACCAAAGGCGCTTTCCTTAGGCTGGGTAACACCAATAATCCGCACCGGTAAATCCCCGAGGAAGATCACTTCCCCAATGGCAGAGTTGATAGCGCCGCTACTGTTAGGGAACAGCTGTTTGCGGGTGTTATCGTCGATTACCGCATCTTGGGCTAACGCATTAACACTGTCATCGTCCCAAAACTGTCCTTGGGCAAGCTCATAGCCTCGAACCCGGAAGAACTCGGGCCCCACGCCATTCACTGTTGCCGTCACCGCTTTATTGCCATAACGCACAGTCGCACTCGAGCCAATGCTCGGGGTGACACTATCGACATAGGGTAAGTTTTTCAGTGCGTTGGCATCGCTTGCGGTCAGAGTTCGCACCCTTGCCGAGCGCCTATCACCAAAGCCTGAGCCAGGGCGAATGTCTATGGTATTGGTGCCCATCGAACTAATGCTCTTTAAGATCTCCCGCTGCGAGCCTTCCCCCAGCGCCACCACAGAGACCACGGAGGCGATACCGATAATAATCCCCAGCATAGTTAAAAAGGTGCGCAATCTATGGGTCGACATCGCCAGCAGCGCCATTTTCAGGGCTTCGGCATATCTGTCCCATGCCGCCACACGGGCGCGCGCCTTAGTCTTGGCGGGGATCACTTCGGTCTTAGGCGCAGGCGCAATATTTGAGGCGGGATTAGGCTCATCGCTGATAATCACCCCGTCCTTAATCTCGATAATACGGTCGGCATGCTGGGCCACATGCATATCGTGGGTCACGATAATGATGGTCTGGCCCTCGCGGTGCAGTTCCTGCAACAGACGCATCATTTCTTCGCCGCTGTGACTATCTAAGGCGCCAGTCGGTTCGTCGGCGAGGATCACATCGCCGCCATTCATCAGCGCCCGCGCCACACTCACCCTTTGCTGCTGGCCGCCACTGAGCTGATTCGGCTTGTGGTCTAGGCGCTCACCTAAACCCAAACGTGATAACAAGCTTTCCGCACGCTCCCGACGCTCTAAGCGATCTTTACCCGCATACACGGCGGGTACTTCGACGTTACCCACGGCATTAAGATCGCCAAGCAAATGATATCGCTGGAAAATAAAGCCAAAATGCTCGCGCCTCAGCTTTGCCAGTTCATCCACATCCATCTGCGAGGTATCTTGGCCATCGATAAAGTACGAGCCCTTTGAGGGTTTATCTAAACAGCCCAAGATATTCATCAGGGTCGACTTACCCGACCCCGAGGCGCCGACAATCGCGACCATCTCACCACGGGCGATGGAAAGATTAATATCTTTGAGTACAGTCAGTTGTTGCTCACCAGCCTGAAAACTGCGGTAGCAAGCTGAGACTTCCAGTAATGGCTTACTCACGCTTAAAACCTCATTGGTGGGCCACGGAACTTCATGGTCGAACCGTCGGCGGGCATTCCGAGCACCACTTGGTCGCCTTCGTTCAGGCCAGACAGGATTTCGGCATTGATTTTGTTATTAATCCCGACGGTCACATCCACATATTGCACTTGGTTATTCACCAGTACTGGCACTTGATACTGTGGCCCACGGGATTTGCGATCGCTTGCCGATGCCGCTTTATCCCGCGGCTTGGCTCGCAGCACCTGCGATGGCACTAACAGCGCATCATCAGCTTTGGCGAGCACAATCGAGATCTGCGCCGTCATGCCAATGCGTAGGGTACGGTCGGGGTTTTCGACATCAAATAAGCCGTGGTAATAGATAGCGTCCGAATCGCTGGAACTCATATTGCTATCGTCACCATCCATGGAGGTGGGACCGGGTTCAATTGCCCTTAGGGTGCCGCGGTACGGATGGTTGGGACGACCGAGAATCGTAAAGTACACCGCCTGCCCCGGATGCACATTGACTATATCGGCCTCGGAGATCTGCGCCTTAACCGTCATGGTATCGAGCTGCGCCATCTCGACTATGGTTGGCGTAGTTTGATTGGCGTTAACGGTTTGGCCTACTTCAACTGCAGAGTAAACGACTGTGCCATCCATAGGCGCGGTGATTTTGGTATAACCTAAATCGATTCTGGCGCTATCGACATTGATCTCAGCCTGTTGTTTTTGCGCCTGTAACTGCTCAAGCTCGGCTTGATAAACCGTCAAAGTGGCTTCGGCGGCTTCAAAGTCTGCGCGTGAGCTAGCCTTATCGGCGAGCATTTCCTGCTGACGGGTGTATTCGAGTTTTGCCTGACGTATTTGTGCCTGCTTAGCGCGGTACTGGGCATTAATGCTTTTAAGGGAAGCCAGCGCATTTTGCAGGTTGTTTTGCTGGGCAAGGCTGTCGATTTGCGCGATAAGGTCGCCCTTCTTCACCTCTTGGCCAAGATCCACAGGCAAACTCTGAATTTGCCCCGAGACCTGCGCGCCCACACTCACCAACTTGGAGGCCTGCAACATGCCATTGGCGAGCACCGAGTTTTCAATGTCGCCGCGCCTAACGGGTTCAGTCACATAGCTTGGGGTCGCCTCGGGTTTATGCAGCAGAAAATAAGCACCGCCCCCAAGGAGGACTAAACCGCTTAAGATCAATATCAGTTTACGCTTTGAGGATTTTTTCATCTGAATCTAGGTGTCCATCAATGCCAATGGGCGCAAGCGTGCATCTTGCGGGAGGAAAAATAGTGCAATCAGTATATAGAGTTAGCTCAGCGCAGTAGACGAAGGAAATGTCGATATCAGGTAAAGATTTGCAAATATCTGTGTAGAAGTTTGAAACAGAGAACACGGCCGTAACAATTCCCGCAAACGAACTTAAGTCATTTGTGATGGGTTATTGCCCCCAGCTTTATTGGCATCTATCAAAAAGCACCAACGAGCGCAGGGCATCATCAGGCTCTGGAACTAAAGTGCCATTGTCAGGCGCCGCAAAATTCAGCAAGTTCTCACTATCATGAACTTGGAAGCACTCCTATGCGCAAATTGACACTCATCGCCACTTGCCTCAGCGCACTGTTATTCACCCCCGCCTTTGCCCAAAGTCAGTATCAGGCACTTAGCGAATTTGGCGCCAATCCCGGTGAGTTAACCGCCTCCTATTTATCGCCCGAAGGCCCAGGCCAAGATGCGCTTGTAGTGCTGCTGCATGGCTGTGTGCAGGATGGCGTGGAACTGGCCAACAATAGTGGTTTAACTGCCCTAGCCCAAGAGAAAAAGTTTAGCCTACTGGTGCCACAACAGAGTTTTGAAAACAATGTAAAGCGTTGTTATAACTGGTTTTCAGCACAGGATACTCAGATAGATAGCGGCGAGATGCTATCGCTGAAAAACATGATAGCCAAAGCCCAATCCCAATCCGGTGCGAAACGCGTCTATGTGATTGGCCTGTCCGCCGGTGGCGCCATGGCCAGCGCCGCACTGGTGAATTATCCCGATGTATTCACCGCAGGCGCAGTGATCGCAGGCCTGCCTTACCCCTGTGCCGACAACCTCACCAAAGCCATTTCCTGCATGAAAAAGGGCCCCGCCGAGTCTGTTGAAGAACTGGTTAGTTTTGCCAAAAAGGTGCATCCAAACCAACAACACTGGCCCGCCTTAACCGTGTGGACTGGGCAAAACGATGTGGTGGTGAATCCTGAAAATGCCAAACAACTCTCGGCCCAGTGGGTCGAACTGACCCAAGCGAATAAAACACCAAGAGTCGAACAATACGCCGACTATAGTGTTAGCACTTGGTCCGATACGAGTGGCAATAACCTTATTTCGTTAGTCGAAATAAATAATATGGGCCATGGCATTGCCGTTAATCCGGATATTAAAAATGGCGGTAACACGGGAGACTTCTTACTAAAAGCACCTATCAGCAGCATGCCAGAAATAATCAATCTTTGGGGAATATAGGGTTTAATTATAAATAAACCCTGAGTATCGATATTCAACGTATCGGTATAAAAATAAAAACAATGAGTTAAAAACACATACTACTATAGTACCGATTTAAATTTTAAATAATTACTATAGAGTCAATGTGAATCAAAAAAAATAGTAGTAAGTACCAACCTTTAAAAAATAAATACTACAACGGGAAATCTGTATGAAACAGAATACTATCAAAATGAGTTGCATTGCTTTAGCTATCTCATCTGCATTGGCAGCACAATATGCTGTTGCTGAGGATGAAAATAGCACCGGGGAGAAGCAAGCCACCTTAGAACGCATTGAAGTCACCGCCCGTAAGTCCATTGAGAGCCTGCAAAACGTACCAGTTGCAGTGACTTCGGTCAGTGCTGACGATTTAGCGGAAAATGGCATCAGCGTGATGACTGAAATCCAGCAATTTTCACCCAACACCACGCTGCAATCCAGTCGCGGCACTAACTCTACCCTCACGGCCTTTATTCGCGGTGTCGGCCAGGAAGATCCGCTCTGGGGCTATGAGCCCGGCGTCGGTATCTATATCGATGATGTGTATATCGCCCGCCCACAGGGCGCGGTGCTCGATATCCTCGATGTACAACGTATCGAAGTACTGCGCGGCCCACAGGGCACCCTCTATGGTAAAAATACCATCGGCGGCGCGGTCAAATACGTGACTAAGAAGATGAGCGGTGACGCTGAGTTAAACCTCAATGCCACCGTCGGCAGCTACAACCAGCAAGACTACAAGATAGCGGGTCAATTACCTTTAATTGATGACAAGCTGTATATTGGCGGCGCCTTCGCCAGCTTAAATCGCGATGGTTATGGTGACTTCATTACCTCAGCGATACCAGGTCAAGATACTGAAAACTATAACAAAGATGTTATGGCGGGGCGTGTGAGCTTAGAATACACGCCAACCGACAACCTGTTTATGCGCCTCAACTACGACAAGACCAAAGATGAGTCGAATTCAAAGGGCGGCTACCGTATGCTCCCCAGTGTCCTGACAGATGCCCCAGTGCCAGACAGCAAATACGACTCTTACACCAGTATGCCAACCTGGAACAAGGTGGAAACCGAAGGTTGGGGGCTGACCATTGAATACGGCTTGAACGATGACTGGACACTAAAATCCGTCACCTCATCCCGCGAGAGCTATTCGCCCACCAACATCGACTTTGACAACACGAGTCTGCGTATTTTGGACGTTCCCGCTATCTATGATGACGAGCAATTTAGTCAGGAATTCCAAGCTAACTACGACGGCGATAACTTGAAACTCGTATCAGGCCTTTATTACTTTAAAGGCGATTCCTGCGGGATGTTCGATTCCATCCTGTATGAATATTACAAAGCTTACGGTGGTCTAACGCGTGAAGTTCGTGGTTGCAACAACAGTGAAAGCTATGCCGCCTACGCTCAAGGCACTTACGACATCACAGATAAATTGTCGATGACCGCCGGTTTGCGTTATACCCGCGAAACGAAGGATGCCACTGTCTATAACGGCATCATGTTTACGACGCTTTACCCCGAAACAGGCTGGATCCCAGGATATGTTCGCGATGAAGATGCCATCAACGCCAGTATTCCTAAGGTATTAGATGATGAAGAAACCTGGTCGAAACTCAATCCACGCTTAGGTTTAGAGTACCAACTCAGCGACGATATGATGCTCTTTACCAGCTATTCACAGGGCTTCAAATCGGGCACCTTTAACCCAAGGGCAACGGGTCCAGAACCCGCAGTAGACCCAGAAGTCGTTGATTCCTATGAACTGGGTATGAAGAGTGAATGGTTTGACAGACTGCGAGTTAACGCAACAGCCTTCTACTTAGACCATAAAGACAGGCAGTTCGTGACCGTATTACCCGGTGAAAACGCGTCCGATCTTAATCAACGCCTAGGCAATATTGGTAAATCGACCGCCACGGGTCTAGAACTCGAAGTGGAATACGCTGCGACTGAGTCATTGAATCTGTTTGCGACTCTGGGCTTAATCGATGCCAGCTTCGAGGAAGTCATCTCCTACGATAGCGATGGAAACCGCATCGACATCAGCGATACTTACACTATCACCAACACCCCAGATACCACGGCAAACGTTGGATTTAGCTACAATATCGACACGGATATCGGCAGCTTTGTGGCCAACGGAAACTATTACTATCGCAGCGACTATGACTTAGCCGTAGTAAACAACCTGTTGAGCCAGGACGGTTATGGCCTGCTCAACCTCGGCTTAAACTGGTACAGCAACGACGGCCATTGGCACGCGGGTCTGCATTGGAAAAACGTCACTAACGAAGAATATCTGGTCGGTAACTATGCCTTCGTCACCCCAGATGGTAATGGCGGATATATTCCAGGTTTAGGCGGTGACAATACATTAATTGGTTATTATGGCGATCCAGAGACTATCTCTCTCACTGTTGGCTATAATTTCTAGAATATAATGTTATTGACGCATAATAATAACCGACTCCCATGAGTCGGTTATTAGTTTAACGGCTTTAAATATTATCTAGCATTAATTTCCAATAGGATTAAACTGGGTTAAAAAAAATAAAGGGAACGGATTATGTCTCAGATAAAAGTCGCCATTGCTGATGATCATCCATTATTTCGTACAGCCTTAACGCAAGCTGTTCTCAAAAATGTGAATACAGCGGAAGTATTGGAAGCGGAAAACTTTCAAGAATTAATTACGCTCGTTGAGAATAATCCTGATATTGAACTGATCTTTCTCGATTTACATATGCCCGGCAATGAGGGCTTTACTGGCTTAACCCTACTACAGAATCATTTTCCCGATATCGCAGTGATCATGGTGTCCTCCGATGATCAGCCCGAGATTATCCGTAAGGCCATTAACTTTGGCGCCAGTGCGTTTATCCCCAAATCTGCCAGCTTAACCCAGATCTCTACAGCGATTGCCACAGTGCTCGAAGGGGAAGTCTGGCTACCGGAACACACGGATATCAATATCGATCAGCAAACCGCTGCCGAGCATCAACGTTTAGCGAAGCAACTGGCGCAATTAACCCCGCAACAATACACAGTGCTGGCCAGCATTGCCAATGGACGCTTAAACAAACAGATCGCCTATGACCTTGATATTAAAGAGACCACGGTTAAAAAACACGTGTCGGCAATACTGGTCAAACTCGAAGTTTACAACCGCACTCAGGCGGGCTTAGTCTTCCAACAGTTGATGATAACCAGCAACGATAAACCGCCGATCAGCGCCTAACCAACCTAGGCTCCAGAATCCAAACCTAAAGGAAAACAGTGGCACTAAACCACTGTTTTTATCCGTATTTATTAAGCCAGAAGCACGATAGTGCAGAGTTAAGACAATTGCTTAATCAATCGTTTTAAGGCGGTGGCCTTAACGGGTTTACGCACAAAACTGAACTGTGCACTGCTGGTATGTTGCCGCACGGATTCAGACGGATCCGCCGAGCAGATAATGCAGGTCGGACGCTGGCCGCTAAACACAGGATGAGTGAGCAAGCTTTGCACCAGATCGACACCGTTTTGGTCATCATCCAAGTGGTAATCGGCAATAATAAGCTTCGGCAACACCTGCTGCGTCAGTTGCTGCTCGGCGCTGGCTTTATCTCGAGCAGTGAGTACATTGCAGCCCCAGCCTAACAGCAATGAGGAAATGGCCTTTAGCATTAACTCATCGTTATCTATGACTAACACGCTGATATTAAAGCTATCATTTACACCTTCCTCTTCGCTGCGTAGCTTAACCACATTACTGGGTTTGGCCTGAGCGAATACGCGCGGTACTTCAACACTAAAACAGGTGCCCTTACCCACCTCGGAGTGCAAGCTAATCTTAAGCCCGAGTAACTTAGCGATGCGATCGCAAATCGCCAGCCCCAGCCCAAGCCCCGGGATCTCCCGCGTTTGTTCGAGGCGCTCAAACTCACCGAAAATCGCCTGCTGTTTATCTTGAGGTATGCCCGGGCCATTGTCCCACACTTGGATAAGCAGGCTATGTTCGAGTCGCCTCACCCCCAGCAGCACCTTAGGCACAAAATCGGCTTGTGATAGCTTAGGCAGAGCCGCGCTGGCATTGAGCGGCAGCGGCGTTTGCCGATTCACCGCGCCAGCCGGGGAATAATGGAACGCATTGGAGAGGAAGTTTTGAATAATCCGTCGCAGTAAACGTTGATCGCTCTGCACTAGGCAGGAGGAAAACTGATAGGAAAAATCTATGCCCTGCTCGGCAGAAAGTACTTTAAATTCATTTACTAAGGTCGAGAGTAAATCATTGAGCGCAAACTGGCTCTGCTCGGTTTTAAGGCTGCTGCTATCGAGGCGGGAAATTTCCACCAGATCGGATAACAGGCTCTCCACCACATTTAAGGAGGCTTCAATATGAGTGGCGAGATCCTTGAGTTCGGTCGACGTCACCCGCTGTTTGAGCATCTCGGTAAACAGGGTGAGCGCGTTAAAGGGCTGCATTAAGTCGTGGCTCGCCGCCGCTAAAAAACGCGTCTTACTGCTATTGGCCGCCTCGGCTTCGGCCTTGGCTTTAGCGAGCTCCCTTGTGCGGCTTTCGACCCGCTTTTCGAGGGTTTCGTTAGCCAGTTGCAGGGCTTTTTCGGCCTGAATATGGTCGGTAATATCGGTAAAGGTACTGACAAAGCCACCACCAGGCATGGCTTGACCACGGATTTCCAGCACTTTGCCATCGAGCATAGTGCGCAGAAAATGATGTGGACTACCGCTACGCATATGGGCGAGGCGCTTTTCCAGCAGCTCATGGGCCTCATCGCCTACAATGATGCCGCGCTCGATATTAAACCTCAGCAGCTTCTCTATCGGTATGCCAGCTTTTACCAAATCTTTAGGATAATCAAGCAACTCAATATAACGTTTGTTCCATGCAACTAGGCGCATATCGGCATCGACCACGCTAATGCCCTGTTCGATATTTTCGACCCCAGATTGCAGCAGTTCGCGGTTAAACTCGAAGATCTGGTTGGCCTCATCGACTATGCTGACCACATCCTCCAGCGGCACCTGCTGCGAGCGTGAGGCGGCATTCATCACCATCCGCGTCGAGGCAGACCCTAACACCCCCGACAACTTAAGGCGGGTGTAATCCACCAGCTCCTCGCGCCGTGTGGCTAATTGCAATTCAGAACCAAGTACCTTCGCCCTAGCCAGCAGGGCGTCGGCTTCTTCCTTATTGATAAAGCGGTGTAATAGGCTCGCCAGATCCTCAACCGAGAGGTGCCGTTCCAGCGCCACCTGTTTGCGGTTAACAAACACATCGGCTTGAAGCACTTCCCCCACACTCTGCTCTTTCAGCAACGAAATCAGCACAAAACAACCGACGTTCGCAAGCAAACTATACAGTAGGCCGTGGCTGATATTATCCAGCCCTGTTAGACCAAATAGCGCGGTTGGGGTTAGCCATGGAATATTCAACAACCCTTGAGTGACCCAGAGAGCATCGGGGAAGGTCGCGGGCAGCAGCAAGGTATAAAGCCAGACTAAACTGCCCATCAACATGCCCCAAAAGGCACCTTGAGTGGTGGCGCGGCGCCAATAGAGCGCCCCTACGGCGGCGGGAAAGAACTGCGACAGCAGCACAAAGGATAATAAGCCAATGCTGGCCAAGTGATTCTGCTGATCGATATAACGCTCGAAGGCAAAGGCCGATAGCAGAATCGCCGCTATCGATATCCGCCGTAAATTGAGCAATATCCCCGCGAGCTGTGGCGTCTGCTGCGAGCTAAATTTCGGCAACCTCAGCAGCAATGGAGTTAAAATCTCGGTTGAAATCATGGTACTGAGTACAATCGCCGCCACGATCACCATGGCGGTTGCCGCCGCAAGGCCGCCAATATACACCAAGACCCCCAGCCAAGCCTGCTGATAGAAGAGTGGTAAGGTCAGCACATAGGTGTCGGCATCGACACTGCCGCCGGGAAAGCTAATCTGCCCCGCAAGCGCGATAGGCAATACAAAGGCATTAATCAGCAGCAGATACAGCGGCACCATCCAACGGGCGGCTTTTAACTCTTTGGCATGATGATTTTCAATCATCATCATGTGAAATTCCTGTGGCAGCGCATAGATGGTGATGGCACCCAGCAGAATTTGTGACAGCACAAAATAGAGTGAATTGCCCTCAGAGCTCGGCGGCAAATGCTGACCTCGAGCGAGCAAATCACTAAAACCATCAAACACATAGAAAGTCGCGAACAACCCGACCATGGTGAGCGCAAACAGTTTTACGATAGAGCTAAAGGCTATCGCCAGAACCAAGCCTTGATTTTGTTTACTGGCCGAAAGCTGCCGAGTACCGAATAAGATACTAAAGATAATCAACACGATAGTAACAATAAACGCAGTGCTGATCCCTGATTGAAAAGTGCCAGTTAAAAGGTCGAAGCTGGTGCTTATCGCCCTCAGTTGCAGCGCGATATAGGGAATAGTGCCAAAGAGGGACACCATGGCAACACTGGCGGCAATTTTAGGCGAGCGGTCAAAGCGGCAGGCGATAAAGTCGGCAATCGAGGTCAGGTTTTGGCTTTTGATGATCTGCAGCGTGCGCATCAACATAGGCCACGCCAGCACGAGACAGATTATCGAACCTATGTAGATGGGCGCTAACCAAGCACCCGTGGTCGCCGCTTGCCCAACCGTGCCGTAAAACGCCCACGAAGTACAACACACCCCCAAGGACAAACTGTACACCCAAGGCCGTTTACGCCATTGATCTATCGCCTGATTTTGCCCCCACTGGGCGACAATAAACAGCACAGCCAAATAGGCAATCGATATAACGCTGATCCACCAAGTATCAACAGACAACCACGCCAGCAAGATATTCCCCAATCAACCTGTATACACCCAGCCAAACTACACTAGACAAACAAATTGTTAAACACTTGATAACAGCACGGTGCACTAAGGTAGTACTTATTTATCCCACCCCATCGGCTAACCTACGGCCAATATTGACTCGAGGTTTTAAACAACTATGCCGATAAAAATTACCCATAAATATCTCGTAGAAGGCTTGGTTTTTACCAGTTACGTCTTATTTGCAATGGCATGGGTTGGCGGCACCGCGAGTATGAATAACATCATGGCCTCGATGCATATCGAGAGCTATGCTTCCGCCAGTTTACTGAGCGGTGCAGTCACCTTAGCCAAAATTGTCGGCACCTTTGCCGCGGCCTATCTCACCCTCAAATTTGGGGTGAAGTATGCGTTTTTAGTCGCGGCATTATTGATAGTCACGGGCATCATGACACCCTACGCCCCGAACTATGAGTTACTGCTGGTGAGCCGCTTTTTAATGGGGCTGGGCGGCGCTTTTATGATTGTCTATTTCAACCCGATTGTGATGCACTGGTTCGCCCCCGAAGAGCGCCCTGTGATCAATGGATTAAACGCAGTGGCCTTTAATGTGGGCACGGCTATCGTGCTTTGGGGCATGCCGAGCATCAATGCCATCAGCGGCGGTTGGCAACAAAGCCTGTTGGTGTTTTCCCTGGCCAGTCTGGTACTGGCGCTGCTGTGGTTATTGGTAAAGTTTGAACAAGCCCCCAGCCATCAAGCCAATGCACAGCAAGATGCCATCACCTCATACTCCTATCTCGATGGCTTAAAAGACGGCTTTAACTGGGCCTATGCCCTCACCTACTCGGGATTATTATCCTTTTACATTTGCCTATTTACCTTTTATCCGCTGGCGGGCATCAGCCAGAGTAAGTGGGTGATTGGCTTTGGGATTGTCGGCACCATAGCGGGGATACTCTATAGCCGTAAACAGCCCCTGCGCCTACCGATTATTCGCCTCAGCGGCCTACTGATTTTCTTGACTGTGTTAGGGCTCTCCTTTGGCTCGGCGCCTTGGCTACAAACCCTGTGCGCCATCGTCTTAGGCTTTTGCATCTTTTTACCCGTCACCGCTTTAGTCTCGATTCCCCACGAGCTACCTAAGATGACCAGTCAAAAAATCACAGTGATTTTTAGCCTGTTTTGGTCCATCAGCTATCTGATTTCGACCTTAGTGCTATGGCTGTTTGGCAAGCTCGTGGATATCAACCAAGGCAGTTACTTCGCCTCGTTTGTGCTGATCACCCTGTTAAGCGCCACAGTGTTTGTTGGCAGCTATTTTCTCCCCGAAACCGGACAAGCTAAGGAGTAAGCATGCAAGTTTCCCCACGCGGTACCGCTTCAGCAAAGCTAAGGGATTTTCTTGAGTTAGCGAACCAGAATATCGCCCTCGCGAAACAGCAAAATATTCAATACAGCCCACAGCTGCTGCGGGAAAACTTGAACAAACTCGCCGCCCTGATGAGCGCTAAACCTGAGGTAAGTTATATCGCCGATAAGGCATGGCAAGTGAAAGATGCGCTGCATGGCGACAGGGAAATTGGCTGCCGTGTTTACAGCCCTGCGCCCAGCAAAGCCCTGCCCGTGGTGTTACATTTTCACGGCGGCGGCCATATGTGCGGCAGTGTGGAGCTGTACGACCCTATCTGTCGTCACCTTGCCAGCATCGCTCAGTGTGTGGTGATCAGTATCGAGTATCGCCTCGCGCCCGAACATCCCTATCCGGCGGGACTTGAAGACTGCGAATACGCCCTGCGCCACTATCAAAGTGTGCTGACTGAAGTGCAATACCAACAAGGTGTCAGCATCATGGGCGACAGTGCAGGTGGCGCGCTCTGCACAAGCCTTAGCCAACGCAGCCTAAGCGACAACACGCTTAATATCGCCAAGCAGATCTTGGTGTATCCCAGCGTGGATTACACTATGGCGAGCGCTTCCTATCAGAGTAATGGCGCAGGTTTCTTGCTCGAAACCCCTAGGGTGCAATGGTACTTCGAGCAGTATTTTCAAGAGGTGGCTAAGGATGCCGAGCGCGTTAAACAAGCTTCCCCCTTACATGGCGAGTTCAACGCCAAACTGCCCAGCACCTTGATATTTACCGCGGGCTGCGACCCATTGCGGGATGAGGGCATTGCCTATGCCAACGCCTTAACGGCGGCTGGCGTGAAGGTGCAGCACCATCAATTTGAAGACATGATCCACGCCTATATGCTGCTGCAGGATTTGGTTTCGGAGGAATGCCTTGCGACCTACCGTATGATTGCCGCGTTTTTAGCTGAGCCCATAATCGCTAACACTCGCTAGCTCGCCTATTCAGACTCTCCCTCGAAGCACCTACACCCAAGATATGCTTGTAGGTGCTTATTTTTAAGTAGTCATTAGCGGGTGGACATCATTAAAAAATACAGCTATGCCCCAAATTACTCGCTATAAATCACGCCAATTTTCCCATTTAAAAATGGCACTTGGATTAATTGTTCATTCGTCCAAGGTGTAAGGTAACCAATTGATATAGCATTAGTACCCAATTCACCCTCACCATAGGCGTACTCGTGACTAGTGTGAACCTCAATCAGCTCAGGAGTGAGCAATGACCATACAGTGACAACATCAACCTTGAAATCAACAGGCACGATATTACATGCATGAATAAACTCGACCACTTTAGTCGATATTTCATCGCGCAACGTCTCACTTGGCTCGATAAGTAATGTGAGGGCCATGCGTTGACTGGCCGAAGGCCCATTAACATCACCATGAATAACCAGTTGAAAGTCTCCCCCGAGGTAGGGAATCGACAATGAGGTTTGCCAAACTTTGGACTTTCCTTTAGCTCTGAGTACACCAAAAGGCATGAGTTCGATAGTGCGGTACATGGTTAAAGTAGAATCCTAACGCTGGAATAGGTTTGATAAATAACGCATGAGAGATTAACGCGAAAAAAACGGGATAGGTATTGTTACCCATCCCGTTTTGTATTTCTCAGTCTTACGGCTTAGAGCTTATTGACTCAACGGCGGTGTACGCGGCGGAATCATACGCTTATTGCCCGTCGACTCGAACGCACCGGCAAACTTCAGCAGATTGTTATCATCGTAGGCACGGCCCGCGAAGGTTAATCCTACAGGCATGCCAATATCGGCCATTACGCCCATAGGCACAGTCACAGTCGGCACGCCTAAATGGCGAATCGCAAGGTTACCGTTTGCCACCCAAACCCCGTTGCTCCAAGCGATATCGGCTGAGGCCGGATTCACATGGGCATCGGCGGGGCCAACATCGGCCACGGTCGGAAACAGCACGGCATCAAGCTTAAGTCCGTCCATCCAGTCTTCGAGATCCAGCTTACGGGTCTTTTCTAAACCACGCAGACCATCGGGAATACTGTCGATCTGGTCATAGGATTTCAGGCCGCGTTTGGCCATGTTGACATACTCTTCCATGCCCGCGGCTAAGTCACCCTCACGGTTTGGCAAGGTGCCGAGGTCATGGGGGAATATCAAATGCCCCACCACATCTTCAAGCTTGTTGAGTTTAGGATCGTTGTTCGCCCGCAGGAATTCATCGAACGCCCAACCCGAGAGTTCCCATAATTCATCATGGAGGAATTGGGGCGTCACTATGCCACGGTTAAACACGGTCGGCGCGCCTGGGCGGTCGCCTTCACAGTTAGACACCAGCGGAAAATCGACTTCAATCACTTCCGCACCAGCGGCTTCTAGGGCTTTACGCGCCGCTTCCCATAAATCGATAACCGATTGGCGTGTATGGATACGTTGGCCGGTTGGTCCGCCGATACCTGGGTTTTCGCTGGTACCAGCTAGTTCATCTTTGTTGATGTACATGCGTGGTACGCCAAAACGCTTCCCCTTAAGGGTGTCGGCACTGGCGGCGAGTGCCAGATAGGATTCTGGGCGAACGCTAGAAGCCTTAGGGATTTGAACCCAAGGTTGCAGGCGCCAGAGGTCGCCACGGGTGATAGGGTCATCGGCCACAATCACATCCAGCACTTCGAGCATATCCGCCATAGTGCGGGTATAAGGCACGACCACGTCCATGGTTGGGGTCAATGGCCAGTTGCCACGCACCGAAATCACGCCACGAGACGGCGTATAGGCACACAAACCGTTGTTGGACGCAGGGCCACGGCCACTCGACCATGTCTCTTCGGCAAGACCGAACGCCGAGTAGCTTGCCGCCGTTCCAGTGCCCGCACCGTTGGATGAGCCCGAAGCAAAGGGCGCCGTCAGATAGTTCGCATTGTAGGGGCTTTCGGCGCGGCCATAGTGACCACGCTGCATGCCGCCATTCGCCATGGGTGGCATATTGGTTTTGCCTAAGCAAATAGCACCCGCGGCGCGTAGGCGCTCGACGGCAAAGGCATCGTACTGGGCCACTAAATCTTTAAATGCTGGGCTGCCAGACGCCGCCGTCAATCCCTTCACTAAATAGCTGTCCTTAGCGGTGTAAGGAATACCATCGAGCGGGCTTAAGGTTTCGCCACGGGCACGGCGCGCATCGGAAGCCTCGGCTTCTTTCAGCGCATCGGGATTGTGCACCACTAACGCATTCAGCTTAGTCTCAGTGGCAGGGCCATCGTAAGCCGCCACTCGAGCCAAATAGGATTTCACCAACTCAACCGCAGTCGTGCGGCCGGATTCGAGCGCTTCACGCAGCTCGGCAATGGAAACTTCAGTCACTTCAAACATTTTACGCCCTCCCGCAGAAAACCAATTGTGGTGCAATAACAGTGACATCAAGCGTCATACTGTTCTCCTTGGTGTACTTACTTTCCAGAAGGGATCTGCTGGGTAATACAATGGATATTGCCGCCACCTAATAAAATCTCCCGCGCGGGCACACCCACAATCTTGTGCTCAGGGAAAATTTCCTGCAGTTTTTGCGCGGCGATATCGTCGGTTGCAGGGTCAAGCAGTGGGAAGACGATACGGTCGTTAGTGATTAAAAAGTTCACATAAGAACCCGCTAAGCGCTCGCCCGCAGTGCGCGGTACGCCAGTGCCTTCTGTCACGCCTCTTGATTCTTCTTCGGTGCAATACAGAGGACCCGGTTGTGGCAGCAGGTGAATTTTTAACTTGCGACCTTGGGCGTCAACCGTGTTTTGCAACACGTCCAACGCGGCTTTCGAGCGTGGGTATTGTGGATCGGTTTCATCGTCGGTCCAGTGCAGGATCACTTCACCAGGGCGCGCAAAACAACACATGTTGTCGATATGGCCGTCGGTTTCGTCCATATAAACGCCCTCTTCCAACCAGATAAACTGCTTAACATTCAAATAGTCACGCAGTAAGGCTTCGATCTGCTCTTTCGTCAGGTCTGGGTTACGGTTGGCATTCAGTAAACATTCGGCCGTGGTCATACAGGTGCCTTCACCATCGACGTGGATGGAGCCACCTTCGAGGATCAGCGGTGCACTATAACGAGCAAAACCATGTTGCTTGAGCATTTGTGCGGCAACCTGTTCGTCCTTATCCCATGGGAAATACAGACCGCCATTGTGACCACCCCAAGCATTGAAGCCCCAATCCACACCACGGCATTCGCCCTCGGCATTAACCACCACAGTAGGTCCAGTGTCGCGAGCCCAGCAGTCGTTGCTGTCGATTTCGACCAGAGTCACGTGGGAAGGCATCACTTTTTGAGCTTCTGCTAAAAAGGCTTGAGGAACACCCATATAAACGGGAGTTGCCCCACCAATGGCATCGGCCACCTTAGCAAAGGTCGCTTGAGCATAAGCACCTGCAGAGCGCCAGTTATCAGGACGATATGGCCAAATCATCCATACGGCTTGCTGCGCCGCCCATTCGGCGGGCATGTAAAAACCATCTTGTGATGGCTTAGTCGTTAACTGCGTGGCATCCACATTCGCGTTTGTCATGAGTTTTGTCTCCAGTAATGCTCAAATCTATAAGGGTGTACGCCCCATTTAGGACGACAGAATAGAAATACACCTAACATAATCAAATAAATACATCGAATAACCGCATTCATCACGCGGCGCGTTAGGTCAAAATTGCCACGTCTTCACTAGGTGAGTTTTCACCTCATAAAAATTCTGGCGCCTATCTTATCATTTAAGACGGCTTTCGCTGAATAGTGCTATGCAGGGCATTGCTTAGAATTTACAGGATAATGCGCTATTTGCTGTCAGTAGTCGCTCCCGTCATCCACCCAAGCCAATGCGAAAAGGCGAACCATAAGGTTCGCCTTTGTTATCAAGCCGAGCTCACCCAGTTAGGGCTTTCACCTAATCAACCTTTTCACTTAGTTAGGACAGCTACCAACCACATAGTAATTGGCGGCAGTATTGGCCAAAGTACTGCTATAGAAGGTGTTATAAAGCCCCATTAATTGACCCGACCCTTTAGCGTAGGCATAACCGCCACTGCTGGTCGCGCGCCCCGCCGTGACATGGGCATAGTTTGTCGCCGTGACTTGGGTACATTGATAAGTATCGCCATTAGGCGTGGTATCGCACGCATTGCCGATACCATCACCATCGTTATCCGCCTGATCCGCATTGGCGACATTAGGGCAGTTATCTATGCTGTCACTAATACCATCGTTGTCGCTATCTGTAGGCTCAGTGGTGCCACCGGTGCTACCTGTACATACCTGCGAAGGCCCCGCGCAGCTAGTATTGCCATCGGCAACCCACTGACATTGCGAGCTGCCCACCGCATATTCGCGCATGGTAAATTGCCCTGTACCGAAGGCAAGATAACAGGCGGAATAACCTACACCCCAAGTGATATGACCAAGATTAATATGGGTGTTGTAATCCCCCGTCACGCCCGCATCGATAGTAAAGTTAATGCTGTCTTGGCTAGAGAGTTGCGTGCTATCCATCGCAATCACGGTCGCAAGATTCGCACCGCCCGGTAAATTACAACCTTGAGCGCTATATTGAGTGCCATTAATGCTCGCGCTGACTTGCTGACCAGAACTAAAACCAACGGTCACCGAGGCTAAATTTTGGTTTGCATCGATAACCGAGCCTGTCACCGATGCGCATTGTCCTGAAACACTCACCTGAATATTACTCAGTACTGGCGCAGCATTCGCAGGCTCAGGCCCAACACGTACGGTTAACTCCACTGGCGCGCTAAGCGCAGACACATCATCACTTGCTTGTACCACCAGCTTGTACAGGCCATCACTCAAGCTCTGGCTAGATAGCTGAAAACTGCCGTCGCTACCAAGGCTTGTGGTACTCACATTGCCGATCAGGCTTTGGCCCGCACCGTCGAGCAAATAAATGCCCATAGTTACCTGCGCGACATACCCATCGCTATCATTAGCCATGCCAGAAACAGTCAGCACGCCCGCGTTATCCGCGCCAGTGACATTGGCAAGGGTAGGCAAGGCATTACGGTTTACCCTTTGGTTATTATCAGCGAAAAACTTCCCTAAATAGGTGGCAAAGTTAATGCTGTCGTCGGCGACATAATCCCCCGATGCGCCCGCCCCACCTGACCATGAATGGTCTAAGCCATCGAACCACAACATTGCCACCCGTTTGTTGCTCCACAGGGTTTCCGATGCCGTATGTCCAGCGCCTTCAGATAACGCATTAGTTCCGCTTAACTTAGTCACGCCATAAACCGTGGCAAAACCATCGGCATTCTGCTGGTTATAGCAAGTGTTGACCGTAGTGTCGGCCTTACCATGACCAATCACGGCTAACTGAGTCCCCAAATAACTCTTATAGCTACCCGCGTAGGATTCACAGCGTGATTTAAAGGTAGATGTCGATACGGTTTCACAGGTAGAGATCGCCCCATTCGAACTCGTCCCTATGCTTGGCCCCGCGCTTGAGGCCACCCCTGCAAACACATCGGGTGCCACGCAGGCAGTTTGCATTGCCATCGCCGCGCCCGAGGAGAGTCCTGCAATATACACCTGATTCGGGTCGATATGACGGTTTACATCACCCGACAGGGCATTGGCCAAATTAATCAGATTTTTATAATCCCCCGATGTCCGATTAATGCTGCCCTGCCAATAGGACCAACAGCTGTAGCCCGCCTTATTCATCGCATCGGGTACGGCAATGACCATACCGTGAGCCTCTGCGGCCTGTTCAAGGTTGGCAGTGAGATAGTTGTTGATGGGTTGCACGCAGCCATGCAGCACTAACATCAAGGCCTTACCGTCGCCCACCTTAGCGTCAGTATCCGGAGTGTAGATATGTACTTTGTTAAAACCACCAATGGCCACATTCTGTTGCCAACTTCCGGCGTACGTCAGAGATGAAAAAAGCCCAATTACAAGGAGTAGAAATTGGGCGACGAGACACGATTTGTTCCATTTCATTGTTATCACCTTTAAGGTTATTTTTGTTTGAAAATAGACATCAAACTAAACCTAGGTGAATCGCCTTAAAACGGATATGGGTCTTTAGAAGTAGACGCTAAAGTAATACTAACCTGTTGAGCTAAAAACGATTGCGTTAACCTATTGCGCGGTCCAGGCGCCGTCCATGGCCAGCGATGCGCCCGTAATTCCCCGCGCCGCACTGCTACATAAAAACAGCACAAATTCGCCAATCTGACGTGGGTCGAGCATCTCTGGCAGGGGTTGTTTTGCCGTGACGAGTTGATATTTAGCCTCGTCGTAACTTAAGCCCTTATTACTGGCGATGGCCTCAATCTGTTTGTTGATCAGCGGCGTATCCACCCAGCCAGGGCAAATCGCATTGACGGTAATTCCCTGCTCGGCGCACTCGATAGCCACGACTTTGGTTAAGCCGACAATCCCGTGTTTAGCCGCACAATAGGCCGCCTTGTTGACCGAGGCCACTAAGCCATGCACCGAGGCGATATTGATAATTCGGCCCCAACGCTTTTCGGCCATCGCAGGCACGGCTTGTTGAATGGTATGAAATGCCGAGGATAGGTTAATGGCGATAATGTCGTTCCATTTATCAATCGGGAAATGCGCGACATTTTCAGTGTGTTGAATACCAGCATTATTCACCAAAATATCAATACTGCCCAACGCCTTAACGCCAGCATCCATAAAAGCATGGATGCTCTCGGGATCCCGCAGATCGGCGTTACTGAAGAAAGTGTGGATGTGATATTGCTCGGCAAACTCCGCCGCAAGGCGCCGCCCTTCGGCCTCTGGCATTAACCCGTGCAGGATCAGATGACAACCTTGCTCCGCCAGCACATGGGCCGTTGCTAAACCAATACCACTGGTGGAGCCGGTGATCAGCCCTACCTTGCCCTTTAAGCTTGAGTGTTCAACCGCCATATTGCTTGTCTCCCGATGCTTTAAAATCCAGTCACAGTCCTTTATCCATGCCTTGAACACAGGCATAGCGGGTCGCCCATCCTCAACGCCCCAGACTCAATGTCACTAGAATATGGCAATTGGCCGCGGTTTTATTTGGCACCTTAGTACCATAGGAGCGCCCGAGAAATTGGGTAATAGTAAGCGCCACACTTTCAGCAAGCGTAAGAGAGCACTCCATGTCTGGATTGAATAAGGTGGTTACCAGCTACGCCGATGCGTTAGCGGGACTCGAAGATGGGATGACGGTGATTGCGGGCGGCTTTGGCCTTTGCGGTATTCCTGAAAATCTCATCAAAGAAATCAAACACAAGGGCACCAAAAACCTGACCGTCGTCTCCAATAACTGCGGTACCACGGAATATGGACTTGGGATCTTATTGCTCGATAAACAGATCAAAAAAATGATCGCCTCCTATGTGGGTGAAAATGCCAACTTCGAGGCGCAGATGATGTCTGGCGAACTGGAAGTTGAACTCACACCGCAGGGCACGCTGGCGGAAAAAATGCGGGCGGCGGGCGCGGGCATTCCGGCTTTTTATACCGCAACAGGCTATGGCACTGACGTCGCAATAGGTAAAGAAGTCAAAGAATTCAATGGTCGCCATTACATTCTTGAAGAATCCATTACAGGCGACTTTGCCATAGTCAAAGCCTGGAAGGCCGACACCTTCGGCAATTTAGTCTTTCGCAGAACCGCCCGTAACTTCAATCCGCTTGCCGCCACCGCGGGCAAGATAACCGTGGTGGAGGTGGAGGAAATTGTCGAGCCGGGTCAATTAGATCCCGATGAAATCCATACACCCGGCATCTATGTTGACCGGCTTATCCAAGGCAGCTTCGAGAAACGTATCGAGCAACTGACCACCCGTCCCTCCAGCAAATAGGATTTGGTTATGGCACTTTCAAGAGAACAACTCGCCCAGCGCGTAGCCCAAGAACTCAAAGATGGCTATTACGTGAATCTCGGCATTGGTATCCCCACACTGGTGGCCAACTATATTCCCGAAGGCATTGAAGTGATGCTGCAATCCGAAAATGGCCTGTTAGGGATGGGGCCTTTTCCGACCATGGAAGAGGTCGATGCCGACTTAATCAATGCAGGAAAACAAACCGTGACTATGGCAAGGGGCGCCGCCCTCTTCGACTCGGCCGAGTCCTTTGCGATGATCCGCGGCGGCCATGTGGATCTCACCGTATTAGGCGCCTTTGAGGTCGACACTCAGGGCAATATCGCCTCTTATATGATCCCGGGCAAACTGATCAAGGGCATGGGCGGCGCCATGGATCTTGTTGCCGGCGCCGACAATATTATTGTGACCATGACCCACGCCTCAAAACACGGTGAATCTAAGCTATTAACTGAATGCACCCTGCCGCTAACGGGTAAGGGCTGTATCAAAAAAGTACTGACAGACTTAGCCTTTATCGAAATCAAAGAAGGCAAATTTCATCTACTAGAACGTGCGCCAGGTGTGAGTGTCGAGGAGATTATCAAGCTCACCGCAGGCGAATTGGTGGTACCTGAGCATGTGCCCGAGATGATGTTTAACTAACAGCCTTTGAATAATAAGTTATGCGGAGCATAAAGACTGGCCTTAAAGGGATTAAATACCAAGTCCATCGGTTGAATCTATCACTACTTGTATAGAAAAGGTCAAAGTTGAAAGGGGGGATTGCTTTGCCATCCCCATATCTACAATATTCATCGCTGATTTTGAGTTATATCGAGATTTTCTCGTCATAGCTAACTCCTATTTATCGGCAAAAATTGTTTGTGTGCCTTTACGGCTAAATCCCCACAGGTACTATCTATCGCTGGTTTAATATCTTGATAGAACATCTTGAGCAATAGATCTTCTGATGAACGAATTGAAATATCGGCGCCAACTTTAATGGCTCCTTGGATAGTCTCTTCATAGTACAGGTTGTCACTGTATGACTGAGTCAATGCTCTGCCTGTTTCAAAGTAATAATGCAGATAAACCAACTCACCTACCATGACTCCATAAGAGTCTGATTCAGTTTGATTATCTATCTCCATCCCCAAAGCAGCTGCTAAGAGAATGCATTCTCCTATCTCTTTTGACGTGTCTAGCTCCTGAGCTTTGACTAGAAATGAGCCCAAAATCGAGCAGGCAACAACTAAGCCTACAATGAGGCTCTCAATTGATTTTTTCATAATGATATCTCTGTATTTATTGATGAATCGAACGACATAACTCTTACAAGTCATGTTGTTGCAGCTCTATTCACATAGTGGAAGTCGCTGGTGAATTGCTTTGCGGTATAGGCTTTACCATCAAATGGAGCATTCTCATGAACAGGCCTCTCTGCAGCTACGTAAATATAGCGAGCTGATTTAAATCCAAAATATCTAACGCTAGCTTAAGGTTAAGCATTAAACGCATGGCCTAGTACACGCATGTTAAGAATATGAATCCTGCTAGCAAACTAACACCCGCAGCTTTAAATCCTAAAATCTCCGTCAGAGAAGGTGTGCGAAGAACAATAAAATAGCGCCTTAATGAACTCGGTTGATTAAGTCTTTTGGAACTCAAACTTCTCATCGAACTTCTCCGTTTGCTGGCCATCTTTAAGATTGATGATTCGGCCATATAACTCGCTGACCTGTGGAATCTCATCACCCGTTAGGATAATTCCACCTAAGTCAACGGTGAGGACAATCTGTGAATCATCTACAAGGGTGCCTGCAACCCACTCAATGTCTGTCACGAATTGATAGTCTTGCACAATTTGAGCGCCTTCTATTGATGCCCTTACTTTCCCCCACTGACCATCGACAACTAACCGACCTATATTGTTATTTTTGCTGTCCAGGCAAGTAATAATATTACTGTCATCACTCCAATCTTCTGTCACACGATCACATGGCAACTCCACTCCCGTAATCACTTTGATACCATTAGTGTTGTAAATTACAGGTGACTTTAGGCCGCTGTCGTAGGGAGCTTGGTCAAGAATCGCTTTACCATTGTGTTCTTCGATTGAAGGGCCAAATGCAGCATAGAGCGAGAGTCCTATATTGACACGCTCGGCCAACTCTTTAGACGCGCGAAGGGCTGCATCACTAACAACATAAGCAACGTCCTGTAGAGCAGGCTTAACTGGATCAGCGCCTGTTTCACTGCCACCACATCCTCCTAATATGATGCCAATAGGTAACAGTAGAATAGATAAATAACGTGTTTGCATTTGGAACCCCAAAAGAAGAATAACATCCCATAGTTAACTCATTTCCACTCCTTGGAACTGTATAAATAACCATCAAAAAACTGACTTACCACAAAAACTTCACTCAGCACCAAGATGAATAAATATGCAACGCAATTTTAAAAGGCACCAGGTTCTAACAACCGCTGTCAACTGCCGTATACTGAGGTAAAGTAGTTGCTGTTGCGGCCTCATAGACTAAATAACATGCATTAGATACTGTGCTATCAGCGGTTTTTCCCTTTGTAACCAGTTTAAAACTTGTTCCGTTAATAGTACGGATCCCCCAATCTTCCGAGGACACTGTAGTGGTATCATCACTTAACTCCTGCAAGCTCACATCTAATATATCTTGTAAGTCTGCTGCAATAATTCCAACAGAACTGTTACCCGCTAAGTAACCATAATCGGCGATGACAATAACCCCTGGCTCTAATGTCACGATCTGAGCCTTAGCCTTTTCTAGTCCCGCTATTGCTGCTTTTGAATAGAGTAATGAATTTGCACCTTGCAATGCCCCCTTCATCCCTTGAAGAGTTGATTCTCTCGCATCAGATTGTAAATTAATAAATTTTGGTGCAGCCGTGACGGCAAGGATCCCAAGAATAATGATCACAACGACCAACTCTATCAGGGTAAATCCAGTTTGTTTTTGCATGATAAATTACCTTTATTGAATATCTGACCAAGCAAACCATACGTATACTTTTTAAACTGCTCAAGCGAAAATGTTTCAAAATTACACAGTTCAGCTTAAATTGTGAACAAATGCTGATTTTTGTGAAAATAAACTACAAAAAAGTTTTTTAAGAACTAAAGTTACCAGGTAATTAATCGATAATTACGAATAGATATTCAATCAACGATGACTAACCCTGATATTTTTGAAAATTCATGCATGATTACGTCAGACTCAAAGATTTACCGCTGTCGGCAAGGCATCAGTTTTCATAAAATATTTTGGATATTAATAGGATAAGCAAAATGAAAAAGTTAAAGAGCATAGGCTGTGGTGGTTTAATCTTGCTTTCACTCGGGGCTCAAGCGGCTTCAACCTCACACTTAGATGATCTCATTGATATAAGAGCAAGCAGCGGTGAACACCAGCTAGAAGAACGCGGCTATACCTATAAAAAAACAGTAAAAATCTCGAACAGCTCTATTACCTATTGGTGGAATGAACATAGGGAACAGTGTATAGCCGTCACCACAAAAGACGGGCGTTATAGTGCCATAATGAATCAACCCTCGGCAGTATGCGGTAACTCATCATCTAACCACTCGAGTGATAATAAACACGAGCACGATAATAGACATGAACAGGATAGGCATGAGCACAATAGGCACTCAAATAGCTTAGATGGCATTGTTGGACTGCGCGCTAATGCAGGAGAGAGTGAGCTCAAAGACCTAGGCTATTTCCACCGTAGCACTAAAACTCTCGGTTCGAGTAAAGTCAGCTATTGGTGGAGCCCACAGAAGCAAAACTGTATAGCTGTCACAACTAAGGACGGCCACTACACTTCTTATGCGAATCACCAGAACAACAAGTTTTGTGATGACGAGAATACAGATGAAGCAAGGCACCACAGTGAGCGCCACAATGCTAACAACTCAAATGATATTCAAAATCTTGTTGGGGGAAGAGCTAGCGGTGGAGAGAGAGCACTGGAAAATCATGGTTACGAGTTCATCAAATCTCAAAAAGGTAAAGACCGCATCTGGGGTTACTGGTGGAATAAGTCACAGCATAAGTGCCTTACAGTAGTCACTTTTGATGGTAAATACGAAACAATCACTGACTCGCCCGCTTTCGATTGTGGACGTAAATAACCACAGCTGTAATCAAATAAAGGGTAGCAAATGATATTAACCAGCGTGCAGGAACAAAGTATGAAGGCGATGAATGACTTCCCATTTTATAATGGCAAGCCAATCAGCTTAACAGCTGGTCAATGGGCGTTGTTAGTCTTAGGGACAATACTAGGTTTTATCACTTTGGTAATTCCTTATCCTTTCGGCCAATATCCTGGGAGAGATTGGGTAAATGCCTTTCTCTTTCCAGGTATTCCTCTCTGTATGTTTTACTTTATTGTGGGTAAACATTGGCGATTAATTTTTGACAAGCTTGACTTAAAAGCGGTTAGATGGATGTTTTTAATTGCCATCCTCAACATAGTGATCACTGTAGTCATCGGCAAGATAGTCGTCGACACAGTGGGCGCAACAGCCAATCCCGCCTTTGAACTGCTCCGTCATCAGGAAATATGGGAAAAACTACAATTCTTTTTGCGCACCATTCCGCAACTTTTCGGTGAAGAGCTTATCACTGTCTTTCCATTTTTAGCCTTAATGTGGTTGCTCCACACTCATTTTGGCGTTCAACGCAAGACCGCCATTATTATCGCTTGGATAGGTTCAGCAATATTGTTTGGCATGGCGCATTTACCCACGTATCAATGGAATTGGGTTCAATGCCTGATTGTGATCGGTACAGCGAGAATCGTACTGTTACTCGCCTACTTGAAAACAAAAAACATCTTAGTATCTACAGGTGCACACATAATCAACGATTGGGCCTTATTCAGTGTGGCGCTATTACTAAAGTAGCGACTGCATAACTCACAACTCATTGATTAAAAGGGATACCTTAGTATCCCTCTCCACTGTCTATAAGACATCACCCTCTCATTTGTTGATTTAATTAACCAAGGCGGCGACGCAGTTCGCGGGTCGCATCCACCATGTTCTTCAGCGCAGGTTCTACCTCATCCCAAGTGCGGGTCTTAAGGCCGCAATCGGGGTTAACCCACAGCTGGCGTACTGGCACTTTTTGCGCCGCTTTTTCGATAAGGTGCACCATGGCCTCCACACTTGGCGTATTTGGCGAATGGATATCGTAAACGCCTGGGCCAATTTCATTTGGATATTCAAAATCTTCAAAGGCGTTGAGCAGTTCCATGCGTGAACGCGAGGTCTCGATGGTGATCACATCCGCATCCATGGCGGCAATGGCGGCGATCGTGTCGTTAAACTCGCTGTAACACATATGGGTGTGGATTTGGGTTTCATCCACAACACCCGCTGCACTCAGTTTAAAGGCATTCACAGCCCAATCTAAGTAAGCTTGCCACTCGCTTTGCTTTAATGGCAAACCTTCGCGGAAGGCTGGTTCATCAATTTGAATAATGCCAATACCCGCATTTTGTAAATCCACCACTTCATCACGAATAGCCAGCGCCAATTGGGTGGCAATGGTATCGCGGCTGATATCTTCACGGGCAAACGACCAATGTAGAATCGTCACAGGGCCCGTTAGCATGCCTTTGACCGGTTTGTCCGTCAGGCTTTGGGCGAATTCGGCCCACTCTACCGTCATCGCTTTCGGGCGGCTCACATCACCATAAATCAATGGCGGCTTAACGCAGCGAGAACCATAACTCTGCACCCAACCATTTTTGGTAAATCCCACGCCTTCGAGCTGCTCGCCGAAGTATTCCACCATGTCGTTACGCTCGGCCTCACCGTGTACTAGCACATCGATACCGAGTTTAAGTTGGCGGTCGATGGTATCGCGGGTCACTTGCTGCAACTGCTCGGTATATTGGGCATCGCTTAGCTCCCCTTTGCGCCAGCGGCTACGTAAGCCACGGATAGCAGGCGTTTGTGGGAATGAGCCAATTGTGGTCGTGGGCAGTAATGGCAAACGATACTTGCGCTGCTGTACCGCTTGGCGCTCAGTAAATTCGCTCACACGTTCATAGTCGGCTTGGGTCAGCGCAGTCACACGGGCGATGACTTTTGCATCCGCCGCCAGTGCTTTAGCCTCACGACGTGCCAAACAAGTGTTAACTATCTCTTTGGCGGCGACAGACTCAGGAGCCTGTAACAATTGGCGCACATTAGCCAGCTCCAACAGCTTTTGCTTAGCAAACGCAAGCTGTTGACGTAGTGCCGGCGTGAGCGTTGTCTCCACCTCTAAATCCACAGGGCTGTGAAGCAGTGAACAGGAAGAGCCAATCCATAGGCGCGCACCTAAGTCTCTGGCAACACTGCCGATACGCTCGACAATCAGGTCAACCTCTGCCGCCCACACGTTGCGACCATTTACTACGCCTGCAGAGAGAATTTGGTCTGATCTTAAGGCATTGGCAAACAAGGCCAATTGTTCAGGGGCAGTCACTAAATCGAGGTGCAGCCCCGCCACTGGCAGCGCGGAAACCAGCGCCTGATGATGACTAATGCTGCCATAGTAGCTAGTGAGTAAAATCTTCACTTGAGCCGTTTTAAGCGCTTGATAAGCTTCGCTAATCGCCGCTTGCCAATCGGCGGTTAATTCAAGCGCCAGAATAGGTTCTTCAAGCTGTACCCAAGTCACGCCCTGCGCGGCAAAACGCGCAAGAATGTCGGCATAGGCCTTTAACAGATTGGGCAATAGGCTGAGTTTATCGAAATCCTGACCCACGGTTTTGGCCAGATACAAGTAACTCACAGGACCTAACAACACGGGCTTGGCTTGATAACCCAGCGCCTGTGCCTCGGCCACTTCATCAAAAAACTGCTCATAGGCGATAGAGAACACTTGGTCTTGCTTAAGCTCTGGCACTAAGTAGTGATAGTTAGTGTTGAAATACTTCGTCATTTCAGAGGCTGGCGCATCGGTGCCAGTTGGCGCACGGCCACGGGCAACGCGGAATAAGGTATCAAGATCGATAGCGCCCTCGCCGCGGTGGCGATCTGGAATAGCGTTAAGGGTCGCACTCAGGGTTAACACTTGATCGTAAAAGGCAAAATCACCCACTGGCACTTGCTCGATCCCTGCGGCCACTTGCCATTGCCAATGGGTACGACGTAACTCCTTGGCCACCTCATGCAGTTCAGCTTGAGTGCTCTCACCACGCCAGTATTTTTCGAGGGCAAATTTCAGTTCACGACGACGCCCGATACGGGGAAAACCAAGACTGTTTAATTGCATACCATATCTTCCTTTATTTGAGATAAGCCATATTCGGCACTAGCACCCAGCTGATGGTGTTTTCTTGGCAATTTTTCGCATTTAAGCCTAGATAAATCACAATGGGCGTCTGGACGTCTAGAAGTTTATTGTGATAGTCTCTATGCCAGCAACCGAATTGATTTCAAGCACAACATGAGCGAAATTCACTTGGAGTGATCATGATCGAACTAAGACATCTGCGAACCTTAATGGCACTGAAGGAAAGTGGCAGCTTGGCGGGCGCAGCCAAAAAACGTTTTGTCACTCAATCGGCTCTCTCCCATCAAATTAAGGAGTTAGAGCAACGAATTAACTCGCCCATTTTTGTGCGTAAAAGCAAACCGCTCTCTTTTACTCAAGAAGGCGCACGCCTGTTGCACCTCGCCGAAGAAATCCTGCCTAAGGTGTTAGAGACGGAAACGGATCTGAAAAATGGCCTAGAGACAGAGACCAATCAACTCAGAGTGGGGATTGAATGCCACAGCTGTTTTCGCTGGTTAATGCCAGTGATGGAACAATTTAGGCAAGATCATCCGCAGGCCGAGTTAGATCTGTCGAGCCGTCATCTGTTCGATTCGCTCAATGCCTTAGAAATGGGCGAACTCGATATAGTGCTGACCTCGGATCCCGTGCCGGGGCACTCGCTCGCCTATCAGCATTTGTTTGATTTTGAAGTGAAGTTAGTGGTTGCCAAGGATCATCCCTTAGCGAAAGAAGCCTATGTTACGCCTAAGCAATTGGCTCGCTTACCCATTATCAGCTACCCAGTACCACTGGCGCGTTTAGATATTTACCGCCACTTTTTAGAACCTGCAGGTGTTGAGGCGGGTGAACAAAAGACCTGCGATTTGACCATGATGTTATTGCAACGCATCGCCTGTAAGGACGGTATCGCCGCCCTGCCCAACTGGTCAATCAATGAGGGACATGGCTTGAGCCTCGCCGCCGTTAAACTCGGCCAAGAAGGCTTAAAACGCCCACTATTCGGTGCCTACCGCCGCCACAGCGCGAACTCGGCCTTAGTGCAAAACTGGCTGCAACTGGTGGCAAGCGAAGGCTTAGCGCGTCAGCAGAAATCCAATTAAGTCGTAAAAACAGTAATAAAAAAAGCCTGCAATCGCAGGCTTTTTTATTAAAGGCACATGCCTAGAGCGGGTTGAGTAACATGCCGCGCATCGAGAGCACACGGCGTAGAATCAACCCGGGAGAATTTTGATTACGGGTCTGGCGCAGATTATGGGCGATCATAAACTCTTGGCGCAGATCCTGATCGAGATCTAAAGCCTCAAAGGCTTCGATGGTTAAGGTCTGCTGCTGATTATCAATCAATGACTTAATCACGCTTAACGGGAAAGATTGCTCAGAGCTGGCATTTAAGTATGCAAAGGCCGTTAAGGCAATGATTTGCCCGAATACGCTAAACAGCGCCAAGGTTTGTACTTCATCGGGATCAACTTCAACATCCGGCATATCGACTAAGCTGTCGACCGCATCGGTAGCAATATTTTCCGTGAGTTTCCAATAACCTTGCACTAATTTCTTATAGGGTTGGGGTAATTCATCGAGGCGCTCTTTCAAATAGAAGGTGAAGGCATAACGATAAATATTGACCTGGCCTAAACGGATCAGGGCGTCTTTTAAGGAACGAGATTTAGGATTTACGACGCCTGAAGCCTGCGCCGAATTACTGCGCATCAACATATGGGCAGCTAATGCGGGATCGCTCGAAATAATATCGATCACATTACGAATGTCGCCTTCGGCAAGGATCGCTTTTTTGAGTGGAATTAAGATCCCACGGCGACCGATCACTTGCTCTTCATTCGCTATGATGGCTCTCACTTGAGTAAAAACCTGTTGCTCAAGATCTGTCATAAGACACTTTACACCTGTTAATTTGCTATAAGATGATTCGAATACCGCTCACATCATACCCAAACTACAAAGAATTTCAGCCCTAAGTCGTAGAATAATTGTGACTATGCTTTAGATGCAGTGATCTACAGCACAAGCAACGACTTAGGCTATCTGAATATAGGGCGAACTTATAAAGAATACACCGAGAAAATGGATTTTTCTCTGCGTATAGCCAAACAACAGAAATAATAAGGCCAGACTAAGTCTGGCCTTATATAAATGAACGATTACTCTCAAGCTTAGAAGCGGTAACCCACAGTCAAGCGAATATCACGTCCGCGACCAGCGTAATAGCTATCACCCCAAATGCCACCGTAATAACCCGAGCTAACATACTCTTTATCAAACAGGTTATCGATACGCAGGCTCGCTAACCAAGCGTCACGGGTATAGTTCAGGGCCAGATTACCTAAAACATAGCTAGATAATTTATCGCCTTCGTTAGCGTTATCGCCTTCGATAAAACGATCACCCGTGTAAATCGCCTCGGCAAACACTTGGAAATGCTCGGCAAAATCCATGCTGACATAACCGCGTCCCGTATGCTCAGCCACCCAAGACAATTGCTTGCCATCATTCACCCCATCGGTAAATTCGGCATCGATATAGTTATATTCCAAGCCTAGGGTTAGGGCTTGAGTGACCTGCCAATCCCAATCGGCACTCGCGCCATAGCGGCGTGAAGCATCGGCATTGACGTTGGCGCCTTGGAAGCTGCCACCAACAGGTTTTTCAGCGCTTGGGTCGAAGACGATTTCATCTTCTAAATCGAGGCGATATAGGCTGACATGCAGGCTTTGGCTAGCGACTGTCCAATCCCAACCCGCCTCGTAGGAGCGGCCCGTCTGCGGCTTTAAACCATACACATCTTTCGGGGTGTAAGCTTGCTCATCGACCTTAGCGAAGCGGAAGTTTTCATCACCACGCAGATAGAATCTGTGCTCGGCGCTCGGGCGGTAATTTAAACCGAACTCGAATGCGGTCGCATCTTCATCTAGATCGATACCGTTTGGATACACATTGCCATCGACCAAATCGTCGGTCACCCGCGCATAACGTCCGCCCACCACATAGCTTAAGGTGTGGCTTAATGGCACTGTGGCTTGCAGGTAAGCACTTTGCATTTCCTGCACGTTGCTGCGCGCCATAGAGTCAAACTCGGCCTTACCGCGGCTAATATCCAAACCTGTGACTAGGTTTAGCTCACCTTGACGAGTGCTGTAGGTTGCGAGCGCTTTAGGACTAAACATCAGCAGCGAGCGAGTATTATGGCTGCCCGCTCCCCAGTTTAATGAGCTCACTAAGGTATCGCTGTAATCCAGATCCGCCGCCAAGGCCCAGTTTGGGTTAAGCTGATGCTGATAACCGCTGCGCGCCGCAGTGGTCATCTCATGAACATATTCGCTGCTATTAGAAGACTGACGTGGATTTTCTTTGAACTGTTCTACCGTCAACGAACCTGGATTCTCACGGTCATCATCGTAATAGCTGGTTTCAACGAAGAAAGAATCTGTGGCAGTTTTATATTGAATACGGCCAAGGATAGAGCCAGTTTCATTGGCATTATGCTTACGATAGTTATCGCCTTGGTTGTAGCTACCAGTCAGGAAATAGTGCCAATCTTTATTGATGGCGCCCGACACATCGCCGCGACCTTCGTAGGTATTAAAGCTGCCGCCGGATAATTGCACGCTGCCGCCCGTATTCTCAGGCGACTTGGTCACAATGTTAATCACCCCGCCTACCGCTTGGTCGCCATAGAGCACGCCGGCACTGCCAGATAGAATTTCAACACGCTCAATTAAATTGAGTGGAATCGCATTCAGGCTCGGGGCGGCGATATCGATATTATTTAAGCGACGACCATCGAGCAAAATCAGCGTGTTATTAACCGCAGAGCTCGCGCTAAAGCCGCGCATCGCAAAGCTAGTACCAATGTTATTGTCGGACAGCTGAATACCGCTTTGACCACGTAAGACTTCGGTCAAGCTGGTTGCGCCACTCTGCTCAATCGCAGCGGCATCAATCACATTCACATTGGCGGCAATATTTAAGGGGGTCTTGTCTGAACGGCCAATGACGACAATATGCTCATCGACTTTGGCGACGCTGGCATCATCGGCCGCCACGGCGGGGGCGATAACAGAAAAGCTGCAAAGGCTGCCGATCAGCAGCGCGATTTTAGTTGGATGTGTTCCCATTTTACCTTTAACTCCTGCAAGGAAAACGGGGCATTGGCGCCACGATACCGTTGATTCAGTAACAAATACTGACAGTCACTATCGCATTTTGAGATCTGCCCACCGAAATCTCAAAAACACCTTTAGGGCCGGTCTCCGGACTTAGGCTATGCCTATCTCAACGAGAGATAAACGCGAAACTGACCTTTGCACACTCGATTCTCTGGCTCATCTTGAGCTATCTAACGAATGCGGTCGTCTCTCACCTTTTACCGTTGCGGGGGCAGTGCCAGAATTTCACTGGCTTCCCGATTATCTCGCGACGAATGCATCGCAAGCACCACAGAAGGTTGACTAAAAATGAGGTTCATAGGGCGAAAAAACCAGTTAACGCCCAACAAGGCTCGTGGCATATCAAGCCTGAGCGCGCGCATTATAGACGTCTATACGGATGAAAGTCCATGATCATCCGTCTATCGACTGACAACTACTTTAAGGAAAAGGGCGCCAAGGCTGAGATAAAGTCGGCACTGTTGGCCGCTTGTAGAGGAGGTTTATCGGCAGAAAACACCTCACCACGCATCGATTTATGCAGCAAATACAAATCTTTGTCGCCACTCACTACTGTGTAATAACCAATTTCGCCCTGGGGATGAGAGGTAAAGGCAGTCGGATTAAATTGAGTCGCGCCATGGACATTCGGCATAGTAGTACAACCAAGAATGGCTTGAAATCCGTCGTGACCGTCCACTTGGGTATCCCCCAGCTTTTGATAAACCACTTCACCGTCACAGGAGGCTTGGTAAGTCTCGGCCATCGCATCTAAAAACTGCTCGGGGCTGACGCTTTCGGCCATATCCTTAAAGCCTTGCACACAAAACAGCGCACTCCATTGATTGAGCGCCTCCTGCTCCGGCACAAATTCCGCCATAAACATGCCAGCACGTTCTTCATGGTAGGCTTTGCGCCACCCCTCTGGCAGGTTAAACCCTAATTGCTGGCTAAAAACGGGGAGCACATGGGAATGGGAAGCACTGCTCTCATGGCGAGGCATATCCAATTTCGCCTCAACGGATTCGGAGCCGATTAGGCTGCATAGCATCAATACGCTCACACCCTGCCATAACCTCATCTGCATATGGGGTATACATTTCATTATTATCATCCTTGTATCGCATTGTTATGGGTTAATACGACATATGAAATTGCATAGAAAACATCCAGCATTCTAGCGAAGATGTAAATAAGATAACAGTTAAAAAGCGAAACAAAATGATACTTATACAGTCATAACAACTGTAAAACAGTAAATAGCAGCTGAAGATAGGGGCTATGAGGGATTAAAAAAGCTGGTGAATGGATCTTCACCAGCTGAGGTATGCCCTACATGCCCAACAATGAATTATTCAAATGACCAATTGATTTTCCGCTGCGGCCTTGCCTGACTCAAAATCGCCTGACGTTGCTCCGGGGTCTCACATTGGGCAGCGAGGGTAAATTCCAGCGGCTTAACCACCAAGGAATCTGCAGGTTGTACCGGCGATTTATCAAACATTCCGAGATTCATCGACCAAGAGACCCATTCTCCCTTTTCACTGATCCCCACAAAACCATCATTTGCCTGCGCTAACCAAGTGAGGCGCGGAATGCGTTCAATCAGTTGCTCGACATTTTTAAGGTTTGCCCGATAACCGACGGGTACCACTTTGCCGTCGGGGCGGGTAAAGGCAAAGGAGGACTTACCTAGGGTAATTTTGCTGCCCTGCTGCCAATACTTGTCGAGGATCTCCTGAGCCTGATGAAAGCCAAACAGATAGGCGTAATCCGTATCGTCGGCGAGAATTTGCGGCGTGGCGTTGTCACGCAGTAGCAAGAATCCCGTGCCGACGCTGATAATCTCTTTCACGCCTGTGATATCGGTTTTCTTGATCCAATCGACGCCACAGTTAATGCCATCGCCCCAGAAATGCGCGTCACCCGTTGGACTTAACACCGCAAACGCGCAACTGTTTGCCGTGAGACTCGCCACATCCTTAAGCGCGCTGCGGATAGGATAAGCATCACTGCGCCAGCCCCAACTCACCACTGAGCCATCTTTTTTTAAGGCGGCATAGGTATTTTGAAAATATTCGATATGTTTAATATCCGTCAGCTGCGACTGCAACTTCTTCATATTGGTCGAACTTTCAACCTCCCCCCAAACTACGGCGCTGGCGTCTTTTTTCAGGGCAATAAAACTGCGCCCTTTAGCAAAGATATCGACCACATCGACTAACTCATCCTGCACCTGCAAACTATTGCCGCCGTAAGGCCCGTAGCCCCAAGTATGCACCTTACCATTGGCGTCGAGGGCGGCTACGGCCTCTCGGTTAGCGAATAACTTAGTGATATTGGTCATGCGCGCTTGCAATGCCTTGTCCAGACTCAACTTGCCCGCATTGCCCCAATAGACCACAGTGCCATCTTTACGCAGCGCGGCAAACCCGTCTTTAACCGGGACAATTTGCTTCACTTGCTTAAGTTGTTCAGTCACTTCACGGCTATCACCACCAGCAAAACTATCGCCCCAAGTGATCACCTCACCCGACTGAGTTAATGCGGCGAAGGCCGTGCTGTTGGTCACCACAGTCTCAACTGCGGGTAAATCGCAGGGAATATGGCGATAATTCGGATTTGCCTCTTCCTTAAACTGGATAAGCTTGCCGTTATCAAATTGCAGCAAGGATTCCTTTTCATTTTCGACTACGGCGACGGGCTTAGGTTGGCTACAGGCGGTTAATTGTAACGCCACTAAGGCGGCCACCAATGCCAAGGGGCGTGATATAGGATAAGACTGCATTACTTATTTCCCTGTATTTGCTGAAATTTTGGTTGCTGATACTTTGGTTACTGAAAACGCGGGTTGCTGATTGGGTTGTGCTAATTTGCCTGATATCGACTCGAGTAGCGGCTTGAGTTCGTATTCAAAACCCAGAGTCGTATTTAAACGGGTTAAGAGCACTTGAATTTGTTTATCCAGTGTCTGCGCACAGTCTTGGCTGAGCGCGTCAAATGGCATTGCCTGTTTTAAGGCTGTTAAGATCAACCGTTGAACTGGGCCGATAGCCTGCCCCACTTGGCGGTTCAGTGCGGTATTGTCGAGCACTAATGTTACTAAGTAGAGTAAATAATCGAGGTGCACAGTAAAATCGACGTGGCATTGCTTTTCATCCGCCAAGCCGAATTTGAGCGCTTTGGCCTCACACAGCGCCTTCAATACCGCTAACTTTTCTGCGGTTAATTCCAATGCAAAGGGCAACTGCTTAGTGCGCGTCATCAGCACAAAGCTGGCTAAGGTTTTAGCCGACAGCGCCTGTTTATTATTACGGGCGAGCATCGCCAGCGCTAAGTCGTGAAATCCTAATGAACTCAAGCGATAAAAGCTTATCATCGCAATAGATTCATCTACCGACTCCAGCTTTTTTTTGCTCGGTGAAGTTTGCATTTGCTCGAATAAATCGACCAAACGCGGATAGAGCTCAGGGCAATGACCTATATGCTCAGCCGCTTCCCAGACTAGGATATTCGCAGCAGGATGCTGGCGATAGGTTTCAAGCAAACAAATGATCCCGGTGTAATCCTGTTGCTGCCCTAACCGCTTGAGTGTTGGCACATAACGGGACTCGGCCCAGCGGATCCTTAATAGCGTCAAACAGAAATAACCGACCAGCAAACTGCCTAATATACCTGCGATGCCAAAGCCGAAGTCCAATTTGGCGCGATCGCGGGTTAATTCGAGATCGGCGCTCGCCCGTGTTGGCGCCTCGGGAAGATAATGCACAACACTTTGCCCGTAGTTGGGCACTAATGCGCCAGGGGTGTCGCCCTGCGGCGGCCGTAATTGATAGGTCGCTTGGCAATTCACGCCATCGAGCTCCCATTGACGAACGAGCTTGCCTTCGGCGGTGCGATACTCAACCAAGCAAATCAATCTTTGGTTATAAACGCCTGTCGAACTGCGCTCACTGCGATAGGCGGTCTCAATCACTCTACCTATGGCCACATCGCCACGCTCCAGCAACTGATTGACCAGAAACCACTTTTGCGCCCCTTCCCAGAGGAACAGCGCGGCAACACTCATCAAAAGGAGAGGGACACAGGTCAACAGTATTGTTAACCAACCCCAAAAACGCGTGGGTGCACTCGAGGTTAATTGACTGCGATTCATCAACACGCCAGAACTTCCTTATCATTCCATGATCGGTAAGGCATTAGAGAACTTGATTCTGCCTAAAGCGGGGCGCTATTGTAGCAGCTTATTGATAGAAATCAGAAAAAGCTCACAGTTTGCCCGAAAGACTCGGCCACATCCTAGCCTGCAAACTTGAGCATGCTATTCTACGTTTCCATTCCCGCTGTTTAAAGGAGTAACAGTATGAGTCGCCCGATTATTTTGGATTGCGATCCCGGCCATGACGATGCTATCGCGCTCATTTTAGCCCTCGCCCATCCAGAGCTAAACCCACTGGCCGTGACCACCAGCGCCGGCAACCAAACCCCAGATAAAACCCTCAATAACGCCCTGCGGATCTTAACTCTGCTCAATCGCAGCGATATTCCGGTCGCGGGCGGCGCGGTTAAACCCTTAAGCCGTGAATTGATGATTGCCGACAACGTTCACGGTGAAACTGGGCTCGATGGCCCGGCATTGCCTGCACCGAGTTTTCAACCTCAAGCCGTGAATGCGGTCGAGCTGATGGCCGAGAAAATCCGCCAAAGCGATAAGTCAGTAACATTAGTGCCTACTGGGCCGCTCACCAATATCGCGCTGCTACTCGCCAGCCACGGCGAGTTACACGCCAAGATTGAGCGCATAGTGTTAATGGGTGGTGCCGCAGGGGTTGGTAACTGGACGCCCGCCGCCGAGTTTAATATTTTTGTCGACCCAGAGGCGGCCGATATCGTCTTTAAATCCGGTATTCCCATCACCATGTGCGGCCTCGATGTCACCCATCAGGCACAGATCATGGATGAAGATATCGAACGTATTCGTGCTATTCCTAATCCCGTGGCTAAGTGTGTCGCCGAGTTGCTGGATTTCTTTATGATTTACCATAGAGATCCTAAATGGGGCTTTGTCGGTGCACCGCTGCACGACCCTTGCACTATCGCTTGGTTACTCAACCCCGCACTGTTTGATGCCCAAGACTGCTGGGTCGGCATTGAAACCCAAAGCGAGTTAACACTGGGGATGACGGTAGTCGACCGCTATCAACTGACAGGCAAACTCGCCAATGCGACAGTGCTTTTCGGCATTGATAGACAGGGCTTTGTTGACTTGTTAGTTGACAGCTTAGCGGCCTACACACCAACCTATCTCAATCGCAGATAAACTTAAGAGTGAACCTTCCATGAGCCAGATCCTCGTTATCGGCAGTGCGAATGCCGATCATGTGATGAACTTTGAGTATTTGCCCGTTCCCGGCCAAACCTTAATGAGCCGAGCCTATCGCTTGGAACACGGTGGCAAAGGAGCGAATCAGGCGGTAGCCTGTGCCCGTTTATGCCAAGGGGATGCGGAAGTGGCATTTATCTGCCATCTCGGCCAAGACAGTGTCGGCAATGACATGCGTACAAGCTGGCTCAAGGATGGCATTAAGGCCGAAGGTATTACCCAAGTCGCCAATATGAGTACGGGCACGGCGCTGATTTTTGTCGGCGATAATGGGGAGAACTCCATCGGGATCGCCGCGGGTGCCAATGCCCATCTCACCCCGAGCGAATTAGAGCAGCATTATGCCCTGTTTGCCAATGCCCAATTTATGCTGATCCAGCTCGAAACGCCCATGGATACGGTGAGCCATGCGTTACAAACTGCCAAACGCCTAGGCATTACCACAGTGCTGAATCCCGCGCCTGCCGTGAGTTCACAACTAGATTACCTTAAGTGGGTCGACATTATTACCCCGAATGAAACCGAGGCCGAAGCGTTAACGGGTATTGAGGTCAATAGTGAAGAAGATGCCAACTTAGCCGCCCAACTGCTGCATCAACAAGGGGTGACGACTGTGGTAATTACCTTAGGCAGTAAAGGTGCGTTTATCAGTAGCGCAGGCTTTACCGGGTTAATTCCGGCACTTGAAGTACAAGCCATAGATACGGTTGCCGCTGGTGATACCTTCAATGGCGCCCTAGTCGTGGGCTTAAGTGAGGGCATGTCGATTGCCGCTGCCGTCGGCTTTGCCAATGCCGCATCCGCGATCACAGTGACCCGCGACGGCGCTCAGCGTGCCATTCCCTACCGCCACGAACTGCCGCGTTAATTCCCCATGAGTGCGGCAAATTGTCGCACTCAGCCTATTTCACCCTAAAGTTGTATATACATAATTTACATATCGAATTCATTCCCATTTAATGAATTAAGCCTATGCTGGCAAGCGAATACTCGAGTCACATCGGCTCGATCCACCTTGTTCAGAATAAGGAAGTACCAGATGAAAGCGAAAAGCACCACTTTCCGTAATATGACTAGCGCTAGCTTACTTGGCCTAGGATTATTAGTCGCCAGCCAAGCGAGTGCTAACGAATGTGAACTCAAAATTGCTGCGACTGACGCTATGCAATTTGACACTAAAGAGCTGTCTGTTCCCGCTACTTGTAAAGAAGTGACCCTGACGCTAACGCACACTGGCACACTGCCAAAAGCGGCGATGGGCCACAACTGGGTGTTAACAAAAGCCGCTGATATGTCTGCCGTTGCGACCGATGGTATGAGCGCTGGCGCCGATGCAGCTTACGTTAAAGCCGGTGATACCCGTGTTATCGCTCACACTGCGTTAGTGGGTGGCGGTGAATCAACTTCTGTAAAATTTAGCACTGCGGGCATGAGCGCGACTGAAGCTTACCAGTTCTTCTGCAGCTTCCCAGGTCACTGGGCGATTATGCAAGGTAGCTTTAAGATCCAAGGCTAATTCCATTGCCTAATGCTCGCTTAAGGGAATATCTTAAGTGAGACAACAAAAAAGCGGACCTCGGGTCCGCTTTTTTGTTGAATGCTGATTGGCTCACAAGCCAGTTTGCCTTCGAGGATTTTGTTTCGAGATGTCTTCTTCGAGCGAGTTATTCTTCGCCGAACTCGTCTTCATCATCAAAATCATCGGCATCGGTTGCCGCTTCAGCCGCTAAAGCCGCCGCTAATTTGGCCTTAGCCTGTTTCTCTGAGCGACGCTTGTTGCGCTCAGCCAGCGTGCCTAAAAACACTTGCAGCTCGGCTTGACCCCAAGCTTGTGCCTCGGCCTCGGTCGCAAAACCGTCATGGCTTTTCGACACTACCGTCTTAGTCGACGTCATACGACGGGTGATTTCTGTCTTCCAACCATTTTCAGCTTGAGTGACGCGAAAATCGTATTTTTTACCCTTGCTCATTCTGCTCTATTTCCTAAATGATGCTTGCCACGTTTGTCTTATCAAGCGATACAAACGCCATCATAAAACAAAAGGAGCGCAGTTTACTTGATTTCGGCAAAGAAAGATCGCTTACGAGAAAATTTTCATGCTCAACTGGCTCAGTGAGTCGAGGCATCCCAATATAACCCCGCCTGCCAGATGATTTTTCGCCCTAATCTTAGTCCTAAGCTCAGTATCAAGCTAGCGCAAAAGCGGCTGGCGGACGGTATCTTTTCTTGTTTTGGTCATAAAAATAAGTAAATTTAGTCATATAGCAATTTTAGAGTGTGAGGGCCCCTATTAATAAGTCATTCATAATTTAGGATAGATGATGAATACCTCCTCAGTAACACTCTGCATGCTATTGGCAAGCACGGCCCTGCTAGCAGGCTGTAACAGCGATAACAAAGATAGCGAGACTACACCGCCACCAGCGAAAATGGTGCCAGCCCAAGTCGGTGAGCGACCACTGTTTTTAGTGCGCCAAATGCAGGACAGCAGCTTAAAGACCCGATTAGCCCAGTGCGAAACCGATCATTTCTACCGTAGTGATTTTTCCATTGGTCACCGCGGCGCGGCGATGCAATTCCCTGAACACACAAAAGAATCCTACCAAGCGGCCATCGACTCTGGCGCGGGTATCGTCGAGTGTGATGTGACTTTTACCGCGGATAAAGCCTTAGTCTGTCGCCACTCCCAGTGCGATCTCGCCAGCACAACCAATATTTTGGCCATTCCCGAACTTGCCAACAAATGCTCAGTCCCCTTTACCCCCGCCGATGCGGCCAATGGCGTCGCCGCCACAGCAACTTGCTGCACCAGCGATATCACCCTCGCCGAATTTAAAATGTTAAAGGGTAAGATGGAGGGTGAGAATCCCAAGGCGACCAATGTCGAGGAATTTATCAATGCCACGCCTAAGTGGCGCACCGATCTCTATGCGGGCAACGGTACCCTGATGACCCACGCAGAGAGTATTGAGATGTTTAAAAAGGCTGGCGTCAAAATGACCCCAGAGCTAAAAGCCGCCAGCGTGGCTATGCCCTTCGATGGTTTTACTCAGCAGGAGTACGCCCAGAAGATGCTCGATGAATATACCGCAGCGGGTGTCGATGCCTCTCAAGTCTTCCCCCAATCCTTTAATTTAGAAGATGTAAAATACTGGATTGCTAACGCCCCCGAGTTTGGCAAACAAGCGGTATATCTTGATGATAGATATGATATTCACACTGGGTTCGACCCACAGGACTCCTCCAGCTGGTCGCCTTCAATGGCGGAACTTAAAGCCCAGGGCGTAGAGATTATCGCGCCACCACTCTGGGTGCTAGTGACCTTAGATGCGGATAAAAAAATCATTCCATCGGAATATGCCAAAGCCGCGAAAGCAGCGGGACTTAAGATCATCACTTGGAGCTTAGAGCGCTCAGGATTATTGAAAGATGGCGGCGGTTGGTATTATCAAAGCATCACAGATGCCATTGATAATGAAGGCGATACCTATGAGCTGCTCGATGTGCTCGCCAAAGATGTCGGCGTGATTGGCGTGTTTTCGGACTGGCCGGCGACTGTCACTTACTATGCCAACTGCATGGATTTATAGGCCAAAACAATAGGCTCTATTTCAAAACCGAGAAACAAAAAAGCGTTAGCAAAAACTGCTAACGCTTTTTATTAACAGATTCTTTTTACTTAAAAAGATGCTGAATATTTTTTAAATCGCCCTTACCTTCGGCAATTTCTTCCGGCGTTAAACCCGTCACTTCGTGTGGAAACACTAACCAGTCTTCAGAGGCATGGATATAGTAATCAGGCTTTAAAGGCACCGCGGTATTCTTTGGCTTGTAATAAGGGCAAGCGATACGAATATCCTGCGGCATGTTTAAACGCATCAGTTGGCTTAACTTTTCCTTCAGCGCGTGGATGCTGCGGCCAGAGTCAAACACATCGTCCACAATCAGTAAGCTATCACTAGCATTCGCATTTTCAACAATGTAATGCAGGCCATGTACTTTGATTTCTTTGCTTTGCTTGTCGGTACCAATACCGTAGTAAGACGAGGTACGCACGGCGATATGGTCGGTTTCAACCTTCTTAAAGTCGAAAAACTCTTGTACCGCGATCCCGATTGGAGCACCGCCACGCCAAATACCCACGATAAACTGCGGACGGAATCCACTCTCATAAACCTGTGAAGCTAATAAAAATGAATCTTCGAGCAGTTGTTGTGCGGTAACGAAATATTTTTCAGACATGACACCGATCCCCATCTTAATTATTGATTTTAGGTGTTAAAGCGCGAGCTTTTACCCTGTAAGGTCTGTTCGGCGTCCAAAACACGAGAACAGCATTCTCTTCATAAGAGTCCTAGCAAGTGTAGGCAGCCGCCGAATTTTGGGAGCGAATTTTATACCAAAAAAAACCGCCGTGCTGCAGTTATAGTCATAAGTTGCAGGTGAACGGCCGTTTATTTTGCATTTTTAGGACGGAACTAACAAAAAGCGGACAAAAAAGGCCACCCAAAGGTGGCCAACAAGGAACGAGCACAGGCTCAAAGCAAAGTGTGACGCTTAAGTTTGACGCTTAAGTTAGCTCACAGGGTTGATAATAGGTTCACCGACCTTAGTCATGGCGCTGTAGCTGCGGCTACTCGACTCTTCAAACTCCTTCGACAGAATCGTACTGACATAATGCCAGTCGCTACGCACCGCTTCCTTGGTGAAGGTTAAGGTCATAAAGCCGCGGTCTTTAAGGTTGGTGTATTTAAGATCTGGCACCAAGTCGACGATCGCCGCCTCGGTCGCGGGGATCTGTTCCGCAGGGAGATTTAAGTAATATTCCAAACCAGGTGATGACACTGAGCTTGTGGCAAACTCGACCCCAACGGTATCGCCGTTGACATCTTTAAGCTCATTCGCCCAGGCATTATGGGTGTCACCGGCAATCACGACTAGGTTGTGATTTTTCGATTTAGCCGTGCCTAAAATCACTTCCCTTTCATAGGCATAACCATCCCATGCATCTAAGTTATAGGGAATTGATGGCAGTTGCAGCAGGGCAATCACTTCTGGCGTTAACAGGGCTTGATTGGCCTGCAAGTACTGTAATTCCGCCGCCGTTAGGGTTGGATCATTTGCCGCAGCGCGAGCGGCTAACTTCGCCAACGCACCAAGCATGGCATATTGTGGAATGCTCATTTGCTGGGTAGCAATCGCCGCAGGTAGAGACATCTTACCCATAAGGATCTGTTGTCCTAACACCTGCCAAGTGCCCGTGGCTTGCAATAAGGTGCCCTGTAACCAAAGTAACTGGGTCAGCCCTAACATAGTGCGCGAAGTCGATGTCACATCGGCGCGGAAACGCTCGCCATCGAAGGCGCCCGTACTGGCATCCATATAATCGGCATAATCGAGCTGCTTATCGCGGGCTAACACTCGCGTATCCAGCATATGTAAGTCGACTAAGTTGCCGTAACTGAAGCTGCGATAAATCTCCTCATGGTTACCCTCGCGCCATGGACGGATTGGCAGCCACTCGAAGTAAGCCTGCAGTGCGGCTTCTTTGCGAACCGCAAAATCCCCTTCGCCTTCGTTGTGGTTCTCGGCGCCATCACGCCAAGTATCGTTTGCTACTTCGTGGTCGTCCCATACCGTAATAAATGGCACTTTCGCGTGCAATTTTTGCAGGCTGGCATCGGTATGATATTGGCCGTAACGGGTACGGTAGTCGCTGAGGGTCAGCAGTTCGTTGGCGGGTAACACTTCACGGCCAAGCTCTGCCGCATGTTCGCTGGCATAGCCGCCGCGAGCATATTCGTAGATATAGTCACCTAGATGCACCACGGCATCGAGGTCATCCTGCGCCGCAGCTAATTCATACACGTTAAAATAGCCAGCTGGAAAGTTAGCGCATGACATGACGGCAAGTTTAACCGAACTCACATCACCCTCGGGTAGAGTGCGGGTCTTGCCCACCTCAGAGGTTTTTCCGCCCGTCATAAAGCGGTAGAAATAGGTTTGTCCCGCACGTAAACCGCGGGCATCGATTTTAACCGTGTAATCACGGTTAGCGTTGGTGACCATCTCCCCTGTGGTCACTAATTGTGAGAATGCTGCATCACTGGCCACTTGCCAGCTGACTTTAACATCCCCAGCAGAATCAGGCGTCACACGGGTCCATAGGATCACCGCGTCTTGCGCAGGGTCACCACTGGCTACCCCATGTAAAAACTGCGCAGGAACAGATTTATCATCATCACTGTCACTACACCCCATTAGGCCGTAGGAGATCACTGCTGCACCAATGCCTTTGGCCGACATGGCTAAAAAATCACGACGAGTCACGGTTCGTTTCATTATTATTATTCCCTTATAAGATGAGGTTTCACTGGTATGAGGTCTAATGAGGCCCCGATTGTGAGACATCACTGTTACACATTTGTGACATCTTTGTCAGCCTTTTATGATTTCTTTTAATTCATAAGCTTATACTGGATGACGTACTTTATTTGTACAGCACTGGCACAAGCCATGAGTAAGCTGCTAACATCGGATCAGTGGCAAATCGCTCAGATTTTGGCTCGTCGAACGTCAAACCTGAGCCTTGTTAAAAAAGGAATTTATAGGATGAAAGTCAGCGATATTATGAGCACTGAGGTCATCTGCATTAGCGATGGTGCTAGCCTGAAAGATGCCCACCATTTAATGCAAACCCGCGGCGTGCGCCATTTACCTGTGATATCTGAAACCGACGGCACCTTAGTCGGCGTACTCACCCATAAGAAGATGATCGCCAGCGTATTGTCTATGTTGAACAAATACGGCCAAGGCGCATTGGATCGCAAGGAACGCTACACACCCATAGCGACTGTGATGGACAAAGACTGCCAGCACTTAACCGCCGATGAGCCCTTAAGCGTGGTAGTGGAATACTTTATCGACAACAAACTCGGCTGCTTACCAGTAGTAGATAACGATAAGAAAGTATTAGGGATTGTCACCTCTTCCGACTTTATTAAGCTCTGCCGCACCCTGCTGCAACAGCAAGCTTAACGCCTAACATCCTCACTCTTTCTCGCTGGCCCTCGGTTATCAGGGCTGGCGAGAGTCATTATTTAAAAACTCCAAGGACGCCCGTGGCCAAGTTATTAACCCAAGAACAATTTATCCGCGCCTATGAATGCGCCGAATTAGGCTGTATCACCAACCATGATCGCCTCACCCAATTGCTCGCCAATCCCGATTATGACGCTTTACATGAATACAGCGCCTACTTTGGCAAAGCGGCGACACAAATCATCTGTATCAGTGACTTACAAAGTATGGAGGAATTGCATTTTGTCGCGGGCAACTTGAATTGGGATGACCATGATCCCGATATGGTGAGGGCGATTATCGAACACCCACTCTGCGATGCGGGTACCGCCTTATTGCTTTACTGGTACGGACAAGGCTTTTATTACTCCACGCCACAGAGGCTCGACACGCCTTTTGGACAGCTATTCAAAACCATCACCGAACGATTTGTTGCGCGCGGCTATGCCAGTTATAGAATCCATTTTGATCCGTTTAAAGAATGTTTTATGCCCTCATTAGAGGACGTCCTCACGAATGGATGCCAAATTCCAGGGGCTATTTTTGCCCCCTACAGCACAATGGAAATCGAAACCGATGCAGGGCATTCAAGGTATCTACAATTTAAAAATGAACAGCTCAAATCGGGTAAATGGGGCCAGCAATAGGCCCCGTTCTGTCTTTAATTAGAGCGCTTAAAGCCAAGCTATTAACGTGATGAAACAGGCGTTGCTGGCGAAATACGGGTAAAACGCTGCCAGCGACCCGAGCGCCAACGGTGCACCATAATCAAGCCTCGCACCCATTCATCGGCGGCAACGGCAAGCCAAGCGGCGAGCACGCCATAACCTAAATGCAGCCCAAAGAACCAAGCCAATAGCACGCCAATTCCCCACATACTAAACAGGCCCACGCGCACCGGAAACGCCACATCCCCCGCGCCTTTTAATGCCGAAATAATCACCAGATTAAAGACTCGGCCAGTTTCGAGCGCGATGGAACCCAATAGCAGGAGTGCGGTAAGTTGAATGACCTCAGGGTTTTCACTCAGCCAGCCCACTATGGTAAAGCGCTGCCAATAAAAGGCTAACACTATGGAGAGGGAAGCAATAAAGCCCACAAGGCAATATTTTTGCACCCGCACAGTAATCTCATCGAACCATTGTTTACCGACGTAGTAACCGGTTTGAATTTGCGATGCCTGCCCAAGCGCCACCGCAAAACAGTAAATAAAGCGGCTGATATTCAAACCATAGGTATAGGCGGTCAACGAGAGTGTGCCCATCTGACTAATAAAATAGATGATGGTCATCTGTGCCACGTTGTAGGACAGCATTTCGCCCGCATTGAGCAAACCTATGCGCATCACACTCCAATAGGTGCTGCGCGGCAATAACTTCAACCTTGGCATCGGCAGCGGGATACCTTTACGGTGGATCACCGCCAGCATAATCAAGGCACCGATAATCTGGCTGGTTACAGTCGAAATCGCCACCCCAGTCACTCCATAAACCGGCAAACCAAAGGGAGAATAGAGGGCAATATAGTTACCCAGCACATTCATCAATCCCGTACTGGAGGTGACTAACATGGCCGAGCGGGTAAAACCGTAGCTACGTAAGATGGCGGCAAAGGCGATGTTCATCACCAGCCCAATACTTAAACTGCCGCAGATCAGCAGATAGTCATAACCATAGCCTGCGACCTCAGGCTCTAGGGCAAACAAACCGATAATGCCGTGGGCACCGAAAAACATCGATGCGCCCATAATCACGGCTAAGCCTAAACTTAAGGCCACACTGGCGACACCAATATCGGTTGCTTGCTGCGTCTGCCCCGCACCATTATTTTGGCTGATCAGAATGCTGGCGCCCGTGCTGACCATCATGGACATCACCATCATAAAAAACATCAATTGGGTGGTGAGCCCCACTGCGGCGACGGCATTATCGGAATAATGGCTCAGCATAAAAATATCGCTGATCCCGAGTAAGGACTGCAGCAAGGTTTCGATAAAAATCGGCCAAGTAAGGGCGACAATGCCCATGCGTTGTTGCAGGGTTTTAGCTGATTTGGCCACGTTCTATCCTTACCGCTGGAAGACAAGTGAAATAGCAATAACACGCCAAGGTTGGCGAACGGTAATTTTCTTACATTTTTAGATTGTGCTCAATCTTTCATTACAACCAAACCGACCGCTGCAACCGTATTCATTCGCGACGCTTCCATCAACAAGTTTTATAAACAAGTGCTAATCAACTGAAATAGATGGAATTAATACCATATCACCAATACACACTACCCTTTTCAACATTGAGCCGATACACTTTGCCGACCACAAGGGGCGATAAGCGCTCACCGAATATATTCAGGGAAACTGCACATGAACCAACTCTATTTAGAAGACGGAATTAAACAATTGGTGAGCGAGTTTATCGCCGCAGGTTGCCCTTCGGTGCGCGAGCAAAGCCTTGAGGAACGACGTCAAGGTTACATCGCCAGCACGGTATTGGCTGGCGAGCCTGAAGCGGTGTTTGAGGTCAAAACCTTATCCCTTGAGGGCATCGAATTAACCTTATTTAAGCCCTCGGCGGACAACAACTTACCCGTGGTCATTTACTATCACGGCGGCTGTTTTGTCAGTGGCGGCATCGCTACCCATAACCAACAACTGCGTAAAATCGCCAATGATTCTGGCGCATTAGTGGTGGCGGTCAGCTATCGCCTCGCCCCCGAGCATGTGTACCCAGCCGCCCATGACGATGCCTTCAATGCCGCCAATCTCGTGCAGCAACATTGCCAGCAATGGGGCGGCGATAACACCAATATCACCCTAATGGGCGACAGCGCCGGTGGTCATTTAGCCCTAGTCACTTGCCTGCGGTTAAAATCAAAAGGGCAATGGTTACCTAAAAAACAAGTGCTAATCTATCCTATGTTGGATGCGACCGCCAAGAGTCAGAGCTATATCGACAATGGCGACAAGTACATCATCACCCGCGACACCCTGCTCACGGGCTTTGACATGTACCTCGATTGGCACCCCAGAACCGATGTCGAAGCCAGCCCACTTCGCAGCCAAGAGTTAGAAGGTTTACCCGAAACCCATATCATTACCGCCGAGTTCGATCCCTTGCTAGATGAGGGTGAACAGCTATTCCGTAACCTGTTAGATGCGGGCGTAAATGCCCATTGCCGCCGCTATTTAGGGGTGATCCACGGCTTCTTCCAACTCGCTGGCGTCAGTCAATCGGCGCGGGATGCCATGGTGCAGGTAACCCATATTATTCGCGATTAACCTGCTTAAGCCGCATGCCTTAATGCTTGGCATGCGGCTATCGAATCTATTCAACGAACAACTCATTGCATGATAATGCGACGCTATTTCGCCTCTGGCCGACTCAGTTTGTGGATCACGTCTTGATGCTTTGGATACATGGCCAGCAAAGCTTCTTGGCTAAACAATTCAAAGTCATCGAAGGTAAAACCCGGTGACACCATACAGCCCACCAGCGAAAACCCCGGTTGATTCATGGCCGAGCCAAAAATACAGCCCTTAGGCACTAAAAACTGTGGCCTTTCGCCAGCGGCTAAATCCAGCCCCAACTGCGCCGTGGTCAGCTCGCCCTCGGGGGAAATCATATAAATTGTCAGCGATTGACCCGCATGGAAATACCACATCTCATCGGCCGTGAGTCGATGAAAATGCGACACTTCGCCGGTTCGCAGTAAGAAATAAATGCTGCTCCACAGCTGACGACTCGGATCAAAAGCCGATTCTGAGCGATAGGAAGAACGGTAATATCCGCCTTCAACATGCTGCTCAAGTTCTAAATACTGAATAAAATCATCTGCCGTGTGCATAGTATTCCCTTAATTCAATTCATCTGCGCGGAGTTTACACTCTAAGTCTAATTTCATGAATCCTATCAGCCCCAAAACTCTTACCTGCACAGTTCAATCCCGTCAGTAGAAAATAAACATCTAAGACATAGGATTAAGATTTGTTTTCGCCCTAAAAAAAGCTAAATTCTAACCATAGACTGGGTTGCAAATTCCAACATTCGTCGCCATTGTCAAGGCGAGTATTGAGTCATATCACCTTACATGGGAGCTTGTTTGATGGTCAGTGTTGAGCAAATGGCTTTAGTGCTGGACGCGCTACCCGATCCGGCGTTTATCCTGTCCCAAAGCGGCCGCTATGTTGCCGTATTTGGTGGTAAAGATGCGCGTTATTACCACGACGGCAGTGGATTAGTCGGCCTTTACCTGAGCGATGTACTCAACCACGAAAAAACCACTTACTACCTCAAGATTATTCAGCAAGCCTTAGACAGCCGTAAATTACTGATTGAGGAATATGAGCTCAGTAATAAGGATGTCAAAGGCTTATCCGATCAAGGTCCTTCAGAACCCATCTGGTTTGAGGGGCGCATTCAGGCGTTAGATTTTCTGGTGGATAACGAACCCGTCGTCCTCTGGGTCGCCAGTAATATTTCCAAGCGCCATAAGCTAGAAATACAACTGCGGCAATTAAGTGATACCGACCAACTGACTGGACTCTATAACCGCCGCCGCTTAGACCGTGACTTACACTTTCTCTTCGACACTTTTAGCCGCCACCATATTCCGGCCTCGATCTTAGTGCTCGATCTGGATCACCTGAAGCTTATTAACGATCAACTGGGTCACCAAGCGGGCGATCGCGTCATCATGGCGGTCGCCGAAGCCTGCCAACAACAATTTCGCAAGACCGACAGCGCCTACCGTTTTGGTGGCGATGAATTTGTGATTGCCCTGCCCGGGGTTAACCATGACCAAGCCATAGTGTTTGCCGAATACCTCTGTGACTGCTGCTTCAAGGCATTGCAGCAACTCTCGGTAAAGGGATTATTTGCCACCGTCAGCATAGGTGTCGCCAGCATAGAAGCGGGCGATAAATCCTATGAAGACACTCTAAAACGCGCCGATGCCGCGCTCTATCAAGCCAAGCGGGATGGCAAAAACCGCGTTATCGCCAATAGTGCTTGATGCCGCATCGACCCAGTAAAGCACCAATAAAAAAGCGAACCTAGGTTCGCTTTTTTCTGTACTTCACACGCTATGAGTTGCGATTATTGCGCCGCTTTGGCCTTGCGGGCGGCGTGCAGTTTCTTATAGCTCTCGATTAAGCGTAAATGTGGCTCAATCCCTTCGAGCTGCATACTGGTCTTAGTTAAACCGCTGAAACGGACTTTACCAGTAACGCTGCCGACCACTTGTTCCATCACTTCCTCGCCAAACATGCGGGTAAAGCTATGGCTAAAGTCTTCGAGTTCAAGGTCTTCATCCAGCGTCACTTCCAGTACCGCGCTCATTGCTTGGAAGAACAGATTACGCTTCACGGTGTTGTCGTTAAATTGCAGGAACTCACCGACTAATTCCAGCGCCTCTTCATGCGCGCCGAGTGCCAGATAAATCAGGATCTTAAGTTCGATAATCGTCAACTTACCCCAGACGGTATTTTCATCGAAGACGATACCAATCAGGGTACGAATATCGGTGTAGTTATCGAGCTGACTTTCCTCTAAACGATTGACTAGGTTAACCAATTGCTTAGTGCTTAAAGAATGCAGATTCAGAATATCTTCACGGTAATCCAGCGCCTTGTTGGTGTTGTCCCAAATCAGGTCTTCTACTGGATAAACTTCTGAGTAATCAGGCACTAAAATACGGCAAGCCGATGCGCCTAATTCGGTAAATTCGGCGACATACACCTCTTTACCCAGCTCTTCTAAAATGCCAAATAAGCGGTCCGCTTCCTCTTGGTTAGTGCCAGAGAAATCCCATTCGCAGAACTCATAGTCATGCTTACTGCTAAAGAAGCGCCAGGAGATCACCCCCGTTGAGTCGATAAAGTGCTCAACAAAGTTTTCAGGCTCGCTCACCGCCATGCTGTTAAAGGTCGGTTTTGGCACATCGTTTAAGCCTTCAAAACTGCGACCTTGGAGTAATTCGGTCAGGCTGCGCTCCAATGCCACTTCAAAGCTTGGGTGGGCACCGAAGGAGGCAAATACCCCGCCGGTTTTCGGGTTCATCAGTGTCACGCACATCACTGGGAACTGGCCACCTAAGGAGGCGTCTTTCACTACCACAGGGAAGCCTTGTTCTTCTAAGCCCTTAATGCCCGCAAGAATGCTAGGGTATTTTTCTAACACCGACATAGGCACGTCTGGCAGAACGATTTCTTGCTCGATAATTTGGCGTTTCACCGCGCGCTCGAAGATTTCAGAGAGACACTGTACTTCGGCTTCTTTGATGTTGTTACCCGCGCTCATGCCATTGCTTAAGAACAGGTTCTCAATCAGATTCGATGGGAAGTACACAGTCTCGCCATCGGATTTACGGGTATACGGAATTGCACAAATACCGCGATCACGATTGCCCGAGTTAGTGTCGATAAGATGCGAGCCGCACAGCTCCTCATCGGGGTTATAAATCTCTAGGCAGTAGTCGTCTAACAGGCCCGCTGGCAGGGCGTCGTCTTCCTCGAGGGCAAACCATTTTTCGTTGGGATAATGCACAAACTCGCTGTTAGCGATCTCAACCCCAAAGAATTGGTCGTTATAGAAGAAGTTATTGTTTAAACGCTCGATAAACTCACCGAGAGCCGAGCACAGCGCGCTCTCTTTGGTTGCGCCTTTACCATTGGTAAAACACATGGGCGATGCGGCATCACGGATATGCAGTGACCACACATTGGGCACAATATTACGCCATGAGGAAATCTCAATCTTCATCCCCAGCTCAGCCAAAATGCCAGTCATATTGGCAATGGTCTGCTCTAGCGGTAAGTCTTTACCCAAGATATAGGTGCTGCTGTCGTCGCCTGGATGGCCCATCAGTATGGCATTGGCGTCGGCATCGAGGTTTTCAACGGTTTCGATTCTAAATTCTGGGCCAGTCTGCACGACTTTCTTCACTGTGCAGCGGTCGATAGAGCGCAAAATACCTTCGCGATCTTTATCCGAAATATCGTCGGGCAATTCGACATTGATCTGGAAAATCTGGTTGTAGCGATCTTCTGGGTCGACAATATTGTTTTGCGACAGACGGATATTGTCCGTCGGAATATCGCGGGATTTACAATATACCTTCACAAAGTAGGCGGCGCACAATGCCGAAGAAGCTAAGAAGTAGTCGAAGGGACTCGGCGCCGAGCCATCGCCCTTATAACGGATGGGCTGATCGGCCGTTACCGTAAAATCGTCGAACTTGGCTTCGAGTCTCAGGTTGTCGAGAAAATTAACTTTGATTTCCATTAGAATTTTTCCACTCAATATGCTCAAACGCGGTAATCGCATTCGTTACCGCACAGCATTGCCCTTGGGCGCTATCGTCTTGGGGGGAATTATCGGTGTTTTTCGCCCATTAGTCTTGGGTTAATTATGTTAAAAAAACACCAGCGGGATTTTTATGCCATGGGTTGCAAGCAGAGTAGTAAGATTTATTGCAGCATCCACTGTGGTTTAGCCAAGGCTTAATGCTCGGCACTGCCTTGCTTATCCGCCTCGCGTTTGACCAGTAAAAAGGTGAGATACATCTTTGTCGGCAGGGATAACGCCATGCCAACGGCAACGCAAACGGCGCTGATAATAATGCCTTTTACGCCCATGGCTTCGACGGTTTGATTAAAGTTATGCAGATAAATCCCAAGCATAATCAGGCACAGCCCAAGGCCAATGCAGATTTTTAACAGCGTGATCAGCCTTTGATTAGTCACAGTCCTGCCTTTAGTTGCGCGTCTTGTTTAAGCTCAAACAAACAAGCGCCGCCTATGTATAAAGATTAGCTAATATAATGAGCGCATTGGCTTATTTAGGCTTTGATTAAGATCAACGAAGTGACTCAGCCTGTCGTCCTCATCCTTAAGTCAAATACCATTGTGCACTTTTGTCGGTTACATTAGATTTTTGTTAACTTAAGCACTTAAGAATATTGGGGATTCGTTATACTGCCCTGCAATAATAAAGCGGCTTATTCCGGAGTTGTTGAACATGTCTAATTTCAGTTTACGTAACAAATTGCTCCTACTCGCACTGTTCCCGTTGATTCTGACCCTCATAGTGCTGATGACAGTTTCCTACCATGTCGAGCAATCGGCGCTTGCCGATGAAGTCACTACATTTAGAGAAAAGTTAATCGGTGAGCGTAAAACCCAAATCAAGGAAGCCACCCAAATCGCCGCAGGCATAGTGCAATACCAGCTATCGTTAAAAGAACAGGGCAATGTTAACCAAGCCCTACGTGATATTCGCTTTGGCAGTTCGGGCTACTTCTTTATTTATGATTCCCAAGGTAAAAACCTGTTCCATGCGGTCATGCCCAACCTCGAGGGGCAGAATAAAATCGATATGACCGACCCCCGCGGCACCAAGATCATTGTCGGCCTGCTCAATGCCGCCAAAAACGGTGACGGTAATTTCTCGTTCTATTTCCAGAAACCCAATACCAACGAGCAAATCGAAAAAATCGGCTACTCCATGATGATCCCAGGCACTGATTGGATGCTCGGCACCGGCGCCTATATCGACGATATCGATGCCGTAGTTGAGGATTACCGCACCACAGTGACCGAGCAGATGATCGATAAGTCCTACGCGATTTTATTGATTGCACTGTTATTAGCGGCCATTACCGCCGCCGTGATCTTAGTGACTGCCCAGCGCATGGTCACACCGATTAAAAACATGGCAGATAACTTAAACGATATCGCCAAAGGCGAAGGCGATTTAACCAAACGCCTTGCGGTGAAGGGCGACGATGAAATCGCTCAACTTGGCCGCTCCTTCAACCTGTTTGTCGATAAACTGCAAACCATTATCGGCGATGTGGCCCATGCCACCGCTAAGGTTAAAACCGCAGCCAATGCGATTCATGACCAAACCAAGGTGATGTCGCGCCAGCTTATCAGCCATAACAATGAGACAGATCAAGTGGTTACCGCCATTACTGAGATGTCTGCCACCGCGAGTGAAGTGGCGCAAAACACTACCCAAGTGGCCGAAGCGACCCACGCCGCCACGGGCGATGTGGCCAATGCCCAGCGCTGCGTCGATGCCTCGTTAGAGGAGATTTCGGCGCTGATGGCGCAAATCAACAATGCCGCCAGCAATATTCAATCCTTGAGTGAACAGTCGCAAAAAATTAATAGCGTGCTCTCGGTGATCGGCGGCATTGCCGAGCAAACCAACCTGTTGGCATTAAACGCCGCGATTGAAGCCGCCCGCGCTGGCGAGCAGGGTCGTGGCTTTGCCGTGGTGGCCGATGAGGTACGCAACTTAGCCAGCCGTACTCAATCAAGCACATTAGAAATCAACGAGATGCTATCTGAACTGCACAAGCTGGTGAGCTTAGCGGTTAAAACCATGGAAGAGAGTCAGCAGAGTTGTATACGCTCGGTGGATTCGTCCCGCGCCATCTCCGAAAGCTTAGGCTCAGTGACCTCGGCGGTCACCGCCATCAATGATATGAGTACCCAAATTGCCACGGCGGCGACCGAGCAAAGCTCAGTGACCGAAGAAATCAACCGCAATGTGTTCGCCATCCAAGAGATTGTGAATGAGCTGCTGCACTCCAGCGAAGAGGCGGCGAACGTGAGCCAAACCGTGTCGCAGGAAGGACTTAACCTCGGCAAACTCGTCGGCCAATTTAAGATTTAACGCCTCAGGCGTGATATTGGCGGTCGGCGTACGTCGATTCTGTGATAGTCGATGCGGTATCAATAGCTATCTTAACCACCTAAGGCCTCAAGCAATTGAGGCCTTTTTCTTGGTGGCTGCCAGCGAATAACCCAACATACGCTCAGGCTCGGTATGAGAACTCAGCCTCAAAGTTCGGCATCCACGCTCGGCATCAAAGTTCGGCCTCGAAGCGGGCAAGGCGCGCCTCGCTCATCGTGCATTGGGTTTGTTGCATCAGTTCGCCCAAGGTAATGGCGGGGTTTTGGTTGATCAGGCGAACCAACTTTGCGCCGAGTGGTTCAAGCTTATCGGCATGTTGTAATAAGCCGCTGTCGATCTTTTTGATCAGAAAGGCAAATTCGGCAGTATCACTCTGCGCTTTTAACTCGACGCAGCAGCTTTGAATCGCGATAGCCTGCCCTGTGATGCTCCAATTACGGGAGCGGCGCACCCGCTTAAGCTCACAGCCCTTTTGCACAGCAATCGCCTGCGCCCGCTTAACCGCCTCGCGGCCGATGCGATGGATAAGGGATGGCAAGGGAATACTAATATCATCGTGCATGGCAAGTTAACTATCGGGCCTTGGGTCGAATATGGGTGAATAACGGAGCGCGGCGCTAAGTCGTAAGCGCAAAGCACTAAGCATTTTGCGAGATGCCTTAAGCCAACGCCGCCAGAGTTTACCCTGCGGCGGGTGCGAACAAAAGACGATACAGACCCATGCAACAACTCACGCATCAACTCACGCTAAGCGCCGCTCGCCCAAGATAGCGGCTCAGGCGTCACAGACTGACAACAACAGTCCTTGAGCAAGGCGGCGGGATTGCCTACAATAACGCACTTTTTGTTCACTACAGATAACGACCATGACTGACACAACTTCACAACCCGCATTACCGGATCGTCTTTCGGTTAACCCACGCAGCCGCCACCATGTAGCTGAAGTCTTCCAATACGATGTGGGTATCCGCGTGAACGGTAAAGAACGTTTCGATGTTGAAGAATACTGCATCAGCGAAGGCTGGGTTAAAGTACCAAGCAAATCTTTAGACCGTCGCGGTCAACCTCTACTGTTAACCATCAAAGGCACAGTAGAAGCATTTTACCGTTAAGCACCCGCAGCTTTATGGATAATAACAACGGCCAATTCGATTGGCCGTTTTTATTTGCCCAGCATAACCCCAAAACGACCACCAATTCATCTCCCCAAGCATTCACAAGTTGTTATTTAAAATAAGCTTTTGTGATAAAACGCATTGATTAAACCGCATAGCGCGGGTTAAAGTGTGACCACTAAGGGAAATGCAGACACTCGAACGCCACTATCGAGCACGCTATTTAAGGACAAAGCAGCCAATCTGTACCATGCCGCCCCACTCTTAACAGCCTCCTCTGCCACCAAGGTATCAAGCACATTCAACATGTGTGTGTTATGGAATTAACGATAAACCTTTCTATTTCAAGGATGTAAATGGCAAATTTCGGCAGCAATCTATTATCCGTTGTAATTATTCTATCCAGCCTATTTGTCGGAGCAGGAGTGTTGCATGTGTTTCTTCGATACCGCGATGCAACACTAACCCTGCCCGTTGACCGTGAGCAGCTAACCCGCATTCCCGCCTATGGCTTACAAAAGCAAATCCAAGATCTGCAATTAGATTTAATGGGTTACATGATGATGGGAGCCATGATCTTTTGCTTCCCCTTTGCACTTAACAGCATTCAAGCTCATATCGCAGCAGGTAAATTCCCTTGGATGTTAAGTATTTCAGCGTTAATGGGCTTAAGCTATTGCAGCTTTAAAACGTGGAAAAACTTTTCCAAACTCACCAAATTACGCCTAGGGCATACGGCAGAAATCGCCACCGCCAATGAGCTTATCGGCTTACAAGCCTTGGGTTATCAAGTGTTTCACGATGTCCAAGCCGACGGCTTTAATATCGACCACCTCGTAATCGGCAAAAATGGCGTATTCGCGATTGAAACCAAAGGCCGCCATAAGCGCAATAAAGACCTACGCCAAACCAATGGCAATGGCTCAAACTCTGGCTCTAGTTCTGGTAAGAAAGGCTATGAAGTATTTTACAAAGACGGGCGCTTAAACTTCCCCTCATGGACAGAAACCAAACCCATAGAACAAGCGCAGCGCCAAGCTCAATGGGTCAGCCAATGGTTAACCAAAGCCACAGGCTCCCCCGTCGCCGCCACCCCAGCCCTAGTATTCCCCGGCTGGTATGTCACCAGTCAATCGAAACCACCGTTCCCGATCCTCAACCACAAACAATTAGTCGGAACGATCCCGAAACTGAAAACCCAAGATCTTACCCAGCAACAAGTAGACTCCATCATCTACCAAGTCGCCCAAAGATGCCTGAGTAAGGTGGAATAAAATTAGATAAGAATTAATGAACAATTACAAATAATATATTAAGAAATAATTACGATGGAATATATATGAAAGGCAATATACTCGGAGATATTAGAGCAGAAAATGATATTAGCATGCTCGAAATGACATTCTGGCAAACCACTGATTACAAAGCATTACTAGAATCATATGATAGGCCAATTGTAGTAGGTAGAAGGGGGACTGGGAAAAGTGCCTTAGTACATATGCTATCTAAGCATTGGGAGAAAAAAGCAAAGACACGAGTGCTCGTCATTACTCCTGTTGAAGAGCAAATAATTGGGCTAAGAGATGTCCTTAAATTATTTGGAGACAATTACTTGCATATAAAAGCAGGTAGTAAACTAGCATGGCGATATGCTTTATACATGGAGGTTATTGTTGATTTAGCAAATCACTACAAGTTAAAAAACTTTATCGACACTAAGTCTATTGAAAAACACCTTACAAGTTGGGGCGCTAAACGCCAAAATATTACAAGCAAAATAAGAAAAAAATTATTAAACATTATTGAAAATGAAAAAGGGAATAGAACTCCAGAATCCAGAATAGCGGATCTTTCTGATGAGTTTGAACTTGAATTATTAGAAGAGGTAATTCTTGAAGCAATGAATGAAAGCGGCTATCAAGTCGTAATTTTTTCAGACAAGCTTGATGAAGGATATACTCCTGACAACATGGGAGTAGCCATAGTTGATGGATTTGTACAATCAATAATAGACATAAAGCACTCTTTAGAGGAAAAAGTGGTAGCTTTTGCATTCATCCGGGACAATATATATCGAGCAATATCAAAAAATGATCCTGATTTCACGAGAAATATTGAAGGTCAGACATTAAGATTACATTGGGACGAATACAATTTATTTAATTTAGTATGTAATAGATTAAGAGCGGCCTTCAACTCTACCATCGAAAATAACACTAGGGTTTGGAACGCACACACAGCAGATGCACTTAGAGCGAGAGAAGGATTTAGAATAGCACTAAAGCTAACATTGTATAGACCAAGAGATATATTAGTATTATTGAATGATGCTTTTTTGAGAGCTGGAACTCAGAATAGAGACACTATCATTTATGATGATATTGATTGCACGGCAAAGCAAATATCTAACAATAGATTAAACGATTTACTTAAAGAATATGAAACTGTATTCCCAGCATTAGATGTCTTTACATCATGCTTTAAAAATACTAAGCCTGAAATGTTTGTCTCTGAAGCTGAAACATTAATCGAAAATCAACTTGATAGTTTACAATCAATATCAAAATTAACAGCACAAGACATTATTTTAAGTGATGAACCAAAACAAGTAATACAAAGACTATATAGTATTGGATTTATTGGCGTTTACAATCAATCATCTTCATCATTTGTTTTTTGCCATGATGGAAAAGAACCTGATAGAGACTTTTTACCATCAACAAAAATATTACTCCACCCCTGCTATTGGCTAGCTCTCGGAATAACAAATCAAGAGATAAAGCTAGAGCAGGCAGAAGATATTCATGATGAATATGACATTGAAGTTAGTGCTGTTGATAGTGAATTCCGCTCAAAAAGGATCGGAGCTCTTATGGCAGAATTAAATAGCATTCCAGAGGGACATATTGGTGCATCAGATTTCGAGTCATGGACAAAAAGAGCACTAACATTACTATTTGCAACTGATTTAGAGAATTTGGAATTACACCCTAACAAGAATAATTTACAACAGCGAGACATTGTAGCAACAAACTTAGGCTCGACTCCATTATGGAAAAGAATTTTGGATGACTATAATAGCAGGCAAATAATTTTTGAAGTAAAAAACTATAAAGATTTAACCTCGTCAGATTATAGGCAAGCAAACACATATCTATCTAAAGAATATGGAAGGATGGCATTCATTGTTTGCAGAGACATAAATAACAACCTATCAAAACATAAAGAATTAAATTGGGTTAGAGAACTCTACAACGACCATAACAAATTGATTATAAAAATTTCATCTAAATTTCTAGAAAAACAACTATCAAAAATGAGAAGCCCACAAAAACATGACGAACTTAGTAAAGAAATAAGCAAACTTTTAGACCAATATATTAGGATGTGGCTACCTAATAAATGTAAAGCTTAAAATTTGCAGGAATAACTCTTCACTCAATGGTTACGCCAGAACTAGCATTGTTGCACCAGTGACCTTCTAAAACATGGATGTTTTAGCAGAGCTTACAGGGATGTATTTACAGCGAGTCACTGGTGTAACAGTGCGAGAGCCTGCGGCAGGCAATTAGCAGCACAGTGCTATCCGCAACTTAAAAGTTAATTAGCGCCTTATGCAATCCGCAATAAGATTTTAGGTAATAAAAAAGCGACCTTGGGGTCGCTTTTTAACATTCATAATTGCGTCGTAGCCGAAGCTAACTCTTAGCAAGGGCTTGCTGTCGCAAGCCCAAACCAGCAATTACTCGTAGTCTTCCATCGGCACACACGCACAGAACAAATTACGGTCGCCGTACACGTCATCAATACGGTTCACGGTTGGCCAGAACTTGTTAGTACGCACTGCGGCACTTGGGAACACGGCGACTTCACGGCTGTATGGGCGTGAATCGAACGCTGGATCCATAATATCGGCCATAGTGTGTGGCGCGTTGTGCAGCGGGTTGTTGTCCGCTGGCCACTCGCCCGCTTCAACCTTAGCGATTTCGGCGCGGATTGACACCATAGCGTCGATAAAGCGGTCCAGTTCAACCTTAGACTCAGATTCGGTTGGCTCAATCATCAGCGTGCCCGCAACTGGGAAGCTCATGGTTGGCGCGTGGAAACCGTAGTCGTTCAGACGCTTAGCGATATCCATTTCGGTCACGCCAGAGGCTTCTTTGATGGGGCGCAAGTCGATAATACATTCGTGTGCGACGCGATCGTTACGGCCACGGAACAGTACTGGGTAGTGTTCAGACAGCTTCTTCATCACGTAGTTAGCGTTTAACAGCGCGGTTTGAGTCGACTTTTTCAGGCCGTTTGAACCGAGCAGCTTAATGTACATCCAGCTGATTGGCAGAATGCCAGCACTGCCGTATGGCGCGGCAGAGACTGCACCGTTGTTATCGCTTTCGCGGCCTGGTTTCACTACAACGTGACCCGCTACGAACGGCGCTAAGTGCGCTTTCACGCCGATTGGGCCCATACCTGGACCACCGCCGCCGTGTGGAATCGCGAAGGTTTTGTGCAGGTTAAGGTGCGATACGTCGGCACCGATAAAGCCTGGTGAGGTTAAGCCAACTTGGGCGTTCATGTTGGCGCCGTCCAAGTAAACTTGACCACCGTGCTGGTGCACTATGTTGCAGATTTCGCGGATAGATTCTTCGTACACACCGTGGGTCGATGGGTAAGTGATCATGATACATGACAGGTTTTCTGCCACTTCAGCCGCTTTGGCCTTCAGATCTTCTAAATCCACGTTACCTTGCTTGTCACAGGCAGTCACAACCACTTGCATACCGGCTAATTGCGCCGATGCAGGGTTAGTACCGTGGGCAGATTGTGGGATTAAGCAGATGTTTCTGTGGGCTTCGCCGCGAGACTCGTGGTATTTACGAATCGCCAGCAGACCCGCGTACTCACCCTGTGCACCAGAGTTAGGTTGGATACACACGGCATCGTAACCTGTGACATTCACTAACCATGAAGACAATTCTTCAATCAGTTGAGTGTAACCCTTGGCTTGATCCAGTGGGCAGAATGGGTGCATGTTAGCAAATTCTGGCCAGCTGACTGGGATCATTTCAACCGCAGCGTTTAACTTCATGGTGCACGAACCCAATGAAATCATTGAGTAGTTCAGTGCTAAGTCTTTGCTTTCGAGACGCTTGATATAACGCATCATCTCAGTTTCGCTTTGATAGCGATTGAAAGTTGGGTGGCTCAGGATGGCATCTTGACGCACTAAAGAAGCAGGAATCGATTGGCTACCTTGCGCCACGATTTGCGCATCTAAAGCAGCAACGTCTAAGCCATGGCCAGCACCTAAAATCACATCGAACAGGGCTTCGATATCGGTGCGGATAGTGGTTTCATCTAAGCTCACGCCGACGATGCCGTCAGCATCGAAACGCAGGTTCATTTCAGCGGCCAGCGCGCGCGCATTCACTGCTGCAACGTCTAAGCCTTTGATACTGATGGTATCGAACCAAGTGTTGTTCACTAAACTCACGCCTTTAGCTTGTAAGCCTGCGGCTAAGATATCGGTGAAGCGGTTGATACGTGATGCGATGGTTTTCAGGCCTTGTGGGCCGTGGAATACGGCGTAGAAAGACGCCATGTTCGCTAACAGAATTTGTGCGGTACAAATGTTTGAGTTGGCTTTTTCGCGGCGGATATGTTGCTCGCGAGTTTGCATCGCCATACGCAGTGCGCGGTTACCACGGGTGTCCTTTGACACACCGATGATACGGCCAGGCATAGAGCGTTTGTGCTCGTCACGGGCCACGAAGAAGGCCGCATGTGGACCACCAAAGCCCATCGGCACACCGAAACGCTGCGCGCTACCGAAGACCACGTCGGCGCCCATGGCACCAGGTGACTTGAGTAACACTAATGCCATGATGTCGGCAGCGACAGTCACAATCACGTTCTTCGCACGTAACTCGGCGAATAAGTCTGTGAAGTCAGTGATTTGACCGAAACGGTTTGAATACTGGAACAGGGCACCAAACAGTTCGTGATTTACTGCTTCATGGGCAGGACCTACCACCACTTCAAAACCAAAACACTCAGCGCGAGTCTTCACTACGTCTAAGGTTTGTGGGAATACGTCATCGGCTACGAAGAAGATGTTGGCTTTTTTGGCTTTAGACACACGCTTAGCCAGCGCCATCGCTTCGGCGGCGGCAGTCGCTTCGTCCAGCAGTGAAGCAGAGGCTAAATCTAAACCGGTTAAATCCATAGACACTTGTTGGAAGTTTAGAATGGCTTCTAAACGGCCTTGGGCGATCTCTGGCTGATATGGTGTGTACGCCGTGTACCAACCTGGATTTTCGAAGACGTTACGTAAAATCACATTAGGCACTTGGGTACCGTAGTAACCCATACCAATGTAGCTTTTGAAGACTTGGTTTTGTTTGGCTAAACCACGAATGTAAGCAATGCCTTCGGCTTCGCCGCAGGAATCACCAATGCTCAACTCTTGGCTTAAACGGATCGACTCAGGCACGATTTGCGCAGTCAGATCGTCCAGAGACTCAGCACCAACGTAGTTCAACATTTCTTGTTGTTGGCTGCTATCCGGGCCGATATGGCGACGTAAGAATAAATCGTGCTGTTCTAACTGAGTGAGGGTTTGCTTGGTCATGATAAACCTTGTTCCAGATTTGCCGTAGCTCAGGACTGTAGGGTACTGATAAACGGGCTATTGTTATGTCAAACTTGCGCTAAAACAAACGAAGCCCCTTGGGGCTTCGTTAGCGTCGACGATTATTCCTCGTCGATAACAGCTTGGTAACCTTCTGCATCGAGCAGAGCGTCAACTTCTGATTCATCAGAAGGCATAACGCGGAAGAACCAGCCTTCGCCGTAAGCGTCGCTGTTTACGAGCTCTGGAGAATCTTCCAGTGCTTCGTTGACGGCAATCACTTCACCAGAGATTGGCGCGTAGATGTCAGAAGCCGCTTTCACTGATTCTGCCACTGCACAGTCGTCGCCTGCAGTCACAGTGTCGCCCACTTCTGGCAGCTCAACGAAAACCATGTCACCTAACAGCTCTTGAGCATGCTCAGTGATACCCACAGTGTAGCTACCGTCTTCTTCCTTGCGGATCCATTCGTGTGAAGAGGCGTATTTCAGTTCTGTCGGAATATTGCTCATTGTTCTTGTTCCTTGTTCCGTTTTTTTAAAATGCTTGTTTACCGTTGCGCACAAAGTTTGGCGCTACTACTCTAACAGCCACGCGCTTTTTACGCATTTCGACTTCCGCCGTATCCCCAATCGAGTTAGGAACACGCGCCATCGCAATAGAATAGCCCAATGTTGGCGAGAAAGTACCGCTAGTGATCACGCCTTGCTGCTCAACACCCGCTGCATCGGTGAAAAATACTGGCATATCATGGCGTAACACGCCTTTTTCTTCCATCACCAGACCGACTAATTTGTCGGTACCCGCATCGCGCAGGGCTTCAAGTGCCTTACGACCGATAAAGTCACGGTCAGTTGGCTCCCATGCGATAGTCCAGCCCATGTTGGCGGCCAGCGGGTTGATGGTTTCGTCCATATCTAAGCCGTACAGATTCATACCAGCTTCGAGACGTAATGTATCGCGAGCGCCTAAACCACATGGTTTAACGCCTTGATCTAACAGAGCTTGCCACAGGGCTTCGGCTTCAGTTTCTGGCACGATAATCTCGTAACCCACTTCACCTGTGTAACCTGTGGTCGCAATAAACAGAGAACCTGCTTGCTTACCAAAGAAAGGTTTCATGCCTTCGATAGCGGCATTTTGATCGGCACTGAATACGGCGGCGGCTTTGGCCTTAGCGTTAGGACCTTGAACGGCGATCATCGCCAGCTCAGGACGCTCAGTCACAGTGACATCAAAACCTTGGGATTGTTTGGCGATCCACGCTAAGTCTTTTTCGCGGGTCGCGCTGTTGACGACAACACGGTAGAAAGTGTCGGTCAGGTAGTAAGTGATCAGGTCGTCGATGATGCCGGCATTGTTATCTAACATGCCGCCGTATAAGGCTTTACCAGGAACTTTAAGTTTGGCCACATCGTTTGCCAGCAACTTACGGAGGAATGCACAAGCGTCGGTTCCGGTCACATCAACCACAGTCATGTGGGACACGTCGAACATACCTGCGTCTTGACGCACGGCGTGGTGTTCTTCGATTTGTGAACCATAGTTGAGGGGCATATCCCAACCGTGGAAGTCGACCATCTTAGCGTTTGATTCTAAGTGCTTGTTAAACAGAACAGTTTTATTAGCCATTGTTATCCCTTTTTTGCGGCCTTTTTCAGGTCTCTGCCTAGCGTAGGGTGATACAAATCCGGCTAAATATCTGGCTAATCGGCATTTCACTTCCACGATGCATCAATTTGAAAGGGGTTCTTTCGGTCTCAATGCGTCTGTCACTGCAACGCCTGATTCGCTCTGAATTGATCAGATATTTATCGTGATTGGTATAAGTACTAGGGTCTAAAATGCGGCGAAATTATACCTTGCGTCACAAATTTGTATACAGGAGATTTTTCTAATCCGAAGCCAGTGTCATTAGATTTTCTCATCTTCAACATGTAATTTTTTTACATACGAAAGCGAGATTTGCGCAGCCTGCAATCAAATCGCTGATATTATCAGCAATTATGATTACATTAGCGCAACCGAGGCTAGCGACATAACTTGGGGAGTGAGGACTTATTGCCCATGGCCTGTTGCATGAACACTGTTTTCAGCCCAGCGACATTATCAACCAGGTTGAGTCCCAGATCGCGAATGGCTTTTTTAAGGGGATTGCTCCCCTCGAACAGACGCTTAAAGCCTTCCATCGCCGCAATCATCTCCATCGCATCGGCCTTTCGCCAACGCTCAAGGGCGCGCAGCTGGGCATAATCACCGATATCTTTACCCGCATCGTGTAGCTCGCCGATGACTTCGATAATGCTGGCGGCATCGAGGAAGCCTAAGTTTACCCCTTGGCCAGCTAATGGATGGATGGTGTGGGCCGCATCCCCCGCGAGCACCAAACGGTGGCGGGCAAAATGACGAGCGTAGCGCATCCGCAGCGGGAAGGCATGACGTTCACTTTCAAGCTTGCAAATGCCAAGGCGGCCATCGAAGGCGGCGGTGAGATTGCGCTCGAACTGCTCTGGCGCCATCTCGAGTAACTCGTTGGCGCGCTCAGGCGGCACTGACCAGACAATCGAGCAGAGGTTTTCTTCATATAAAGGTAAGAAGGCCAGCGGGCCATCCTGCAAAAATACTTGTCGGGCAGTGGCAAGGTGCGGCATTTCGCTGCGAATGGTCGCCACGATCGCATGGTGGCCATAATCCCAGAAGGTTAACGGGATCTTACATTGTTCGCGCACCCAAGAATTAGCACCATCGGCGGCAATCACGAGTGCGGCGCTGACACTTTCGATTTCAGCATCGGCACCATTGGCTAAGGTCAACCAAGCTTCGCGTTCACCAAAGGCGATACGCTCTATGCGTTGGTTTTCGATATGGGTGATATTATCAAATTCACTGGCACGCTTGGCGAGGGCGTAGCTGATGGCATCATTTTCGATAATCGCGCCAAGGCTAGGCTCACTGATGCTGCTGGCATCGAAGGCAATTTTGCCAAAGCCGTCTTTATCCCATACCGCCATTTTTTGATAGGGCGTCGCGCGGCTGGCATCGACATAGTGCCAAGCGCCGAGGTGCTCGAGCAAACGTTGGCTCGCCTTATTGATGGCGCTGACCCTAAGCCTTGGCTCACCGCTCACGGCTTGGGTGCTTTGGGCATCGATCACGACGACATTCAAGTTGGCCTGCGCCAATCCTATCGCGGTGGCGAGTCCCACCATGCCGCCACCCACAATGGCAATGTCATAGGCTTGTGAACTTAACATGGGTACATCCTTTTCGCGTTGCGATACCAGTAATGATTATTTCCAGCCCATCGCCTTCTGCGCGACGGGGGTTTTCAGTGGCGGGAACCAAGATAACAGACGCAATCCCAGATTACGTCCAAGGGCCAAGGGCCAATATTGGTTAGAGAAGCCACGGACTAAAAATTCAATATTGCGAATAGTGCTGTTTCTATCCACCTCACGCGCCTGTAAATAGCCATGGGTGACGGCGACACCGCCGATTTCCTCACCCTGCGCCAGCGCGCGTTGCAGCACATCGAGCAGACTGACGACATCCCGAAGACCCAAGTTAAACCCTTGCCCCGCAATCGGATGCAGAGTCTGGGAGGCATTGCCGATAAACACGCATCTATGGTGAATTGGCCTTGGCATGTAGGACAGGTTTAACGGATAAGCATGGCGCTCGCTGACGTCGATAAACTGCCCGGCGCGATAGCCAAAGGCATGCTGCAGCGCCGCTAAAAACTCGGCCTTGGGCGCAGTGAGCATCGCTTGGGCACGGCTATCGTCGAGTGCCCAGACGAGGGATAAACGCGGTTGGCCTTGGCTATCTGCCATCGGTAATAATGCCAGTGGGCCCGTCTCGGTAAAGCGTTCGTAGGCCCAGTGCTGATGCGGCTTATCGGTTTGTAGATTAGCGATAATCGCGGTTTGCTCAAACGCCACTTGGGTGATGGGCAAATTAAAACTGCTGCGCACCTTAGACTGCAAGCCATCGGCGGCGACCACCAACTTAGCGCAAATCCGCTCGCCGGAATCCAGCACCAACATGTGGCTGTCGATATCGGGGATTAACTCTGACAGTTTGGCAGGGCAAAAGAGCTTAACCTGAGTCTTGTGAAGCTCGCTAAACAGCACTTGGCCGACCCTTTCAAGCTCGACGACTTGCCCCAGCGCATCTAAGTGAAACTGACTGGCGTTGAGTTCCGTCATGCCAAAATGGCCGCGATCGGATACGTGGATATCCTTAATCGCCGTGCCTAAATGCGCCAGTTTCGGCCATAAACCTAAACGGGATAACTCGAAGATGGAACCATGGGCAATGGCGATGGAGCGAGCGTCAAAGCCGGGATGGCTGTTATCGGGAAGATGCGCCTCGATTAAGGCAATAGATAAAGGTTTTTCAGTGCCAGACAAACGCGCTAAGGCCAGCGCCAGGGTCGCCCCCGCCATGGCGCCACCAACAATGGCAATATCGACATTTTGAACTGAATTATCCATGTGCTCTGCTACCGTCATGGGGTTCTCATTCAAGCTATGGCATGGCTAAAAGCGTTTCGCCATCAGGATGTTAGATTTGAAACTCATTAAAGGCGGAATGATTCCGCCTCTCTCGTTAGTGATTAATGGATCACCGCTGGATCGTCGCCTTCACCGTGGCTCGGCTCGGGGCCAAACTCGGAGTAACACATAATGGCGGCGATACGCACAAATTCTAGTAGCTCGATATAAGCCGTTTCCGATTCTTCATCATCAGCCACATCGAATTCGACCTGAGCGATCTCGGCCAGATCTTTAATCACTTCACGCACTTCGGCCGAGGCTTTATTCAGCTTAGGCTGGATAATCGCGATGCCGGTTAAAAAGCTTTGCGTCCACAGGGATAAGGCCTCAACCCGTTGACTTAAAGGCTCTTCCTCTTCAGGAAGCAGTGGCATAAAGCCAAACTCAAAATCACCTAAACGAGCAACCGAGTCTTGGAATAGCTCACACACCAATTGATGCAGAGGCGCCGGTAAAGGCTGACCATCATTCATCAGGTCAAATAAAGGTTTAATCCACAGATCGCCAGTTTGCTCTACGCCACCGCAGATTAACCCCACAAGGGCACCGTGCACTTCCACGGGATGCTGACCAATTTCAGCCGCATCGAGGGCGATTTTTAAGCTGTCGATACGTAACGAAGGAGGGGTCGCCATATCAGGTTCCAATCAGAATTTTCCAGCAGCAATGCTAGCAGAGATAAAGACTTGAACCAACTCTGATCCGGCATTCTTGGGGGCGAAGATAAAAATTCCGGCAACTGCTCACACAAGCAGCAAACAAAACGGCGAATGTGCAATCCATCGGCGGCTCACCTTGCACTTTTAATATCAGCCCTATATAGTCCGCCCTATCGATGCCAACGAAAGGATCATCTTCGAATGAGTAATAGTGCAGTTGAAATCACCCTGCTAGGGCGCACCTACTCTATCGCCTGCCCGAAAGGTCAGGAAGATGCCCTACGCGTTGTGGCGCAAGGTGTTGAGCAACAGCTCATCTCGATGAAAAATCGCACCAACAGCTTAAGCCGCGAAGAAATTGCCATTATGGCGGCGCTGAATATTGGACACGAGTTGTACCAAGAAAAACAAAAGAATAAGCACTATATGAAACAAATGGATGACCGCATCAGCCTGTTGCAGTCAACCTTGGAAAACGCCTTAGTTGAGCGTTCAACCAAATAGATTTAGACTGTGCCACTCGGTGCCAAGCACCATCTATCTGAGAAGAGTTGCACAGTGAATGGCTAAACTGGCCTATACTTTTTAAGCCAAGATTTTAGCGATTCAATACCGTTTTTGCTCCCTGGGGTGCAGGCCAACTGGTAATGTCCCTGTGCCGATAATTTTGATCTCAGGGTGAATGCTTTACTGACATTGAGCATGCTCGGCTCGTACCGAGAAGCCTTAGGAGGTAATCATTTACCCGCCTTGAACCTACGGTTCAAGGGCTACACCGGTAGCGGCATTCTGGGGAGCATCTTATTCATGTCTATCACTTCACCTGTCTCGAACACTTCGGCCCCAACAGTCAAGGGGCCACACGGCAATCAGTCTGCAATTGATACCCAGTCGCTAAGCCCAAATCTAAGCCCAACGCTAAGCCCAACACTAAGTCGCGCCGAATTGCGTAAACAGATCCGCTTGGCTCGCCGCTCGCTTTCGTTAGAAGAGCAGGCAGAGGCAAGCCTTGCCGCAGGTCAGCGAATGCTCGAAAAACTGAGCACGCTGAATGCCCAGCATGTAGCACTTTACCTCACCCACGATGGTGAACTGGCTACCGCTCCGCTTATCAAAGCGCTTTGGCAACAGGGGATTCACACCTATCTGCCACGGCTCCACCCTTTTAATGCAGGGCAATTATTGTTTTTGCATTACCACGCCGACTCGCCAATGCTGCCGAATCAATTTGGCATTTTAGAGCCTAAGTTGGATGTGCGCGCTGTGATGCCGATTGAACGGCTCGATGTGGTGATCACCCCACTGGTTGCCTTTGATATCAAAGGTAATCGCATGGGCATGGGCGGCGGCTATTACGACAGAACGCTTGCCAATTGGCACGCCAAAGGTAAACCTCTGCCTATGGGTTACGCCCATGATTGCCAGCAAGTCACAGCCCTGCCCTGCGAGCATTGGGATGTGCCCTTACCGACGATTATCACCCCAAGCCGCGAATGGCGGTTCGACTAGGTCGTTTAGTTGAATCAGCCGAGTCATTCGGCTAAGCCCTATGACTCAACTTAGCCCAGTTATTCGTTTAAACCCTGCTAATCGTTTAAATCCAGTGACTTTTTTAAACCCAGTACTTGATTAAGTTCACTGCTATCAAGCGGCTTTACTTTAAATGCCGCCCACCATCGACATTGTGGCTACGCCCTGTGACGTAGCGGCTCGCCAATAGATAATCCACTAAGGCGATAATCTCCTGATTTCCAGCTTCTTTTGGCAAGATGGCCTTAGCCAAGGTCTTTTGCCGATAGGCCTCATCATCGCTTGGATTAAAGAGGATCATTGCCGGCGCAATCGCATTGACTTTGACCTCAGGTGCCAATTGCGCCGCAAAGGATAAGGTTAAGTTATCCAGTGCCGCCTTGCTGGCCGCGTAAGCCATGTGCTTGGCACTGCCCTTTTCGGCAACATAATCGGTGAAATGAATAATATCGCTGGCACCAATCTCGCCCTCGGCTCCCGCTCGCAGCTGCTGGGCTAAGGCCAAGTTCATTTGATAGGGCACGCTCACATGCACCTGCATCATGCGCTGCATGACTTCATGGGCGGCAAGGCTTGGGCTGTTGTCTGGCAGCCAGTCAGAGGCGTTATGGATAATGGCGCGGATTTTAGGGTATTGGCTCAATTGCTCAATCAGGGTTTGCAGCTGCGCATTATCGTAGAAGTCGCATTGGATTAGAGTCGCACCCAAAGACTGCAACTCATCGATGCTGGGATAATGGCTGCGATAGGTGCCAATCACCTTGTGCCCTTGGGCGAGCAAGTGTTTCGCGAGGGCGTAGCCGATGCGTTTACCCACACCTGTGATAATAATGGGAGCTGTCATATTCATCCTGTTATTTGCCGAGTACGGGCTTATGGGTTCAATGTAGGGCAAATCTTATTAGCCAAATCATCAATAAAACAGTGTAATACGCAGAATGTTACTGTCTTTATCATCCTGCGCCTAATCATAAAGGCATTAAAGGCTGCATGATTTAGCTCTAAAATGATGGCGCCCGCGTATACTCAAGGCCAGCTTAATCGAGGAAGCCCTATGGAACTGCGGATTTTTTACGACGGTAATTGCCCTTTATGTAGCGCCGAAATGCGTCAGCTTAAAGCGCGCGATCCCGATGATCGCATCGAACTTGTGGATCTTAATGCCGAGCATTTTGGCGCTCGATTCGGCTATATCGATAAAGAGTACGCCAATACCATTCTTCATGGTGAAACGGCGTCGGGGGAGATTTTGCTTGGGCTCGATGTAACCTGCAAAGCTTGGGGATTAACGGGTACGCGCCCTTGGGTGCAGATGCTACGGTTGCCACTTATCAAACCTATCGCGGATTGGTGCTACCTGAGATTCGCCAAGCACAGATACCGCATCTCTTACTTACTGACGGGCAAGACGCGCTGCGACAATCAATGCCAACTGCCTAAGTAGTTTTGTCCCAAGTAGGGGCTCACATTTAGCGCATAAAAAACGGAGCCATTAGGCTCCGTTCTCTCATAATCCAGATAGATTACTTAACGAAATCAACGCCTAGTTTGATATCGCCTTTCAGCGTATCTAACATAGAATCACGGGCGTTAGCTTCGAATGCGCTCACTTCACCGTAAGGCAGTACTTTTTCGATACCGTTTTTGCCTAACAGCACTGGTTGAGCGAAGAATTCTGCGTGCTCGCTGCCGCCATCAACGTAAGCACATTCAACGATGTTAGCTTCGCCTTGCAGACCACGAACCAGAGACATACCGAAACGGCAAGCCGCTTGACCCATAGATAGAGTCGCGCTTCCGCCACCGGCTTTAGCTTCAACCACTTCAGTACCCGCGTTTTGGATACGCTTGGTCAGAGAAGCGACTTCTTCATCAGAGAAAGTCACGCCTTCAACTTGAGACAGTAATGGCAGAATAGTCACACCGCTGTGGCCGCCGATGACGTTCACTTTAACGTCAGCAACGTTTAAGCCTTTTAATTCAGCGATGAAAGTTTCAGAACGGATAACGTCCAGAGTCGTCACACCGAACAGACGGTTCTTGTCGTAAACACCCGCTTTCTTCAACACTTCAGCTGCGATAGCAACAGTAGTGTTTACTGGGTTAGTAATGATACCCACTAAGGCTTTAGGGCACGTTACTGCCACTTTTTCGATCAGATTACGAACGATACCTGCGTTGATGTTGAACAGATCTGAACGATCCATACCAGGCTTACGCGCAACACCAGCAGAAATTAGAACAACGTCAGCACCTTCCAGTGCAGGCGTTGGATCTTCACCAGCAAAACCTTTGATTTCTACCGCAGTAGGGATGTGGCTCAAGTCAACCGCAACACCCGGAGTAACCGGTGCGATATCGTATAGAGACAGTTTAGAACCCGCAGGTAATTGAGTTTTTAACAGTAGGGCGAGAGCCTGGCCGATACCACCAGCAGCACCAAGTACAGCAACTTTCATAGTTATCTCCGTTATTTCTCGGATATGTGTGACATGGATCTAATTTCCGTTGGCGTCACATTACTGGAATGTCACGTTAATTTCAATTATCCCTTAGTCGTGGAGACAAAGTTTTAGCGAAACTGAGCATTCCAATGTTGAATATTTACTCTAGTTCAATATCAATAGCGACAACACGGCTATCTAGCCATCCGTAAATTGCATTTTTATTCAGTCATAATGGTTATTTGTTGACACTTTGACCAAAACTATTCAAAATACGCCTGTTTTTTTGAATAAAGAATAAGACTATGCAAACGACCAAGAATCAGGATGACCTTGTTAGAATTTTTAAGGCGATTTTAAAAGAGGAGCGCTTTGGCTCCCAGAGTGAAATTGTCGCCGCTTTACAAGCAGAAGGCTTTAGCAATATTAACCAATCGAAAGTGTCTCGGATGCTCAGCAAGTTCGGTGCAGTGCGCACCCGTAACGCTAAGCAGGAGATGGTTTATTGCTTACCCGCCGAACTAGGCGTGCCTACCGCAGGCAGCCCGTTAAAGAACTTAGTACTCGATGTTGACCATAACCAAGCCATGATTGTCGTTCGCACCAGCCCTGGCGCCGCGCAATTAATTGCCCGTTTATTGGATTCCATCGGTAAGCCAGAAGGGATTTTGGGAACCATTGCCGGAGACGACACTATCTTTATTTGTCCATCCAGCATCCAAGATATCGCCGATACCTTGGAAACCATCAAATCTTTATTCAACTACGCAGAATAAAAAAACAGGTCAGCTTGCTGACCTGTTCTCTTTTATCTGTACGCTTTTCAGTCCAACATTGCCCTCGTTTCAGGGCTAGTGTCCCGATTACGTTACAGCATAAGACCTATCTGTTGGCTTGGATAACGCACATCTAGAACAAAGACTCGTCACCCCAAACTCACAAACCATAGCTTATTGACCTTAACTCATCGACATTAGTCGTCGACCAGAGTCTATGGCCTTAGTAAGCCACACTGATCCTTTGATTAGGATGCGCCGCGTTTTCCGCTTCATCGAGCATCGCTTTGGCGTAGTCGGCCACTGAAATCTTGCTCTGGCCATTCGCATCGGTAAAGAAGCTATCGCCACCTAAACGGTAAGGACCTTCGCTGGCGCCTGGATAAATTTCTGCCGCTGGGCTAACAAAAGTCCAGTTAACCATGGTGTTGGTGGCGCGAAATGCCTTTAATGCTTCACCTTGAGCTAAGGCTTCGTCCTTATAGGCCGGTGGGAAATCTGGGCTTGAAACCAAGGTCACTCCCGGCGCCACTTCTAAACTCCCTGCACCACCGACCCAAAGTAGACGAGGCACTTTTGCTTGTGGTAACACGGCTAGTAGATTATTGACCGTTTTTGCCACTAAGCCGTGATTCTGCTCGGCGCGCGCACCGACTGCGGCAATCACTAAATCGACACCCGCAAATGTGTCGGCTTCCAATGGCTGAGTCAGGTCAACACTACGCACTTCTGCCGCGGTTTCGCCAAGCTTGCTTGGGTCACGCACTAAGGCAACCACTTCATGACCACGGCTCAGCGCCTCGTTAAAAATGGTTCCGCCAATCCAACCTGATGCACCTAATACTGCAATTTTCATTTGATAAGTCTCGCTACTGATTTAAATTGAGACCAGTTTACTTGCGACACTTCACGTGATAAATATCGATAAATGAGCATGATTGTTTCAGATTGAGATACTAATGGATAAAATCGCCGCCATGCGCAGCTTTATCGAAGTGGCCAACTGTGGCAGCTTTACTAAGGCCGCAGAACACCTCGATCTCAGTCGCCTACAGGTATCACGTCATATTCAAGAAATTGAGCAGTGGCTGAGTTTACGTTTATTGCACCGCACGACCCGCAGCGTCAGCCTCACTCTGCAGGGGGAAGAAGCCCTGCAATATTGCCAGCGGGTGCTGAGCGAAGTCGCCGCGATGGAAAGCCGCGCCCATAGTCATAACACCGAATTAGTTGGCAGTATTCGGATTGCTACGCCCGTCGGGCTTGGGCAACACAGTCTGTTTGATGTGGTCGATCGCTTTATAAAATTGCACCCTAAGGTCAATATTCAACTGTTAATGTCGGACAGTTTTGCCCAGTTGGTGGATGAGCGGGTGGACGTGGCACTGCGCTATACCGAGCAGCCCGATGAGAATTTGATTGCCCGCAAACTGATGAGCATAGATGCCGTGCTGTGCGCCGCGCCCAGTTACTTAGCTCAAGCCGAGCCGCTAACCGTCCCTAACGATCTACTCAGCCATAATTGCCTTATTCATAGCTCGCAGCAACACTGGCAGCTCCTCAAGGAGCAACAGAGTGAGCTGATTAAACCAATGGGGAATCTGATGGCGAATGAAATGGGAGTGCTGGTTAGCGCCGCATTGCGCGGGCATGGCATTGCCTACTTGCCCTGTGACTTAGCTAATCCCTATCTCGCCAGCGGCCAACTGCAAGAAGTGCTCCCCGAATACACGGCGCCAGGGCAAACCCTCTGGGCGGTGTACCTCTCCCGCAGTTATCAACAAGCGCTGGTGCGCGCCTTTATCGATTTTACCGCCCAGCAGTGGCAGCAGGATCTCAGCAAGTGGACGACGGCGAGTTAAGCCCACAAACAAAAACGCACTGAGGCTTTAAGGCTCAGTGCGTTGAGTCGCGGTTTACAAAGGCTTAATTATCGAACTGCATCAAAAAATCTAAGCTTGGGGCGAAGAAAGAAGACCCCGTCAAGGCACTGGTAAAGTGCATCAAGTGATCGTGGTTACCCGCACCATCGCCAAACACCATGCTGTGGAGCATCTTCTCAAAGTGCTCTGGGGTGCGACAGGTTGAAATAAACATCAGCCCTTGCTCCTTGAGCGAACCGTAAGGCATGCTCTGGCGCAAAATCTCAATCGACTTGCCGTTGTCATCCTTGAGGTTTACCCGCTTAATATGGCTGGTTAATGGCTTATCTTCCGACTCGTATTCGATGTTGTCTTGCTTGGTACGACCGATAATATCTTCTTGCTTTTTAAGCGGTAATCTATGCCACTTACTCAAGTTATGGGCGTACTTTTGCACGTGAATATAGCTGCCGCCCTTAAATTCAGGATCTTCATCCCCGACCAAGGCAACCTCTTGACGATGACGCCCTTTCGGATTTTCGGTGCCATCGACAAAGCCTGTTAAGTCGCGACTATCCATAAATCTAAAGCCGCGTTCCTCTTCGACTAACTCGACTAAATCTTCGAACATTTGGCTGATTTCGTTGGCGACTAAATGCAAAATGTCGTAGCGGTCGCAGCGAATATGCACAAACAGATCGTATTCGATCGCTGGCGCCTCACGGTTACCCGCTTGCATTGCAGGGAATGGCTTGAGCATTTCAGGGCGAGCATCGGGATAGAGGCTGTCCCAATAGTTGGCGCCGATGCCCACAAAACCATTGAATGCGCTGTCGGAGTATTGATCCGTCAACTCATAAATATACTGCGCAACGTTGGCAATACAGGGACGCAATTGCGATTCAACGTTATCGTTGTCGCTCGCATTAAACATCAAATAGACGCTATGTAAGTTTCCCTCTGCACACACACCCAACTGTTCACGCGGCATATTTTGAATATCCATCTGGTTATCACCCTTTTGTCGATTCATTTTCGGCAATATTATCCGCAACTTTACCTGAAAATGACATTAAGTAACGCACAGTTTGTCCGTCTTTGTAATGTAAACACGTTTGTAGACTGGAATATAAAAATTGACGAGGCTATTACGCCTCGTCAATTCGTCTTACGCAAGTTTCGGCGCTCATAACGCCAAAGGCGAATTATGCCTTAGTAACCTGCGGCATAACCGTCTTTACGGCTCTCGGAGGCGCCGCGGTAAACGCCCGTTTCGGCATTAAAACCAATGGCTTGATATCCACCAAAATCGCCGAGCCCATCGCGTAGCACATGGCCTTTCTTAATTAGCTCACGGCGGGTTTCAACGGGGAAGCCTGATTCTAAGCTCACATAGCCGCCGTCATTCATCACCTCACCCGTAGGCTCGGTCGAACCTGTGTGCAAAATTCTGGGGGCATCGCCCGCTTCTTGCAAGTTCATTTTAAAATCAATCAGATTAACAATGATCTGCGCGTGCATTTGCGGCTGTGTTGCACCGCCCATCACGCCAAAACTCAACCAAGGTTTACCGTCTTTAGTCACAAAGGCGGGAATAATGGTATGGAAGGGACGCTTACCCGGCGCATAAGTGTTGAAACGGCCTTCGGTGAGATCGAACATCTGCCCGCGATCCTGCAGCACAAAGCCTAGATCCGGTGGCGTCATACCTGAGCCCATGCCGCGATAGTTACTCTGGATCAGCGACACCATATTGCCGTCTTTATCAGCAGTAGTGAGATACACAGTATCCCCATGTTGCAACGCAGGATTCCCCGCATCGACACTCTTAGCCGCCTTGTTTAAGTCGATAAGTTTGGCGCGATCGTAATTGTATTGCTGCGAAATCAATTCCTTCACTGGCACTTTGTTAAAGGCCATATCGGCATAGAATTTTGCGCGGTCGGCAAAGGCGAGTTTCTTAGCCTCTACGAAAAGATGCACATATTCGGGGCTGTTAAAGCCCATGGCCGCGACATCGAAGGGCTCCATGGTTTTTAAGATCTGTAGTGCAGCAATCCCCTGTCCGTTGGGCGGCAGTTCCCACACATCGTAGCCACGGTAGTTGGCCGATACGGGTTCAACCCAGTCGCTAGTATGGCTGGCTAGGTCTTCATAACTGAGGTAACCGCCTTGCGCCTTCATGTATTTATCAATGCTCTTGGCGATATCGCCCTTATAAAATGCATCGCGACCGCCCTTGGCAATTTTCTCGTAGGTGTTTGCTAATGCAGGATTTTTAAATATTTCCCCTACCGCAGGCATTTTACCATTGGGCATATAGGTTTCTTTAAAACCGGGGAATTGACCGAGTTTTTTACCACTGCCATTAAGGTAATAGGCAATCAGCTCAGAAACGGGGAAACCTTCGCGGGCATAACGAATGGCTGGGGCTAAATTATCGGCCATAGGCAGTTTGCCGAACTTGTTGTGCAGCTCGAACCATCCATCCACCGCGCCGGGAACCGACACGGGCAGCGGCCCAAAGGGCGGTAAGTAATCTAATCCGAGGGATTTAAGCTTCTCTAGGGTTAAGGATTTGGGGCTACGACCCGAAGCATTGAGGCCATAGAGCTTTTTATCTTTAGCGCTCCAGACAATGGCAAATAAATCACCGCCAACCCCGGCACCAGTAGGCTCGACTAAGCCCAGCATGGCATTGGCCGCAATCGCCGCATCCACGGCACTGCCGCCCTGTTTTAACACATCAATCGCCACCTGTGTCGCTAGCGGTTGGCTGGTCGCCGCCATCCCATGGGTGGCATACACTTCTGAGCGCGTCGCAAAGGCTTTACCCGTGATCCTATCCATGGCCAACACTCCTGATGACGACATTGCTGTCGCCACTGTGACTAAGGTACAAATTGATTTTATTGTTTTTATCATAATTCCTCCCACTCTGGAGGAATTAAGGTAACAAGGAAGGCTGAAAATATCAGCAATCTAGAATTTTTTTGACCAAGTTAAACGTAAGCAAAAATGTCATACTTTATGCTGATACAGTGACATATCCTCTGCGGTCTGCTTAAGATTCAAATAGCACTAAGGAATGCGGCTCAGTGCTTAATCCCACCCGCTGGCCGACATTCAACTGCATGATTTGGCTACGCACTTCGACATAATGGGCATGGGACGCCGCCTCGACTTTCACCCAGTAATGGCAAAATGCCCCGAGGAAGCGCCGCTCGGTAATAGTGCCCACACCCGCATCATCTGCGCTGAGCGCCAATTGCTGTGGCCGCAAAAACACTTGGCCATTGAAAGCATGGGATTGTGACAAGGGCGTCAGGCTGCGCAGCTCGCCAATCGGAGTGACAACGCTATGACCATCGAGCACTTCAGCGGGTAAGTAGTTACCACTGCCCAGAAAATCCGCCACATAACGGCTATTAGGCGCGGCATATAAGTCTTCGGCGCGGCCATGCTGCACTATCACACCTTGGTTAAAAATGGCCAAGGTATCGGCAAAGACGAAGGCCTCGTCCTTACTGTGAGTCACAAATACCGCGCTGACATTACGTTGTTTGAGAATGCTGCGGATCTCCGCCATCATGCTGTGGCGCACTTGGGCATCGATATTCGAAAAAGGCTCATCGAGTAACAGTAATTGCGGCTCATAGGCAAGCGCGCGGGCAATCGACACCCGCTGCTGCTGCCCGCCGGACAACTCATGGGGATAACGCTTGGCTAAGCCTTCGAGTTTCACTAGGGCAAGCATGTCATCCAAGCGCGCCTTGCGCTGCGTAGCCGTTAATTTTGCTACGCCAAAGAGAATATTCTCGGCGACGGTCAAATGGGGGAACAAGGCGTAGTCTTGGAAGATCATCCCAATTCCCCGCTGCTCACTCGGCACAAATTGCCCCGCGCCGCTGACCGTCTTGCCATTAATTTGGATCTCACCTTGGCTGATGGCCTGCAATCCAGCCACCGCCCTGAGCAAGGTGGTTTTGCCGCAGCCACTTGGGCCTAACAGCGCGAGGATTTCCCCTTGTGCCAGGGTTAAATCTAAGCCTTTGAGTACCTGTTGGCCCTGATAATCGCTATGGACTTGATGAAGATTGAGGGTGCTGGTCATCGGCTATCTTGCTCCAAGGAACGGTTTAAATAAATCAGTGGGACTAACCCCACGAGCACAATCACAATAGCGGGCAAGGCGCCATGTTCAAGCTTTTCGTCTGAGACAAACTGAAATACATAGGTGGCGAGATTCTCAAACCCTATGGGCCGCAGCAACAATGCCGCCGGTAATTCTTTCATGCTTTCGATAAACACCAGTAGCGCCCCAGCAAATAATCCCTTAGTGAGCAGCGGCAGATGCACTCTTTGCAATAGTCGTCTTGGGCTCTGCCCCAGAGTCAGACTCACCATGTCCAGTGACGGAGAGATGCGTTTATAGCTGGTCTCCACACTGCCAATGGCGATAGCCACAAAGCGCACACAAAAGGCAAAAACCAGTGCGACCGTACTGCCCGTAAGCAGGAGCCCAGGGCCTGTCATTCCCAACCAATCGGCTACATCATTGATCGCAAAATCGAGCAGGGTTAACGGCACTAGCACGCCAATCGCCAGCACTGTGCCAGGCAAGGCATAGCCAGTCGATGCCAAGCGTGATGGCAGCGCATCGCTCGACCTTGGGCTCACGCGGCGAATAAACATCAATATCAATGCAATCACACAACATACAGAGCTAGTTATAAGTGCGAGGCTCAAGCTGTTCACGCTCAATTGCCAGAAAATCGGATCCCAGCTCTGCTCAAAATAATCGATGGCATAGGAGAGCAAAATGCCGCTTGGCAGTACAAAGGCCAGCAGTAACAAGGTGATGCAATAACCGAGGGCAAGCAGGGTTTGCATCGGTGAGAGCCGATATAAATCGCTCGCTTGAATGCGAGACTGCTTTTGGAATAACTGCTGCTTGCGGCGGGCAAAACGCTCTACCCCAATCAAACTAAACACTACCAAGAGGATTATGGCCGAAAGCTTAGCCGCAGCCGTCAAATTGCCATAACCCAGCCAAGTGTCGTACACGGCTGTGGTCAGGGTAGGCACGGCAAAGTAGTTAACCGTGGCAAAATCCGCCGCGGTCTCCATCGCCACTAAGGCCACTCCCACGGCCAAAGCTGGCCTTGCCATAGGTAAGGATAAACGCCAAAAACTCTGCCACGGCGAGCAGCCCATAATCCTCGAAGCGTGGGCCAAGCTTAGGGATTGCTCCATAAACGCGGTGCGCGCCAACAGATAAATATAGGGAAAGAGCACCAGCGACAACACACACGCCGCGCCGCCTAAGGTACGGATATCGGGGAAAAAGTAATCCTGCGGCGAACTCCAACCAAACACTGAGCGAAGCCCTGTTTGCACAGGGCCTGCGTAATCGAGTAAATCGGTATACACGTAGGCAACAATGTAGGCTGGCATGGCCAAGGGCAGCAATAATGCCCATTGCAGATAACGCCTAGCGACAAACTCACAACGCGCCATCAACCAAGCGCAGGGCAATGCCAGCAACAGTGAGCCAATACTCACCCACAGGATCAACCATAGGCTGTTGGAGATATAGGTGGGTAGTACAGTGGAGAGCAGATGACCAAATACGGCCTCATCGGGCTGCGCAGCCTGAAGGATTAACGCAAAGAGGGGTAACACCAGTAGCGCGGCTATGGCATAACCAGTAAGCGACCAGCTTCTGGCTAATCCTAAAATCATGTGGATCCTTTAACCTAAGTGCGCCAATTAAGGCGCACTTTTCACTTTTACTATTTCTAGTTGCTATAACCGCTCAACTAGAGATCGAACTGAACTTCATCTAACAATTTCACCGCCGCTTGGTGGTATTCCGCCAGCTTGAAAATCGGTAATTGGTCGGATTTAAACTCGCCCCAGGAGGCGACCAAGGTTGATGGCGCAACATCGGCTTTCACCGGATACTCCATGTTCACTTCGGCATAGGCTTTTTGTGCCACATCCGCAGACAGGAACTCCATCAACTTGATAGCATTGTCTTTATTCGGCGCATAGCGAGTCAGCACCATACCAGAAACGTTCACATGGGCACCGCGATCGGCTTGATTCGGGAAGTTAATCGCCACAGCCTCTGCCCAGCTCTTTTGCTCAGGGTCTTGCAGCATATTGCCGTAGTAGTAGCTATTGCCGATGGCGATATCACACAAGCCTTCTTTAACCGCCTTCACCTGCGCCCTATCGTTACCTTGAGGCTTGCGTGCTAAGTTGGTTTTCACACCTTGCAACCAAGTCTTAGTGTCGGCCTCACCGTGGTGGGCGATCATAGACGCGACTAAGGCGATGTTGTAAGGATGCTTACCACTGCGCGTACAGATCTTGCCTTTGTACTTAGGATCGGCCAGCTCTTCGTAGCTGATGGCTTGTGGGCCGAGGCGATCTTTTGCCGTATAGAGATTACGTACACGCATTGTTAAGGCATACCATTGTCCATCAGGATCGCGGTATTGCGCGGGGATATTGCTATTGAGCTGCTCACTTTTCACGGGAGCAGTCAGGTCTTTGTCGACTAATTCGACCAAGCGAGAGAAATCCGAAGTTAACACTAAATCCGCAGGGGATAAACGGCCTTCACGGGCGATACGCTCGGCAATACCGTCTTTCGCAAATACCACATTCACAGCAATGCCAGTTTCATCGGTGAAACGCTTCAGAATAGGCTCAACCAAAAACGCTTGGCGATAGGAATAAACCGTTAATTTTTCATCCGCATGTGCAGACTGCGCAACCGACATTAACCCAAGTAAAGCGGCACAAGTTACCCATTTCATTAGCGATTTCTCCTCAAAATGATGACAGCAAGCGTGAGTCAATTCTTAAGACTATTAATGATAATAGTTATCAGTTGCGCAAGAGTAATAGATCAAATGAACTAGGGCAATAGATTGATTAACTTTTTGTTTTTAATGAAATTAAACTTAAAACTGGAGATTATCTCAAACCAAACTAAACTGAACCTTAATTCGCTTAAAATACATGAGGAGGCGTTATGTTAGGCGCGTTACTGCTGCTTGTCGTCGTGATAGCGCTACTCGCGTTTATGGTGCTCAAACGGGGGCCTAAAAAGCGCAAGCATTTTGTCAAACTCATGGATAACGCGAAAAAGAAAAATCAACGGCTTGCAGGGCAAGAAAGGCGCTTCCATTGCGTCAGCATCGAAAATGACGGCAGTTGTTGTGATCAGGTAGATGAGCTCAAAGGGAAACGTTTTCTGTCAAAAGAAGCCCCTGAACTCCCAATGGAAGAATGCACTATGGCCAATTGTCAGTGCCGCTATCAACACTATGATGATAGACGCCAAACGGGTAACGACCGTAGAGTCGATTACGGCATAACTAAGGATCTCTACGGCGCGTTTGGTGAACATAATCGCCGTGAGACCCATAGAGGCCGCCGCTCAACAGACCACTAATGCCTTTTACGCTGGGCGAGTTTCCACAAACGCGGGGAGATCGCGCATCTCACTAAACCAGAGCGAGGTCGCGGGAGCCACTTTACGCCAATCGAGTTCTGGATGTCTGAAATCCACATAATCCAGCAAACAAATCAAAGCTAATTGTGGCGCCTGAATCGTTGCCTGAGTAATCACACTCTGATGTTCCATTTGCATCAAACCGCGCAGCAGCGCTTGCTCAAAACGCGATGTCCAAAAAGCCGATCTCACCCCTTCCTCTTCACGCATTTGTTCTTGGCGCAATTTTACCGCACTGTCTATCAGGCCTTTGATCATCGAATACTGGCATTGCAATACCCAATTATTTACTTGGCCGCCAAACATCTGCTGCTCACCTAATTCGGCGTCTAAATAGCGCATAATCACTTCGCTATCGAAGATAGGCACACCATCGTTGGTGATGAGGCAAGGGATCTGCCCAAGCGGGTTAACATCGAGCAGCTCAGCGGTGTTTTCCATCGGATTGACTAAGACTTCTTCGATATCCTTAATCCCTAAATAACGGATTAATGTGCGAACACAGCGAGCATAGGGTGAAGCGAGGGAGCAGAGCAACTTCATCAAAAAATCCTTCTATATGACTGACATTAAAACGATTAAGACTAATTATCTATCATTAACACTCAACCGATTACCAATATTTCTCGACGGTAATTTGTCCCGGAGCGCGGCGTAGGTTTTTAGCTAATCCCTTGTCGAGCAACGCAGCCTGCGCGCCGCTGATCATCCCCGGATTACCACAAATCATCACCTGCGAATCCGCAGCATTGATAGTTAACCCCACTTTACGCTCAATTTCGCCCAAGACGAGACCATCGGGAATACGGCATTGCAGTGCATCGTCGACCTTTTCACGGGTGACGGTTAAACACAGGATAAACTGATCAGGATATTGCACTGCATAAGCCTTTATTTTATCGAGGTAGGCTAAGTCTTTAGCTTCGCGGACACCATAGATAAGCACGACTTTTTCGAAACGCTGCCAAGGCTCTGGCGTATCTAGCATAGATAAGAATGGCCCCACGGCCGTGCCCGTGGCTAACAACCATAAGTGCCGGCCTTGCCCTGCTCCCTTAGGGATCTCATCCAAGGTCATAAAGCCTGTGGCGGTTGGGGTGATCTCAATTTCATCCCCTATGGCAAGATTTTGTAATTGTGGGGATAACTGCCCTTCTTCTACGGCGACAGCCAAGATTTCAGCATAGGGTTTATCGGGGGAATTCACGAGGGAATAGGCTCTGGCGACACGCTTATCATCTTGCATCTGGCTGAGTTTAATAAATTGACCCGGAATAAAGGGCGCCAGTTCGGCCGCTATCCGCAGCGAAAATAATTTATCACTCCAATCAATACGTTCGATAACCCGTCCCCTAGTCCACATAACTCGCCCTCAAGCAAAACGTTAAATAGATCCCTAGCATAGACTGTTATCTGCGCAACAAAAACCCCTTATTGCAAGGGGCTTAAAACAAGGGAAATGGCAACAAGATAGAGTACTAAGCGCGGGACATTATGCGCTAGCCGTTTGCGCCTCATCAGGTTTCTTATTGAAGCTATCCCTAAAGGCCTGCAATCCTTCTTGCACTAAACCATAGGTTTTATCGACGCCATCGGCAATATCCCCTTGCAACACTTTAAGGCCGGACAAAATATCTCGAGCCTCCTTAAAACCATTGTCGATAGCGCCACCGATAATGCTCATAAAACTGTCGAGCTGCTCATCCAAACTCATATTTGAATTTTGCTGTTGGTGAATGCTAAAAAACTGGGTTGCAAAACTCACAATCCGATCGGCAGTCGCTTCGGGGGAAGTATCGACGTTATTGTCATAGGCGGTTTGAATGGCATTTTCGCCCATCGAAGGGGCTAACTCTTTGTTTATCGCTTCAATTGCCGCGCGATAAAGTAACGCCATGGATTGATCACCGGATTTTAAACTCACATCTTCCTGCGCCGACAGAATCGCCTGATTCATTAACTGCTTACTGGTTTGTTGTGCAGTTTGCTTAGATGCTGCTTCCACATTTTTCGTCTTTTCAGCATTGGCAGGCACGTTTTCGGCATACTTGCGGTGGGACGAAGAAGCGCTCTGTACCTGTGCAGGGTTATTGATTTCCATGATACAAAATCCATTCAATTTGGGGTGACTCTATTATCGACCAAAATTTAAGCAACTTTAGTATTTTTCTCAATTGCAGTACCATCACAATCTAAGGCAATGATACCCATAATGAATCTATTCGCCTCAGCATCGCACTTGCATGCGCCCATCAGATAAGGATATACGGCATGGCAACTCCCCAATGGCTAGCAGTGGTTACTCACTCCTTGCGAACCATCCGCTTAAATAAACTTCGGCTATTACACACTCTGCTATTAGGCCTGTTACTCTTTACTAGCATGGGACTCAGCCCCATCAATCAAGCTTTTGCCGATAATCGATTGATTATTTTGGTAAGGCATGCCGAAAAAGCCGATGCTCCAGCAGGCGATCCGTCCCTTTCAGATGATGGCCACGCACGTGCCCTAGCCCTTGTCAGCGCCTTGCAAAGAACGCAAATCTCGCAACTGATCGCGACCCAATATCAAAGAACCCAGCAAACCTTGTTGCCTATGTCTTCGGAGCGGCATTTACCTATTACCGTGGTCGCGGCCGAAAAACCACTCGCAGCCCATATCCAGCAAATTGTTGCACAAGTACATGCTGTTAAAGGTAACAGCTTAATTGCGGGGCATTCCAATACCGTCCCACTGATCATCAAAGCTCTTGGCGGCCCAGAAATCCCCACCATCGCTGAAGATGATTACAGCCAGCTGTTTTTACTCTCCATCCATGATGGACAGCCGGCGAGCCTTATCTCCACCCGTTATGGACACGAATAGAGGATAACAAGATGCAAGAATTGAATTGGTTTATGTGGGGACTGGATCTCTTCTCAGGGCTGTTTTTAATCCTAGCGGGCTTTGTCGTTCTGGCGATTGTCTATATGTATATCGCCGACAAGCTACAAACCAAACAGGCCGTGCGCCACAACTACCCTGTGATAGGTCGCTTTCGGTATTTATTTGAGAAACAAGGCGAGTTTTTTAGACAATACTTTTTCGCACAGGACAGGGAAGAATTGCCCTTTAACCGCGCCGAGCGAAGCTGGGTATATCGAGCCGCGAAAAACGTCGACAGAACCATCGCCTTTGGCTCGACGCGCCCGCTAGACAGCACAGGCGCCATCATGTTTATGAATACCGCCTTTCCTACTCAAGATGAAGATATCACGCCAATTCTGCCTCAAACCATTGGCCCCCATTGCCGCGAGCCCTACACCACTAAGGCCATTTGCCATATCTCCGCCATGAGCTTCGGCGCCCTGTCACGCCCTGCCGTCACCGCCTTATCCCACGGCGCAGCGCAGGCGGGATGTTGGTTAAATACTGGTGAAGGTGGCTTAAGCCCTTACCATTTAAAAGGCGGCTGCGACTTAGTCTTTCAAATTGGTACCGCTAAATACGGTGTACGTAATGAGCACGGCCATTTAGACGATGACAAGCTCAAAGAAATCGCCACCCACCCCGAAGTTAAAATGTTTGAAATCAAAATGGGCCAAGGAGCCAAACCAGGCAAGGGTGGTATCTTGCCGGGGATAAAAGTCACCGAGGAGATAGCCAAAATTCGCGGTATCCCGCAGGGCCATGATTCCATAAGCCCCAATGGTCATATCGAGTTTAAAAATGTGGGCGATATTCTGGATATGATTGCCAGAGTACGTGAGGTCACGGGTAAACCCACAGGCATTAAGGCCGTACTTGGGGACGTGCAATGGCTCGAAGATTTTTGCGATGAAATTGAGCGCCGTGGCGAAGCCTCTGCCCCCGACTTTTTTACCTTAGACAGTGCTGACGGCGGCACGGGCGCCGCCCCTCAACCCTTAATGGATTATATGGGCTTGCCCCTTAAAGAGAGTTTACCCATATTAGTCAATATCTTAATTCAGCGTGGGCTACGTAAACGCATTAAAGTGATTGCCTCAGGCAAACTCATAGTGCCATCGAGGGTCGCTTGGGCGCTGGCCTTGGGTGCGGACTTTATCGCCTCGGCCCGTGGCAATATGTTTGCTCTCGGATGTATTCAAGCGCTGCAATGCAACAAGGATACCTGCCCGACGGGTATCACGACTCATAATAAGAAACTCCAGCAAGGCCTTGATCCTAGAGACAAATCGACTCGCGTCGCTAATTATAATCATAACCTACACCACGATTTAGCCCTGATCGCCCACTCCTGTGGCGTGACAGAGCCAAGGCAACTCAAACCGTCCCATGTGAGGATTGTGCTCGAGAGTGGCTTGTCGGTTTCGCTGGATAAGTACTATTCCCATATCAATCAATAGTTAACTTGACACTGTATGCATTTCGTACGACTTTCGTCTAAAGTTAATTTAGCAAAAGGTAATTTGAACGCGTATCACAAAAGGGGTAAGATCCGTGATACGCGCTTGAGATTAAACAACTGCATATTAAGTTAAGGAAACACTGTGAAAGCAAGCTTTGTAAGCCATATGCCAGACAGTAAAACTGCCAGCACTAGCTGTAAGAGCTGTAATCGCTTGACTGAGATCGAAGGCGAATTAGTGTGTTTTCGTGAAGGCCAAGTGATTCGACTCACTAAAATTGACGAATCGACCACCAAATTCAATTTGTTATGTGAAGGTTGGAAGGCTGGAAAACCAAAGGGAATATAATTTCTTATATTCCCTATTTCGTTTATCTCATCGCTTAATTCAGACCTCGAACATCCGCATTACATTCATTAGTTCTACGAATAATCCCTGCTAATTCAAGTTCTTGATTCATTTTTGCCAGCGTTAAACGTCTTGTGGTCACTTTAAGGCCTGCGTTTAACTCTGCGTGAATGCGTTGTAGCGAATCATAATCCACACCGCGCTTTTTAAGGGTTGCCATAATCGCAAACCAATCTGTGCTTACTTTCTCTTCTCTGCCTTCAATATTGACTCTTAATGCCATATTTTCCATGCCAAGCACCTCTTATCGTTATTTGCTTGGATTCGAGTATAGAGAGCCGAACCTGAATAAAAACTGAATTGTCCCAACGCTGTTACACTTCAACCGAAAGCTGTTGTTGCTCATTTTGTATGCGCCACAACTTAGCGTAGAGACCATCCTGAGCCAGTAAGGACTGATGATTCCCCTGCTCGACAATTTCCCCTTGGCTTAAGACCACAATTTGATCGGCGTCGACTATGGTCGATAGCCTATGTGCCACGACTAAGCTGGTATGCCCTTTCGCGACCTCGCGCAGTGCCGACAGAATAGCTTGTTCCGAACGGCTGTCGAGGGAGGATGTAGCCTCATCAAACACTAGCACTGGAGAGCCTTTTAAAATCGCCCGCGCAATGGCCACGCGCTGTTTCTCCCCGCCCGAGAGCTTTAAGCCCCGCTCACCCACTTTGGTATCCCAACCTTGGGAGAGCGACGCGATAAAATGCTCTAAATGCGCGAGTTTGATGGCATGGCGCACTTCTTCATCCGTCGCATCGGGACGACCATAACGAATGTTCTCCACTAAGGAATCATTAAATAACACTGTATCCTGCGGCACTATGGCGATAGCTCGGCGCAGTGCATCCTGGGTTAATTGACGAATATCCTGCCCGTCAATCAAAATGCGCCCTTGCTCCACATCGTAAAAACGGAATAGCAATTTGATGAGCGTAGATTTACCCGCACCGCTATCCCCAACCACCGCGACTTTTTTCCCCGCCGCCACCTTAAAGCTGACGTTGCGCAGTATCGGTCTGTCATCGTAGCTGAAACTCACATGCTCAAAACTGAGCTCGCCGCGCTTAGGCTCAAAGTCTAAGGCATCGGGTTTATCTACTATGCGAGGGTGCTTATCGAGCAAACTGAACATCCGCTCAATATTGGCTAGGGCTCCGCGGATTTCACGGTAGACAAATCCCAAAAAGTTTAGCGGCATAAAGAGCTGCATCATAAAGGCATTGATCAGTACAAAGTCACCTAAGGTCATCTCATTATTAGTCACTTTATAGGCGGCTAACGCCATCATCGCCGTCATCGCTAACGCGATAATCATCGCCTGCCCACCGTTGAGGGCAAATAGTGATAAACGATTCTTACGTTTAGCCACTTCCCATTGGTCTAAGGCTTGGTCATAACGGTCCGATTCATATTTCTCATTATTAAAATACTTCACGGTTTCATAGTTGAGCAGGCTGTCGATGGCGCGGGTGTTGGACAGGGAATCAGCCTTAGCCGCATCGCGGACGTATTCAGTGCGCCACTCAGTCGCCACCACCGAAAACCAAATGTAGGCCATCACTGAGGTAAAAGTGATAGCGGCGAAGGCAATCCCATAATTAAAAAAGAAAATACCAATAACCATGGCGATTTCTAGCAGGGTCGGCACTATGTTAAACACCATAAAGCGCATCAAAAAGCTCACACCACTGGTGCCGCGTTCAATATCCCTCGACAAACCGCCCGTACGCCGCTCTAAGTGAAAATCCAAATCGAGTCGATGCAGGTGGTCGAACACCGCGAGACCCAATCGGCGAATGGCCCGCTCAGTGACACGGCCAAATAGGGTGTCGCGGATTTCACCCGTGATCACTGTTAACAGCCGCACTGCGCCGTAGGCTAAAACTAATCCGATGGGCACACTCAAGGCCTGCGCGGTTTTATTCGCATCTAAGGTATCGACTAAGTCTTTCAGAATAAAAGGCAAACCCACGCTGGCAAGCTTAGCGACGATAAGGCAAGACATGGCTAGCGCCACCCGGCCCTTGTATTCGAGCAAATAAGGCCAGAGCAACTTAACCACGTGCCAATTGAGCTTATCGATGGGACCTTCAAAATACAGTGTTGGGCGCATATGTCTAAACCTTTGCCAAAGTCGCTCAATTGTAGCAGCATGGCGCACGTTAAGGCGAAACCAAACAGGGAAAGTTTGAATAAAATCAATCAGATTTTTCTGACAGACAAAAAGCGGCCCGCTTGGCAAAATATCTCTGGCTTACCGAAATAAAAATGTCATGCTAACGACTTACGCTCAAAGAGTTCGCAAAGCGAATATTAAGGTGAAAAAATTCTGAAACAAGCTTGGCTTTATCAGAACAGTAACCGTTAAAATAGGCCAGAACATCAAGGGTTCGACTGTTGATTATTTTGTCGGTTTTACCCAAAATGTCCCTCGGACTAAAGATTTCAAGCAGCAGGATTTGCAAACATCTGGCCGCAGATCCGTGCGTACAAACAAGTTCCGCACTCGTTCTGCGATAACATTAAAGATAACTCAAATAAATCAAGATCAAAGGATGCTTTATGTTGGATTCAGCTAAAGTTCAATACCCGCCATTACCACTGATCCAAACTTGGGTGTGGATGATGATCGAATCAGGCAATCCAGAAATTCAGGACAAAGGCAGAAATAACCTGATTGCTGCTTTTGGTAGCTTGGCCAAAGCTAACGAATACTTAGCCGAAATGAGCAAGAAATAATAAAAATAAAGGCGCCGGGATAGCGCCTTTATTTTTGGTCTTAAACCCGATTAAACCCGCTGACGACGTTCGATAACACTCTGATTTAACACTGCGAGTAAACGCTCGGTATCGTCCCAACCAATACAGGCATCTGTGATGCTCTGACCGTAGCATAACGCTTGACCTTCAATCAGATCCTGCCGCCCTTCCACTAAGTGGCTTTCGACCATCACACCGAAAATCGCCTTATTACCCGCGGCCACTTGTTCGGCCACATCGTTTGCGACTTCCATTTGGCGTTGATATTGTTTGCTGCTGTTGGCATGGCTGAAATCGATCATAATGTTGTCGACCAGCTTGGCCTTTTTCAGTTGTTCGCTGATCTGCGCCACATGGCTGGCACTGTAATTTGGCTCACGGCCGCCTCGCAGAATGATATGGCAATCGGGATTACCTTTGGTCGACACAATCGCCGAATGGCCAAATTTGGTTACCGATAAGAAGTGGTGCGGCGCATTCGCGGCGCCAATAGCATCGATTGCCACCTTAATCGTGCCGTCAGTACCATTTTTAAAGCCTACAGGGCAAGACAGCCCCGAGGCCAATTCACGGTGCACCTGCGATTCTGTGGTGCGTGCACCGATGGCGCCCCAGCACATCATATCCGCCACATATTGCGGGGTGATCATATCGAGGAATTCACCCGCGGTAGGCATGCCAGAGTCATTCAAATCGACCAAGAGTTTACGCGCGGTACGCAAACCATCGTTCAGTTTGAAGCTGTTATCCATATAAGGATCGTTGATGAGTCCCTTCCAACCCACTGTGGTACGCGGCTTTTCAAAATAAACACGCATCACCACTTCGAGCTGATCTTGATAACGTTCTCTTAGCGCAACCAGTCTCTGGCCGTATTCCAATGCGGCCTTAGGATCATGGATTGAGCAAGGACCAATGACCACTAACAAACGATCATCTTGGCGAGCGAGAATGTTATGGATGCTTTGACGGGCGTTAAACACAGTTGCAGCAGCGTTTTCGGAAGCAGGAAATCGTTCTAGAATCGCAATCGGTGGAAGTAACTCTTTGACTTCATTAATGCGAACGTCATCATTTTGGTAATACATAATTTACTGCTCCAACTCTCGTGTTTAGGCTATTTTTATCGCTGCAATAGGGGATCTCAACTGCAATACTGAGTTCAATTTATCCAGTCTGCGCCGTTAATGCAACCAAGTTGTCTCCATTTCAAAAAATCAGCTATAACGTCTTGTTTTAACATATTTTTAAAAAATACAAATTCAAATATTTCAATATGATATGCAAACTAAAGCCAACCGAATGTTTGGGTAGGAAGCAAACGATACTGAGAGCGGAAATAAAAAACCTCCTTTGCCAGTAATCAAACGCAAACAAAGGAGGTTGAGTAAAGGATTAATGTTGCTGCATGGCCTGCAGTTTTGCCTGATAACGATGCTTATCTGTGGCTTCGCGGCTAAGTGCCATGGCCTTTTCCATATTGAGTTTGGCGCGCTTCTCATCGCCCAGCGCCCAATAGGTACGTGACAAACCAAAGAAAAACTCATGGCGATAATCGGCTTTATCCACGGCCCTTTGATACCAAGCGAGCGCCTCGCTGTATTGGTGTTCATCATAGGCCTGTTCACCCATATCATAGTAGTAATAAGGATTACGAATACGCGCTAACTCCAACACTTTATTGACCTGCGCCCACTCTTCTAAACGGCCCTGATCACCTAAAATCACCGCCAAGTTATAGAGGGTCGTCATATCATCGGCATCGTATTTGAGTGCATAGCGATAGACTTGCTCTGCCCGCTTTTCATCGCCCTTGTGGCGATAAATCACGGCTAAGGTGTTGAGCGCAGGGATAAAGTGTCCAGATTTTAAGCCGGCTTTAATCAGCGCATAGGCGCGGTCTAAATCCCCTTCAACCAAGGATTCGGCGGCCATATTGTTATAAAACATGCTGGTTAAGGTCTGGCGATTGATTTGCACTTTATTGTAGCCTCGCAGAGCTCGCTCGGGCATAAAGTCGACCAGAATCGCATGGGCCGACAGATACACAGTGTGCACGCTCTCGGCGGGTAACAAGCGTAGATTGACATGGCCGTTGATCAGATAAAACTCGCCCTGTTTGTCCCACACGGGTTCAATCGCAATATCTTGAAACTCAGTGCCAATTTTAAACACATCCGCTAAAGCCGATGTCATCACAACCAACGACATACAATTCCCCGCGCGCTGGGCATAGGTTTCGCTGGCGGTTTGAGTCAAATTATCTTGATAGTGAAAATCGCTGTGGCCGCCATCTTGGTTAGCATTGATATAACTGGCTAACCATTCGTGTACCGCGACGGGATTTTTCGTCGATAAGCTGTAACGGTCGTAGGCTCGCCTAACATCGGCCGCCACAGAAGGCGGAAGGCTAAAAATATCCTCGACGCTCGGAATATTACTGACAGATTTAAACAACGAATCTGCAAATAGGGCATCGATTTCATCATCACTAGGTTTTGGGGCTGTTGAGCTGCAACCCCATAAGAGTAAAAGTAATAATGAGCAGATTATGCCGCTTGAGATGGTGCGCAGTTGTATCATGAGATGTCCCCCAGACCATAAGGCTCCTATTTGAGCTTATTACACTTGGCCAAAAAGACGTCATAAAATGGTTACAAAAAATAACGGCCTGCCACAAAGGATTGCGGCAGCTTAAGGGTTAACGCTGCGCCGGAGGGTCTACCTTGATATACACATCCTGCTGCTGATAACGATAAGGCCGGTAGTTATCCTGACCACAAGTAAAGTAGCGGTAAGGCTTTACCTGGGCGATACAACCGAGTGGCAGAGCCTGCAGAATTTGAATTTGCTCCTGTCTTCTCAAGGATTCCTGCCATTCATAATCTTTTAGCACTTGGTCGCGCACAGCAAAGGCATCGAATGGCTCATCCGAACGAGTCACTACGACTTGCCCCGCAAAAGCGGGCAAGGCTAAGAGTGCACTCAGAATGCCCCCAAGCAAGCAGGTACGTCTGATTTTCACTGTGAGATAAGAGATTAAGCGCATCATTCGCTCCTTGTGGTATCAGCGTGGCAGTCGAAGACCCATAAAAAAAGCAGAGCACTTGGCTCTGCTTTACTATCCTCTTATCCCTTAGAGGCATCAAGTCATATCAACACCTGTTAGCCTGCACTTTTGACAGTCACAAACTCAGGGTAAGCGTCGATTCCACAGTCAGACGCATCCATACCGTTATATTCTTCTTCCTCTGTAACACGGATGCCCATGGTCATCTTGAGTACAAACCACACCGCAAACGACGCGCTAAATACCCATGCGAAGATAATCGCTGCGCCAGTTAATTGCGCTGTGATAGTCGCGTCGGCATTCGATAAGGGGACACACATCAAACCAAGGAAACCCGCAACACCGTGCACAGAAATCGCGCCCACAGGGTCGTCAATCTTGATTCTGTCCAGACCCACGATAGAGAACACCACTAAACCACCAGCCACCACACCAATCACCCCTGCCATCAGCAGCGAAGGCGACAGCGGATCGGCAGTAATCGCCACTAAGCCCGCCAGTATGCCGTTTAAGATCATGGTTAAGTCCGCTTTACCCCAAATCATTTTGCACACAACTAGGGCAGAGATAGCACCAAAAGCGGCTGCGGTATTAGTGTTTACGAAGACCTTAGCGACAGAGCTAGCGTTGGCCGCATCTGAAACCATTAATTGTGAGCCACCGTTGAAACCAAACCAGCCCATCCACAGGATAAACATCCCTAAGGTCGCCATTGGCAGGTTAGAGCCTGGGATAGGGTTGACTTGGCCGTTAGGGCCATATTTACCCTTACGAGCACCGAGCAGTAACACCCCGGCGATAGCCGCAGCAGCACCTGTCATGTGCACAATACCGCTACCCGCAAAGTCTACAAAGCCTAAGCTAGAGATAAAGCCTTTACCCCAAGTCCAGTAGCCTTCAACTGGGTAGATAATGCCTGTCATCACCACGGAGAAGAACAGGAAAGCCCATAACTTCATTCGCTCCGCTACGGCGCCAGAGACAATCGACATCGCCGTTGCCACAAACACCACTTGGAAGAAGAAATCAGATTCCAAAGCATGGTTTGCATCGTCGGCTTGTGAGCCAATCAGCGTACCGAGTGAAGGCAACCAGCCACCTTCGGCATTGTCGACGTACATAATGTTGTAGCCAATCAATAGGTACATCACACAGGCAATCGCGTATAACACCACGTTTTTAGTTAAAATTTCGGTGGTATTTTTAGAGCGCACTAGGCCAGCTTCGAGCATGGCAAAACCCGCCGCCATCCACATAACCAAAGCGCCTGAAATCAAAAAATAAAAGGTGTCGAGTGCAAAGCGCAGTTCAGAGACTGTCACGCCTAATTTTGTTAGTTCTTCCATCTTCCGCCCCCTATAGCGCTTCAGTGTCGAGTTCACCCGTACGAATACGGATGGCATGTTCTAAGTCGATAACGAAAATCTTTCCATCACCAATTTTTCCCGTATGAGCCGCACTGGTAATCGCCTCAATCAGCATGTCGAGATTTTCTGCTTTAGTGGCAATTTCTAGTTTTACTTTTGGCAAAAAATCCACCTGATACTCGGCGCCACGATACAACTCCGTGTGCCCCTTTTGACGGCCAAAACCTTTAACCTCGGTCACCGTCATCCCCTCAATACCAATACCGGCGATAGCTTCACGGACATCATCCAATTTAAATGGCTTGATGATAGCGCTGACTAGTTTCATCCTGACCTCCAAAAAACGCGATTGTTATTAACTTGTAGCCAAGATAATTCAATCATCAGGCCAGAATTTTAATTTATTGATTTAAAAGAAATAACAAAGATTAGCCAGGAATAGTTCGATTAAAAATGCACCAGACTTGTGCAAGCAGAAGAGCGACGCACTCTTTTAGTGAGCAATTTAAGTGCACGCCATATTCGACCTTTGCCCTATTGGTGAGGCTGCCCAATTAGGGTTTACTAACAGTGCAAAAAACAAACAATTCACAAAATAAGCAGAGCAATCGCTAAACGATGCCTTTATTCCACCCGCGCAGAAGGAACGCCCGATGTTAAAACCCGAAGAATGTGTACTCGTTATCGTCGATGTGCAGGGAAAGCTCGCTCAGATCATGGATAACTCAGCCAAGCTTCATCAGCAGTTGAGTACACTTATCCAAGGCGCACAGCTGTTTGAAATCCCCATCCTCTGGCTCGAGCAATTACCCGCCAAACTTGGCTCGACCACAGAAGAGTTAAAAACCTTGCTCGAAAGAACTGGCTCACCCATTGCCAAGCAGCACTTTAGTGGTTGGTATTGTGATGAATTTGCCAATGCATTAACCCAAACTCGGCGCAAACAGGTCTTGCTTGCGGGGATAGAAACCCATGTTTGCGTGTACCAAACCTGCCGCGATCTGCTCGACCAGCACTACTCGGTGCACCTTGTCGCCGATGCGGTGTCTTCCCGCAGCGTTGACAATAAACAGCTGGGCATCCAAATGATGACAGCCAAGGGAGCAACCCTCACCAATGTGGAGTCACTGTTATTTGAACTGCAACATGAAGCTCAGGGAGATAGATTTAAGGCGCTGATTAAATTGATTAAATAAGGTTGATTAAATAAGGTGAGAAGAGAGCTTGTTCAAGCTCTCTTTAGTATTCAAAATGCGGCAACACAAACGGCATAGTTGGCACTATTAGCATAGCTGCGAGAACTATAGCCGCTGGGGGCGACAGAGATAATGCCAGCCAAGAATTCGGTCTCATTGACAGTACTAGACCAAGAGTCAATCGTCGAGCTCCACTGCGCACGTTGATAGGCTGCGCGACTCTCGCCGTACCCATAGAGGGTATTTAACTCCTGCTCCGTTGGCCTGCGCCAATTATCTTTACCGGCAAACTCGAGTGAAGCCAATTTTTGGCACCAGCGGTCAAACTGACCGTCGACGCCAACCTTGGCCTCATGACCCTTTGCCGCTTCGGTGCCGGGTAAGATGACGCCTTTACCATCCTGACGGAACAGAGCATATTCGCCTCGGCTCGGGCCAAATACAAACTCCTCCGGCACGTTAAACGTCATCGCATAGCTATCGCCACTGTTGTTGGCATCATCTTGTTTAAGATAACCCAAGGCGTTCATCACGGCGATGGAGGGCGAACTGCTAAACCATTTCGTCTGACGATCACTTTTATCGTAAAGCGCTTTGATTTTTAAGCAATTGGTTGATGCCAGAGTACGGTCGTTATTATCGAGGCCGCCATCAAAACTAGTATCGATTGGCGTACCTTCGACGTGGCCACACAGGGAAATTTGCTCTTTTTGGCGACATTCTGTCAGTAAAAACAACAGCACTATGGCACTGCTGATAATGGCGATTTTAGTGGGATTAATCATGACAACAAACCTTAATCCAGTGTTGATAAAAAGACAGTACAGCTAATCCAGAATTGCCTCCCGGATCAGCCTTAAGTGATTGGCTCGATTAGGCTATAGCGCTTTAACCACGGCTTCCTGCACCAGCAGTTGGTCGTTCTTGTAAACCAACAGCTCACCTATGGGCCTTTCTTCGGCGCTCAGCACTATTACATCGCAGACATAGAGATAGGGGCCGCTTTTAAACTGGAAGGAATGATTACCGCCGTTACCATCGAGAACTAACTTCCCCTTTTTGAGGACTAAATCAGGTTTCTCGCTCATGGATTTGCCCTTTGCCCAGGCGGCATAACGGTATTGCTGACGGTCGAGGGCATCGACACGAATGATGAATCGCGCGGTTTCCCACGCCAGCTCAGGGCTAGCAAACTCGCGTACACTCTCGTGTAGCATCGCTTTTTGCTGCGCGATCAGTTCATCCCTTAACTTAGCTTCCTCTGGGCTTTGGTAGTTAATGCCCGAGATTTTGCCATCGAAATCCAACCAGACACTGCCGTGATCGAGCATGATGCCGCGCCAACCCATAGTCTCCCAGTTATTCTCTGTGGTCGAATTGGCGATTTGACTCAGCAACTTGCTATCAAAGACTTGCTGAAATCTCGTCAGCAATTGCTGTGGATTTTGCACATCGGGGAGCGGGTATTCCCGCTGGAGGGGATAAGAAATTTGCTCGGCAATCGCCTGACGATCACCCGCCTTGGCCGCATCAATCAAGGCTTGCACCTGCGGCACGTATTCCGCCTCTAAGGCAGCCAGAGCCTGGGGGGCAGTGCTAAGACTCCCTAGCAGCAAGCCCGTATAAAGCCCTAAACGCGAAAGTCGATTAACCGCTGAAAAACCTTGATAAAACGGGCGACAAGACATGATTTATTCCTTTAAAGTCAAAAACATCCAAATTAAGACTTGGCAAGGATACCATAGCTAAGGAGGGATAAACACACACAATCCCACCCAAGCCTATGTGTTAAAAGTCGAATCACAGCCTCGCTAGCAGCACCTTAAGCCAACAGCAAACTCGAGACTATCGCCACAGCTACCGACATAAAGATCACCCCAATCACCCCATCGATAATAGGCGTGAGTCGTTGCAGCTTTTGCTGCACCTTGGCTTTTGAGAGCATCAGCGCCAGAAAGCCAAACCAGAGCAGTGACAACACAAATAACATCAGCGCGGCGGCAAATTTAGTCACGGGTGTCACGCTCGGGGTGATCAAGGCGGAGAACAAGGTTAAGAAAAACACTAAGGCTTTTGGATTCAATAAATTGGTATAAAGCCCCCTCATAAAACCCTGTTTAGGTGATAAGGCGTTTACCGCACCCACCGTGGGCATATCAACGCTGTTTTCAGAGGTTGTTGCAAATCCAAAGGGATTTGCGCCCTCGCCGTTCAATACGGTTTTGGGTTTACTGAAAAAGGTCACAGCAGCCTTAAGCGCACCAAATCCCATCCACGCCAAATACGAAGCGCCCAGCAATTGCACTAACAGATACAAGGTATGGGAGCTTTTAATCACTAAGCTGACGCCAGTTAAACTCAAAATGGTATGGGCTAAAATCGCCACAGATATTCCCGCCGCCGTGGCAATTGCGGTGTTTCGTGGCTGCGACGTAGCAACCTTCACCATAATGGCAAAATCCGGCCCAGGGCTGACTAAGGCTACACAATGAATAACGGCTAAGGTGACTAACAGGGATACATCCATCAATAGGACTCCGCAAAAACAGATAAGAACACCAGTATGCCCAAGCCTGCTGCAACTGCATTGTAAGAAATTGCACGCGGTTAATTTACCGAGACAAATTATACCAATGCTATTAAAGCATGCGCCGCTGGAATTGGACGGGTGAGAGTAAAAAGGCCTGCTTAAACGCCTTATTTAGATGACTCTGATCGAAAAAGCCTAACTGCTGCGCCACATCTGCCACTAAGGCGCCATGGGTTAAGGACTTTTTCGCTAACTCTAATCGCACTCGCTTTAGATAGGCGTGGGGTGTCATTCCAGTCGCCAGTTTAAATTGGCGTAAAAACTGGAACTTACTCAGGTTAACCTCATCGGCCAACGCCTCGAGCTGAGTGTTTTGCCACGGCTCATCGTGAATTTTCTGTTTGATGCGATTTAACTGCTGCCATGATAACCCCCTATCCTGCCGTAAATTCAGCATTCCAGTGGGGTGGCGCGTCAATAACAGCTGCATAAAGTTCAGCAGGTGCGACTCGGCCGCAAGCTCAGAGCATTGGCCTTGGATAAGCACATCATGTAACTGGATAAAGTATTGATATAAAGCGGGATCATCCACCATGGGCGCATTAAAGAAATGAGCCTTGAGCCCCATCTCTTGGCTAATGTTGTTCATATACTCCACGGGGATCGACATCACCTTAACCCGATAACCTTCGGCATCGCGGCTTTGTCCATCATGGGTTTCATCGGGATTGAGGGTCGATAACCCATGTTGCCCGAGCTGATAACGACTGCCTTTATTGATAAATTGCTGCGCCCCTTGAGTCACCACGCCTAAGTGATAATCCAGATGCACGTGTTTATCAAAACTGAAATGCGTAAATTCCGCCTGACTCAGTTCAATGCCCGAGAGGCTGGGATGGCGCCAGTAATTGATATTTTCAACGGGAGTCACACGGCTCATAGGGCAAGCTTAATCTCACTCGGCAAACACAACTTTAGATACTACTCATTCTAGCCGCCGAGATCTTGGCTCGAATAGTAAATTATTGCAGCGTCCTCCCCAAAAATGCAAAACGCCCGAATGCGGGCGTTTTGTGAAAACCAACATGCTGGATTAGTGCGAATGACTGCCGTGGCCGCCTTGCGCCTCAATGGCATGGCCTTCGCTGTTATAAAAACCACTGCTACCGTGTTCGATAAAGCCTTGGTTGATCATCTTGGCGATAAAGGGGTCGGACTCACTGTCGCCCACATCAGCAAAGTCAATGTCTTGATAATTCTGGGTTAAAGCAGCGAATGCTTCGTGGCTGTAAGGCTCAACCTTGAGCAACTGATAACTTAAAACTTCACCTAAATTAAATTGCTGTGGCAGTTCAATGCTGGCAATCCAGTCGAGCTGGCTGTCCAAGCCATTCACTTTACCCGCAAAGCCTTGAGCCGCAAAACAAGGCAATTGTTTTAGCTCAGTTTTTGCCAAGTTAGCAGGCAATGCCGGAGACACTACATGGTACAACTGATCGCGGTCGTGCTGAATGTTTAGCGCCCTTAAGTCACCCTTGCGATAGGTGACTGAGCGTTTTTCAGCGGGGAAATAACGCACATATTCGCCATTGGGTGCCCATTGTTCAAAGGTGGTGTTATCCCGTTGAATAATAAAATCTTGTCCGTCTCTTAGCAGGGTCATCTGCCAACTTTGCCCCTTAGCATTAGTGACTTGGTACTGGGCTTTTAAATGGCTGGCCTCAAGTGTTGCGCATTGTGCATTGGCCTGATACGCAGAAGCAGCGCTAACGGGAGTGGCTAAGGCCATCACAGGGGAGGCTAACGTCGATACCAGAGTGACTAAGAGGAGTTTGTTCATGTTATTTCTCACTTACACGCTAATTTTATGACTCGCATTACTGACTAACGTCTTTACAGACAGTTAGATAAAAGCCGATGGCAGGACTGCCCGCCATCGGCATTTGGCTTACTTCGCCGCCATTGCAGCTTCCGCTTTCGCGACTAAGTCTGCCGCACGGTTCATCACGTGGAAGATATGGTTTTGTTCAACCGTACCTTGGACCAGATCCGAGCTGGGGCCACGGGCAAAAATCGCCACGTCTTCACCCGCATGGGTTTCATCGCTTAATGGCACTAGGGCTTCTTGATGGAAACCAGCACTTTGCGTATCTACAAAGTTCAAGTCCTTACGGCCTGCATCCACTGGGAAGTTATAACGCTCATCGCCACCCGTCGCTAATGACGCATAACCCATACCGTTGGCATAACCTACTGTCGTGTAAGGTAAACCGTTAGCATCGGTAGAGTTAGTCACTTCGGCAATACCATTAGCATCGTTGGTTTTCACTAAGCCAAGGATTGGGTTACCACGGGTTGGATAACCTGCGATGGTAAACACATGGCTGTGGTCAGCCGTCACCATTAACAGAGTGTCGTTTGCCGAGGTTTTTTCCATCGCAACACGGACTGCTTCAGATAACGCAACTGTGTCGTACAGGGCACGAGCGGCGTTACCGGCATGGTGCGCATGGTCGATACGACCCGCTTCGACGATCAGCACGTAGCCTTTGGTGTTTTTCTTCAGAATATCAATCGACTTGGCAGTCATTTCTGCGAGCGATGGCTCACCCGTTACGCCCGCTTCGGTGCGGTCGTAGTCGTATTCCATATGGGATGAGTTGAACAGACCCAATAAATGGTCAGTGCTCTTCACATCCACATTGAGGAAACCATCTCTGTCTTGAACGTAAGCCGCATTAGTGTACTTAGCTAACCATTCGGCAGTCAGATCGCGACCATCGTTACGCTTACCCGCTTTACCTTCTGGATCAATCAAGGTTTTGGGGATAAAGCTGCGGCGACCACCGCCCATCATCACGTTTAAGCCATTGCCATAGTTAAAGTCGAGCATTTGCGCGGCGATATCTTTACAACCATTGGTCACGGCTTCGGCTGGCAGGTTTGAGTCGGCTTCCCAGTCACGCTCAGGCACGTGGGCATAGGTTGCCGCAGGCGTTGCGTGGGTTAAACGCGCCGTAGTCACCACACCAGTAGACATGCCCGCCATGGCGGCCAGTTCCAGTGATGTCACTAAGTTTTGATCTTTAGTCGATGCGCAGTTAGCACGCACTACGCCTTCGGCCTGTGAAATCACGCCGACATCGGTTTTCACCCCAGTCATCATCGCCGACATAGTGCCCGCAGAATCTGGTGTTTGACCATCGACGTTATAGGTCTTAGATAAACCGACATAAGGCAAGGTTTCGAAGGATAAAGAGTTTTCTTCACCCGTCTTGCCCTTTAATTGACCTTCTAAAATACGCGCTGCAGTGATAGTCGAAACACCCATGCCATCGCCGACAAATAGGATCACGTTTTTCGCCGCGCCCACATCGTTGTTCACGCTCAGGCCATCGGCCTTAGTCACACGTGCCTGTGCATCGACATACCATTGGTTGACTGCGGTCCAGTCTTTACCGTCGCTGCCATTGGAACCGTTAGAACCATTCGAACCCGGCGTACCTGCCGCGCCATTGTCACCATCGCTACCGCATGCGGCTAAACCCAGCATGGCAGAGATTGCGAGTACCAGTAATTTCTTATTCATTTTTAACTCCAAAAGTGAGAACTGTAGGTCGCAGACGACCTATTAGTACTTAGTGCCGCCAAGCTGCTGGGCTTGGTTGATAATGTGGAAGATCACGTTCTGCTCAATCACGCCCTGCACCAGATTCGAACCTGGGCCCATTGCGTGTAAGCTGATGTCTTCACCGGCGTGAGTCTCACTTTCCATTGGGATAAGTGCTTGTTGCATGAAGTCTTTATCTTGAGTATCGACTGAGGTTAAGTCGTCACGCACGCCAACCACAGCGCCTGGGCCGTTAGTGTAGGCCAGCGTAGTGTAAGGCTTGCCGTCGTTAGCGAGGGCTAACGAACCATCCACATCGTGGACTAAACCTAAAATCGGGTTACCGCGTTTGGGGTAGCCTGCAATGGTAAATACATGGCTGTGGTCAGCGGTTACCATGATGAGGGTATCATCGCTGCTGGTTGCATCCACTGCGGCTTTCACGGCGTTAGATAACTCAACCGCATCGGTCAAGGCGCGGCTAGCGTTGCCCGCATGGTGACCATGGTCGATACGACCCGATTCCACGATCAGCAGGAAGCCCTTATCGTTTTTCTTTAAAATCTCGAGGGATTTCGCGGTCATTTCTGAAAGTGATGGCTCACCACCAACGTCATCGGCGCGGTCTGCTTCGTATTCCATGTGGGATGGGTTAAAGAGGCCAAGTAAGTGATCGGTATTGGCGGCATCGATAGCATCGAAGCCTTTTTTGTCCCACACGTAAGCCGCTTTGCTGAAGTTTTCGACCCACGCTTTAGTCAGGTCTTTGCCGTCTTTACGTTTACCGGCTTTGTTCTCACCGTCAGTGACTTCTTTTGGCAAGAAGTAGCTGCGACCACCACCCAGTGCCACGCTAAGTGAGTTGGCCTCATCGCGCATCACCAGTTGGCTGGCGATATCGGTACAGCCGTTAGCAACGGCTTCGGCAGGCAGGTTAAAATCGCCTTCCCAATCACGCTCTGGTGATTTTGCGTAAGTCGCAGCAGGCGTCGCGTGAGTTAAACGGGCAGTCGTGACGATCCCCGTCGATAAGCCTTTAGCATTGGCAAGGTCGACCAGAGAAACGAGTTCATTGCCTTTAGAAGACAAACAGTTACCACGTAAACTGGTGTCAGAAATCGAGATGATACCGGCTTTGGTTTTCACCCCAGTCGCCATGGCGGTCATGGTACCTGCGGAGTCGGGCGTCTGCTGGTTAGTGTTGTAGGTTTTCACTAACGCCGTGTGAGGAAACTGCTCGAAACTTAAGAAGTTTTCTTCACCGCCTTGGTTACCCGTTTGCTGCTGTCCTTGCAGAATACGGGCGGCAGTTAAGGTTGAAATACTCATGCCGTCGCCGACAAAAAGAATCACGTTTTTAGCTGTTTTCTTGGTTTCAACCTGCGCTTTAGCCGCAACATTGGCTGCACTGTCTTTAAACCACTGACTGTCAGTTTGAGTTGCGGGTAAGACTGCAGCGTGGGCTACAACCGTCATTAAACTGCAGGAGATAGCTGCAGCGATCCGTTTAATATTCATCACGTTCATCACCGATTTTATTATTGAGTGTATGAGGGTATTCCCTTAAGAGGCGCCCACATTTTCAATGCTTTATATGACGAACTGGCGTGATTTTAATGGCGTTTTTATTGCAACTAGATGTCGAAATGATTGCAGTAAACAGAATAGAAAACGCTAAGTTTATCCTAGGTGCGGAACAAACTTAGCGTATCGATTGGCGCTAGCAATGGTCACTCAAGAATGGTCACTCGAGTTAGAAACGATAACTGACACTCACCCGCACCATGCGCGGCTCAACAGGATGATAATGCAAGTCTTCCACACCTTCAGCTGGCTCACCCGCTAGACGAGACTCGTAGAAATAATCGATATCGTGGTCTTTGCTATCAAATATATTCAATAGCTCGAGCTTAGTATCGAAGCCCGATATCTGATAACCCAGGGCAAAGTTCACTAAGGTAGTATCATCGGCTTTATGTTCATCAAAACTATCGAGGATCCGCTCACCTAAATATCTCAGCCTGACACTGGTATACCAACCATCGCTATCGGGACGATAGGTAATGCCCGCACTGCCAACAAAGGGCACTGCGCCATCGACATATTTGCCTTCATCGAGTTCATTTTCGGTAAAACGGGCACGGGTCCAGGCCAGTTCCATATCTAAGCTCAAATCATCGTTAAGCCAATAATAGGCCGTGACTTCAACGCCGTAACGCTCAGAGGCGCGGCTGGGTTCGGTATTGCCCGCATCGCCGACGAAGAGTAGTTCAGAGTCGAGTTCCAAATACCAAAGCGCCGCCGAGAAGTTAATAAAGTCGCGATCATAGTATTTGACCCCAAACTCACCGCCATTGGAGCGCACTAACAAATCGACCTTTTCAACCAGATCGCCCGTGACAGGGTCAACCTTAATGGTTGCACCGCGGGCATCGTTAGAATGCAATCCCTGCCCCGCATTCATGTAGAGTTCCAAATTATCGTTCACTAGGTAGGAAGCGCCCGCCTTTAAGCTCAACATGCCATCGGAAGCATCACCGCTATTGAGGGGATTATCACTATCGACCTGCACATCGAAATAGTCGTATCTCAAGCCTAAATTTAAACGCCATTGGTCAGCAGGCAACCACTCCACCTTGCCAAACAATCCCGTAGAGAGTTCCTGCACTTCATCGAGCCTCACAGTGCTGAGGCGTTCCCGTGCTTTAGTGTTATATAAACCCACAGCGCCAATATCGTCGTAGCGCACATCGGCACCTAGACTGTAATTGATTTGTGTCCCCGCCAGACTCATTTGCCAGTCGCGTTTAATATCGCCGCCCCAAATGGTTCGCTCATCGACCTGCTCAAATTCATCGCCATTAATGGGATCGTTTAAGAAGTAAGTAAAGTTTGAAAACAGATCCATGGTCGAGCGAATGGCATAGGCATTGGCCTGCCAGTTGCCGGCGTCATAATTGGCCGAAATGCTGTAACGACTGGCCTCACCGCCCACATCGGTGTCGAGTGAACCGTAAAAATCAATCAGCCCAGACTCCACCGCCCGCGCAGGAATTTGATCCGCCGAATTCCAGCTATTGTCGTAGGCCATCATGGTGAGGCTAAAGTCCCCGCCATTGAGCTTGGTAAGATAGCGACCTACCACATTGATCTTGCTGACATCCTCCTTAATATCACTCCAAGGGCCATCGTAAGCCTGCAATTCTGTTCCTAAAATAAATCGGCCGACCTCGGCCTTCATATCCTGAGTCGCCACCAGCCGTTGATAACCGTATTCCCCTAAGGTCACCCCAACTTGGCGATAAGCGAGTTCATCGGCGAGCAGAATTTGCGCCGCACCCGCGCCGGAAAAGTCCGCCACTTCAGGATAATAAGCTCCTTTGGCGTAACGGATTTCCCCTAACAACTCGGGGATTAAAAAGTTAAGATCCGTATAACCTTGACCATGGCCATGAGTCCGCATATTGACCGGCATACCTTCGACACGGGTATTAAAATCTGTGCCATGGTCTAAGTTAAAGCCGCGCAGAAAATACTGATTCGCCTTACCCGAACCACTGTGCTGAGTGACGATCATTCCAGGGACAAACTCGAGGATCTCACCCGTGCGCAGTAGCGGGCGACTCTCGATTTCCGCCGCACCCACTATCCCTTCCGATGCCGAAGTACTATGGCCTAAGGTATTAATTTGCCTGCCACGCACTTCTAAACGCTCGATATTATCCGCGCTGTCGGCCATGGCTAGGTTTGATAAACCACAGAGGGGTAATAACCAAATCCCTGATAAATAAACCTTGGCTCGCTTTCCTGCTACTGTCTGGAGCGGCTTCATTTTTCCTTCCCGAGTCAACGAATTGATGACGCGGATTTAACGCTGTCTTCACAGATAAAAAGCGGATCGAGCTCAAACTCTGCTGAATAAAAAATCACCGCCAGCAGTTATGTTTCAAATTTATGTGCCATATCGCACGTTATTATGAGCAAAAGGACAAAATGTCCGTATCGAGATCACAGTTATTACCTGCTTCGCGCCACTCGCGCCATTGCTTCGGCCATGGAGGCAATCAACAAGAGGTAAAAATCCCTGAACCGAAAAAGTAGGACTGGCTATACTTTAAGCAATTAAAAAGGTTAAGGATGCCGTATGGATACACCTAGTCACGCCGAGGGAAACATGGCTTATCTGTTAAAGATGCTGCTGGGGATATCATTGAGTCTGGCCTTGTGCTTGCCAATTAAGGCGAACGACACCAGCGCCGAGACACTCACCACAGGCAATCTGCCCACTATCACCATGGCGTTTTATGAAGATCCCTCCGATAACCTGTATTTTCGCTGGGGCGAATTAATTTATACCGAGGCCTTTGCTCGCCTAGGTTATCAATTTCGTTATCAAGTGGTTCCGCCCATACGCGCCAGCATGATGGCCGATACAGGGAAAGTCGATGGGGAACCCGCCAGAGTATTTGCCTACGGGTTGAAATATAAGAATTTAATTCGTGTAGAAGAACCCATACTCGAAAGTAAACTCACCGCCTATGCCATCAACCCCAATATCCAACTAACTGACTGGGGCTCACTGCTCAACCATCCTTACCGAATTGAATATTATCGAGGAATTTTCTATATCGAGCAGAAACTTGAAGGACTAGTACCAGCGGATCGGCTAACCACTTCCTCTTCCCCCATCAATTCCTTTCGCCGTATGCAGCGAGACAGAATCGACATCTACATAGATACCGAAGCAATTGGGGAAAACGTATTGCAACATGCTGAATTCCAACACAGTAAAATTCACCCCGTGGGTGAGTTGGAGGAACTCATCAGTTTCGGTTACCTGCATAAACGCCATAAAGCATTGACAGTGAAACTCAGCGCGACCCTCAAACAAATGAAACAGGAAGGTCTGTTCGAACGCTACAAACAGCAGGCCCATACTGAAATCGACCAAAGCATTGCCCACGAACAATAGGTAACTCGCTTATAAATTACAGTATTTCATTTGGTTAACTTGAAAGTGCTTTAGCCTTTGCTACAGTCATACTTAATTCTGCGAAATAGGGAGACCAAATTAGTTAATTATGGGGACCACTATCGCCTACTGCGATAAAGACTATCCAAGGAACAGATGAAAAACCAACAGGTTAATAACCATCTTCAACTTAACATGCGCCTATCTTTTCCTCGCCAACCTAGCCGTGGCGCTAGGAGTTCAGGATGAGTGGCAAGTTAAGGCAACTCATAGGTACATTGCAGCAACAGTCGCGCTCTACCGTCGCTAAGGTACTGTTGATTATTGGCATGTTTATCGGGATCTGCATCACCCTCGTCGTCCTCGTCTATATTCAGGGCAATATTTTCGATGGTGTGCGCACCTATGTCAGGGGCGAAGGACTCTGGGCCAAAGCGCAAAAAGATGCCACGTTTTACCTTATCCACTATTCCTACAACAAAAACGAAGTCGACTATCAACGTTATCTAGCGGCAACGGCTGTGATGCTAGGCGACAGGCAAGCTCGCGAGGCCCTACTCGCCTCGCCAATCGATGAGTTAAAGGCCAAAGAAGGCTTTATCCAAGGTTTGAATGATGAAAGGGATACTGAGTCTTTAATTTGGTTTTTTCGGCATTTTAACCGCACTCACTATATGCAACGGGCTGTAGAGATTTGGACCCTCGCCGACGAAAGATTTAACACTATGATGTTATTGGCAGACTCGATGCACGATGAGGTATCCCAATTTGGTGGCAGTCCACCAGACCTTAGCCAATATCGCCAGCAGCTTATCCAGTTAAATGAAGAACTGCTCAGTTTAGAAATTGAATTCTCCTTAGTGCTGAGCGAAGGCGCTCGCTGGGTAAAACGCATTACCTGGTTAATCAGCTTAGGAGTCGTCTTACTCTTTATCAGCATAGGTATTTTGGTCAGCAGGCAGATCATTCGCAACATTGCAAAATCTGAAAAACAGCTATTAATCAGTGAGTCACGCTTTAGCAGCCTTAAAAATTCCGACACCATAGGCATTATTTCATGGCAGCTCGATGGCACCATCCACGATGCCAATGATCATTTTCTCCATATGTTAGGTTTTGACTGTGAAGACTTAGCCGCGGGTCTGATCAACTGGCGCTCACTCACGCCACCTGAGTTTGAGGCGAGGGATAACATCGCGATCGCCGAGCTTATCGAACTTGGCCACTGTCATCAGTATGAAAAACAGCTTATTAGCAAAACGGGTGCCCATGTTCCTGTCATGCTAGGTGCAAGCTTTTTAAATAGCAGCACCCAAGAAGGGGTCGCCTATTTTATGGATTTGACCAGCAGTAAGCAGGCCGAAGATAAACTGAGGCTGGCTGCAACCGTGTTTAATGCCAGCACGGACGGCATCATAATCACAGATCCACTGATGAGCATTATCTCTATCAATCAGGCATTTACCGATATAACCGGATTAACTGAGCAGAATTTGCATCAAGATGCCTCACGCTTTATCAATACGGGTCATCCGAATGAAGATGCCTATCAGGCCATGTGCAATCTGCTACAACAAGGAGAGCAATGGCAGGGTGAACTTATCAAGGAAACCGCATCGGGTTATCTGCCCTTAAGTGTGCGGATAAACACGGTAAGGAATGAGCATAACCGATTGACTCACTTCGTGATTGTGATAACCGATATTTCGGAGCGCAAAGCCGAAGAAGAACATTTACGCCACATTGCCCACCATGATGCCCTCACCAATCTTCCGAATCGGGTGTTATTCCATACCAAATTGGAGCAGGCGATCGTCCATGCGCAGCGAGCCGATGGGATCTTTGCCATTCTGTTTCTCGACTTAGATAACTTCAAACCAGTCAACGATGAATTTGGCCACGATGTTGGCGATAAGTTATTGCAGGAAGTGGCGAAGCGGCTCACAGGTAGCATTCGGCAAATCGATACCATTACTCGTCTCGGCGGTGATGAATTTGTGATTCTGTTGGAACACTTACCCAATGAGGAAAGTGTGCCCATTTTGATCCGCAAAATCACCCAAGCACTCACGGCACCTTACATTATCCATAAACATCAATTGCACATTGGGGTCAGCATAGGCTCGGCCATTTATCCCTGCCACGGCACCGATGCTAAGAGCCTGATCAACTATGCGGATCAAGCCATGTATGTAGTTAAAAAAGCCAACAAGCTGGTGCAATAATCTTTGTCACATCCCAAATATCACCATTGACCTTAATGCCAATCCCACATATAAAGAACGTAAATTAAGCACTTAGAGCAAACTCATGGAAAGAGGCATTCTAGTTCGTTGGAACGATGAAAAGGGATTCGGGTTTATTCAACCGGAACAACAGGGTAAAGACGTCTTTATCCATATTACCGTGCTTAAGCACATGGCGAGAAAACCTCGGGTTGGCGATAGCATTCTGTATCGCACCGAAGTACAAAATGATGGCAAAGTGAAAGCCATCAAGGCCTCTATCGAAGGGGTCGCCGTCTTAGCTAACACCAATAAAAGCCCACGCCGCAATACAAATCCCCCGAGTCGCTCCCTATCAAATACCCTGCTGCCACTGTTATTAATCTTTGGCATCGGAATATTTGGTTTTAAAAAATATACCGAATATGAGATAGCTCAGGCCCCTAATAACACAGAGATAGAAACAACGCCCCTGTATGAGCCTCAAACCCAGCCGCTATCAGCGCCTCAAACTCAATTTCACTGCGAGGCAGGCAAAACCCATTGCAGCCATATGGGCTCCTGCGCCGAAGCCACGTTTTACATCAAGAACTGTCCGAACACGCAAATGGACGGTGATGGAGATGGGATCCCCTGTGAGCGCCAGTGGTGTAATGGCTATTAACGAAATAAAAGCCCCTGTTGGTTAACAGGGGCTTTTACCTCGGATGAAGTGACAGCATCAGGTACAGTTAATACCGTCAGCTGCGCGCTTCAGCCTAAAACGTCTTAATGTATTTTGCGATTTCGTCTGTAAGCTAAAGGAAGCAAGCCTAAGGCTAACCAACCTAAGGCACCACCCGAGCTTTTCGCTTCAGGTTCGATGGTGACAACCGGCATCTTACAACTGCCATCATCAGTATTGGCCGAAGCGTCATAGTTAGTGGCGCTGCTGTTAGTACAACCATACTCAATACCGTCGGACTCAACCATTAAGCTGAAACTAGTCGATGCAGCATCTTCTGGATTCACGCGGTCTTTTACTCTAACTGTGACTAAGGTTTCACCATGGAAGTTTGCCGTTGGAGTTAATGTCACATTGTTACCATTCACGGTTGCCGTAAAGTTATCTCCCATCACTTCAATCACATTGCTCACTTGGTTTTCATCCGAGTAGAGCACGTCGAAGCTAATGGATTCATTTTCTTTAACCGTCTTATTGGTAATGGCAGCCAGTTGAATGTTGCCCGCCACCTCAAGTTGCAGCTCAAGCACTTCGCTGTCGGCACCCACTAAGTGGTTTTCAACTTTGAGTGTTTGAGTTGTACCCGCTGCCTTTTCAGATACATAGGCACTGAACTTCACGTTAAACTGTGACTCTTCTGGACCGGTATAATCCATACAAACCACATATTCATCGCTGAGAACTTTATCTAAGTTGTTGTAGGCAACTGAAGCACCAAGGTTTATATCCACAGGCATATCACCATCAACTAAGATACGACCATCGGCCGCTTTAAAGCCAATAGCACCTTGGCCATCCACCATTTGTAGATTGTCATAGGCAAATAACATTTCATATTTGCCAGGTTCGAAGTTCACATTCATGCGTAGGAACATTTCGAAGTCAACAAGTTGACCCGGTGTGCCTGTACGCTCAACGTTATCCCACTCCAGTACTAACCACTCACGTGAAGAAGTATAAGTTGGGGTAATACCTGCGTTCAGGTGATACTGACCAGAACCGCCGTCGTAACGAGCTGGAATGGTGTTATCACCCACCCAGTAAGGTGCGATAGCATATTCCGGCATTGGTAACCCAGCGACATCCTTAGGAAACTCAACATGCATGAACGGCAATCTACGTGCAGAGTTGAAGGATATAATACCCGCAGGACTCAAGGTGATAGTGTCAACAAAGTATTTGTTAAACAATGGGAAACTAATATCCTGACTGGTATTCATCAGATCCTTAAGCGAGTACGTGAACTGGTTTCTATAGGTACCTTGCACGCCCTCTAAGGTTCTCCAACCTAAACCTTCCTTCAGCTCCAGATAACCTGGGTAAGGAGAGTTCGCCGCTTTAAGGGAACACATAGGATCATTCTGGTTATTAGTGATCTTATAGTTACGGACAACATCCTTAGTGGTTTCCTGTACACCTGATACACTGAAGTTGTTGTTTTCGAATATCGCTGAACCAGGTGTGGCATTAGATGCAACAATGCTATCAGGGATAATTTGAATGCTGTCAGGGAATTGAGTCTTGATTACAAAATCTCTAGCAGCCGCTTCATTGTTAGCGATGACATTTACTTGGAACTCAACCACTTCGCCAGCACGGGCCGTTTCACGGTTAGCGGTGAAGGTCACATCTTTATCGACTTGGTTAACAATCACAGGTACAAAACCTACGTTGCCCGCATCATTGGCATTAGTGCCTATATCGAAGCCACCAAAGTAAGTGTTACCAACCTCCATATCTGGAAGATGGTAAGCCAGTTCTACGTTGTACTCTTCGTAACCAGGGATTTGCGAAGGCGCTTTAACGGTTAAGTTACCGTTATCTCCCGTCACAACCGCAGTTGAGAAAGTAACATCACGCCCCATATCTGTTTGACCCGTTGAGATGGTCGCCAAGTTCATATAGACGGTAAAGTAATGACCCGCCTGTGGGTTTGTGATGGTACAGAAGTTAGCAATAGTATAAGTGGTAGACATACATAGGGTTTCATCCATTGATGGTAAACCGTCACCATCGGTGTCTTGCCCCATAAATACCAGCACTCTGGCGTATTCACTTCCACCTACGCTAGCCGCAAGTAACTTGGCGCCCTCTGGCACATCAGTCCATTCTACGTGGTTCGCATTAACGACTTGTTTACCATCCACCTCAACGGTGTCAAATGGATCACCACTCGTTTTGTCGGTATACAAGTGAACCGTCTTATCTTCACCTTTTACTAAGCCAAAACTACGCGCAGTGAAATCGGTGATTTCGGCGGTATTGAATGGGCCTACGTTTAGGGTTGATGATTTACGGTGAGCGTTAATTTTCAAATACTCAGGTAACCCAGTCTCGCCTTCATAAGTCCATACTGGCAGTTCAAGCACTGGCGAGTTTGGTACATCTGAAGCAAGAACCACCTGACCTTGGTTACCGGTTAAATCGATTACAGTGGTCCCGGCTACGTTCTTTTTCGTCTTAGCGGTGACTACGATAGACTGGGTTTCGCCCGCCTTAATCGTAAAGCTTTGTGGCGAAACACTAATATCAAAGTTGCCAATCCAAGTTTCAGTGCTGACGTTCCAAGTCGCATCTTCAGTAGCAGTAAAGGTTCGCACAAATGAACATTCCGTAGGACATTCATTATCGACCATATAAGCCGTGTTCAGGTTCTTAGGACGACCACCCGCATTTGGGTTAGCTGCAGCCATATTGTCCATTGACTCATCGAGTACTAAACCGACTTTATCGGCTAACTCAACGTGCATACGACCCGCACCCACATCTTGCAGGGCTGACATATCACCATAATCTGAGTAGTTGTCTAAAAATCCTGCACTTGTCAGATCGTTAGATGCCGTCATCAATAGCGCCGATTGAACTTGCATCGGTGACCAGTCGGGGTGTGACTGACGTAATAATGCAGCCGCACCAGCAACATGAGGACTCGCCATTGAGGTACCAGATAGGGTCGCCCAATCGCCAGTTGAAGGATTTTTGGTAAATGGTTGGTCATCAGAGGCGGCAGCAAAAATATCCACACCAGGAGCTGCGATATCCACAAATAGGGTATCGATACCAAAATAAGATGGACCACGGCCAGAGAAGTTAGCGACACGCTCTTTATCAACTTCTTTAATTTCAGCAGCACCAGCCGTGATCGTCGCCATATGGCCTGAACCAGATGCTAACCAAGTACGAAGCTTCGCACCATCGGCATACTTGATCAATGAACCGGGGACCGAATAAGGGATTTCTGGCGCGCTAGAATCTTGAACTGATGAAAGATTCGAAATAATAATACCTTCCGCACCACCCGCCTGTACGTTTGCCGCTTTAGTCATCAATGGGAATGAACTGCGAGAACAAAGCACTATGACGTCCTGCGCGCTTTCATCAATCTCTGTATCTGGATTATCAGCCAGATCGAACGTGCCTTGAGGGAACGGCTTATCACAGTTCTTAACGTAGGATGCAACAGGTTCATTGGCGTTTTTGAATTTACTCGCATCAACCATTAGACCCGTTACTGAATTGAAGTTACGAGTTGCACCGACAATATCCGCTGGTGCAGCAGTCGCGCCACCAGACATATCTTCAACAGTATTCTTTTTGAAACCAACAACTTGGTCTGCTGTGTGAGCTGCAACTGTGGTTACCCAAGGTGATGAATGGTCAGCCGTCATCAAGTCAGGCCCAGAATTACCCGCAGCAACCGCAACAAATACGCCCGAGGCTGCCGCGTTTAAAAAGGCTTGCTCCATTGGATCTAACCATGGGTCCTCCTCAAGCGAACCTAACGAAGCGTTGATAACGTCAACGTTATCGATTGCCGATTGCTCAATCGCGGCAATAATGGCTGAGCTCGGACAACCAGCATAAGGGTCACCCGAACCACCAGGCCAACATACTTGGTATGCAATGATATTCGCGTGTGGCGCCATACCCGACACTTGGTCAAACTTAAGGCCTGTTTCAGTCCCTTTACTCTGAGCGATGAAATCAGTGGTCGTATGCGCAACATCATTCAGGATGTTACCTGCAACGGTACCCGCGACATGCGAACCATGGTTGTTATAGTCCACACCCACTGCTGGGCGGGTTTCACTAAACACAGGATCTGTGTATGCCTGTGTGATCTCTGGGTATGAATAGATACCAATCAGCTTATCGTTACAGTACTCTGGTGAATCAGCACAATCCCCTAAGTATTTACCTGCCAGAGGATTAATGTGTTTATAACCGTCACCACCCACGGCAGCAAATGAAGGATGATCATAGTTAATACCAGTATCAATGATACCGACCACCATGCCCTCACCTTTATTAGACAAGGTATTTAACGCACTTGTGTTCCAAACGCTAGTTGCACCAGTTTGTGCTGGCGTACTGAAGGTTTTTAAATCATAGATTTTTTCACGGGTAATACGCTTAACACCAGGCACTTTTGCCAGACGTTGTGCCTGTTCTTGGGTCATTTCAGTCACGAAACCGTTAAGTGCGACCGAAAATGCACGGCTTACTTTAACATCCACCCCTTGTAATGCCTGCGCCTGTGCCACAAAGTTAGCACGCTTCTCAGCAAGATAGTTGTTATAAGCTTTTAGCTGAGGTTGATTCAGATTCAGAGGCGAACTTGTACCACGAACTTTAGCAACAGTAGGTTGGGTTGCCGCGAGTTGGGCAATACCACCCTCGTAGGTAGCAATTGGCGCATCATTGAGCTGTACAATATATTTCTGTACGCCATGAACATCATCTTCAGCAATGAAGATTTCACGCTGTTTTTTAATGGTTTTGTTTACTTGGTTTTCCCAAGTAAAGGTTTCTTCCGCTAGTGGCTTTGGAGCATAATCCGCAGGTTGCGTTGCCCAGACGGCGTTTAGCTCATTAGATGGCGCAACTGTTGTAGTCGAAGCGACACCGCTACCAACGTACAAAGCAGTAGCCACCATAACGGCGACTTTATTCATTGTAAGCATGACTTGCCCTTATAATTTCACGATAAAAATCATTTTTTGCCACCAAATGGAAACAAATTTAAAACATCGCGAATGATTACTCCTAGGGAGTAAAGCGTCAATTTGATAACGGCATTTGCTACAAAATGCTACTTATAAAACAATGCATTAAATAAAATACAGCAGCTTCGCCACGATATTTAACTTAGTGAAATATTGGGTATTTATAATGCCAAACACAGGAAAATGTTAAAAATATAGTAATAAACACTGTAGGCGAGTAAGTAGATGAACCATCCAACCATGTACCATATTGAATCTAGATCCATGCTCGACTCAATTCTGAATAACTACAACGCCGTACTTTTGTTATTTGGGGCGCCAAGCTGTGGCGTGTGTCAGGTCCTTAAGCCTCAGATTGCGGATTTGTTGGCGAGGGAGTTTCCCCAAATGGTGCTGGCGTATATCGATTGTGAAGCCCAAGGTGAGATTGCCGCCGGCTACCATGTCTTTAGTTTGCCAGTGGTAGAAACGGTATTTTACGGCAAAAGCTTTGGACGTTTTTCGAAGGTGTTTTCCCTCGGCGAGCTCAAAGGGGCGATTGCCCGCCCCTATGGATTAATCGATGAGAACCAGCCTTAGGTTAGCGCTATTTTTGTAACTGTCTAAAGCCACGGTACTGAATGGGTTTGCCTTACCGCTGCAACCACAGCATCCACCTTTCGCTAAATGATCGCTTATGAATCAGCTCCATAACTCACCTTCACCGAATAACCTTCATCCTGTTTGATAAAATCGACAAAGTTCTTGATGGCGGGTAAAGCATCTTCCCTATGGTGGGAAACATAGAGCAATTGGCTAAGATGGTGCTCGGCAATCATGTCCAACGCCCGCATCACTAAGGTGCGATTGATAAAGTCGAGCCCTTGATATGGCTCATCCAAAATCAATAATAACGGCTGTTTAATCAAGGCTCGACCTATGAGCAATAGCCGCTGTTGGCCGTAATCCAGTTTTTTAAAGCCCGTGCTGGCAAACTCGCTCATATGCAATATCGCCAGCCATTCCTTGGCCAGATCCAATTGGGGCTTAGTGGGCTTGTGATACAGGCCGATGGAATCGTAAAAGCCCGACAACAAGACATCGAGCGCCGAGCAACTGACGCGGTACTGTAAATGCAATGCCGACGACACTATGCCAATCCGTTGTTTAATCTGCCATATGCTCTCGCCGCTGCCTCGGGGTCGGCCAAACAGGGTAATATCATTGCTGTAGCACTGGGGGTGGTCGCCCAAAATCAGCCCGAGCAGAGTGCTCTTGCCACAGCCATTGGGTCCTCGCACTTGCCAATGCTGGCCGGCACGAATCTGCCAATTCACCCCTTTAAAAATCAAGCCGCTGACATATTCGACCTTGCCGTTTTTAATGTCGACTATGGGATCAAACGCCTCGGCATTGTGGCGTTGACACTCCATCAATGCCAAAAGTTCGGCGCTGCGGCTGGCCGAAAGCGCATTAAGCTGCGCCATTACAGGATGTGTTTGCCACTGTTCAATCGACATGGGCGCGCTGAGTTGATGCACATGCTGACCCGATTTGAGCATATCGCTATTAAACAGCGCCACATGGCTAATACAGGGCGGCAATTCTTCTTGGCGTGAGGTGATAATGAGTAGCTGCGTATGTTTAGCAACCTCCACCAGCAGCTGCGACAGGCTAAGCTGATGTTCTATATCCAGCCCTGCGTAGGGGTCATCTAAAATCAGCAAGTTGGGCTCAGTTGCCAGCGCCCGCGCTAACATCACCCGCCGGGTTTCACCGGTCGATAACTGCCGAAATCCCCGATGCTTTAAATGCGTTAATTCGACTTTCAGTAAAATGGGCGCCAAGTGTTCATCGTTTAGGCAGCATTCCTGCACCAGTGACTCGACCGTCGAACCGTAATCGAGTTCATCCTTTTCTAATTCCCGCTCCAGCAACGCCTGTTGCAAACCGAGTGACACCCAGCCAATTCGCGCGGGCAAGCCGGTAATTTGTCCCGCATCGGGCTGAATATCCCCCGCCAATATTCGCCCAAGCAGTGAGCCGCTATAGCTGTCGGTCGCAAAAATCGCCCAATGCTGCGCAGGCATTAACTGCCAATCTTCAACCACTAACAGTTCATTACCGCGGCCGTAGCGCAATCCCTTAACGGCTATCGCCTGAGAGTCTGTGGTGTGATGCTGCATTGAATACGTCCTTTGGGATGATTTTTAACCAAGTCTAACAAGCTGTTATCGTTTTTGTCCCTTCGACTTTATGCAAAGGGACAGATATAAACAGGGATCAGGGGCGCAATTTGATATACAACTCGCCCTCGCGAATTTGAATATCTTCGACGCCGTCGGCAAAGGCATTCCAAAAGCCTCTGTCGCCGAACTCACTGACAAGATTGACATTCTTCATATTGCCTAGCCAAGCGTTAGGAATAGGCACGCCCATCAAGCTTACGCCCACTAAAGACACACTCGGGCGGCGATTGGCATCGAGATGGATATCAAGTCCGGCATTGACCCGTAAAATTTCCCCCGCCATCACAGGAAAGTCCCTTGGGATCGGCACGAGGATTTTGGCACTGGCTAAATTATCTGAAAAATCAATGGCAATGCGCTGGGCAAAGTCAGGGTTGCGGCCAATAATGGCATTGACCTCACGCTCGCTAAAACTCACTTGCCGATCTTCAGCGCGCTCGCGGTAGGGCTCGGGTTGTAAATCGTCACTCGAGGACGACTTAGCCGAATCCTTGGTATGAGTCGAGGCCTTACGCTCTGGCTGCCAACCTAATTGACTCAGTTTATCCTCAAGCTTGGCCTCTTCTTTGGTTGATAAACTCACAGGCGTCAACGGTTTAGGGAAGATATAACTGCGAACTACAAAAAAGGTAATTCCCACGGTGAGCACTATGGTCACCAGTATCATCAACAAGACTTGAACACCGGTAAAACCCTGTTGCCGCAGCCCCAAACTAATGGGCTTACGTGAGCGGTACTGTGGCCTTGCCAAATGGGGGCGAGATGTTGAGAGCATATTCGTTTCGCTGCAAAGAGATTTCCCCCGATACTACTTGGCTAAGCGGCATAAGGAAACGCCTAAGGCCAACAAGCGAGGTCTTCAGCGAAAACTCATTTCAAGTTAAGTGAGGATAGAATGATAAAAGTCCACCCATGCACAGGGCACGGATGGACTTACGAGAGCTGAACTCACGGGTGATAAAACCCAGAGTCAATGCCGTTTAGATATCGAAGCGGTCGGCGTTCATCACCTTATTCCAGGCTTTGATAAAGTCTTGCACGAATCTGTCTTGTCCATCTTGGGCACCGTACACTTCAGACACGGCGCGCAGCTCTGAGTGCGAACCAAAGACTAAATCGACGGGAGTTGCGGTCCATTTCAGTTTACCGCTCTTACGATCTTGCCCTTCGTAGATGCCTTCTTGCTTCTCTGACTTGCTCCACTTGGTCGACATATCGAGCAAGTTAACGAAGAAGTCATTGCTTAAGGTGCCAGGTTTGTCGGTAAACACCCCGTGTTTCACGCCTGCGCTGTTGGCATCTAAGGCACGTAGACCACCCACCAGCACAGTCATTTCCGGCACGGTCAGATTAAGCATGTTCGCACGTTCAATCAACATCTCGGCGGGAGAATGGCTGCTGTCCTTCGAGTAGTAGTTACGGAAACCATCGGCCGTTGGCTCAAGTACCGCAAAGGATGACACATCGGTTTGCGCCTGAGTCGCATCCATACGTCCTGGAGTAAATGGCACAGATACAGCCACACCCGCCTCTTTCGCAGCCTTTTCGACCGCCACGCTACCACCGAGAACAATCACATCGGCCAAAGAAACCTTCTTGCCACCTTTCAGTGAACCGTTGAAGTCCTTTTGAACTTTCTCCAATTTAGCCAGCACCTTAGCTAACTCTTTAGGATTGTTCGCCTGCCAGTTCATCATAGGCTCTAAACGAATGCGCGCGCCGTTTGCGCCACCACGCATATCGGTACCGCGGAAGCTGCTGGCCGACGCCCATGCGGTTCTCACTAATTCGGGGACCGTTAAGCCAGAAGCCAAGATTTTGTTACCTAAGGCTTTAATATCGGCGTTATCGATTACTGGGTGATCAAGAGCTGGGATCGGATCCTGCCAAATCAACATTTCTGCTGGTACATCGGCACCTAAGTATCTTGCCTTGGGTCCCATATCGCGGTGAGTAAGCTTAAACCACGCCTTAGCAAAGGCAAGCTCAAACTCTTTTGGATTTTTAAGGAAACGGGTAGTGATTTCGCGATAGCTTGGATCTTCCTTCAGCGCGATATCGCTAGTGAACATAATTGGCGCATGGCGCTTGGATTTATCGTGGGCATCCGGTACTAAGTTAGCCCCTTTGCCATCTTTAGGGATCCACTGAATATGGCCTGCTGGGCTCTTAGTTTGTACCCAATCGAAACCATAGAGATTTTCTAAATACTGCATGGTCCACGCCGTTGGATTAACAGACCAAGCGCCTTCTAAACCGCTGGTAACTGTATCTTCTGAGTGGCCTTTACCGCACTTGTTTTTCCAACCTAAACCTTGTGCCTCAACACCGGAAGCGGCGGGATCGGCACCGACACATTTAGAGGGATCATGCGCGCCGTGTGCCTTACCAAAGGTGTGACCACCCGCGATCAGCGCCACGGTTTCTTCATCATTCATCGCCATACGGCCAAAGGTGTCACGGATTTCCTTCGCCGAGGCTAATGGATCTGGCACACCATTCGGGCCTTCAGGGTTTACATAAATTAAGCCCATTTGGGTCGCGCCCATTGGCTTAGCCAGTTCGCCCTTTTCATTGCGGCGTTTGCTATCGAGCCACGCTTTCTCTGAACCCCAGTTCACCTGTTCCGCTTCCCAGTCGTCGACACGACCACCGGCAAAACCAAAGGTTTTAAAGCCCATAGACTCCAGCGCCACGTTACCCGTAAGCACCATTAAGTCGCCCCACGAAATCTTGCTGCCGTATTTTTGTTTGATAGGCCACAGCAGGCGACGCGCCTTATCTAAGTTCACGTTATCCGGCCAGCTGTTTAATGGCTCGAAACGTTGCTGACCACCGGCTGCACCACCGCGGCCATCAAAAATCCGATAAACACCCGCGCTGTGCCACGCCATACGAATAAAGAAAGGACCATAATGACCATAGTCTGATGGCCACCAATCCTGAGATTCAGTCATCAGGGCTTTGATGTCTTTTTTAACGGCGTCGAGATCTAAGGATTTAAAGGCTTCGGCGTAGTGGTAATCACTACCATAAGGATTTGATTCAACTGCATTTTGACGTAGCGGGCTTAAGTTTAGCTGTTCAGGCCACCAAAATTGATTACCCGTGACTTGCTCTTGTGCGATAGCGGTGCCACCAAATGCCAACGACATCGCCAAAGTCAGCGCTGACAAGCTTGGAATAGTGCTTTTCTTCATGATAATTACCTATTTCTTCTCGTTAAGGACATATCTGCCTGCACAGATGTGTGTCGTTTGTTTGCTGCATTAGGGCAAACATCAACCCCATGTCTCGTTGTGTAAATCTCGGGTAATGCATGAAACCGTCACCACAATCGATGTCAGAAAGTGTAGTGCTGCGTGCTAACTATATGAAATGATTAAAATCGATGATTGGAATCGCCAAAATAGATTAACGATTGTTAATTTATGAAAGGATTATCAAAATACCAGCTTAGGGCAATCCATGCGGTATCAGGTTTACAGCAAATAAGCCGTGACGTTACGGCCGTACCACCACTTAGGCGTAACTGTGATAAAATGGCCGCCGTTTTCTGTTAACTTCGACAAGGTATTGCAATGAATCCCATTATTGCCATCTTAAAAGAACACAATGTCACTGATGCAAAAATTAACGAGCTTTTTCAAGCATTAACCGATAATCCTCTCATGGCGATGGGCATTATTGGTCAGCTTGGGATCCCGCCCGAAAAACTGCAGCAACTGATGGCGTTGGTAATGCAAAATCCTGCGTTAATCAAAGAAGCCGTACTCGAGCTAGGTCTCGATTTCGCTAAGGTTGAAGCCGCCAAGGCGCAGCTACAAAAGTAATATCTCCCAGCCAATCGGCTTAAAAAGGTAAAGCGACATTCGCTTTACCTTTATCTCCTATCCCACGCTGTTACATAAAGATATAAAAACCTTATCGCCCCTCGCGGACAATCTTTGCTAGAGTGTTGTGACATGCCATAGTGGTTAAAAGTGACAACGAGGAAGCAAGATGCGCCCACATACTCCCCTATTAGCACTACTATTGCCCGTATTGTTGCTCGGTTGCCAAGAGCAGACTCAGGCGCAAAATCCGCCGAGTGTGGAACCCGCCGCGCAAAGCTCTGCCAAAACAGACACTGCACAAACAAGCGCAGCTCAAACTGACACGCCCCAAAAAGTGACCTCCGAAGAAAAAACGGTCACTGTGGATAAGCGCGATAGTCCGCAGCTTCATAGTTCTACTGACAAAGGTTTTATCAAGCCAAGTATTTCACCACAAGGAGAAGGCGTAATGCTGCAAGGCACTGTGAGATATATGAATTTAGAAGGTGGATTTTGGGGCATCATCGCCGACGACGGCCAGAAAATATTACCTAAAAATCTGCCTCAGGACTACCGCAAAGACGGATTACGCCTCAGTTTCACCGCACAGGAAATCACAGGCATGATGACCATTCAGCAGTGGGGTACACTGTCGAGTTTGAGTGACATCACGGTTATCGGCCAAGTGGAGAGTCAATCGGCGGATCCACGACTCTAACAAGCGTTGGCCTGAGCGTGAGTCACAAGCTACACCCAAAAATTCAGGCCACACTTATTGAACATTGAACATCGAACAAATAGCATCCCCGCGTTCAGGCAAGGCACCTTAAGTACGCACTGATAAGGCGATGGATTCACACCCGATTGCTCAAAAGATACATGCCAAACGGGTTAAATACTAAGACTGCCCCGCCACCTTGGCCTGCTCAGCCTGCCACTCTTCAATCACTTCTTTTGCCGCCCGAAAGGCCTCAATGCCCGATGGCATACCGCAATACAGGGTTGAATGTAAAAGCACTTCTTGGATTTCCTCCACAGTGCAACCGTTACGCAATGCGCCGCGCACATGGCCTTTCAATTCGGTCGGCGCTTTTAATGCGGCGAGGGTCGCTATGGTCACTAGACTGCGAGTTTGCCGAGAAAGCCCCTCACGCACCCAAACCTCGCCCCAACAGTTCGCCGTCACCAACTCCTGTAATGGACGCGTAAAATCCGTCGCGCTGCTCAAGGCCTTATCGACGAAGCTATCGCCCATCACTGCGCGGCGCACCTCTAACCCTTTCTCGTATTGTTCATCATTCATCTATTCAATCCCCATATTATCCAATCTCAGTTAGCCTACTCTAGGGAAGATAGCGCGTTCACGCCATACTCCTTAGGTGGATGCTAGGGCGCAAAAATAACAATGGGTTTATTCCGATTGGATAAACCCATTCACGACGAACTTTTTTCAAACGATGAGTTTAAAAGCCCATCTGCCAATGTGAGGCTTTAGGGATAAATACGCTTCCAATCGGCTTTCATATCGACCATGGGCCAGCCTTTGGCCGCAGCCTCATCTAAGCCTTTGTTTAACTGACCAATATGGGAGTCACGGTCATATTTCCACTCACGCTTGTCATCGGTATGGTGGATATACATAGGCAAGCGTAGGCCGTCACCTGCCGCGGTCCATTGCAACATGGCCAAGTCGCCATCCGAGTTACCAAAGGCGGCTATGGGTCTGCGGCCTATACGTTCATATATTTCCTGCACTTTCATTTCTTTATCGTCGTTCACTAAGAAATTTGGCATGCGTTTTAATGTCGGCTTACCGTCAACCAAGCTGAACTCGGTCTCAAAGGTGCTGCCCACCACTTGCTCGGGGGGAATATGGTAAACGCCCTCCACCCAAGCCCGCATAAAACCAGTACCGCCGCCGGAGACAATAAAGGTCTTAAAGCCGTTAGCACGCAGGTAATCCAGCAGCTCTAACATAGGTTGGAACACCATTTCGGTGTACTTTTTCCCTGTTGTCGGGTGCTTGGCCGTCGCAATCCAGTCTTTCACTATGGCGTCGAACTCATCCGTAGTCATGCCCGTATGAGTCGCATAGAGGATCTTGATCAGATCATCGGTATGCAGCTTACTCACATCGCCCTTAAGCACACTGGCGTAAGGCTCCTCGGTTTGCCATTCGGGATGGCTTGGGGCCAACGTTTTGAGGCGGTCGAGGGCAAACAACACCTGAAAATACATGGGCTGTTCAGACCATAGGGTGCCGTCGTTGTCGAAGGTCGAGATCCGCTCGGTCTCTGGCACAAAATGTGGGGAGTTTTTATCCGTCACTTGCAGCACAAACTCCGTGATGGCTGCCTTGGCCTTGCCATCGTTCCAGGATGCCAAAGGGTCGCTTTGGGCCGCGTAAGCTTGCCCCACCAGCAACATACTAACGAGTAACAATATCCAATTGCGGTATAGTCGTATGATTCTCACAGGGTATCTCCTTATTACGATCTGTAATGTCCCTCTATGACTCAGAGGTTTTGGGTTCAGATAACGCTTTTCCTGCTGCTACTTTTTCAGTTAGGAAGGGTTGTTTCTCTAATTCGACGAGCGCCTTAGGTAAGGCTAACCCCATTCTGGCTCGCTTAATACGCTTCCACAGGTAGATAAAATCCGCCCGACGAGTCGCATTGGTTTGTAGCCTCAAAGCCGCAGCTTGCCAATCTGGCTCTGTCGATACCGCCGTCATCGCCAGTAAGTGTTTGCGCCGACGTAAGCGTCGGTACAAGAGTACTCGACAGGTTTGCCACTCACCTCGGCGCAGAGCGCGGTAAAACACTAACCACACGGGAATGGGATGGGTTTGGTAATACACTCTCCCCCTGCGCATCAATAACCCCAATATCGCCGCGCTTAACAGCAGGGTGAACAGTGTCCATGCGTGGTACTTCAACCAAGAACTCAGGGTATGCTTGACCTTAATCGTCTTCCCTTCCAGCACTATCTGCTCCAACTGACCGCTTTGAGTGTTCCACCACCAGAGTCGATACTCGGGCCAGCTCACATCGCCGCCATGTTGCAACACATAGGTTTGACTATCGATTCGGCTCGACACATAACCTTCACGGCTTTGTTTATCCACAAGCTCGGGCGAACTGGGATACAGCTTCCAATCGGGAGAAGCTTGCGTCGGCATAAGATTGGGCAGCAACACAGATAGTGAATCATTGGCCTCAATGTTAATGGTGCGCACTAGGCTGTCCCCTACTTTGAGCACCTCAGCCTCATTTGGGCTCCATTCCTGCAGCACTTTGACATTCGATGCCGCAAACCAGGCTTTGTGACTCCCAAGCTCGGCACTGGGCAGAGCCACCCGAAATCCCATTGCAGGCGTTGTGAACGTGACGGCTTGTTTGTCGCCATTGACGCCAGCCACCTGAGTGATAACTGTAGCTTCTGGCACGCTAAAGTCACCGCTGGCTTGTGGATAGAGGGCGATTTCCCAGCGCTGCCGTGACCAAGTTTGGCCGTTTTCCTGCTCGGTATAGTTAACGGCAAAGGTATTGCGTTGCTTCACTAACACATTGGGGATTTCAATGCCCTTTATCTGAGTGCCCGAGGTAAACCAACGATTGGTCGACACCTCAATCTGCAACAAGATCTGCTCCGTGGGCGCCCATAGCTTTTCAGTTCCATCCGGTTTTTCACCCAACCAGGCCTTCACTTTGACCGCTGTGGCCGGCTCGGTTGGTAGGGCATCGTCCATCTGCGCATGGGCATGGGTTGCGAGCAGCAAACCATTCAGTATCAAGCTGATGAACATCAAAGCGATGACTCTTCTGGCCATCAATCTCACACCGTCGATGACAGGCCTTATCGGCACTCGCACTCTGCTGCCAGATAGCGTTTTGTCGCGGCTCAGTGCACTGATTGCATAACTCATGGCTGCAATCCTCCCTTGGCGTTATCGGTACCTTGTTCGCCCTTAGGTTGCAGATTTTGCAGCTGAAACTTCGCCCGCAAAAATTGTTCGGGATTGGCCTCGACTCGCTTAAGCCAAACTTCAGCCAATTTAGGATCGCCCAACATCTGCTCCGCCGTCAGGTTTTGCGACTGCATTTTATCCTGTGAGGTTTGTTCATCGGCGCCTTCGGCGGTCTGCGGCTGATCGTCCGGCAACTCGATGGAGGTTTCCTGATCGTCCATACTGTTGGCTTGGGAGGCACTCGCTTGATTGATTTCATCTATAAGCCCCTCAATAACCTTAAGATTATGTTCGATATCGGCTTTGAGTTCGGGAGCAATATCCTGCTTTTTCGCCAGCGTCCTCAAGAGCTTACGCGCCGCAATATATTCCCGCTGCCGCGCTAATGCGCTGGCGGCGTAATAGGCGCCAAGATCGGTTTGGACCTGCATAAAGGCCGAATGGGCAAGCTTATACTCACCGCCATAGTAGTAGGCGATGCCCTTGTTGAGCACCGAATGGTAAACCGCTGCCGCCTTAGCAAATTCGCCCTGATTAAACCAGAATGCGCCTTGTTGATCCGGCGTTAGCCACAGATCCAACCACCATTGCCAACTCCGCTCGGCAAAGCTGACTTGTGTCACTTGGATCTCGGTGGCCGCCTTAGAAACGGTGATTTCGGCATAGGCCTGTTGCGGCGCAATACTTGGTAGCGTTAAGGCTAACACTAGGCTCCACTTCACCAACCAGCCCCGACGAAACCACAACAAACTGAGCAAAGCTAAGGGCCAAAGTAACCAATAGCCCTCATCTAACCAAGGCATGCTGGAGTCACTATTGAGCATGCTAAAGCGTTCAATTTTGCGCTCAAGTGCCTGAATATCCGCATCATCTATCGTTAGACGATACAGACTACCGCCCGTGCTATCGGCCAAGTTGGCCAAGGAGTCAACATCCACTGGCACCTGCGATTGAACATCGGGATCGCCGATCGCCAAGATCAACAGTTGATAGGGAGGCTGTTCAAACTGCTCGGTAAAATACCGCTCAAACGCATCGATAGTGAGTTGGTCAACGCCGTCCGTGAGCAGTAAGACACTGTTGCCCGCATTTGCGGGTAATTGCTCAGCGAGCTGACTCAGTGCTGTTTGCGCCGCCTTGCCCGATAACGGCATCACCTCAGGGCTGATCGCCTCAAGGTAAGGCTGCAACACCTTAGCGTCGCTGGTGACGGGCATAGCCACATGGGCGCTGCCCGCAAACACCATCAACCCCGTCTTACCGCCGCTTCGCGCCGCGATTAAATCCAAGATCTTATGTTTAGCGCGGCTGAGTCTATCCGGTGCCACGTCTTGCTGTTTCATACTCTCACTGCTGTCGAGTAACACCAACAGCGCGGCATCGTCCTCGCCGAAGGGCGACGCTTCGCGCTCCCAGGTCGGTCCCGCACAGATAATCACCGCCAATAACAGCAATAACATTAAGATTTTCAAAGGTAACTGACTACGCCAACCGCCTTGATTCAGTGTAAGCGCACTGCGTAAATGGTTGGGGAAAAACACCAGCCGTTGCTGCACATCATCCCGGCGCCAACGCAGCATCAGCACAATGGCGAGTGGAATGAGGGTTAATAACCAGAGTGGCCGAATAAAATGAAACTGCGCCAACATTTGCAGTTCTAAATGCCAATCACTCATTGGCCACCTCGGAGCGGCTAAACATTTGCCGCAGCGTCATCCAACTGAAAATCAACAAATGCAGGGCGAGTACGATGGCAATCAGGTAGTAATGCAGGGTAATTTTCGGGCGGAAACTGGCACTGCTGTATTGCTGCGGCTCCAGCTTATCGATCAGCTGATACGCCTTATCCAATTCCGCTTGATCGATAGCGATAAAGGCGCGCGCCTGAGTGAGCTGCGACACCCTTTGGACCACCTCCATATCCATTGGCTGCTCGCCCACATGGGTTGGATCGCCCATGGCGATAGTGTAAATCTTGATGCCCCTTGCGGCGGCAATCTTGGCGGCATCCACGGGTTCGACAAAACTGCCGGTATCGTTACCATCGGTCAGCACTATCATCACCTGCTGCTCCGATGGCTGTGGATTTTGCTCGAACACTTTAATGCCAAGACCAATCGCATCGCCAAGATGAGTGCTCTGCCCAGCCATCCCCGTTTGCGCCTCCTCTAGCAAGCTTAACCACACCTGCTGATCGGCGGTAAATGGCGTTTGGATAAAGGCGGCATCCCCAAACAAAATCAGTCCAAACCTATCGCCACTGCGTTTGGCGATAAATGTTTTTAAGACGTTTTTCGCCGCATTTAAGCGGGTTAAGGTATTGCCATCGGCGGTGGTAAAATCCGCCTCATCCATGGAGCCAGACAAGTCGACCAACATCAGGACGTCACGCCCGAAGGCTTCGCGGGTTTGCACTTCACCTAAGATGCTAGGCTTAGCCAATGCAGTGACAATCAACAGCCAAGAGAGGATCAGCATGCCCCGCTGCCAATGCTTTGGGCTAAGCAGGCCAGCGGCAACTTTGGGAGTCTCGTTCAATGCCCGTAGGATTTCGGTAAAGAACGGCACTTTGATTGCGTCTTCGCGGCTGCGGTACGCGGGCACAAACCAGTACACCAGCACGGGCAGCGGCAACAGGATAAACGCCCAAGGATAGGCAAACTCAAGCTGATCCATGGCGAGCCTCCGGCAATTGATGCCCGCTTAACCACTGGCTTAGCCCTTGGCGCACAGCGCTAAACTCAGGGCGAGCGGCATGAGGATCTTCAAGGCATTTTAGCCACTGCTGAAACGATTCATCGTTCGCTAAGTGAGCTTTTGCATGGTAGCGCCCCATCTGATCGAGCAAGGGAGCACCGTAGAGGGAGGCGTTTTTCGGCTCCAAGTAAACCATCACGATTTTAATAATCTTCATCATCTGCGTCGGCCAATGCGGATCCTCCGCCGACAGACTCTGCAAGGCCGTTATCGCCTCTTGGCGGTAACGGTTACGCCACCAGAAAATCCCCTTGAGATACAGTCGATAACCCAGATACAGCAGCAATACCAGCAGCAATATCTGCCAGCCCAGAGTCTGTGGCCACCAGCTCACAGGATCGGGCTGAGCCACATCTTTTAACTCCCTCAGCATATAGCTACTAGGAGGAGACTGAGTTGCGCCAAGCAGTAAGATTGCTGTCATTGGATATCACTCAGGGTACGAGCAAGTTGCAGCAGATGATTGCCCTGAGTGCCGATTTCAATAAAGGGCATACGCTGCATCGCCATCAGATTTTTGAGTTGGGTTTGTTTTTCAAGATATTGTTTTTGTAGCGCCTTGTTTACCTCGGCCGTTTGTTGCCCCTTCTGTAATGCCAACTGATATTGGCCATCACCCACCACCCAAGTGCTGCTGACACTGTCCTCGGGCACATGGGTTTCCATCGGATCCGAGATAAAAATACACAGCACATCATTATGCTGCTGCAGGTACTTTAACTGTTTGAGGGATTGGTTATCGGCATCGGCAAAGTCGCTGACAATCACTAGCGTTGCGGCCTTGAGCCTGCGCTGACTTAAGATTTGCATCCACAGGGCGAAGCTCACCCGTTTGCTATCTCGGCTCGCCGCACTCAGGGAATGATTGGCTTGGATAAGCCTATCTAATCCCATTAAAAAATGCGCCGTACCACGCTTTGCCGAGCACCAATGCAGCTGCTGAGTCGCGGATATCAATAGCCCAACCCTGTCGTTATTTGCCAGCGCGAGCCAGCCCATTAAGGCCGCAATTTCGGCAGCCACGACGGATTTCATATGGCTCACCGAGCCAAAATACATGGAGCTACGTTGGTCGACGCAGAGGATCACTTGGCGATCTTTCTCTTCGGTGTAACTGCGCACATGGGGCTTACCCGTGCGCTGGGTGACTTTCCAATCCATTTGGCGAATATCATCACCCAGTTGGTAGTGGCGCAGCTCCTCAAAGTTCAGCCCGCGTCCCCGTTGGTGCGATTGATAACGGCCAGAAAGATGCGCCCGCGAGTAACGCAGGCTAAGCAGTTTGATTTGCGTCGTCTGCCCCTGCAATCGCACCAGTTGCTGCAAACTGGCATAGATACGGGGATCCTCTTGCTTAGCAGAGGATAGGGACGACTGAGATCGAGAGGATGCGGCAATAGATGCGAGCGCCATAGCCGTTATCCAATACTGACCACATCGAGCAGTTCGTGCACCAGATCGCGCTGATTGACCCCGTCCGCTAATGCCTCATAGGAGAGGCTCAACCTATGGCTCAACACTAAAATCGCCACCTCACGCACATCGTCCACCAGCACATGGTCACGGCCATTGAGCCAAGCCAAGGCACGGGCACATTTATCCAACGCAATAGATGCCCGAGGGCTGGCACCAATCATCAGCCAACTGGCTAACTTAGACTGGGGATATTGCTCGGGCTGGCGCGTCGCCATCACTAAATCGATAATATAGTTCTCCACCATATCCGATAGCGTCACGGCCGCAATTTGCTGCCGCGCCTTGAGAATACTGGCGGGATCGATTGTGATGGTTTGTGGTTTATCGGCGCTAAAAACGCCGTTCTCCTCACTGCGAACGAGGCGCACTATGTCACGCTCGGCTTCTTTTGTGGGGTATTCCACCGACGCTTTGATCAGAAAACGGTCCATCTGCGCTTCGGGCAGCGGATAAGTGCCTTCCTGCTCGATGGGGTTTTGTGTTGCCAGCACCATAAAGAGTTCAGGCAGCACATGGGTTTGCCCTGCCACGGTAATAGTGCCTTCGGCCATAGCCTCTAACAGTGCCGCCTGCACCTTTGCGGGGGCACGGTTAATTTCATCGGCCAGCACAATTTGGTTAAATACTGGCCCCGGCTGAAACCTGAGTGTCGATTTACCCTCAGCCTCGTGGAGCACCTCAGTGCCCGTGACATCGGAGGGCAAGAGATCCGGCGTAAACTGGATCCTGCCATAGGAAATCGCCAAGGCATTGGCCAAGGCTTTAACCGAGCGGGTTTTGGCCGTTCCGGGCAAACCTTCGAGCAGCACATGACCGCTGCAAAGTAAGCCCAAAATCAGACTGCGGATCACTGTGCGTTGCCCAACGACTTGAGATTCAACCTGTTCAATTAAGGCGAGAATATCCCCGTGGGCACGTGTTTGTGTGTTAGCCATTGGTTCCATGTGGTTGTCCTAGCAATACGGCCAATCCCGTGAGAATCGGCAACGAATAATCGAAAAATGCTTTAATCCCTGGACACAGATAATTGAGCCCTTCTTCCCCATCTGGGGTTTTCAGCAGGCGATTTTTAGGGCATTCGCCCCAACAGAGTTTGAGATAAGGGCAGTCTTTACAGTATTGGGGTAACGAATCACGCTTGGCTAAGCCGAAGGTTAATTGCCGGGTCGAGAACGCCATTTCATTGAGTGGGCGCTCGTGCACATTGGCAATCTTATATTCGGGGTAAACGTAATGGTCACAACTAAAGACATCGCCATTATGTTCAATGGCTAAGCCCTTACCGCAAAACTCAGCGGTAATACAAAGCTGCGCCGGTTTGCCCATCACTTGGGCGACCGCCGTCTCAAACAGGTTAACCAGCACTCGGCCAAGGTCGTTGTTGATCCACTCTTCAAAGGTGACGATGAGGAACTTGCCCCAGTCATCGGCATCGACTGACCAATCCGTCACCACCGACATAGGATGCCCAGGTTTCGCCAGCTCACTGCCGACCGTGGGTATCATGCTGCTGTTCCAAAACTGTGGCGCCGTGGTTTTAAAATCGCTAGGTTCGACCACAGGATTGAACTGGATATAGGTCGCACCCAACTCTTTGGTGACAAAGCGGTAAACTTCGAGCGGATACTTTACATTGTGGCGGTTAACCGTCACTAAGGCGTTAAAACGCACCTTGTATTGTTTGAGTTTTTCGACCGCGGCCATCACTAAATGAAAGGTAGGCTTGCCGCTGCGGGTCACACGATATTTGTTATGGAGTTCTTCGGGACCGTCGATGGATAACCCCACGAGGAAATTATGCTCGGCAAGAAACTGGCACCATTCATCGTTTAATAGAATGCCGTTGGTTTGCAGATCGTTTTCAATCTTAACGCCTAGGGGCCGATATTTTTCCTGTAGCTGAACTACCTTGCGAAAATAGTCCACGCCTAACAGGGTCGGCTCGCCACCCTGCCATGAGAATACGATTTCGTCGCCATCTTGGCTTTCGATATAACCTTTAACAAAGGCTTCGAGGGTCGCATCATCCATCTCTGGTTGCTTAGGTTGATGCAATAAGCCTTCTTTGTGCAGATAAAAACAATATTGGCAATCGATGTTACATTTCGCCCCACCGGGCTTTGCCATCACGTGGAAACGACGTTGGTAATCGGGATGCTCTCCAAGCGCCTTTGCAGCTGATTTTAACGGTACGACATCGAGTATTGTTGATGCTCGCATTGAAGTTTTTGCCATGCAGACTTCCTTGTATTGGCTGACGTTTAGATAAACGTCAGCCAATTTCTATTTAAAAAACAGCTTGTTTATCTTGGAACAAACGTACCAGCTTCCATCCTCGGTGGGAACTCTTTAAAGCTTTCCATGACTTCACCGACCTTAGCCATGGCGGGGCCCATCAAGAATGCACGTTCGTACATCCAAGTGTTGTAGCCCATACCTTTGTCACCCTTCTCAAATGGATCGACACTGAGGTCGAAAATCAAAGGTACACGCAACTTAGTGAATGGATATTGCCAAACCGCAAAGCCCGTTTCATGTTCTTGGATCATGAAGTGGAACTTGTATTGGTTGTAACGCAATGCCAATAAGTCACCGTCATCACTCCAGTAAACGAACTCTTTACGAGCCGATTCTTGGGTCTTATCGGTGAAATAAGGCAGTTGGTTGTAACCATCGAGGTGCACTTTGTAGGTTTGTTTACCGACCTTTTTACCCTTGAGTAATTCTTTCTCAACCCCTTCACCGCCCGCTGCGGCGACTAAGGTTGGGAAAAAGTCTTCCAAGGAGACAATACCGTTTTTAGTGGTTCCCGGCTTGATGTGTCCAGGCCATTTGATCATGCCGGGCACACGGAATGCACCTTCCCAACCGGTGTTTTTCTCACTGCGGAAGGGCGTCACACCCGCATCAGGCCACATGTCGACCATTGGACCGTTATCCGAGGTGTAGATGATGATAGTGTTATCATCAATACCCAGATCTTTAATCTTCTTCAGTAATTTACCCACCTCATCGTCGTGCTGCTTCATACCATCGGCATAGAATCCGGCACCGGTTTTACCGGCATAGGAGTCTGGCACGTGGGTATAGTTGTGCATACGAGTAGTGTTAAACCAAGTGAAGAAGGGTTTATCGGCCTTAACTTGCTTCTCGATAAAGGCTCCAGCCGCATCGAGGAACTCGCCATCGACGGTTTCCATACGCTTACGGGTTAGTGGGCCTGTATCTTCGATTTTGCCATCGGCATAGGAATGGATAACGCCGCGAGGGCCAAACTTCTTACGGAAGGCAGGATCTTTAGGATAATCAACGTTTTCGGGCTCTTCTTCGGCATTGAGGTGGTACAAGTTACCAAAGAACTCGTCGAAACCATGGTTAGTCGGCAAATGCTCGTCGCGATCGCCTAAGTGGTTTTTACCAAATTGGCCCGTGGCATAACCTAAATTTTTTAGCATAGTGGCAATTGTGGGATCTTTTTCGCTAATCCCTTCAGGCGCGCCTGGCATACCGACTTTAGAGAGACCTGTACGCTTAGGCATTTGGCCTGTAATAAAAGCACTACGACCCGCGGTAGAACTCTGCTGGGCATAGAAGTTAGTAAACTTAGTTCCTTCTGCGGCAATACTGTCAATATTGGGCGTGCTATATGCCAACATTCCATTGTTGTAGGTACTTAAGTTCCAGTAACCCACATCATCACCAAAAATAACTAGAATATTTGGTTTATCTGCAGCATAGGCTGTCACTGACGCGGCGCCCAAAGCCAATGTGCAAGCATTTAGCACAAACTTATTTGAGCGCGGTTTTTTTCCTGTACTCATAAAGACTCCATTTTTTACGGTGGGTGGTTATCTCATCTCGCACAAAATATAAACATCCCATCCAGATTAGGCGCAAAATGCACAAGAAACAATCAACAAAATGTTTTACGATACATAAATCAAATTTATGAATTGAAGATTATGGATTTAAATTTAGTACGTACATTTTTAGTGGTGGCAGAGTGCCAGTCCTATACCAAGGCTGCCGAACGTATGCAATTAACCCAGCCCGCTATTAGCGCGGCCATTAAACGACTAGAAAAACTCTACGGTGAAAATCTCTTTATCAAGCAAGGGCGAGGCATAGAACTCTCCAGTAAAGGGCAGCAACTTATCCCCGCATTTCGTCAAGCTGTCAGTATTATCGAAAATGCGATGAATATGCGAAAGCAGTTTAATGTTTACTGTAATGAGTCGCTGATAAACACCTTATTCCCCATTGATAACATTAATTTGCAAGAATCTCCGCCGGAGAAAAACCAGCTGTTTGAACACCTACGCCAAGAGAAAACCGACATTATTGTCGATAGTATGTTGACCCGAGACAGTGCATTTATGGTGGAGGAAATTCTCTTAGAGCCCTTAGTGGTGATTTGCCGAAAAGACCATCCACGAATTCAGCAAAGCATCACCAAAGACGCCTTTTATCGTGAAGAGCATGTGTTTTATAGCGGCACGTGGGAAAAGATCCGCGGCTTTGAACTCTTTGCCAACGAACCCATTGAAGAACGCAAAATGGCATTAATCTGTCATTCGATTGCCAGTATTGCCTTGAATATTTCTCAGAGTGATTCAATTGCCGTTATCGCCCGCTCCTTTGCCGAACAATGGGCCGCAAAATTAAATCTGCAAATATTAACTTGCCCCATTAATACCGATTTAATTCCCTATCATTTGGTTTATCACAAACGACAAATTAAAAATCCCCTACATAAAAAAATTAGAGAAGAAATAAAAGCCAAGATAAAGGCTTTACATAGGCAATAATTGCTAATTCGAGCTTCAACAATGGGTGTCAATGTAACCATTGCACCCGTAAAACACTTCCCAGAAATACAGTTGCAGTATGAGCGTCGCAGATGAATCTATAACGCTACCCTTTACATAAATTCAATCTCAAGTTTAACTTTTTGCCGTTTCTTAGGTACTATGGGTTTGTTTATTATCAAGTTATGAATGGATTCTGCTGATAAAGCCCCCGCACAATAAGCTCAGTTTCCACCTAGTCCCAGTCTTGATTGGGATGCGATTAACAAGATACGAACCATTTTTAACAACGCGACATTACACTCGCCGATACACAGTAAATTGGTAGAAATAAGGATGCTTTCTATGAACAAAGGACTGATTCTCTCAGCCATACTCCTTGGCAGCTCTTCTCACTTGGCCCTCGCACAGACATGCGATGTCGAGATCAAAGGTGAAGTTCCGGCTCACATCAGCCTAGATAAACTGTTTGTCTCAGTCTATCAGCGGGATATTCCCGTAAGTGCACATCAATTTAGTGTCTGTGCCACCAAGAAAGATCTCAATGTCACAGGCCAACATAACCCCAATAATAAGGTTTATCTGGTCGATAAGAGCATGGATACACCACTTTACCTTTATAGCAGCCTAGTGTTTGTGCAAACCAAGCATATAGAGTTAGACAGCATTTCAACACTGGCTAACTACGCCTGCGATAGCCGCTGCGGTTACTACTCACACCAAAGGGTCCAAGATGATGCAGCACTAATATCACTCGCTCAGCAATACAGCCAAATTGATGCAAAAGCCAAAGCCGAACGCTCCGCTTTCACCCTTAAACATCAAGCAGCACTCAGCCAGCTGTATACTAAGGTGGCTGATATAAAAGCACTCGATGCAAACCGCATGACCGAAATCAACAATCCAGATCTCTGGGTCGACCCTTATAGCGGCGCGGGATTATTCTTTGAGAGTAAAGCCAACTTACAATCCACAGCATTTATGGAAGGGATTGGTGACAACATCCGCAACATCATGAATCAAAACCCCGATCTCAAACCACTAGTCACCCCCCACAAGAAAGATTTAAGAGTAATTGCAGAAGGCCGCTTAAGCTGGGAGCAAAAAGGTGAGGCTATCGACGCGCTGGCCGCACAGTTTAAAACCTACAATCAGCCGAAACTCGACGAAATCATCAAAATCCTTAAAGACAGCTACCAAAATGCATCCCCTATCTACCAAGATTATTTGTCGAACAAGGATAAAACGCCCTTTGCAGCGCTTAACCAAGCCGACAGCACGTTTGAACTCGTGCTCGCCAACTGGACGCTAGCCGCCTACAGTCATAGCAAAGATAAACCAAAGTTCTCCGCCCTTTTTAGCGAGCGCTTTAAACAAGAACGGTTGCCAATACAAGATAAGGCACTGGATAGCGCCCTCTCTCGCCTTATCACACTCCCTAATCACTTAGGTCAGCAGAAATTGGCCGATGGTTATAAAAATATCCAAATTGAGTTTAAGGACAGGCTCAGTCCTTCCAACGAACGCTATGACTTTAAAGATGATCTACAGAGCCTAAGCTTTATCTATGAGCAAGGCGCATGGCGACTGGACAACCTAAGCCAAGTACCAATGAATCACTATGAGCTATAGAAGCGATTGTTAGTAATCCTCTAGGGCAGATGAACTTAAATCGTTCGGATTTATTTATCAGTGGATATAAGCCTAAACTTATATCCACTCCAAATGCGAACACCTGAGACCGGCGTAACTCTTCACTCAATGGTTACACCAAAACTGGCATTGTTGCACCAGTGACCTTCTAAAACATGGATGTTTTAGCAGAGCCTACAGGGATGTATCTACGGCGAGTCACTGGTGTAACAGTGCAAGAGCCTGCGGCAGGCAATTAGGGAATACAGAACCTTGCTGCGCTGCAGTAGTCCTTTCGCAGCCTCTATCTCTGCCGAGATAACATCAAACACTCTGGCGCTGTAAGCGCCAAAAAACAAAACCCCGATACTGGCGCCAGTATCGGGGTTTTCATTTTCTTTTATCACTATTTGGGTTTTAAGCGATAAGCTAAAGACCACAGATGCTTTTGCTAATCTAGCGCAGGAAAAATCGTTTTAGAGCAAGGCTTTTTGTTGCGACGTGTAGTGTTTTTCTACACGAGTAACAAAGTAACGCAGCTATAAACGATTTTAACCAGCTAGGATCACATCATGCCGCCCATTCCGCCCATTCCACCCATTCCGCCCATATCTGGCGCATCAGCTTTTGGCAGTTCAGCTACCATTGCTTCGGTGGTGATCATCAGGCCTGCGATAGACGCTGCAAATTGCAGTGCGCTACGGGTCACTTTAGTTGGGTCAAGGATACCCATTTCTAACATATCGCCGTAGGTGTCGTTACCCGCGTTGTAACCATAGTTACCGCTGCCGTTCTTCACTGTGTTAGCCACAACAGAGGCTTCTTCGCCTGCGTTGGTTGCGATTTGACGCAGTGGCGCTTCCATTGCACGTAGGGCAATAACCACACCGTGTTTTTGGTCTTCGTTAGCCACTTCAACGTCAGCAATCTTAGAAGCAACACGTACCAGAGCTACACCGCCGCCAGGTACCACGCCTTCTTCAACCGCAGCACGGGTTGCGTGCAGCGCGTCTTCTACGCGTGCTTTTTTCTCTTTCATTTCAACTTCGGTAGCAGCACCGACTTTGATTACCGCAACACCGCCAGCTAATTTAGCCATACGCTCTTGCAGTTTTTCTTTGTCGTAGTCTGAAGTTGATTCTTCGATTTGTTGCTTGATTTGGCTAACGCGCGCTTCGATTTGCGCTTGCTCACCGTTACCATCGATGATGGTGGTGTTGTCTTTAGTGATCACAACACGCTTAGCAGTACCTAAGTCTTCTAAGGTTGCTTTTTCAAGCTCTAAGCCGATTTCTTCAGCGATTACAGTACCGCCAGTTAAAATCGCCACGTCTTGCAGCATTGCCTTGCGACGATCACCAAAGCCTGGTGCTTTAACCGCAGCCACTTTCACGATACCGCGCATGTTGTTCACAACTAAGGTTGCTAAGGCTTCGCCTTCAACGTCTTCGGCAACGATCAGTAATGGCTTACCAGTTTTTGCCAGACCTTCAAGGATTGGTAACAGTTCGCGAATGTTAGAGATTTTCTTGTCTACTAACAGTACGAATGGGTGATCTAATTCAACGCTGCCAGTTTCTGGCTTGTTGATGAAGTATGGAGACAGGTAACCACGGTCGAACTGCATACCTTCTACTACGTCCAGTTCGTTTTCCAGTGCTTGACCTTCTTCAACGGTGATCACGCCTTCTTTACCGACTTTTTCCATTGCAGTAGCAATGATTTGGCCGATTGACTCGTCAGAGTTAGCAGAGATAGTACCTACTTGAGCGATAGCTTTTGAGTCGGCGCAATCTTGAGAAAGGTTTTTCAGCTCGATAACGGCTGCAGCAACGGCTTTATCGATACCGCGCTTTAAGTCCATTGGGTTCATTCCCGCTGCAACGGCTTTTAAGCCTTCAGTCACAATGGCTTGTGCCAGAACGGTTGCAGTAGTGGTACCGTCACCGGCGGCGTCGTTGGCTTTAGAAGCAACTTCTTTCACCATTTGCGCGCCCATGTTTTCGAACTTGTCTTCTAATTCAATTTCTTTTGCAACAGACACACCGTCTTTAGTGATCAGTGGTGAGCCAAAGCTCTTGTCTAATACCACGTTACGGCCTTTAGGGCCTAAGGTCACTTTTACTGCGTTAGCCAGAATGTTTACACCAGCCAGCATTTTTACGCGTGCGTCATTACCAAATACAACTTCTTTAGCTGCCATATTGAGTATCCTTTAAATTTTTGATGATTAATTGGAATGTCGAATTGATGTCGTGGATTAACCTACGATGGCCATCAGGTCAGCTTCTGACAGGATCAAGACTTCTTGACCGTCGATTTTTTCTTTCTTCACACCGTAACCTTCATTGAAGATCACTACATCACCTACTTTCACATCCAGTGGTCTTACAGTGCCATTTTCGAGAATACGGCCGTTGCCTACTGCCAGTACTTCTCCGCGAGTCGATTTTTCAGCGGCGCTACCGGTTAATACAATGCCACCCGCTGAAGTTGATTCAACTTCTAAACGCTTAACGATTACGCGGTCATGTAATGGACGAATATTCATCTATGAACTCTCCTAATGATTTAATGCCCAACAATCGAGGCGATTTTGTGATGAAAAAGAGGAAGCGTTTTCGCCGTCCCCTTTGATGACTGTGATATGGGGTTAGCCCGCGTCAGATCCAAGTGCCTTTACAAAAAAAAATTCAAATTTTTGATGTCAGTTTTTTCAAGCGGGCACAATCCTGCTAGAATTCGGCCTCCGCTCGCAAACAAGGCACCATTTTCCCCATGAAAGACAGACACGGGCTGCTTAGCGCGCCAATTGGTCGTGTACTGCTCAACATGAGCCTCCCCAACTTGATTGGCATTATGACCATTCTAGGTTTTAGCCTCGCTGACACTTTTTTTATCAGTCAGTTAGGGACCGAAGCCTTAGCGGCGATCAGTTTTACCTTTCCGGTGACTTTGATTATTTCCAGTATCGCCATTGGGATTGGCGCCGGCGTTTCCACTAACCTTGGCAGGCTGATAGGTTCGGGCAATGCCCCACGTGCCAAGGTGTTTTTGCACGATGCACTGCTGCTGACCTTTATCCTTATCGCCAGCTTATCCGCCCTAGGTAGCATTTTTATTAAGCCGCTCTTTAGTTTGCTTGGCGCCAATGACACCAGCTTGCCGCTGATCCACGACTATATGGTGTATTGGTATGTGGGCGCGCCGCTGTTGGTGCTACTGATGGTGGGCAATCAAGGCCTGCGCTCGACTGGGGATACTCGATCCCCCGCGATGATCATGGCGCTGGCGGCGATCATTAACTTAATTCTCGATCCCTTATTAATCTTCGGCATTGGGCCTTTCCCACGCTTAGAGATCCAAGGCGCGGCGATTGCAACCCTGTTCTCTTGGCTGATAGCTCTGTCGCTCTCGGGTTATTTGTTGATCATAAAGCGCAATATGTTGGAATGGGCGGCATTTGATATCGACAGAATGCGCGCCAACTGGAGTAAACTCGCCCATATCGCCCAGCCAGCGGCATTGATGAATTTAATCAACCCTCTCGCCAATGCGGTGATTATGGCGATGCTGGCGCATATCGACCACAGCGCCGTCGCAGCCTTTGGTGCGGGCACCCGTTTAGAATCGGTGCTGTTAATCGTGGTGATGGCGCTCTCGTCGAGCCTGATGCCGTTTATCGCGCAAAACCTAGGGGCAGGCCAAACTCAAAGGGCGAAACAGGCGTTGCTGTTATCGCTTAAATTTATCTTTGTATTCCAAACCTTACTCTATATTCCGCTGGCATTTTTCGCCCAGCCACTAGCCCATTTATTCAGTACCGATCCGCAGGTGCTAGAGTGGTTAAGTTTTTATATTCTGGTCTTACCCTGCGCCTATGGCCCGCTCGGCATAGTGATCATCTTTGCCACGGCGCTGAATGCGTACCACAGACCCATGAGCTCGTTAGTGATTAACCTGTGCCGCTTAGTGCTGCTGATGCTGCCACTGGCGGCGCTGGGGTCTTATATCGATGGGGTGAAAGGCTTGTTGCTCGCACTCCCCATCACCAACCTCTTGATGGGGATTGCTTGTTATTATCTGGCGCAGCGCATTTGCGAACCCGCTAAGGTCACAACCGCCGACGCTATTTAAGACGTGCTTTTTTGGCGAAAGCGCAAATCATTTTGCAGGAAGGGTTCTTCGGAGGCCTTACAGACTCGGCGAGTGGCGATCCCCTCTTGACTCATATTGGTGGGCACGCCGCCAGGCGCGAGTTCTTGCAAGATAAAATCAATAAATCGACGGCTGGCAAGACTAACATAACGTCTTGATGGATAAGCTAAATAACACTCACCAGGATGTGGGTCAATCTCAGGTAACAGGGTCACTAACTGCCCTGCTGCCACATACTCGGCCACCACTTCGGTCGGGGCATAGACAATTCCGCGCCCTTGCAGGGCAAACTCCACCGCGACTTCGACGCTGTTAGAGCAAAAATTGCCTCTCACTCTCACTTCCTGCTCGGCACCTATCCATAACTCATTGAAGATTTTGCCATTTGAGAGCCTAAACAAGGACACATTGTGGGACTCAATCTCCTGCGGTGTTCTCGGCGTGCCGTGCTCGGCGAGGTATTCAGGGCTGGCATAGAAGCGCAGATCCGTGGTGAAGATAGGCCGCACCACAAGATCTAAGGTATCTAGCGCAGGCTCCACCACAAAGGCCACATCGAGGTTGTTCTTCACCATATCGACGGATTCGGCGCTGTTGATCACTTCCACCGTCAATCTTGGGTGCAGATCCATAAAGCGGAAAATCGCCCGCATCAACACATTCATACTGTGGATAGGAAACATTTGGATCCGCAGATGACCGCTGATCTCGGCATCGTCATTGGTCATCTCGAACAGGGTTTCATCGAGCTGCGCCAAGATATTTAACGAGCGCTGATAAAAATGGCTCCCCGCGGAGGTGAGCGTCATCGAACGACTCTGACGGTGGAATAGCTTGATATTCAGTTCATCTTCCAACGCCTGCAAGCGGCGACTCACGGTCGATTTAGGTAAGTTAAGCAAATCAGCAGCTTCAATCAAACTACCGGTTTCGGCTATGCGGTGAAATAACGCTAAGTCCTCTGTCTTCATCTTTAACTTAATTTCAATCTCATTATGTGGGATTCATAATCCCAAAGTATCCCGTTTATTGCAACAAATTTAGCTGTTATCTTCGCGCCCCTGAAATGCTGATAAATTGTTATCGAGGACTCCCCTACCATGAAATCATATCGACTGCTCCCCTTGGCGGCTTTGTTGCCAGCCCTACTGACGGCCTGTACCCCCGCGGAAAGCTCAGTACAGGCGAGTGCTATTCGTCCAGTAAAACTCTTTGAGGTGATGCAGCTCGAAGGGGGAGATTTTAGGACATTTCCGGCGCGCGTCAGTGCCAATAGCCGCGCCGAGTTATCCTTTAGGATTTCAGGCGAGCTGACAGATCTCGCATTAGTGGAAGGGCAACAGATCCGCCAAGGCAGCCTATTGGCTAAGCTCGACGACAGGGATGCCTATAACAATTTAATGACTCGCGAAGCCGAGCATGAACTCTTGGCGGCGGATTTTCAGCGTAAAACCGAACTCCTCAAGCGCAAGTTAATTTCCCAAGCCGAGTTTGATAGCGCCCAAGCGCAACTTAAATCGGCCAAAGCGGCCTTGGCCGCCGCCCGTGATCAGTTAAGTTATACCAAGCTTATTGCTCCCTTTAGTGGCACTGTGGCCAAACGTTTAGTGGATAACCACCAAATCGTACAGGCCAACCAAGGGATTTTAACGCTGCAAAACAACAGCTTGCTCGATGTCAGCATTCAAGTCCCCGAGGCGATGGCGGCAAGCTTAAACAACTATATTCAGCAGCAAAACTTTACCGCTAAGGTGCGTTTTAGCGCATTAGCAGGGATGGAGTTTGATGCGAAATTCAAAGAATACTCGACCCAAGTAACCCCGGGTACTCAGGCCTATGAAGTGGTGTTTTCCTTACCTCAACCCAAAGATATTCAATTACTTCCGGGCATGAGCGCCGAGTTAACCCTCGCCTTAGTGAAAACCCCAGATCAAACCGCATCGGCCATAGTGCCTGTCACCGCCATCGATAAACGCGATCAGGATGGCCAAGTTCAAGTCTGGGTCTATCAAGCGCAATCGGGCGAGGTTAAACCCACGGCAGTGACCTTAGGCCGAGTCACCACCGAAGGCATTGAAGTCTTAGGCGGCATCAATAAGGGCGACTTGATTGTCAGCGCGGGGGTATCCCAATTATCTGACGGGATGAAAGTGAAGCCACTACGCTGGCAACGCGGAGTGTAATTCATGAACATTGCTGAGTATTCCATCCGCCACAAAGTGATTAGCTGGATGTTTGTGCTACTGCTGCTCGTGGGCGGGGGTGTGAGTTTTACTGGTCTTGGGCAATTAGAATTTCCCGAATTTACCATTAAAGAAGCCCTAGTGATCACCGCCTATCCTGGGGCCTCACCCGAGCAAGTGGAAGAAGAAGTCACCCTTCCCCTCGAAGATGCATTGCAGCAACTCGATGCGGTTAAGCACGTGACCTCAATCAACAGTGCGGGCTTGTCGCAGATCCAAATTGAGATTAAAGAAACCTACGATAAAACCAGCCTGCCACAGGTGTGGGATGAGGTGCGTCGTAAGGTGAACGACACCGCAGGACAACTGCCTCCCGGCACTAGCACGCCCAAGGTCTATGACGACTTTGGCGACGTGTACGGCATTTTATTTAATCTCTCAGGGCCTGACTATAGCAACCGCGAATTAAGCAACTATGCCGATTATTTGCGCCGCGAACTGGTACTGGTGCCAGGGGTCAAAAAAGTCTCTGTCGCGGGCAGCGTAACCGAACAGGTAGTGATTGAAATATCACAACAAAAACTCTCTGCATTAGGGTTAGATCAAAGCTATATCTACGGCCTGATTAACAATCAGAACGTGGTTTCTAATGCGGGCAGTTTAGTGGTTGGCGATAATCGGATCCGCATTCATCCCACGGGCGAATTTAGCAGTGTGCAGGATCTTGCGCGTCTGATCGTCAGCCCGCCCGGCAGCACCGAGCTTATCTATCTTGGCGACATTGCCCATATAGAAAAAGATTACGATGAAACCCCAGATGTGCTCTATCACAACCGTGGCGAAGCCGCCCTCTCCCTAGGGATTTCGTTTTCGAGTGGCGTCAACGTAGTCGAAGTGGGTAAAAGCGTTAGCGAGCGCCTTGCCGAGTTGGAGTCACAACGCCCAATTGGGATGAACTTAGATACGGTCTATAACCAAAGTCTGGCGGTGGATGACACTGTAAATGGCTTTTTGATCAACCTATTAGAATCAATCGCCATCGTTATTGCCGTACTGCTGCTGTTTATGGGCCTGCGCTCAGGCTTACTGATGGGGTTAATTCTGCTGCTGACGATTCTCGGCACTTTTATCGTGATGAAAGTACTGGGCATTGAGCTGCAACTGATCTCCCTCGGCGCCCTGATTATTGCACTTGGTATGTTAGTCGATAACGCCATTGTGGTGACGGAAGGTATTTTGATTGGCCTGCGCCGGGGTAAGACTCGCCTCGAAGCCGCTAAACAAATTGTGACGCAAACCCAGTGGCCGCTGCTTGGCGCCACAGTGATCGCGATTATCGCCTTCGCGCCGATTGGTTTATCGCAAAATGCCGCGGGGGAGTTTTGTCGCTCGCTGTTCCAAGTGTTGATGATCTCTTTATTTATCAGTTGGATTACCGCGATAACCCTGACACCTTTTTTCTGCCATTTACTGTTTAAAGACGCCCCAGCAGACGATGAAGAGCAGGATCCTTACAAGGGCTGGTTCTTTAGCTTATACCGCGCGAGTTTAACCTTTGCCCTACGTTTTAGGATCGCCAGCATTCTCCTGGTCGGCGCTATGCTCGTTACTGCGGTAATTGGCTTTGGCCATATCAAAAATGTGTTCTTCCCAGCGTCAAACACACCCATCTTCTTTGTCGATATTTGGATGCCTGAAGGCACGGATATCAAAGGTACAGAACGCTTTACCGCGGATATTGAGCAGCTGCTACTCAAGCAAGCGGAGGAGCAACACAGCGGCCTCAAACACTTAACCACAGTGATTGGCCAAGGTGCGCAGCGTTTCGTCCTGCCCTATCAACCGGAGAAAGGCTACCCTGCCTTTGCCCAGTTGATCATCGAAATGGAGGATCTAGCGTCGCTCAAAGTCTATATGTCTGAATTAGAAAGACAGCTAAATCAACGATTCCCACAGGCGCAATATCGATTCAAGAATATGGAAAACGGCCCGTCTCCCGCCGCGAAGATTGAGGCGCGCTTCTACGGCGATGATCCTGAAGTGCTGCGAGCTCTGGGCGCTCAAGCCGAAGCGATTTTCCATGCTGAGCCAAGTATGGATGGCGTTCGCCATGATTGGCGCAACCAAGTGCCGTTAATTCGTCCACAGCTGCAAAATGCGCAGGCGAGGGAAACCGGGATCAGTAAACAGGATCTGGATAATGCGCTGTTAATTAACTTTAGCGGCAAACAGATTGGCCTTTACCGCGAAACCAGCCATTTACTGCCCATCGTTGCCCGAGCCCCCGCCGAAGAGCGTTTGCAGGCGGACAGCCTGTGGAAACTGCAAATCTGGAGTAGCGAACACAGCACCTTTGTGCCCGCCACCCAAGTGGTGAGCCAGTTTGAAACCCAGTGGGAAAACCCCTTAGTGAAACGTCGTGACCGGATGCGGATGTTAGCGGTTCTGGCCGATCCTAAGCTTGGCAGCGATGAGACCGCCGATTCTGTGCTGCGTAAAGTGAAGGATAAGGTTGAAGCCATCAGTCTCCCCGCTGGTTATCACCTCGAATGGGGCGGCGAGTATGAGACCGCTGGCGAAGCCCAAACTGCGGTATTTAGCTCGATTCCATTGGGCTACTTGGCGATGTTTTTAATCACAGTGTTCCTGTTTAACTCGGTACGCCAACCCTTAGTGATTTGGTTTACCGTGCCACTTGCCTTGATTGGTGTCTCGGCGGGATTACTGATTTTCGACGCACCTTTTAGTTTTATGGCACTGCTGGGGCTGCTGAGTCTGTCGGGCATGGTGATTAAAAACGGCATTGTGTTAGTCGATCAAATCAACCTAGAACTCGATGAAGGCAAGCCTGCCTATATCGCCTTAGTCGATTCGAGCGTCAGCCGTGTACGCCCCGTGATGATGGCAGCGATCACCACCATGCTCGGGATGATCCCGTTGATCCCAGACGCCTTTTTCGGCTCCATGGCAATCACTATCATCTTTGGTTTAGGTTTTGCGTCGCTGCTGACCCTTATCGTGCTGCCAGTGATGTACAGCTTAGCCTTCAATATCAAACCGAATGCGGTGGCGAGCGAGCAGCACTAGCCCGCCACTCCCCCTAAACGCTTCCCGGCGTGGCCGATCGATGTGGTATTACTCATCGATTGGCCCTTTCTTCCCTTCAATTAACCACTTAACCTCAAAAACAAAAACGCCTAGATTTCATCTTGGTTATCGACAAAATCTAGGCGCAGTAAGGGCGGATGACGATAGTGCTAGGTATTAGTTGACGACCTTTTTCACCACTTTCTTGGCATCGACACCCTCTTTTTTATCGTGCTTGTCTTGCTTTAACGCATCGGCGGCTTTGTCGGATAACTTATCGTCGGGTTTGATATCATCGACCTTATCACTGACCGAATCAGTGACTTTATCCTTGGCATCACCAACGGCATCTTTAGCATCTTTCGCCGTACGTTCGGCGGCTTTTTCCGGTGTACAGCGGCCACTCACGCCCGTAGTCGCCTTAACCGCCGCATTCTTGGCGACTTTTTCAGGGTCGCAATTAGGATCTAAGGGCCCTGCGACTGCGCTATAGGTAATCAGCGAGCAAGTTACGACAGACAACAATCCCGAAATCAGCTTTAACTTAGTCAGATTCATATTCAACCTCCATGAATAATATGTTCGAGCTTTACTATAGTACGTCGTTAAGTTGAAGCAAACCGACTTAAGCTACCCATGCGACAACGCGCATAAAAACAAGCTCCCAGAGGTTTGCACCAGTGGGAGCTTGTAGAATATTGCGTGAGTAACGGCTTAATCTGTCTGGATAAATGATTAAGATTTTGGATCTTTGGGCTGAGTGTCGTTAGGCTCATGCACTTTCGCGTCACCGTCTTTCTCCGTTAATTGATGACTCTCGGGACGTTTATCGCTCGGATCAGCCTTATGCTCAAAGTCCCCTTCGTACACATTGCCGTCGGAGTGCGTATGTTGCTCGAAGGGATTCTGCCCAAATGGATTCGATTGCGAGCCAGAATGCGGTCCAAATGGGCCAGCACCAAAACCGCCGTGCATTCCGCCCTGTAAACCGGATACCACCCGTAGCTGCATACGCTTAAACACTAAAGCGGCAATCAGGCGACGCGTTAAAGGTGTGAGTAACAGTAGGCCAATAAAATCAGTTACAAAGCCTGGGATAACCAGCAATACCCCCGCCATAGCCAACATCATGCCTTCGACAATTTCCTGCCCTGGCGCCTCGCCTCGCGTGAGTTTTTGCTGTACTTGCATAAGCGTGCTCAGCCCTTGGCTACGCACGAGGGACACACCCAATACGGCGGTGAATAATACCAGACCAATGGTGGTCCAAGTGCCGAGCACTTCGCCCACACGAATTAACACTGACAGTTCGACAACTGGGATCAGCACAAATAATAAAAACAGGATTAAAAACATACCGACCTCAGATTTATCACACTTACTTGAAAACTAAATGGGGGCTATCCGGTCTTAATTCAAGTCATTCGGAAGGAGCTGTCTGTAAAGGAGTGAAACTTCTGATATTTAGCTCACTCTTTTGTTACCCGGTTAATGTATGAGACCATAAAAGCACGTAAAGTAGCTTAGCCTAATAGGCTTAAGCGAAGTTTAAGATTGTTAAGGGACGATACCTCACACCATGCAAGCTCAGTATTTAGTGGTCAGCACCAGTTGCCCAGATGAAGTTCAGGCAAAGCGCATCGCCCACGCCTTAGTGGAAGCGCGTATCGCCGCTTGCGTGCATATCTCGGCGCCGATCCGCTCAGTGTATGCATGGGAAGGAAAAATCTGTGAGGAGCAAGAAATTAGCTTACACATTAAATGTTTACAAAGCCGCTATGCCGAGTTAGAACAGCTTGTGCTTCAACTCCACCCTTATCAAGTGCCTGAAATTATTGCCGTACCCGTCACTCACGGGCTACCAGCCTATTTAGATTGGATAAAAGATAACACTCAGCCATGAAAAAACTACTTAGCTTTATCTTCACTGCATTACTGCTGCTTGCGCCCTTAACTCAAAGTAGCAATGTCTTCGCCAATAGCTTCGGTTTTCTAAAAAGTGAGCCAGAGTTAATGCCTGTCGATCAAGCCTTTGCCTTCGATTTTAAGCAGGAAGGCAATAAGGTCACCCTCAATTGGGTCATTGCCGACGGCTACTACATGTACCGAGATAAGCTTAAGTTTAGTGTCAATGGCGCCGAACTTGGCACCATAGACCTGCCAAAGGGCAAACCCCACAACGACGAATATTTCGGTGAGCAAGAGGTGTACTACACCTATATCGATATTCCCGTTGGCCTGAAACAAGCCGATGATAACGGCACCTTAACCGTGACCTTTATGGGCTGCGCCGAGGGTAAACTCTGTTATCCACCGACCAAGCGCGATGTCACCCTAAAAGCTGTCGCGGCCAATGATGGGCAAATCGCGACTGGTGCAGACAGCAGCGAAAATACTGAGTCTGCCGCCACTGCTGACGCTCAGCAAATAGGCAGTGCACCAAGCCAACCTATTACCCAGCAGGATAGCCTAAGCCAGATGCTGTCTAACGACAGTTTGCTCTGGACCTTAGTGATCTTCTTCGGCCTAGGGATTGGTCTGGCGCTCACGCCTTGCGTCTTCCCTATGTATCCGATCCTATCGGGCATTATTGTTGGCCAAGGGCAAAAACTCTCGACCGCTAAGGCCTTCACCCTGTCGATGGCCTATGTGCAAGGTATGGCGATCACCTACTCGATTTTAGGTCTAGTGGTTGCCTCTGCGGGGATGAAATATCAAGCGGCGCTGCAACATCCCGCTGTGCTGATCTTTTTAGCTATCCTGTTCTTTGTACTCAGCTTATCCATGTTTGGCTTGTACGATCTCAAACTGCCTTCAAGCTGGCAGGAGAGGATGAACTCGATTTCAAACAATCAAAAGGGCGGCAATTTAGTTGGCGTGTTTTTGATGGGGGTGATCTCGGGATTAGTGGCCTCACCTTGTACAACGGCCCCGCTCTCAGGCGCCTTAGTCTATGTGGCGCAAACCGGTGATTTATTGCAAGGTTTCCTCGCGCTCTACGTGCTGAGCATGGGTATGGGAGCGCCGCTACTTATCATTGGTACTTCAGGTGGTAAGTTACTGCCACGCGCTGGCGCTTGGATGAACATCATTAAAACCGTGTTCGGTTTCCTCCTGATTGCGGTATCGATTGTGATGCTTGGCCGTATTTGGACGGGTGTGGTTTCCGATGTGCTCTGGTCACTCTGGGGCATTAGCTTCACCGGCTATCTGATGCACCAAAACAAACTCAGTGCCTTCAACTGGAAAAAAACCGTGCGCTCAGTGCTGCTCACGCTCACACTGCTGGCCAGTTTTTCCTACGGTTTCCAAGCGGTTATGGGGCACTTTGGTTTTACCCATGCGCCAATGGGCACTGTGGCGACAACCGAACAGGAGCACGGCTTTAAACGCATTAAATCTATTGAAGATTTAGACCGTGAAATCGCCGCAGCGACCGCTGCGGGTAAGCCAGTGATGCTGGATCTCTACGCCGATTGGTGTGTGGCCTGTAAAGAGTTTGAGGCCATCACCTTTAAGGACGCCGAAGTGTTAGTGCGAATGAACAAGATAGTGTTATTACAGGCCGACGTGACTAAGAGCGATGCCGTGGATGTGGCACTGCTAGAGAAATACAATGTGCTGGGCCTACCGACGCTGCTGATGTTTAACGAGCAAGGCGAGCAGAGGGAAGATTTAAGAGTGACTGGCTTTATGGGACCGAAGGAATTTGCCGCCCATTTAGATCACTTAGTGAAATAATCTCAGCTAAAACGCCAATTTATCTCTGCGCCGTTTTAGCGTAAAACCAATAAAAAGCGGACTTTTTTCATTAAAAGTCCGCTTTTTTATCACGCTGTCATCGATTTCTTATACAATCCCTGTTTAACGTGGACTTTTTAGATTGGAGCATTATGGAACCGGCTATTCTCATCATTACACTTATCTGCGGCATGCTGGTTAGCCGCATAGGGCTGCCTCCCCTGATCGGCTACTTAGTGGCAGGCTTTGTACTCTTTGTTTTTGGTATTGAGAAAGAAAGCCTGCCCCTGCTGCAAGAACTCGCTAACCTCGGGGTCACCTTATTACTCTTTGCCATTGGTCTTAAACTGGATATTCGCAGCCTCTTTAAGGCCGAAGTCTGGGCCGGGTCGAGCATACATTTAGTGCTATCTATGGTGCTGTTTATTCCTATCCTCAAAATCTTCGGCTTTATTGGCCTTAGCCAACTCGATGGTTTAGGTATTGCACAACTGTCATTAATCGCCTTTGCGCTCAGCTTCTCCAGTACGGTATTCGCGATTAAGGTATTGGAAGATAAAGGCGACGTGCAGTCCCTCTATGGCCGTGTTGCCATTGGTATCCTGATTATGCAGGATATTTTTGCCGTCATCTTCTTAACCATTTCTAAGGGCGCAGTTCCATCGGTTTGGGCACTGGCGTTATTGCTATTACCTCTAGCAAAACCACTGATTTACAAAGCCTTTGACCGTGTTGGTCACGGCGAACTCTTAGTGTTATTCGGATTAGTGATGGCGCTGGTTGTCGGCGCTTGGTTGTTTGAGTCCGTCGGCCTCAAACCGGATCTTGGCGCGCTTATCATAGGCATTTTACTCGCGGGGCATAAAAAGGCCTCCGAGCTGGCTAAATCCTTGTTCTACTTTAAAGAACTCTTCCTTGTCGCCTTCTTCTTAACCATTGGCCTCAATGGCTTACCTACGGTATCCGATGTGGTACTCGCGGCCTTATTAGTGCTGTTAGTGCCGTTAAAAATCCTGTTGTTCGTCTACCTTCTGACGCGATTTAAACTGCGTTCGCGCACCTCTATGCTGGCCTCATTTAACTTAGGTAACTTCTCTGAGTTCGGCCTTATCGTCGCAGCGGTCGCCACCAGCAAAGGTTGGCTACCACCACAATGGCTGGTGATTATCGCTGTTGCCTTAAGTTTCAGCTTCCTATTTGCCGCGCCACTCAATACGGCTGTGGGGAATATTTACCAACGATTCCAACAACGTCTGGTACGACTCGAGAAGCCACCACTGCACCCTGAAGACAGACCAATTGCCATTGGCAATCCGCGCTTTTTAATCTTAGGTATGGGTCGTATTGGTAGCGGTGCCTACGATGAACTGCGCGCTCGTTTCGACGGTGAAATCCTCGGGATTGAACACAAGCAGGAATTGGTCGATTTACACCGCGCCAATGGCCGCAACGTGGTGCAAGGGGATGCTTCGGATACCGACTTTTGGGAGAAACTCGATAGAGCACCAAACCTTGAGTTAGTGCTGCTGGCGATGCCACACCATGCGGGGAATCTGTTCGCCGTTGAGCAGCTCAAGAAGCTGAATTATCAAGGCAAACTCAGCGCCATAGTGCAATACGGCGATGATGCCGCGTCACTGAGAAGCTCAGGCGTACACAGCGTGTATAACTTGTACGAAGCGGCAGGTGCGGGTTTTGTCGACCATGTGGTTCATGAGCTATTGCCAGACTCTGAAACTAAGGCCGATGCCGAAGCTCAGGAAGAGACTCAAAAACAAGGCTCTGCCCTCGCTTAAAAACGGCGTCGCTGAATAGGCTTTAGTTCAGCAGTCACTCATTTTAGTGATGAATAAAACTCATCTTATTTAGGCAGATGTTGGCTCAGGAAATCAAACCTCCGGAGCCAACTTACCTCTCCCCTTAAAATGTTAAAAACAATCAAAATCAACCAATTGCAAGTATGCGATAGCGGGAGATAATTGGTTGCTTGTTCTGTATCGATTTTCCCTGACAAGACTATCGTCTATGCCCTACAAAATCTCAGTTACAACACTGAGTTAGTCGTGATATAAATCGAAGACAAGAACGCAATTTAGCCCAGCTTTTTTGGAAGTCTTCCCAGCATGTCGAACCCTGCGCAGCGCGCCACTAAGTTATTTGTCCAAACCTTTGGCACTAAAGCCGATGATTTATACCAAGCCCCAGGTCGGGTTAATTTGATCGGTGAATATACGGATTACAACGACGGCTTCGTGTTGCCCGCCGCCATTAATTTTCATACGGTTATTGCAGTAAAACGCCGAGAGGACAATAAGTTTCGCGCCGTTGCCGACGCCTTCCCTGGACAAATCAAGGAATGGAGTTTCGGTAAAGACACCGAAATCAATCCCGAAGATGGCTGGGTCAATTATCTCAAGGGCCTGACGGTGGCCATGGCCAATACTGGCCTTATCGCTAAAGGGTTAGACTTAGCGGTCGTGGGCGATGTGCCGCTAGCCGCGGGTCTGTCTTCCTCCGGCGCCTTAGTCGTCGCCTTTGGTACTGCTATCAGCGACAGCAGCCAACTGCATTTATCTCCTATGGCGGTGGCACAACTCGCTCAGCGCGGTGAATATCGCTATGTCTCATCGGCTTGCAGCATTATGGACCATATGGTCTGCGCCATGGGCGAACCGGATCATGCCTTGCTCATCGATTGTCTGGATCTGGATAGCGAACCTATTGCCATCCCTGAAAACCTTAGCCTTATCATTATCGATGCCCATATCGAGAAACAACGCTTAGCGGCGATAAATCAACAACGCCGCGAAGAATGCGCACAGGCCGCCGACTTTTTTGGCCTCGATGCCCTGCGCCACCTCGACCTGCGCCAGCTCGAAAGTGCTAAAGATCAATTGGATGACACCCTGTATCGCCGTGCCAAACACGTTGTCACCGAAAACAAGCGCACCCAGAGTGCCGCTCGGGCGCTAGAGCAAAGTAATCTATCTAAATTCAGTTTGTTAATGGCACTGTCCCATCAATCTCTACGGGATGATTTTGAGGTGACGTTGCCCGAATTTGATACCTTGGTGGATATCGTCAGCCAAGTGATCGGAGAGCGTGGCGGCATTCGTATGACCGACGGTTGTGTTGTCGCCCTAGTGGATCACGAACTCACCGATGCCGTGGTCTCGGCGGTCGAGCATGCATTTTATGAGCAGACCGGAATCGATGCCACTGTGTATCTCTGCTCGGCGAGTGCGGGCGCGGGGCGCATCGACAGCTAGTCCGTCAATCACCCTCTATCCATTCTTCCAGACAAATACCATACGAATTCAACCTTGAATCCTATGGTATTTGTTGTTTTTAAGAGGCAAAATCAAGCGGTTAAATCACATTAGAGGGAAGCTAAATGGTGCGTTTCAGTGTACTAGATCCTTGGACCGATCCCCGCGGCGGTGAAATCGAACGTGTGCGGATAGACAATGGCATCATCGCCTTAGAAGTGCTCAGTTTAGGTGGCATCATTCGCTCACTTTGGACGCCCGATAAACAGGGAGAGCGTGCCAATATCGTGCTTGGCTGCGACAGTGCCGAAGATTATTTAACTCAAAACGCCCACCTTGGCGCTATCGCTGGGCGCTTTGCCAACCGTATTGCGATGGGCAAGCTGCAATATCAAGGGCAAGCGTATCAACTGGATATCAATCAGGCCAGCAACTGCTTGCACGGTGGCCGCGAAGGTTTCAATCGAAAAAACTGGCACTTAGGCCAACTTCCCGACGGTGTGCGTTTATCGTTAGTCAGCCCAGATGGCGACATGGGTTTCCCCGGCAATTGCACTGTCCAGTTAGACTATCGCCTCGCCGCCAATAATCTCTATGTGGAAATCCTCGCCTCGGTGGATAAACCTTGCCCCGTCAGTCTGACGCAGCATTCCTACTTCAACCTAGATGGCCTGCCGAATAATCATCAGCATCGGATGCAAATCGATGCTACGCGCTACCTCACCATGAATGAGGTAGGCGTGCCTACGGGGATTGCCGAAGTCAAAAAAAGTATTTTCGATTTAACTCAGGGCGTTACTCTTGGGGACAAACTCCAAGATCCGGCGCTGGCCAGCACCCAAGGTTATGATCATTGTTATCTGCTGGATAATCCCGATGGCGCGCTACGCCGCTTTGGCTGCCTATCGAGCCCCGTCAGTGGCCGCGCCATGACAGTCTTTACCAATCAACCCGGCGTACAGCTCTACTGCGCTAACTTTTTAGCGGGAACCCTAGGGCGAAACCAACAAAGCTTGGATCAGTATCAAGGCGTGTGTATTGAGCCGCAAAAATTGCCTGACTCACCGAATCAACCCCAATTGGGTGATGACGCTTGGTTAGTACCGGGGAAAATCTACCATCATATCAGCCGCTATCAATTTGATATTGAAGGCTAAAATGAATGCGCTTGGGGATAAGTTTGTCGAATAAAGGAAGGAAAAGCTGGTAAGGAATAAAATGGTTTATTCCTTACCCTAACCCAATTTGCCCTAGGCAAACTCAGTGTTAATCGTCGAAATCATCGCCCCAATCTTCATCAAAATCGGCGCCAATGGCATCGGTTTCAATTTCAGGCTCAACTTCGGCCTTAGCCTTACGAACAGGGCCTGAATCTTTCACATTGTTCAGATCGATACGAGCTTGATGCTTGCCCATAAATTGAGCTCGAGCTGCTTTCCATGCGCCGCTAAACTTAGCTTCAGCCGCTTTTACCGCTGCATCATCTAAGTCATGTAGGTTCACTTTTACGATGTCTTCTACATACTCAACAATAGCATCACGTTCGGTATTGTAGAGGTAGATTCGTCCAGGGGAAGCCTCTGGCAGCTGGTTGTCATGGACGACAATCGCGGTGCCCTTCGATGTTCTCAGCTCACCATACCAAACCTGTTTCTTTGCTGTGTTATACATATATGCCAATACCCTTAAATCAACACATACACTATGAGTTTTTTAGTCTGAATAAGCGAAGCGTCGCTTGCTTTGATCCACGAATCGCGCCGGAAAGTCTCTGACGTTTTCAACTGGGTATTTTTACAGAATATTTCCGATAATCAATGCCTCATACCATGAAATTTTCACTTATTACGCATTAATTTCGGCCAAAGTCTCTAAAAAATTTTGTCATTAACGACTTTAGTCTAAAAAAACATCACAGCAAGTTTTAATTCGGCAGCCCGCCTCCATCAAAGGATTGAGGCGAGTGCGTTTACACAGATGTAGCTAGGCGGGATCACAAGGTTAATACGACTTTGCCTCTATGTTCTCCCGACTGCATCAACGCATGGGCCTTGGCCGCCTCGGCCAATGGAAAAGTGGCACAGATATGCGGCACGATTTGCTGGCTATCGAGCAAAGGCCAAACACGCTCACGTAATTGCTTGGCGATTTCGGCTTTTGCCGCAACGCTCTGCGGTCTTAAGGTTGACCCCGTCCACACAATACGTTTGGCCATCAACTGCAGAATGTTCACCTCTGCCTTGCCGCTACGTTGGGTCGACACTGACACCATACGGCCATCTAGCGCTAATGCTTGAAGATTCAAGTTGATAAAGTCGCCACCAGCAATATCGAACACCACGTTGACGCCCTTACCTTGGGTAAAGGCCATGACTTCTTCCACGAAGTTCTGGGTGTTGTAGTTCACTACCAAATGGGCGCCTAATCCGGCGCAATAGTCGCGCTTGGCATCTTGTCCCGTGGTCGCAATCACGGTCGCACCAAGATGTTTGGCAAGGGAAATCGCCGTGCTGCCGATGCCACCCGAACCACCGTGGATCAACACGGTTTCACCCGCCTTGAGTCCCGCGCGCATAAAGAGATTGCCCCACACAGTGAAAAAGGTTTCGGGCAACGCCGCCGCTTGCACCTCAGAAAAGCCCTGTGGGATAGGTAAACAATGCTCGGCATAGGTTAAGCTGTACTCGCCATAGCCGCCGCCGGGCACTAAGGCGCAAACCTTATCCCCCAACTGCCATTGGGTTACACCCTCGCCTAAGGCGCAGATCTCCCCCGCGACTTCTAGTCCAATAATCGGCGATGCCCCAGGTGGTGGCGGATACACTCCCATCCTTTGTTTGATATCGGGTCCATTCACCCCGGCGGCGCGGTTACGAATTAAGACTTGGCCAGCACTCGGTACAGGCAATGGCGAGCGTGTCAGCTGCATCACATCAGGCTCGCCGGGCTGCTCAAGATAAATATGCGTGTAATCATGGGGTAATTCGGACATAACGGGCTCCTAGTCGGGTCCTATCGATAGAACAGAATACTGCCGCTAACAAAGCAGTCTAGATTGCACGTGTTAGCGGCCATTTCAGGCATAGCTGGATATGGGGATAAACGATAATCAAAGCTTTGATAGGGCTAGACTATCCCAAGTTCAAACACTAAAACAGACATGACTCTCAAAGCTTTTCCAACGCTTGTGCTCTAGCCTTGGCCTTAGCTTCGTAATCATTCGTAAAGGATTTAGCCAGTTCAATGCTGTGCTGATAGAACACAAGGGCACGCTCTGGCTCAACGCTGCCACCTTCGCCCGCATCGAGTAGGCTCGCAAGCTGAAAATAGGCACGACCCAACACGTCCCGCTGCATGCCTTGTTTATCACCCTGCGAAACCACTTTTTCGAGCCAGGTACGCGCTTTGTGCGCATCGCGCGTATCGGGTTTTAACAGAATATCCGCATACTCAGCGGCGACATAGAGATCGCGCTCGGCGGCAATCTGCCAAAACTCCTGACTTTGCGCAAAATCCTCGAGCAAATAATAGTAATCACTGGCCGCGCTATGGGCTAAGGCCGGATCAGCCTGCACACTCATACGATAGTGAGTTAATGCAGCCGTTGCATCATGGTAGGGCGACCAAGGCAATGCTTGGTACAGCGCCATCATACTCATGGCCTCGAGAACACCTTGATTAACCAGCTGATTTAACTGTTGCCAAGCGCTGGCTTGGACGCTTTTCGCCTCGGCCGTATTCGGCTTACCTTGCAGTATGGTCTCAAATGGCTGACGAATCAGTTCCAATGTGGCCTCGACATCCCCAAGCCTTGCCGCGCGTTGTAGCCAATAACGGCTCTGCTCAACCTCGCCCGCATAGGCTGCCTGTGATTGCATCCACAGAATAGCAATCAAGTCATCGCCCTCGGCCGCCTCTAGGTAGTATTTGCGCGCTTTTTCTTCATCCTTCGCCAGCGCATGACCTGCCCAATAGATGTGTGCTAACAATCGCTTATCTTCAGCCTTGGTGCTCGCACTTAAGGTATTGAGCATAGATTCAGGCTTACCATAGGCATAGAGGTGCACATCCCCGCGCGAATAACGATACTCAGTGCCATCGGGATAATGAACCGAGATCTGCTCAGGCTGTCGCCACACATTCACTTGATAATCAGATAGAATTTCAGGATTAAACTGCACCTGCAGCACGGCCTCTTTATCGAAACGCACCATTTGTGTCACAGTGCTCGACCATAAACGGCTAGTCGACTGCAGATTACTCTTAAGCTTCACCTCAAAGGGGCTGTCGGTCTTAGGGCTGTAAATCACTACTGGGTAATACACGGGATTGAGGGCAAGCGGCAATCCCGCAACCAGATTGGTATCTTCTTCGCTGCCAGCAAGCACGGGTTCGATAGTCAGTTCCTGACTCAAATAAAACCCATCATGGGGCGAGGCTTTGGTCGCGGGTTTGCTCGATGTTAATAGCGGTGAAGTATGTAAATATTCATCTTTTAATGACTTAACATGTTTCCAGATGGGATGACTTGGCAGCAGAGTAAGGTCGAGGACTAAATCCTCTAATTGCCAGTCGCAATCTCCACCACCTTGCAGGGCTAACGTCAGGGTGAAAGGTTTGGCATTATCGGTCGTATCGAGGGGTTGTCGCAGAACCGAACTCTTATTCAGCGTAGCGCGATAGGGGTTAGCAATATCACCACTCGGAAAACGGATTTCTTTGCGGGTACACACGGAGGAAGTGTAATAACCCACTAATTCGAGCTGAGTGTGGGCGGGTAAAGTCCCTGTAAACTCGAAACGCTGCGCTGTTTTGGGCGGCGTAGTTTGGTCGGCGGGCAATTCCTGCTGCCATAACTTATCCGAAAATCCCAACCAAACAGATACAGAGAGCAACGCGCTTAAGCATAGGCTTAGCCAAAACAGTTTTGAAATCGAACTCATAATGCCAGCTCACCATTGCTGATGAGATTTAGTCGCTCTTGCTGTAATGTCTCTGCATCGGTTTTCACCAATGGAACCACCCCTTGAGTTTTCCTACACTTCGCATGCTTGAGCTTGCCACAATCTGGCTAATAACTTCGCGATATCCCTAAAAGATGGACGGCAAGATAACTCAGGTTGCATACATAGCTCTGTTAACTGTCGCAGTTGAGCTCGCAGCGCGTCGGCTCTATCAGCACCAGCAAAGGGCAATAAATCTTCAATCAAACAACCCAGCGCCCGCACCTCAATGGCCTGCATGGCACTACGCTCCGATGTAGATAATTTTGCTAAGTTTGAGGCGGCGCCGAAGTCACCGAACAGCAGTGACATTTGTTGATTAATCATCATATTGTGCGCATACACATCACCATGGCTGATATGCTGGGCGTGCATATGCGCGAGAGTCTCGGCCAACTGCAAGGCTATCTTAACTATGTCCTTAAGGCTGAATTCAGTCCCCGCCTTAAAGGTATCGCGGGTGCAGGATTCGAGGGAGGGCGGTAAACCTAAGTTATAAAATCCTTGGGGAATTAACGCCATCACTAGCCCTAGCTGATCCTGTTGGCTGATGTGCGCTAATACTTTGATAAGATTTGGATGTTCGCCCGTGGTTAAACAACAATCCAATTCATCGGCCGGATAACCGTCACTGGTCACCTCACCCTTAAATAACTTCACCGCGATCTGCTCACACCCAGTTGCGGCAACCATTGCAGGATTTAACCAACGTCCTTGGTAAATAATACCGGAGGCACCTTCACCGAGTTTTTCTCCGAGTTCAATGTCCGCTAGTGTCACATTGGGCACACTGGGCACATCGGCATGGGGATCGACCAGCGTATGACTAAAGGGATTACCCGCAAACGCCAGCCAGGTGAGTTTAGGTAGCTTAAGCAACCAACTCGGCAGCGCGGCTAAGGCATTTGCCGATAAACGCACTAACTCTAAGTTATGGCATTGGGCCATGGATGCTGGCAGCGAGGTTAAGCGATTGCCCGCTAAGGCTAATTTTTGCAGGCGATACAACTGCCCCATACGTTCCGGCAAGGCGGTAATTTGGTTATCCGTTAAGATCAACCAACGGGTATGCAAGGGCAATGACGCCTCAGGAACTGAATGAATTTGATTGGCTTTAAAGCCTATCATCTCCAGTTTCGGACACTGGCCTAACACCTCTGGCAGCACTTCAAAGCGGTTATTGGAAGCAAACAAAATCTTCAAATGGGTTAAGCGAGGTAAATCTTCGGGCAGTGAACTGAGCTGGTTATTGGATAATTCGAGGATCTCGAGCGTATCGGCTAAGTCGAAGATCTCCCGCGGAAACTCGGTTAAGTTTTCAACCAATTGTAAACGAGTAATCCCTTGTAATTGTCCCGCTTTTAACTGCGCTAACGTCTGCACTCTGTAACCCACTGCTATGAAAAATCACCGCTATCTTAGCCCATTTGAGGCTAAATCTAAATGTAACCCAGGTGGTCAAATTTCCAGCAAAGCTATTCACGAATGCGAAAACAGATTAGCATGTGCCAAATCATGGAATACCAAGTCATCACTGATTACAGGACAATCATGCGGAAAACCTTTCGCCAACCCCATGCCTTAGCTGCACTCGTGGCCGCCATCTTCATGGGCCAGCTCAGCGGCTGTGCAACCACGTCGGCGCAAACTTCGCCTACGGAATACGCCGCAGCCTTGCCAGAAGCCGAAGGCAATAGCGAACACACAACACAACCTCAGCATGTTGAAAAGGACGTTATCGACGAGCGCTATACCGATGTGTGGGAAAAAATCCAACACGCCCGCACTATTGATGTGCATGACGATGCCGAAGTCCGCAAGCAGCGTAACTTTTTCGATGATAAGCAAAAGTTTATGACTCAAGTGACCCAGCGCGCCGAGCCATTTTTGTACTATATTGTCAGCCAGCTCGAAGCCCGTAATATGCCGCTCGAACTGGCACTCCTGCCTATTGTCGAAAGTGGTTATAACCCACTTGCCCAGGCAAATGGCCCCGCAGGACTCTGGCAAATGATCCCTGCGACGGGACGTAATTTTGGCCTGACCATCAACTCGGCCTACGATGGCCGTAAAGATGCACTAGCCTCGACCGATGCCGTGCTCGACTATTTACAGCACTTGCACGACACCTTAGGTAACGACTGGATCAACGCCGTTGCGGGTTATAACAGTGGCGAGCTAGTGATCAAAGCCGCTATCGATAGAAACAAAGCTAAGGGCAAACCTACGGATTTTTGGTCGCTGAATATTCCTGCGCGCCAAGTACAAACCGTGCCTAAATGGCTCGCCTTTATTCAAATTATCCGTGCCCCTAGCCATTACAATCTCAAAGTAATGCCGATTGCCAACCGCCCATTTTTAGAGCGTTTGCCAGCACCTAACGGGGTCGAGCTCAGTCAAATCGCCAATGCCGCAGGGATCACTAAGGTGGAGTTTAAAACCTATAACCCAGGTTATCGTCAAAGCGTGATCCCAAGTAAGGGCAAATACCAAATCGCCCTGCCGATTGAAAACATCGGCCAATATCAAGAGAATCAGCACCAGTTGTCCGCGCAAAAACGTTACGACAGCCAAAGTTATATTGTGAAATCCGGCGATAGCCTAGGCACAATTGCCGCGAAATTTGACATTTCAGTCAAAGAGTTAAAGCAGGCAAACAACCTCAGCTCAGATAGAATTAAAATCGGTCAAGAGTTAACCCTGTTAACGCCGATGAGCAGCGAAGATAACGCCTCGACCGAGACGCCAAAACAGAGCAAAGCTCAAACAACGCCTCAAGCGGCAAAGGCTAAAACCAGCAGTAAAACCGCAGATAAGCCAGCGGCGAAAGCCAGCACATACAAGGTAAAGTCCGGTGACTCGTTAGATAAAATCGCGCGTAAAAACAAAGTGAAACTCGCGGATTTAATGAAGTGGAATCAACTGAATGCCAAGAGCATTATTAAGCCTGGCCAAGAGCTAAAACTGTCGGAATAACGCCGCATAATACGAAAAAGCACTACCAAGGTAGTGCTTTTTTATTGCCCAATCTATTGACTGCTTATTGCCCAGCCTAAGCGATTAAAGCTTAACGAGATTATAGCCAAAGCTGGTTGAAGCGTCCTTATTCAGCACCATAGTAACATTATCTTCGTTATTAAAATCCATCATCTCTGATGCATAAACCACGGTTTTAGTGCCATTTTCCACCGCGATCACCTTGATAGAATACTCACCTTTTGGCACCACTAAGGACTGCGGCGCCGTAGGGTTAACCGCACTGATCTTATAGGCTGCAGTTTCGATGGTGTCATTCGCCTTTAAGAAGTACAACGTCAGGTTGCTCTTGTCGGCAAAACTGACGATATCAAACTTAAAGCTGTAGGGACTCGGCGTTTGCGTTTGTTTCATCTCCATCGCCTTCACTTGGCTACCTTCTTCGGTAGTTTGCTCGTAGATGAAGATGGTTTTGATATCGTCCTGATTAAGGGTAATCAACACATTGTCGAGCAATTTGGCTTGGCTAGTATGGTCAAAAACGCTCACGCCAAAGTCATTAAACTCAGCGCCTTGATAGGCAGTCACGCCAAAAGGAGCCACATTGCTAAATAGGGCTTCTTGTTTATTACTCACCACTTTGACATCGACATTGTGCGTTGCCAACCCATTGAATACCCTAAAATCGACACTGCTTTCGAGGGCGACATGATTACGCACATTGGTGGTCGAATCGACGCTATCTAAGCTGATTTTGGCATCCGAAGCACCAAAGCTTTCCCGTAAAACCAACTTATAGGGCACCTTAGTTTTAAAGTTAATGCTTGCCGTGGTGTAGCTCACATTAGTGGTTCCCGCTGGCGCGAGGTAAACCTTGTAATCCCCAGTGTCCAAAATCTGCGGTGTTGAGACCTCACCGTAGGAGACACTGCCAAGCATCACCGCATCGGCAAAGCTTTGGTCGGCTTTAGCAATATAGGCATCGTAGGCGGGCGCATTCATCGCCGTATGGGCGATCAATAATTGCATTTTACTCTTGTCCGCTTCGGCGTTTTGCTTATCGAGTTCAGTACGGGAGTAATTGATATTCAGCAGCGATGGCGAGGCAAAATCCCCATGCAAGACAAAGAAATGGTCTGTCGCGGTTTTTAAATCGATATCCTCTTTATAGAGCGAGATATCCTTGTTCGACGCATCTTTACCCATCACCTCGACGGCACTGACGCCAGGCGTTGAAGTGAACCTTGGCATCGCATCGGCGTAGCTCACGCTCTCATAGGTTTTATCACCAATCTTCAGTGCGGTAGCCGTACTTCCAGCCGAAGCATTGTAAAATTGCACATAGGTATCGGTCTTCGAGGTGTCCTCATCCTTTTTATTATCGGAGCCACCACAAGCGGTCACGCCCAAACAGGCGAAAGTCAAAACCGCGAATCCTTTTAGTTTATTGTTAAGCATCGTATCCCTCATTAGCAGACAAAAAATTCAGTTCAGTCTACGCAGTTATACAATGACAACAATGGCAATTTCCACTCAAAACAAAAACAAATATTTCACAAACTCAATAACTTAACAAACATTTCAATAACGATATCAAAGTTGATACAAATCACATTTTTTAAGCGCTGAATTGATACAAATAATATTGAAGACAAAGGCGGTATCGTCTGATGTGCCTATGTTATTTCAGCATGTGAATTGAATATGCTGTGATGCTAGTGCTGTGATGCTAGCCACTGTTGAGCAATATTTAACCGACCAATCAGGGCTGTCGGCGAACTTTCGATATTGATATCTATAAACGCCTGCTGCATGCCGAGATAGAATTTATCCCCGTCAGCGGCACCAACAATTAATGCTCTCCAAACAACCTTTGTGCCAGCAGTTAGACATTGCTCAATAAAGTAAACACGGTAAATATCAGCTTTAATCCTGCGTCTGTGGCTGGAAAATGGCTTTTATCCTGTTTCGCAGCCAAGTGATTTTGGGGTTATGGCTGTTTCTTTTATGCCAAATTAAGGTAAAAGGAATGGCGAGTTTATCAAGATATTCGCCACTTATCGGGATCGGGCGACTCACTAAATCTGGGTGTAGTTGACGAGCATATTGCTCACAATATTGCGGCGCTACCGCCATCATGCTGTGGTGAGGCTCTGCCGCGACAAACAGTGACTGCTCAAAACTGGCTAAGGTCAGCACTATATTGCGAGTTAACCCAAGTTCGATAAGCACATCATCCAAGGCCCAGGTTTCACTCTTTTCCCACAAGATATTGATATGCGGATATTTAAGAAAAGTGTCTATGTTCCACTCTTCCTGCAAGGCAGGATGATCGCGGCGTAAGTACACCCGAGGGAGATCGGTAAATAAAACCTCAAAATCGATAAAATAAGGCAGTAAATCAAGGGACTCCTTCGAGCGGGGATGACTCTCTCGGCCAGTAAACCCCATATCGGCCTCTCCGCGAATAATGGCCTCGAGCGAATCATAATCCCAATTACGCACCTTCACTTTTGCATCAGGGTAGTGCTGGTAAATGGCCTGCGTTAATTGATTAAGCATAATGAGCGACAAAGGAGACTCAAGCATCAGCTCGAAGCTAAGCCCTTTCGCCATATCATCCCCGCGCTTACCCATGAGCTGTTTGCCCATTTGCAACCAATCAGCTAAGTCCTGCTCCATGCTTTGGGCTAATGGCGTGAGCTGCAATCCTTGAGGCGTTTTAATGAATAACGGATCGTCAAACCAATCGCGCAACTTCGCCAACGATTTACTCACGGTCGATGGCGTAACATTGAGCTTTTTGGCGGCCTTAGATACGCTCCGCTCCTGCGATAACAACTGAAAAGTAAACAACAGATTGAGGTCAAGCCGACTCAGGGATTTGCTCATTCGCTACCATTTCCGACAATTTAGGCACAGCTAATATTAGCGTGATACTTATCAGCGCTCCAACGGCGAGGATAACGAATAATATATTAATCGCACTCACTTCGAGCTGCCCCATCACCCAAATATACAAGGCCGAAGTACAGACTTGGGCTATCCCCAGTAATGAGCTAGCCACCCCAGCCCTCGCCACAAATGGGCTGAGCGCCTGACTCATGGTCACCCCAAATCCAATCGCAAACCCTGAACATACCAAACCAAAACCGAGCAGATTGAATAACTGACCCAGCCAGCCCAATTGGGTCAAGATGAACACAAGCGCTGCTGCGGCAAATAATGTCTGAGAGAACATAATTAGCGATTTTTCTTTAAACTGGTTAAGCAAAAAGGGCGTCGAAAATGAGGCCAGCATACTTACCAATGCAGTCATCGCCATAGTGTTGGAATATTGACCTCGGTCAAACCCCATCTGCCCCATAATCAGCATGGGAGACACATTCACATAGCTTAAAATCGTGGTTACGCCTAAGGTCGTTATAACCACGCGGCTGATAAAAAAGCCTTGTTTAAAGGATTCAGTTTGCACTCTAGGCAAAGTTTGACTGTGAAATGACGCTTTAGAATAAGTCTCACGCAAGACGAACAGACATAGTCCAAACACCAGCAATCCCATTACCGCCATAGTGTAAAACAAACTCGGCCACGGAAACCTAAGCATGATCAAATGCCCAATTACAGGCGCGATCACAGGGATAATACAGGTCACGCCATTCACCATTGAGAGCACTTTAGCGCGGCGCTTATCGTCTAAGACATCACGCAAAATCGCGAACGCGACGACATAACAACACCCCGCCCCGACTCCTTGCACAAAGCGAGCGACTAAAAACAGATCACTGCTTTGCGAGCGCGCCGCAAAATAGGAAGCTAACGCAAACAGTAAGGCGCCAAAGAGCGTGATAGGTTTACGCCCAATCCTATCGGCTAAACTGCCCGCAAACAGCATAGTCGTCGCCATGCCCGCAAGATACACAGAAAACGCAATGTGCAGCTGCGCCTCAGTCGCCCCAAGTTGATTGGCGATTTGTGGCAATCCCACCAAGTACATATCTATCCCTGTCGGGTACATTAGGACTAAACCAAAGCAACATAAAAGATATCGAAACATGACATGAACACCCTGCAAAAAGTTGCGTTTAGCCTAATGTGAGCGCGGCTTAAACGTGAGTGGCATTTTCGACAACAGCGATTTCCAATTGCGACCGAGTGGTATTGCAATGATAAATAAACCAAACCTCCTGTGACACGAGTATCACAGAAGGGAGCTCTTCAAAGGGATTATGATTTAATCGCTCACTGAGCCGTGATGGGTGCAGGTAAGGTTTCGATGGTCAAACGCTTATCATCCTTGAGGTATTTCTGCGCCAATTGGCTTAACTCGGCAGGCGTGATCTGCTGCACCAGAGCCAATCGTTGGTTAAAGCCCGCAAAACGCTCTGGTTGGCTTTGGGCGGTAGAGGCCAAATCTAACCAAAAGTTATTGCTTTGCGGCGCCATCTGCATCCACTCCAACACTGGTTGGCGGGCGCGATTGAGTAAATCCTCACTGATCCCCGAAGGCGTTTTAACCTGCTTAACTGCGGTGGCGTAATACTTAGCCACCTCTGGCAACATGGTCTTAGTTGTCACGCTAAATAAGCCAAGATAACCATAACCCGTTGGGTTTAAGTCACTGTATGAAAATGCCGAGGGTGAATAACTCGCACCGGCTTTTTCGCGAACATTTTCAGTGAGTAGGATGTTTAGTACCTGCTCGAGCAAACCTAACCCCACCAGCTCACGGGGATTGCTCATATCCGTCGTCGGCCATACCTGCGCTAGTGCCGCCATATCGACTTGACCATAATGGGTCAGGCTCATTTGTGCCGGCACTTTGGGAAATACAGGCACAATCGTCTGCCCCTTAGGGATCGGCTGTCGCGCAATGGCTCCTAGGGTTTGTGCAACCTCGGCAATCGCTTTGTCTTCATCAAAATCCCCAACAATCGCCAGCTCAATCGCCCCCTGCTGAACGGCAGAATGGAAGCTAGGCGCGAGTTCAGCAAACTGCCGCTTGAGGATTTCATCAGGATTACCGTAGCCATAACGTTTGTCGCCATTATGGGCAATACGGGCAAACTGATTCGAAAACTCCAGTTGCGGATTGCTATGAATGCTCTGCTGCTCGGCAATCACTTGCTCACGGAATAACTGCTCGGCCTGCTGATCCATCCCCGGGTCGACTAAATAGGCCGTTAGCACGCCTAATTGGGTGCGAAGTTCGGCAGCATTGGTGCTGATCTCGCCGCCAAAACTCTGTTCACGCAGACTCAAGCCCACCGAAATATCTTGGCCAGCAAAAATATCCTGCAAACTGTCCCAATCGTGCAGCCCTAAACCACCCTGCACAAAGGCGCTATTAAACAGGTAAGACAAACCATCTAGCTCGGGGAATGGCACCTCGCCAAAACCGATATTGAGACTCACCAGCGTCATCCCCTGATTAAAGGGGGTAGGTTTTACATTGAGGCGTACACCGTTAGCAAACTCTAGCTTACGAATCCCAGTTGCGGCATCGCGCTGTTCGGCAACAATCTGTCCCGGCTCACCAAATTGGCTATAGGCAAACTCGGCAATGCTCTTGGTTTCGGGTGCTTTTACGGCTTGCTTTCGGCTCGCGTCGTAGGCGGCTAAGAGTTGTTTTTCAACATTTTCAATGGGTTTGTTATTGGTGAGATACAGATAAGGTATCCCTTCCCAAGCCTGTTTAAACGACTGCTGCAGTTTTTGCGGCGTGATACTTGGCATCAGCTTTTCAAACAGCGCCAGTTGCCATGCGGGTTCCACAGGCACACGTCGGCTCGCCACTGTATTCACTAGGCTTTCGGCAATATTGACACTATGGATGGTACTACTGCCAGCGGCACTGAGCTGATAGCCCTTGTGCATCCGCTTAAGCTGTTGGTCAATTTCCTGTTGGCTAAAACCAAATTCCAGCGCCTGACGCAGGGTTTGCTCTAATAGTGCAAGTCCTTGCTGCCAGTTGTTTTCCTGCGTCCCCAAGGTCATTTGCGTGCCGTAGGCAATATCGTATTGCGGGCCGATTTGTAAGCTTACGCCGTATAAGCCTTGGCTGTGTAGCAACTGTGATTCTAGGCGGCGATACAAAATACCATGGGCAAGCTCTAATAAAATCTCCTGCTCACGCAGCGCAATCGTATCTGGCTTAGGGGTTTGCGGTTTTAACAGCCCGAGGGAAACCGAGGTTTGCAGGCTTGGGTCAAAAAATGCCGCCGCCTCAACAGTGGTTTTAGCCTGTACCGTGCCTATGGATTGTGCCTTCACCCCAACAGCCTGCGGCGCGGCTTGCCAGTCGGTAAATTGCTGTTTGATCTTGTGCTCGATACGATCAACATCAATATCCCCCACCACAATTAAGGTGGTGCGGGATGGCGTATAAAAACGCTGATAGAGAGACAATAACTTGTCACGATTCGCATTTTGAATGCTCGTCGCCTCTCCCACAGGAAAGCGCTGCGACAGCAAGGTTTGCGGCATTAAAAAGGTTAACTGATGGCGATAGTTTTCTAAATCGGCGCTACTGCGCTCACGCAGTTCAGACAAGACCACCGCCTTTTCACGCTCGATAAGGGCGGGATCCAGCAACAGATTACTGGCGATTTCGCGCATTAAAAACAAAGCGGTATCGACTTTATCTTGGCTATTGCTCGGTAAATTAAACTGATAAACCGTCTGCTGGAATTCAGTCACCGCATTGGTATCGGCCCCAAAACTTAAACCTAAGCGTTGTAAGGTCGGGATCATCTCCCCCGCCGCGAGTCCGGTAGAGCCATTAAATGCCATATGCTCTAAGAAATGCACTAGACCTTGCTCGGCATCCGTTTCCATCACAGATCCAACATCCACCCGCATACGGACGATAACCGCCTGTTCAGGAGTTTTGTTGTTTACCAACAGATAGTGCAACCCATTAGCCAGGGTGCCTGTGTGTACTCGCGGACTTAAGGGTAAATCGGCCGACTCAGGCCACAGCGGCGCTTCAACCGCCCTTAAGGGGAAGGCCACGCTGATAAATAGCAGCCATAACCACAGGTGTTTAAACTGGATTCGCTTGAAATTATTCATAAAAATTCATTTTCTCCCCCCAATTGGGTTCATTAACCGGAGAAAATGCTTACCTCAGTACTGATAAATTGACTTTTTACTATAGCCGCTAAAATGCTTTAAGTCACAAAATCAATACCTTACACCGTACTAAAAGCAATTATCACTTTGATATTTAGCAAAATATCTTTAGAAATAATTTCATCAAAACCTCGATCTAAATGCCTAGTCCAACGGCAAACACTCCACGCCCCGCAGCGGCTGACACAAGTGATAGCGAGCTTGGTTCACTAGGATATAGCCCAACTTTTCCTGTAAAGAAAATATCGATGGTTCAATCACTTGACTAGCATCAATCACCAAGGAATGGATCTGCAAAAAACGGTGTTGCCCATAGGTGCGATGGCTTATCTGCGATCGGGTAAAATCCACACAGGCATAACGATTAAGCACTTGCATCCCATAAAACTGCCGATTGATATTCCCCTGTGCATCACAAATTTCGGCGGGAATAAATTGAACCGCTTGACCTATAACATCTCGAAATTGCTCAACAAATGCTGCGCTTACCAGCTCAGGCCCAAGGGTGGGTAAAATGTCGTATTGTGTTATCTCATCATCAAGGACATCTACTTCATAGTAAAAGGTGCCAACGCCATTCGATGGTTGAGTCAAGGCGTCAGCATAAGACTGTACATTTCGCTCGCCATACACAAAATACACATCTCGATGGTAAAAACTCTGCAACTCATAAAATCGTTCCATCTTTACATCCTGTAAATAGTTTGAAAGCAACTCAACGTTTTGCTATCTACGGAAAAATTTCAATTAAAACAAAGCCCCGTAAACGGGGCCTTGTTTTTGAATCTTAGCACTATGCTAGATAATCAAGCTTAGAACGGGATATCGTCGTCCCAACCATCATCCAAATCTGGGGTGAAGTTTTGTTGTGGCTGTGGCGCTGGACGTTGTGCTGGTGCCGCTGGTGCTTGATAGGCTGGTGCAGCAGGCTTAGGCGCATAACCACTCTGTTGTGGCTGAGCATGGGATTGCTGTTGCTGGCCATAGCTTTGCTGGGCAGGCTGCTGATTGTAGCCAGATTGTGGTTGCTGTGCAGGTGCTTGGTAACTTTGCTGTGCTGGCGCGTATTGGTTTTGCGCTGGCGCAGTTTGAGCCGGAGCCGCTTGGTAACCCGCGTTTTGTTGCATGCCACCCATAGGTGCACCTTGGCCTTGACCTTGACTTTGGCCTTGATTGCGGCCGCCTAACATTTGCATGCTACCGCTTTGGTCGATAACCACTTCAGTGCTGTAACGATCTTGACCGCTTTGGTCTTTCCACTTACGCGTTTGCAGTTTACCTTCGAGGTAAACCTGTGAACCTTTACGCAGGTACTCACCCGTAATTTCAGCCAACTTGCCAAACAGAACCACACGGTGCCATTCAGTACGCTCTTGCTGTTGACCTTGTTGGTCTTTCCACGATTCGCTGGTCGCTACTGTGATGTTAGCGACTGCGTTACCGTTTGGCATGTAACGTACTTCTGGATCTTGTCCCAAATTGCCAACCAAAATTACCTTGTTAACACCACGACTGGCCATTGAAATCTCCTGCGATTCTTTAAATAATCTATTAATTCAGTATGTTGTTTATAATTGTTGCCGCAAGGGAAAATCCGCTTCCCTAAAACTCGCGGCAATAACACATATTATTGAGCAGAGCCTAACACAGCTCGGGCTTCTCTTAAATCGAAATGCTCGTCAACTTTGAGATAAGCAACTTTCTCGTCTAGCACCACAATCGCTTCGACCACCCCCATCAATTGTGACAACTGCGACGCCATATCCCGCGCTTGGGCTTTGTCTTTCACTTCGGCCTCTAAGGTGTAACTCTTAAGCAGCACAGGATTTTTCATTCCTAGGGTCAATAATAACCAAACACCCATCAATACCAGCGCGACGATAAACACTCCCACGGCGCCGACTAATTGGAACGCACCGCCACCGAGCATACCGCCACAGAAGGCGCCTAAGAATTGGCTGGTCGAATAGACGCCCATGGCCGAGCCTTTTTCACCCACTGGGCAGAATTTCGCAATCAAACTCGGCAGCGACGCCTCTAGGTAGTTAAAGCCGGTAAAAAACAGCAGCACGGCCACGCTCAACACCCAGAGGTTGTTGGCAAAAATCGCCATGGCCGCAAGGGCAAACATCATGATCACTAAAGCAATTTGGAACATCGCCTTAGTATTCTTACGCTTCACCCCGATGATGATTAACGGCACCATCAAGAAGAATGCGCCCACAAATGCGGGGAAATACAGCATCCAATGTTTTTCTTTCACCAGACCCGCATCGACTAAATCGAGCGGCAAGGCGACAAACACTGCGGTTAATACTAAATGCAGAATAAAAATGCCCGCATCGAGCCTAAACAGCTGCGGATCGGTCAGCATACGCTTAAGCTTGGCGGGCGCAGCTAAGGTATCGCCCTTAGGTGCATGGGAAATCGGATTCGGCACTAATAGCTGCACAATCAACATGCCAAGTACGGCAAGGCCTGCAGTTAACAGGAATAAACCCGATAAGCCTAAATGCTGCGCCACAATCGGGCCGACGAGTAACGACAGGGCAAAGGAGCCGCCGATACACATGCCGATAATGGCCATCACCTTAGTGCGCTGCTCATCTCGGGTTAAATCCGCCGCTAAGGCCAACACGGCGGCGGCAATCGCCCCCATACCTTGCACGGCGCGGCCAAATACCACACCGTAAATGGTATCGGCATTGGCGGCAATTAAGCTGCCGATGGCGAACAATACCAATCCAGCGAGGATGACAGGTTTACGACCATACTTGTCGGATAAAATCCCCATAGGGATCTGCAAAACGGCCTGAGTCAAGCCATAGGCACCAATGGCAATCCCCACCCAAAGGGGAGAAAAACCTTCTAAATGCTGACCATAGAGTGCAAAGACGGGCATGATCATAAACAAGCCCATCATACGTAAACCAAATACGCTGGCTAAAGAAAACGCGACTTTTTTCTCGGTTCCTGAAAGTCCGTTGTTACCCATGATTTTGCCCTGGATTGAAGTCTTTTAGGGGGCGCATGTTAACACACCCCAAAGCGTTTGCTCAAAAGGAAAAACCGCCCACGCCAATAGTGTAAAACAGTGGATTTTGCCCCGCGCCAATGCGGATGCTCGCACCTTAGCGTACGCTTAGGCCTTTATTTTTAAGACTTATCTAAAAGCCCATTGGCTACAAATAGTTAACTCGATGCTTACAGAAGTTGGGTAAGTTCAAAGTCGTTATACGGATTAATCTTAGTTAATCCGCTAACTGCATCACCTTTTATCAGCAATACCAGCCCTACAACCGCGCCCAATCGGCATGTCAGCAAGATCACAGAATCGACTAAACTCGGCCGCCGAACTGTGCGATACTTAGGCTCATTTTTTTAAGCATAAGACTTGAGCGATAGATGGATAAGATTGAAATACGCGGCGCACGGACCCACAATCTCAAAAATATCAACCTGACTATCCCAAGGGATAAGTTAATCGTTATCACAGGGTTATCTGGTTCAGGCAAATCTTCCCTAGCATTTGATACTTTATATGCCGAAGGCCAACGACGTTACGTTGAGTCTCTTTCTGCCTATGCCCGCCAATTCTTAAGCTTGATGGAAAAGCCCGATGTTGACCATATCGAAGGTTTGAGCCCGGCGATTTCCATCGAACAAAAATCGACGTCCCATAATCCGCGCTCCACCGTCGGGACGATCACCGAAATTTACGACTATCTGCGTCTGTTGTTTGCGCGCGTGGGTGAACCACGCTGTCCGACTCACGGTCAACCGCTTGCGGCGCAAACCGTGAGCCAGATGGTCGATAAAGTGTTAGAAATGCCCGAAGACAGCCGCTTAATGCTGCTGGCGCCCGTGGTCAACGGTCGTAAGGGTGAGCACGTAAAATTACTCGAGGGCTTATCGGCGCAGGGTTATATCCGTGCCCGAATCGACGGCGAAGTCTGCGACTTAACCGATCCACCAGCACTCGACTTACACGTTAAGCACACCATCGAAGTGGTGGTCGATCGCTTTAAAGTCCGCAGCGATATTCAGCAGCGTCTCGCCGAATCCTTTGAAACCGCGCTCGAACTCTCCGGCGGGATTGCCGTAGTCGCCAGCATGGATGAAGGCACCACGGAAGAATTAATCTTCTCGGCAAACTTTGCCTGTCCGCACTGCGGTTATTCGATGGCGGAACTCGAGCCACGGATTTTCTCCTTTAACAACCCGGCCGGCGCTTGCCCCACCTGTGATGGTTTAGGGGTACAACAATTTTTCGACCCCGACAGAGTGATCACTAATCCTGAGTTATCCCTTGCGGGTGGCGCGATTCGCGGCTGGGATAGACGTAACTTCTATTACTTCCAGATGCTGAGTTCGCTCGCCGACCACTATAAGTTCGATGTCGAAGTCCCCTTCGAACAGCTGTCGGATAAGGTGAGAAAAATCGTCCTCTACGGCTCAGGCAAAGACAGCATCGCCTTCAAATACATCAATGACCGTGGCGATGTGGTGGTGCGTAACCACCCCTTCGAAGGCATCTTAAATAATATGGACAGGCGCTACCGCGAGACCGAAAGTAACGCGGTGCGCGAAGAATTAGCCAAGTTTATCAACACTCAAGCCTGCCAAAGCTGTGGCGGCTCACGCCTACGTGAAGAAGCCCGTAACGTGTTTATTGGCGATCTTAACCTGCCGAAACTTACCGTTTGGTCGATAGGTGAAGCCCTCGAATACTTCGACAAACTCGAATTCAGCGGCCAAAAGGCACAGATCGCCGAGAAGGTACTGAAGGAAGTGCGCGATCGCTTAGGCTTCCTCGTTAACGTCGGCCTCAACTATTTAAGCCTGTCACGCTCGGCAGAAACCCTCTCAGGCGGTGAAGCACAGCGTATTCGTCTCGCCAGCCAAATCGGCGCAGGCCTCGTCGGTGTGATGTATGTGCTCGACGAGCCATCTATCGGCTTGCACCAACGGGATAACGAGCGGTTATTGCAGACCTTAATCCACCTGCGGGATTTAGGTAATACAGTGATCGTGGTTGAGCACGATGAAGATGCGATTCGCATCGCGGATCATATTATCGATATCGGCCCCGGCGCTGGCGTACACGGCGGCGAAGTGATTTGCGACGGCCCGATTGAGAAAATTGTCGCTTGCGACGAGTCCGTCACTGGCCAATATATTTCGGGCAAACGCAATATCCATATCAGCACACCACGTACGCCTTACGATCCAAAACAAGTGATTGAGCTTTACGGCGCCCGCGGCAATAACCTGCGCAATGTCGACTTAACGGTTCCGGTAGGCCTGTTTACCTGCGTGACCGGGGTATCAGGCTCGGGCAAATCGACCCTGATTAACGATACCTTCTTTAGAATTGCCCATAAGCAACTCAACGGTGCTACGGTCGATGAGCCCGCGCCCTACGATCGCATTGTCGGCATGGAGCAGTGCGATAAAGTGGTCGATATCGACCAAAGCCCGATTGGCCGCACACCGCGCTCTAACCCCGCCACTTATACTGGCATCTTTACGCCTATCAGGGAGATTTTTGCCGCGACGCAGGAATCCCGCACCCGTGGTTATCAGGTGGGCCGCTTCTCCTTTAACGTGAAAGGCGGTCGCTGTGAGGCCTGTCAGGGCGATGGCTTAATTAAGGTCGAAATGCACTTCCTGCCCGATGTGTATGTGCCCTGCGACGCCTGTAAGGGTAAACGCTATAACCGCGAAACCTTAGAGGTACGCTACAAAGGCAAGAACATCCACGAAGTGCTGCAAATGACAGTGGAAGATGCGCGGGAATTTTTCGATGCCGTGCCAGCCATTGCCCGTAAACTGCAAACACTGATGGATGTAGGTTTGTCCTACGTGCGTCTAGGCCAGAGTGCGACCACACTGTCAGGCGGTGAAGCGCAAAGGGTGAAACTCGCCAAGGAACTCTCTAAGCGCGATACGGGTAAGACCTTGTATATTCTGGATGAACCGACAACGGGCTTACACTTTGCCGATATCCAATTGCTGCTCGATGTACTGCATCGCCTCAAATCCCACGGTAATACTATCGTGGTGATTGAGCATAACTTGGATGTGATTAAAACCGCAGACTGGATTATCGACTTAGGTCCAGAAGGCGGCGGTGGCGGCGGTACTATCCTAGCAACTGGTACGCCAGAAGACGTGGCGCAGCATCCGACATCCCATACCGCGCGCTTCTTAAAGCCGCTACTGGAGCGGGATGCTAAGCTAGCCAAGCAGTCATAATGTTAAGTGTCAACAGCGCCTTGGGCATCACCAAGGCGCTGTGATTACACCCTATTGCTGTATAGAACCATCCTAGGTCGGCCATTCGCCGTTATCAATAGAGGAGAACATGTTGCCAACGCATCGCCCGAGTTTGACGAGCTTAAGTCGCGCTAATGTATTGCTGATTGCCTGCTTAGGGTTAACGCTTGTGGCGCTGGTTATTGCCGCTGTCGATCCGCTTATCGGTCAACCCACACGTTTACAAGTGACAGTGTTAGACAGCTCAGCCAATAGCAGCCTGCTCGCCTTGCCCGATGGCCGGATCACCACCTTAGATCAAGGCGGACTCACCAAAAACGCCCAAGTCACTATTTGCTCACGAACCCGTTTGGTCTCTGGCTTAGAGCACTTTCATTTAAGCCGTCATCAAGAGGCGACACTCTCCCCCGAGATCCGCGTCCTAGACTGATTCAGCATTACGGCCAATGCAGCCAAGCTAAATCCCTGTTAGGCTTAGGATTGATCATCCTATTGCCAATTTTAAGGATCGCCATGGGCAATTTGGCGCACCCATTCACAGCAATCACTCGCCCCCAGCCTCACCGCATAGGCTTGAGCTTATTGCGCTTGTTTATCCTTAGCTTATGTTTAAGCCTTGCCGCCTGTTCCAATCAACCCGCCGAATACACTTGCTCACCTGAGGCAATTCGATTGAATTGGGCCGAACCAGAAGCTCTTAAGCAAACAGTAGCAATCCTCAGCGCCGCAGAATTAATGGGGCGTAAAACCCAAACCGAAGGCGCCGCCAAGACACGCGACTATCTGCACAGCCAGTATCAACAACTTGGGCTCAATCCTTGGGGAGATACTTTCGAGGTACCCTTCGAATATGCCACGCTTTTTAGCCAAGAGACGGGAAGCAATATGGTGGCGTTAATCCCCGCACACCAATCCACTCATCGATGGCGCATTGTGGTGGCTCACTACGATCATCTCGGTATGAGTGGCAGCAAAATTTACCACGGCGCCGATGATAACGCCTCAGGTGTTGCCGCCCTGTTGGCTCTCGCCGCCCACTGGCAAGCGCAGCTAAGCGCCGCCCCCGATTCGCTGCCCAACATTAACTTAATGTTTGTCGCCACCGATGCCGAAGAGCCAGGGTTGTTTGGCAGTACGGCACTCGTTCAGCAACTCAAGCAACGCATGCCCGAGGCGCAATTTGAACTGATGCTCAATCTCGATATGATTGGCCACCCGAGCCGCCCCTACGCCATTTACCTCGAGGGTAGCCGCAACTTCTATCAGTTTCAGCAATTTAGACCGATGCTAAACGCGAATAATCGCCTCTGCATTAAGTTAAGCCATCCCAAACCCGTGGGACGAAGCATCCAGAGCACAGATTGGCTCAGAGCCTCGGATCATTATCCTTTCCATAAAGCTAAGATCCCTTGGCTCTATTTTGGCGTCCCGACTCATCCGCAATATCACACCCCGGAAGATACCCCCGACACTTTGGATTATGTGTTTCTCGCGGCGGTGACGGAATCCGCCTTCGAAATCCTACGACTCCATGGCGGCTTTTTGAAAAATTAAGCGAAGTGGCGCGTTTCTTGCTCAGTTTTGGCAAAAAAATCCACGCAAAACCCTGTATTTATCCGAGAGTCACTTGGTAAAGCGGCTAAAATGCTGCTATAATCTGGCGTTTTCGGTGCGGGAAATCGACACGGGGTTGATTTTCTGTCTGTGAAACTTAAGCGCCAATCCGGGCGCATCCACAAGGCTACAACCCAATGTCATCCAGTGAAAGAACTTTCCGTGAACTCGGCTTGTCCGAGAATTTGTTGCGTGCTCTTGACGAGCTAGGTTACGAAAACCCAACGCCAATCCAATCAGCCAGTATCGACCCATTAATGGCTGGCAAAGATATTTTAGGTCAGGCACAAACAGGTACAGGTAAAACTGGCGCCTTCGCCCTGCCCCTGCTCAACAAAGTGACCAGCCAAGCTGTTCCACAAATCTTAGTATTAGCGCCAACCCGCGAATTAGCGGTGCAAGTAGCAGAAGCTTTCAGCAGCTACGCGAAATTTATGAAAGGTTTCCATGTACTGCCAATCTATGGCGGTCAGAGCATGCATCAGCAATTAAACGCCCTGAAGCGTGGCCCACAAGTTATCGTGGGTACACCGGGCCGTGTTATGGACCATATGCGCCGTGGCACCTTAAAGCTGGAAACCCTGCAAGCGCTGGTTCTCGACGAAGCCGACGAAATGTTAAAAATGGGCTTTATCGACGATATCGAATGGATTCTGGAACACACACCAGAGCAGCGTCAACTGGCACTGTTCTCGGCTACTATGCCAGAACAAATCAAGCGTGTTGCTAACAAGCATTTAAAAGATGCGACTAACATCAGCATCGCTGCGAGCCACACCACAGTTGACTCTATCGAGCAACGTTTCGTGCAAGTGTCTCAGCACAACAAGTTAGAAGCCTTAGTACGCGTATTAGAAGTTGAAAATACCGAAGGTATCATCATCTTCGTTCGTACCCGTAACTCATGCGTTGAATTAGCAGAAAAACTCGAAGCCCGCGGCTACGCATCATCACCACTGCACGGTGATATGAACCAGCAAGCCCGTGAGCGCGCGGTTGAACAGCTGAAAAGCGGTAAGTTAGACATTCTGATCGCGACCGACGTTGCGGCCCGTGGTCTGGACGTTGAGCGTATCGGCCACGTAGTGAACTACGATATCCCTTACGATACTGAAGCTTACGTACACCGTATCGGTCGTACTGGCCGTGCTGGCCGTACAGGTATGGCGATTCTGTTCGTCACCAGCCGTGAAATGCGTATGCTGCGCACCATCGAGCGCGCAACTAACAGCCGTATTTCGCCAATGAAAGTGCCAAGCCCAGAGACAGTTGCAGAGCGTCGTCTGTCTCGCTTAGGTGAGCAGTTAGCGCAAACCATGACTCAAGATCTGGACTTTATGCGCGAAGCGGTTGCCCAGTTATGTCAACAACTGGAAGTGGATACCGATCTGCTGGCTGCAGCCCTGCTGCACCAAGTACAGCAAGAGCGCCCACTGCAATTACCTGCGATTCAAGAACGTACTCGTGATGAGCGCAGTGAACGTGGTGCTGAACGTGGCGAGCGCGGTGAACGTCGTAGCCGTGAATCACGTCCAATGCCAGCAAGCCTTGGTAGTGCTGAAGCGTTAAAAGATAACCCAGATCTGAAGATGTGCCGTTACGTTATCGACGTAGGTCGTGACAATGGCGTGGGTGTGGGCAACATCGTTGGCGCTATTGCAAACGAAGCTAACATCGACAGCCGTTACATTGGTGCTATCCAGTTATACGACGCGGTGACTACCGTTGACCTGCCAGACGGCATGCCAAAAGAAGTGCTGCAACACCTGAAGAAAGTGCGCGTATGTGGCAAGCCACTGAACATCCGTGAAGCTGGCGATCAAGTATTTGTAGACTCTGGCCGTGGCGCACGTAGCGACCGTCGTCCACGTGGTGACCGTCCAATGGGCGAGCGTAAACCACGTTCAGCCTCTGGTGACAAGCCGTTTGCTGACCGCAAACCACGTTCGGACAAGCCTGCAGGCGAGCGTAGACCACGTAAACCACGCGAAGAGTAATCGCCAAACCTAAGCCATTAGGTTAAGCAGATTTAAACAAACGCATTAAAAAGGAGCCTAGGCTCCTTTTTTGTTGTCTTAAAATCGCTCCCGCTCAAACTTCACTGGCCAGTTGATATTTCGAGCAGGTATAGTCAGTCGATGGATGCCTAAGTTAAGGACATTAAATGGATTTTTTAGTACTGATAGCCGACCTATTTAACCCAACACTTCCAGCACTGGCTAACTCATGCCGCCAAGATAAAACCTTATTAATTATGGTCCTGGTCGGTTGTACTCTGTTTGCCAGCTTTATTGGAATGTTAGTCGCCATGGCAAATTAACTTGCACTTAAGCCAATAGGTCTATTAGTGTCGCCTTAGTCTTTGGCAACACAGTTAGTGTATTTCGATGAAAAAAGCCCTTACCGCAGGCCTGTTATCCGCCTTTGTCGCCCCCGGCAGCGGCCACTTTTACCTTAAACATAAACGTTCGGCGCTGGTGTTTTTCTGCTTAGCTGTCATCAGCCTTGTGCTGCTACTTATGCAAATCTATCAAGTGGCACAAGTGATCGCCTTGGAGATCCAAAATGGCACCTTACCCCTAGATGTCGGGGTGATATCCGCCGAAATCACCCAACAAACCCAAAGCACAATGGCCAATGCCAATGAACTGCTCTATGGCTTTTTGCTCTGCTGGTTAGTGGCATTGCTCGACAGTATTCGCCTTGGGCTCAAGCAAGATAAACAAGATGCCTTAACTACGAATACAGCAGGGTATTAGATTCACTAGATACTTTAATGGGCTTGCAAGCACTGTGTGGCCAGCAAACCCATATTGCAACGATAACCTATTGCTTAACACCATCGACTGACGTATCAACAGCCTCAGTTCGAGTATCCAAATAGCCACTCAGGCGAGTTAGTAGCAGCGCCGCAATCACCACTAGCGCACCAATCAATGGGGTTTGCATTAATCCCATCTGCTCGACAATCAGTCCGCCGCCCCAAGCACCTAAGGCAATCCCTATGTTGAAGGCGGCTATATTGAGTCCCGAGGCCACATCTACTGCGGTTGGAGCATAGGTTTCAGCCAGTTTGACAACATAGACCTGTAATCCAGGGACATTACCAAAGGCGAAAGCGCCCCAAACGAGTATGGTTAACACAGCGGTAATAGGGTTTAACGCCGTAAAGTGGAAGATAAACAGCACTGCGGCTAACCCTGTAAAAATATAAGTTAGCGCTTTGATTGGCCCCATGTTATCGGCCATCTTACCGCCCCAGATGTTGCCTATAGCGACCGAGACACCATACACCAACATGATCCCCCCTATCGCACTCGCATCGAAACCACTGATCTGCTGTAAAATCGGTGCGAGAAAGGTAAAGGCAACAAAAGTACCGCCATACCCAATTGCTGTAATGGCAAATACCAACAGCAGCCTTGGCTCGGTCAACACTTTCGCTTGGGTCAGTAAACTGGCTGCACGGGTCTGCTTAAGGTTGTTCGGCACTAAGAATGCACTGCCTATCAGGGCGATAAGGCCAAGCAAAGCAACGACTAAAAAGGTCGACTGCCAACCAAGACTCTGGCCAATATAAGTCCCTAGGGGCACACCAGTTACCAGTGCGACGGTCAGTCCTGTAAACATAATCGCAATGGCGCTGGCCGCTTTTTCCTTTGGTACCAGTCCTGTGGCAATGGTTGAGCCAATCGAAAAGAACACCCCATGGGCTAAACCAGTGATTACCCGCGCCGCGATGAGAGTTTCATAACTCGGGGCTTGCCACGCGAGCACATTTCCCGCAACGAATAGCGTCATTACCGCCAACAACACATGTTTACGATTCCAATGCCCCGTTAACGCCGTTAATACTGGGGCGCCGACGGCTACCCCAAGGGCATAGAGGCTCACTAATAATCCCGCCGAGGGGAGAGAAACCTGTAAATCCTGCGCCATTGTGGGAATTAACCCCACGATGACAAACTCTGTTGTTCCAATAGCAAAGGCGCTGAGCGTCAATGCAAGTAAAGCTAAAGGCATGATGGCGTCCATCCTGTATTAAACGAGCGACAAGCTCGATAAGGGCTAATAGAGCTGAAGTTAAACCAGCTCGCTTAACTTCAGATGGCGCTATCTTGACGATAAAGTTTATTGTCAAAAAGAGTGATTTTTACAAATGATTTTTGCTATAAACGTGACTAATTACCTCGTTGGAGACTGACATGCTGACTCGCTCAGATGACTTACAGATACTGCTCACAGTGGTTGATAGTGGTGGATTTTCCGCAGCGGCCGAAGCGCTCGATATTCAAGTCGCGAGGGTTTCAAGAGCCGTGACCAAACTAGAGAGCCAACTACAAGTTACCCTACTCAACCGCACCACTCGACGAGTCGAATTAACCAATGAGGGACGCCTGTTTGTCGATGCAGTTAGGCTTGGGCTGCAAACCATACAGTTAGCAGAAGAAGAGCTTATGAGCCGCGGGGAGCAACCTAAGGGTAAGCTTAGAGTCGATGCCGCCAGCCCTTTTGTGCTACATCAAATAGTCCCCTTAGTGCATGAGTTTAAAAAGCTTTATCCTGAGATAGAGCTAGAACTCACCTCGAATGAAGGCTTTGTAGACTTGATTGAAAAGCGTACCGATGTGGCGATTCGTATCGGAAAACTCACCGACTCAACCCTGCACGCTAGGCCCTTAGGCAAGAGTAAACTGCATATCGTCGCCTCTAAGGAATACCTCGCAAAACGCGGTTTACCTAAAAGCGTCAGCGAGCTAAACCACCATAGTCTTATCGGTTTTACGGGCGCTAAGGTCTTGAATCAATGGCCACTCAAAGGATTGGAGCAAATCGTCCCCACTATGCGGGCAAGCAATGGCGAAACCGTGCGTCAATTAACCCTCGCGGGTAACGGCATCGCCTGCCTATCTGGGTTTATGGTCAGCGATGATATTGCTAGCGGGCGTTTATTGCCTTTACTGGAAAACGAGCGAGTCGCAAACATAGAGCGGGAACAAGTCAATGCCGTTTACTACAAGGCCTCAACCGTAGCTCGGCGGATCTCCGCCTTTATCGATTTTATTCAACCTCGGCTAACCCTATAAATATGCATGTGATTAGGGCGTTAAGTGCAGTCGATTGTTGCGGTAATAGCAAAAATCATTTGTGCTTTAGCCTCTTTATCGACAAAGCACGATCGGCGACAGTTACCCCATCCACAGAATAAGGGGAAGAATATGACTCAAACCAATGCGACAACATCTAACCAAGCGCCTATGACGGCTATGCCGATGCTGGGCACAGGAACATTCAGGCTTAAAGATAAAGCTGCGTTCGATGCAGTGTTGATGGCACTGGAAGAAGGTTCACGTCATATCGATACGGCGCAGATTTATGGCAATGAACAAGCGGTCGGGGATGCGATTAACGCCTCAGGGATCCCACGTGAAGAACTGTTTATCACAACCAAAGTGTGGACTGAGAACCTGACCAAGGAACGCTTTGAGACTAGTGTTGTCGATAGCCTAACGGCGCTACAAACTGAGTATCTTGATTTGTTACTCATTCATTGGCCATTGAACAGCGATGAGCCGAGTATGGTCGAGTATCTCTCAGAGCTGAAAGCAGTATTAGATAAAGGCTTGACTCGTCGCATTGGCGTATCAAACTTTACCAATGCACAACTCGCGCAAGCAATTGCCATCTTAGGCGAAGGTGTTATTTATACCAATCAAGTAGAAGTGCATCCCTATCTCATCAATCGCAAAGTGACGGATTTTTGCAGACAACACAATGTATTAGTAACTGGGTACATGCCATTTGCCTATGGCGCAGTGTTGCAGGATGAAACCATAGTCAACTTAGCATCAGTGCATCAAGCCACTCCCGCACAAATTGTGTTGGCCTGGTTACGACAATTAGGTTTTGCCACCATTCCCTCCTCAACCAAAAGAGACAATGTTCGCAGCAACTTAACGGCCGCAAGCATTAACTTAACGCCAGCAGAAATCGAGCAAATTAATCAGCTGGATCGCAATCATAGGGTCGCAAATCCTGACTTTGCCCCACATTGGGATTAATTCGGGCACACCATAGTTAGCCTTTAGTTTCTAATGCCCAAGCGTCGATAAAGCTTTGATAATTGGCGATAAGCAAATCCGCCGCTTGGGCATAGTCGGGCACCTCTTCTGGGCAATAGAGGGCGCAGCGGCTACCAGCATTCTGCGCAGTTTGCAGATCGAATAGATAATCCCCCACATACAAGATATCCGCCGGATTCAACTGCCATTGCTCGCAAATTAAGTGGATCCCCTGCGGGTGAGGTTTAGGCTCGGCATCGTAACGGGTCAGCACTAAAGGGATATCAATACCGAGTTTTTCGATGGTGATTTTGGCCGCCTCGGGCATATTGCGGGTCAAAATCGCCAGCGGCAGTTGCCGCGTCTTTAAAAACGCAATCAACGCCTGCGCACCTTCAATCCAGCTCGCCTGACGCGAACTTTCTAGCTCATAGTCATGGACAATTTCCAGCGCCTGCATCTTGGCCATTGTGGTGTCGAGGCTATGTATATGCTCGAGAATATCGGTACCAGAGCCAATACCTAATGCCGCCCTTAAGCCTTTAAAATCGGGGTTTGAATGGGCAAGCGTGCCGTCGAGGTCGAAAATCACCCCGCGGATCTGTTCAAGTTGAATATCGGTCAGGCGTGTGATCACTCGGGTACCTATTCAGTGGTCTGTGAAGCGGGTTGCAAACGTCGGGCGCGGCGCTGGCGATACATGGGCAGTAACTGCACCACCATCACTGACACAATAATCACACCTATGCCTAATAGCGATAGCGCATCTAATTTATCGGCCTTAAATACATCTGGCCACCAACCAATACTCACCACTAATGCTGTGGCACTAAAGCTAAATACCGGCGTTAACGCCAGCATGGCGCTCACCTGTGCCGTCGGCCAGTACTTCATCGATTGTCCGAAGCAACCGTAGGCAATCAAGGTATTGGCGGCGCAAAACAGCGCCACTTGCCAGTCAAAGCTATCCATTTGTGCAAATTGGCTAAAGTCGCTAAAGGGCGCCATCGCAAAGATCCCTAAGGCATAGATAACTAAGAGTACGTTGGCGGGGGACAAACGGTTCAACAGTGACTTTTGAAGTAATGCATAGGTAGTCCATGACAATGCTGAAAACTGCACTATCATCACCCCAAGCCAGATCTCATGGTTATCGGTGGCGGAAAAATCTAAATAGGGATGGAAAAACATCAACATCCCTAAAGCTAAGCTAGCAAAACAACTGAGCTGCACCGCATTCAAGCGTTCTTTAAAAAACAATACGCCGCCAAAGGCGAGGAAAAATGGCGAGGTTTGAAAATTAAGCTGCGCCGCCCCCGGCGCCAGATAATCGAGGGAATACACGAATGACACATAGTTAAGCATTAAAAACAGTCCGGCGAGGATAAGCCTGAGCCAAACCTTGGCATCGAGCGCTGCAAACTGTTTCAAACTCCCCGCACTCCACTGCACCAAAATACTGACAAGGAGCGCCACTAAAAAACGGAACCAAGTCAAAGTCACAGGATCGATAAAACTCCCCGACAGCTTAAGCGCTATGGGTAACATGCCCCAAAACAGCACGGCAACAGAAATAAACAACAATCCTAATTGAGCATGATTAGTTGCCAAGGATCCAGAATGGCTTTGATTCACGGAAAAGTCCCAGTAGTACCGCAGAAAGGAACGCCATTCTGGCACCGCGGCGCGCTAAGATCTAGCCTAAAAAGCGATTAACTTATCCGCCGGATTGGATAGTTAAACTGACACTAAATCAATCTTACCAGCGATAAATGCAGAGCATTTCAAGCTAAGTTTTATCAAGCCTTTAGCAGCACAAAAAGGTATATTGAGCGCAATTTCTCTTTTAGCTCAAATTGGATTTACAGAGTCGATTTATGCCTTTTGCGCTCAGTTTTTGCGGCATCAACCACTCTGTATAAGCCTTTTAAATAAGTTAGTTAGGATTACACATGTCACAGACAGACGCTAAAACACAGCTTGAGTCCATTCACGCAGCAGCACAAGAACTCGCGCAGCGCCGCGACAAGGGTGAAGCGGGCGCGCTGTTACAAGAAGCGCTAAGACCGAAAGATTTCCCCCAGGCCTTTGCCATCCAGCAGACTATTGCGCAGCAGTTTAGCGCCCAAGGCAACCCGATTGCGGGGTGGAAGTGCCTACTCCCAACCGCCGAAAAAACCGTGGTAGCGCCCATCTATCAACATGATGTGTATGTCGAAACCGCCGAGTGTCCACTTTATCCTTCGAGCAAAGGGCTTGCCCGCGTCGAACCCGAGCTCGCCTTTGAAATTGGCAGCGATTTACCACCACGAGCCACGCCTTATTCGCAAGCCGAAATCGACGCCGCCCTCGGTAAAACGCGCCTCGCCTTGGAACTTATCAAAAGTCGTTATCAAAACCCAGGCGAAGCCAATCACTTCGATGCCCTCGCCGATGGCTTAGTCAATCAAGGCCTATGGTTAGGGCCTGAACTGCTTGCTCCTGCCGAGATAGAAACAGGCCATTTCGCTCTAAATGTTGAAATCGCCACAAGCGGACAGCAAGCAAGTGAAACTCTGCAAAAAGCCGCGCTTCATCCAAATGGTTTCCCTAAAGCTGGACTTTATTGGTTGGTCAACTTCTTATCTGCCCAAGGAATTGGCTTAACCCGAGGGCAATATGTGATCACAGGCTCCTATGCGGGGGTATTAGATTTGCCACTCAATCAGCACTGTCAATTCCACTACGGCGACTTAGGCCAGTTTGGTTTGCAGTTTGTGGCTAAATAAGTACAGCCTAAAGTGTGCCAAGCTAGCCAGCAAAATCAGAAGGTAGGCAAATGCTTACCTTCTACAATCCCCCTACTGACCAACAGAGCGAAAACAAGCTTGTATCAAGAGTGAAACATTTGTACTATCCGATAGAACTAAATATAAGGATATACAAGATGTTAGACGGAAAAATATTGCCTTTAGCAAGTCTATTTGCCTTAGCCTTAAATACTTCGTTACCCTTAAATGCCTCGGAAAACACTTTTTCCCAAGCCTACAGTGACTACCAAACCGCACTCAAACAGGGTGATGACGCCCAAATAGAAGCCAGTGCCAAAAGGGCCTTCGAACTCGGTGAAGCTCAATATGCCAAGGACAGTGTCGATTTAGCGAACCTCGCCATGAACTGGGCTGGCGCGCTAAAAACAGTGGCTATGCCGAATCTCTTTGAGGGAGATAATGCGGCGAAAACGGCCAAGGCCTATGAGTTATATCAACTCGCATTAAGCAATTATAAAAAGCATTACGGCGAGCATGCAGCTGAGCTTATCGACCCGCTACTCGGCGCAGCGGAAACCTCACCTAAACTGACCGTGGCGAAAGAGCTTTTTGAAAATGCTATTGAAATTGCTGAAAAAACAGCAAATAAAAAGCTGTTGGCCGATGTAAAGATAGCAACCTTTGATCGCCTCACCAACACAGGATTGTACACGGCTCAGGTAAGGGACTATGCCTTCGAGGCCTATGAAACTTACAAAGAGATCCTTCCCGAAAATGCCCTAGACAGAGTCAAAGCTACCTATGTAGTGGGTGCAGTTGAATATGCTGAAAAGCATGATGACAAGGCGATTCCATTACTGTTAGAAGTGGTTAAGCAGTTTGAAGCCCTTAAGTTTAGCCATCCCTACGCCTTAAGTGCCCACGCTTATTTAGTCGAACTTTATGAACGCCAAGGAAAACGCGAAGAGTCCACCGCCCACTGTATCGCCATCGGCAAGATGCGCCCATGGGCCGACACTCAGGAACAACAACCGCTGTTTCGTACGACACCCAAATACCCCAAGTCCTACCTCATACAACGTAAAAGCGGCTACGTGACCCTTAACTTCACTGTTGATGAGATGGGATTTGTGAAAAATCCTGAAGTGCTCGAATCCAAAGGCGGTGTGCTATTTGAAAAATCCACACTGAAAATGATCGAAGAATGGCGCTATGCCCCTAAGTTTGAACATGGCAAGCCCGTGCCAGCACAAACGACTGTGCGTATAGACTATTTCACCGATAAGTCTTAATCGCTTACTTCACCTCATATCCCAGCCCATCGCCTAATCCCGATGGGCTGTTTTTATCCTCTAATATAGCGGAAGCAGTTAGCTCTCGCTTTATCCGGCTTAAACAAGTCTCACAAATACAAGCCATCGCAGGTTGCGATAATAGTTGCGCTAACTTATCAGCACTCAACCCTGCTGCATCGCATGTCGATAAACCCACCGCCAAATCGCTAGATAGCAATTGAGTCAAATTAGGAAACCTCTGCTTAGCACACCAACAGTCACTTATATCAGCCCCAAGAGTCATTGCGCACTGATTCGCCCCTTGGCATAAAGGGCAAATTTGCGCTGTATCGAACTGATGTTCGGGTAAATGCTTGGGCACGGTAATCCTTATGGCATCGGAGTGATAACGCAGAAATAATAATGGTTTTTTCATTAACGTTGGAACAATCATTCCATCATCAAGATACTCATATCGATTTAGCATGCCAATAAATGCCTAGGGATTTATTGCCCTTTAATTAGCTGTATTCATCAAGTGGTGTCTAACTAAAATCATATTTTGTGTGTTTATTTAGCTCAGTGAGCCGCATTCCTGCGTTATGAAAAATGTATTCATGGATTCATACATGCTGAATGCAATTTGATGTTAATCCGAAGCTTGAATAGATGAAGTATTTATTAGCGGAATGCTTTCACCGTAATTTAGCTCCACATTCCCCACAATAATGTGGCGATATTTGGACACCTGCTCGTCCTAATGCTCTTGGTACGGAATTGCACTTAGGACACCGATACCATTTGTAGAATCCCGTAATGCAAATAGCCAATCCAACGAAAAATGGAATCGCTGGATTGATATAAATATCAGCAAAGTAATTGATTGCGATAACCCCACCGAAGATAACAAAGGCAACCAACACAGCTATGGTCACCTTTCTCTATTAGCAAACTCGTTTATTATTCTTAAATCTTCCATGGTCAACTAGGCATACCTACGCTTTGTTAAGGGGCAAATTTCCGGCGAAGCCGCGCTTAAATTTGTCCAGCTTAAGCAACTTATAACTCAATTGCTGATGATGTATGAATATTCTTTCCCACGATCATCGTGCGCAATAGCTTTAACACAAATGTCTCGGAGAAGTGTCACATACACTTCAGTTCGGTAATCTGTGAGTTTTTCCAATTCTACACCCAAACTTGATGCCATTTTAGGTAACCAAGCTAAGTAAAAACCTATCGAACTTTTAACTCGTTCTGAGAGTTCAGGATCTTGCTGTTCTGAGAAAGGTAGCCATTGCACAACCACCTTTCGACCTCTGCGTTGTTCAGCTAACTCGAAAAGGTCTTCAAATATAAATTTTCCATCAAGATAGTTACAACCTCCCACAAACGAGTGGGTAAAATTGTGAACCAGTGGCTTGAAGTTCTTATATTTCACCGAACTGTCCTTGAGTTAATACAGTGTATTACCTGCTCTTCTAATAAAACCCAACCCGAATAGAGTTGAATATGGTAATAAACAAGAAAATAATTTAATAATGACAATAAGTTAGCATTAGTATCAGTGGGCTATCAACATTTTTCATCCAGAAAAATCGAGAGCTTATTTACCGATAAACGTTTTAGCGCGGTAAATAGTATTAGGCAAAGTGAAAGAGTTATAAATTCAATTGATTACATAAACACCCAAGCAAAACCCCATACATTTTTAGGCTCGCCTTGAAGTCATTTTATAGATTTCCCATTATACCTTGTGTTTAGACTTTGCTTGAGGTTAGTACGCTCGAGATTTCCTCTTACTAAAGAAATACAGTAAGGTGTAACAACACTCTGTTTCCTTTGATCAAAAACCAGCGTAAATCAGCTTCTTAGAAAACGTAGAGAGGGTTCTACTCCCTCGCTACGTTTCATGTATTCAAGATCGATTTTGAAATCAACAGACCACACTGATGCCCGAAAGGCGAGTCATGGTGATTAGCGAGACGACCGTCCGCCCCAAGGACGGGGCGGTCGAGCATCCACGGATAGACTCGCTGCGAGTCGGTGAGCGAATGCCATGACTCACCTATACGTTGATATCAGCAAACACACGAATTCCCCTACAACGTAAGTCCTATAGCTAGTCAGTACAATTGACCAATAAAAAACCAGCAAACTTTAAGCTTGCTGGCTTTCTGCCTAACTAATTCACTCGCTTTATTTCACCGCGAGAACAGTCAATCAAAGCGACTCAACTAAGACTTTTTCGGAAACACCGGATAAGAAGCGGTGCCAAGCACTTTGCCATCGACTTCGACACCGTAGTAGTCATTGTCGTTATGGTATTTTTCCTGCGCTTGTTTCACATCGCCCTTATTGCGTGGGTCCTGTGGCCTTTCATGGGAGTTAATGTAAGCCGCAACATCCCAAGCCTGTTGGTTAGTCAGCTGAATACTCTTAGCGAAGGGCATGTTTTCATAAATGAAGAATGCGGCCGTATTGACCCTGTGCATACCAGCGCCCCAGTTGTAGCTCTTAGGACCCCATAATGGCGGCAGAGAGTAAACTCCCGCAATCGCTTGGCCTTGACCATCGGCGCCATGGCACGCTTGGCAGTGTGCGGTATACACGGCTTTGCCACGCTCAGGTGAAAACGCGAGTTCAGGTTTGGGGATCTCAGGATAACCACGGCCAGGCAGATTCGCGCGTTGTTCCACTGTCATGGCTTTAGCTAGTGTGTCTGGCAGCGGGAAATCCTCACGTTTGGCGCCTTTAACCAATTCGGCATCACTAAGTTCTGGTACTGGACCATCAAGATTAGCCGCATCCATCAAGCCACTCATCCCTAACCAGTAGGCATAGGCCGATAGCGCGACCAGCTCGGGGCTGCCCGCTGCGGGGGCTTTACCATTCATCGAATAGTTAAAACAGCCTTGTACCCTTTCTTGAAAGGTATTTACTTTATCGTCTTTTTTACGATACGCGGGATAGGCAAAATAGGCGCCCCAAAGCGGTGACGCATTCGCCTTACGGCCCGCATCCATATGGCAGTTGGCACAGTTAAGCTCGTTACCCACATACTTATCTCTCAGCTGCTGGGTATTCACAAATAACTGATAACCCAAGCGTACTTTATCGCCGAAGGCACCTTCGGGAATCGCACTTAAGGGTCTTGGCGTAAGATAGGTTTGATCAGGGTTTTTAGGGACTGAGGGCAATGGCGCTTGTTTGTCGGGTAACTCATTCGCAGCCTGCACTTGAGCTGTTAGCACGCCCATTGCGGCCAATAGTAAGATGGCAGAAGATTTCATGGCCGGCTCCTTATTTCAAATTCGCAAAGTAGTTCGCTAAGGCATCCACCTCGGCGGCGGTCAGCTTGTTAGCCACATTGGCCATCATGCCGTCCACATCTCCCTTACGAGTGCCCGCTTGCCACGCCAAGAGCTGCGTCTTGATATAACTGGCCTGTTGACCCGCTAAACGAGGGAACAGGCCACCACCTAAACCCGAGGGGCCATGGCAAGTCACGCAGGCAGGTAAGCCGCGAGACCAATCGCCTTGATAGGCTAAGCGCGCGGTATCGTCGCTAAAGGTCACCTGCTCACCACGGATCACGGGCTTGACCTCAGTCTTAGGTGATTTGGCGGAGAAGTAACTGGCCACCTGCTCGATGCCATCACCTTGCAGTGTCATCGCCATTGGCATCATGGTAGCGTTTTGGCGCACACCGGCCTGAAAATGTTGTAATTGGGTGCTGATATATTCTTTCGAAAGTCCAGCGAGACGGGGGCCGAGGGGTTCAATGCCCTCGCCTTCGGCGCCGTGACAGGTCACGCAGAGTTGTCCCGCTGGCGGGACTGGGGTTGGATTGGCTATGGCTACAGAGGTCAAGGCACAGCCGTAGATCAGCGCGATGCCTTTGGCTAATGTTCTAATTTTAATATTCATTTTCTATCCTTGAACATACCTTGAGTAGAACTTAAACGGCTCAAGTGCATAGCCAAGTCCTAAAGCTAGGTCGTTAAAAAGAGATAATTGAGTTTTGCGTTCACACGTTTAGCCCACACTAAACGAGTTTGTACCTTACTCCTCGAATCTCCACTGAACAAGTATTAAAAGAATCTAATATTAAGTTATTAATAACCAAATCGAGTCGCTTCAAAGCTATTCAATAACTTATGAAGCAGATAACAGAGGAATAACGTCGCAACAATCGCCACAAAAATACTGCTCACCCGGTACAGCGCACTAAAAATCAGGTCGTTGCCAGGGGTTAAGTATTGGCCAAACAAAATCCCTAGGGTGGTCATGGCACCAAACCCCACACCAGAACCACTCGCCTCTTTCACATGGGCCTGAGCAAACAACATAAGCCCAATCCACAGCAGCGGCACAATCAGGATCAGCAATCCAGACCAATCGTAGAGAAAGAGTTGCACCATTACCCCAAACGACACCCCAAGTAGAGTGCCCAACGCGCGTTTGCGGGCATAATCTAGCGCCCCGTTCCAATGCATAGGGAACAGGAGTAACAAGGTGGTCGCCTGCGCCGACATAGAATCACGCAAATCGAAAATCTGAAACACTAAGAAAGAGAGCGTGGCAATGCTGGCACCGAGTAAAGCCTCGTGGCGCATACGGTGCGGCGCCTTAGGGCCGGGTTTGTAGGCTGGACGAGGCTCGACATCCGGCCAGAGTGCCGTCATCAGATAGGCGATAACCACAGACAATCCCGTCGCCCAGAAATTACTGAAGATTAAGTCATTGAGATCTGTGCCCGGATAGCTGGCAAAGTGCAGCATAATGCTTAAACTCAGCACGCCATTGGCGCCAAACAGAAATAGGCTACCGCGGGACATAGCCGCAAAACGATATAAAAACAGTAAAAAGACAATCGGCGTCATCAATCCGGGGTGGCTACCGAAGAAACCTCCGAGCAGACCGACTTCAAGCCCCGCCATGGCCGATGAGGCCAGTAACTGCCGCATCGCATGGCCACTCATCACAGGGACGAGTCCCAGCAATAACATTGGGGTTACCGTAAAAAACACCCCATTACTCCACCCAAAGAGCTTACACAGGGTAAAGCCAATGGTGCCACCAGTGGCAATGCGCAAACACTGACGTAAATCATTGGTAGTTAAAGGGTTGTGGCGTAACAACATGCGAATGGCCTTGAGATTAATAGATGTAATGGAGCAGGCTAATGACCTTAATCTGCACCTTGGCTAGCAGGCTAAACAGCGTATTGTCAGGCAGCAATTGCACAGTGGCACGCGCACCTGCTGGCAGGTTGTTCATCGCATTGTCGTCTAATACTAAATGCAGTCTTAGGCGCTGCGCATCACGCACCCAGCGGTCCGACTCCTGCGGCGCCGCTAAACGGCCATTAGCATCAAACTGCCCCGCACTCACACCGGCATCCACACTGCTCACTTGGGCGCGATATAAACGGCCAGGCTCGCCATCGAAGGCGATTAATGCAGGGTAAGATGCGTTAACACCACGTAAGGTCTTTTCACGAAAGTCGGCAATAATATCTAATTTATCAGAGACTAAGGCGAGTAGCGGCTGGCCCACAGCGGCAAAACTACCCACTTCGAGTTGCAGGTTGGTCACCACCCCATCTTGGTCGGCACGAATTTGGGTGTAAGACAGGTTCAGCTCGGCTTGCTCTAAGGCATTTTTCGCTTGCCGCACTCTGAGGTTTTCTTCGCCATAGAGGCCACGGCTCACTTTGAGTTTATCGAGGCGAGCATTAGCGGCTAACAGATTCGCCTCGGCAGCATCCGCATCGCTATCGGCCTGATCCCGTTGCTGCTGCGACACACCATGGGTGGCATACAGCGCATCTAAACGTTTAGCTTCACGGCGCTTAAGTTGAGCCGTAGTGGTACTGGCATTCACTTCCGCCTTGGCGGCTAGCAACGAAGCATCTAACTCGGCATTGTCCTGACGCACTTGCTCTAGGGCCAACTTGGCCTGAGACACGGCTAACTCAAAGGGAGCGGGGTCGACTTGAAACAGTAAATCGCCCTTGGCGACCACTTGGTTATTCTTCACATTAATGGTTTGAATCTTACCGCTGATCTGCGGAGTCACCTTAGTCACCACACGGGTTGCCATGGCCTGTGGGGTCAAGGGCATCATAGCGTCGGCAAACATAAAATAGCCAAACACAGCCACAAAACCGAGCATGGCGATTTTTACGAGGCGGGCAAATTGTTGATCCGGTGTCATCTTATTTCTCACTCAAGAATTTCTGTGCTCTTAGCCAACTTGGCTAAGGCGTTATCACTGATTAGACTAATGATGCGTTCAAACTCACCAAGCTCGCTGGCGCTGATCCCAGCCAACAACTCAGCACGCACTTGAATAATCCGCGCTTCGACTTGCTTTAATACATCCTTTCCCGCGGGCGTTAACGACACGATTCGGGCGCGCTTATCTTTAGTGCAGCAGTGACGCTCGACTAAACCTTGCTCCTCAAGCTGCCCTAAAGTGCGCATCAAAGAAGCCAATTCAATTTCCAGCGCATCCGCCAACACCTTCTGGCTCACGTTGTCGCCCAGACGCAATAACTTCCACAATGCCGTCCAGCGAGGATGAGTTAACCCGAGTGGCGCTAATTCCACATCCGCCACGGTGCGCCATAGTCGGTGCAAGCGGCCCAAATGTTCCGCCAGGGATAACTCCTTCAATCGCTCTAATTCTTTCTGCATCATGCTTACTCATTTACTTAGCCTGCTAAGCATTATACTTAGTTAGCAGGCTAAGTAAATATTCGTCACGAAAAAAGATCTGTGCACGCTGCCACGAAATCTGCAAAAAAACGGAAAACAACTGAAAAAGGCTAAGCCGCTCCCAAATCTAAAAAGCAGTATCTCTATAATATTCAAAAAGATAATTAGGCAGGCATACGGATATTTGGAGGTTAACTGTGAAGAATTTAAACATTAGCACTAGGATAGTGTTAGGGATCAGCCTACTACTATTTGCGGTGATGAGCTTTATCATGCCGCTGGTGCTATCGGAATTTAGTCGCCAAATTCGCGAGTCCGAGCAGCGGGAACTGCACAAACTGTACGAAACCGCAGTCGCCAATATCGCCTCATCGGGCCAAAGAGCGCAGGCAATGGCGACATTAATCTCCTTAACCCCTGAGATCCAAAGCAGCTTTGCCGCACGCGACCGTGATGAATTACTGCAACGCACATTGCCGCTATTTACCCATCTGAAACAAGATTTTGCCGTGCAGCAGTTTCAGTTCCACACCCCGCCTGCCACGTCGTTTTTACGCCTACACCGCCCTGAGAAATATGGTGACGACCTCACCGCGATCCGTAAAACCATTGTCGAAACTAACACACAAAAACAACCGCTTAGCGGCTTAGAATATGGCGTGGAAGGCTTAGGGATCCGCGGGCTAGTGCCGATGAATTACCAAGGGCAGCACACGGGCTCGGTGGAATTTGGCATGTCCTTTGGCCAAACCTTCTTCGATCATTTTAAAAATGCTTATCAGGCCGAGATCAGTCTTCTGCTTCCAAAAGATGGCGGCTTTGTCCCCTTCGGAGGCACGTTTACCACAGACACCAGCGCCGCCAGCGAACTTAAGAGCGTTATGCAAGGCGACGAATTGATCCGCACCATAGATTTAAACGGCAAGAGCTTTGCGCTCTATCGCCATGGAATAAAGGACTATTCGGGCAAAACCTTCGGGGTATTAGATATTGCGCTGGACAGAAGCCATTCTGAGCAAGTAATGTCCGATATTCGTTTGAAACTCATCATGATAGGGGTCATAGCCCTCTTAATCGGTACTGTCATTGCGTGGTTTATCGCTAAGAGTATTACCCGTCCAATTGCCGAAACCACTGACGCACTCAATGATATTGCCGAGGGTGAAGGCGATTTAACCCGCCGTATCGAAGTGAAGAGCAAGGATGAAATGGCCCAACTTGCCCAGGCCTTTAACCGTTTCGCTGAGAAAATCCACGCCACAGTGGCCCAAGTATCAGACTCGACCAGCTTGCTCGCGACATCGGCCGAGGAAATGTCCGCCATCACCCATGAAACCCAGCAAATGGCGAATCGGCAACACCTAGAAACCGAACAGGTTGCCACCGCGATGAACGAGATGGCGGCAACAGTGCAAGAGGTCGCCCACAATGCCACCGACGCCGCCGATGCAGCAACCCATGCCAGCGAGTCTACCGAGCAGGGCAAACAATTAGTCGAAAAAGTCATATCAACCATTAGCTTACTCGCCGATGAGATTGCCTTGGCGGCCAATGCCATTAACGATCTAGAGCGCAATACCACGCAAATTGATTCGGTATTAGTCGTTATCCGCAATATTGCCGATCAAACCAACTTACTCGCCCTCAATGCCGCGATTGAGGCCGCCCGCGCCGGAGAACAAGGCCGTGGCTTTGCCGTGGTGGCGGATGAGGTACGCACACTCGCCAGCCGTACTCAGGCTTCCACCACAGAAATTCAGCAGATGATAGAAACGTTGCAACAGAGTGCTAAGGCCACGGTCAGTAGCATGAATACCAGCACGGCCACTACACAGAGCTGCGTATCACTGGTGCATGAGGCGGGTTCAGCCCTCGAGGCCATTACCCAAGCGGTATCCACCATCAGCCAAATGAACATTCAAATAGCCAGCGCCGCCAATGAGCAGTGCGCCGTTTCGGCGGAAATTAATAAAAACGTCAATAATATTAATGATATTGCGACCAACGCGACCGAGAGTGCCGTGCAAACCGCGCGGGCGGGGGATGAACTCGCGCAGCTTTCAATGCGCTTAACGACTCTGCTCTCCCAATTTAGGATTTAGTAATTAGCCAAAAACAAAACGCCGCTCAGTAGCGGCGTTTTTATGGGCGTTGACTGCGTTATACCGCCTTTGGGCGAACCCCTAAGGTATGGCAAATCGCATAGGTCAGCTCGGCGCGGTTAAGGGTGTAGAAGTGGAAATCTTTAACACCTTCACGGGATAACACTTTGACCATATCGATCGCCACGTTAGCGCCCACCAGCTGACGAGTGCCCGCATCATTCTCTAGGCCATCGAACTGCTTATGCAACCAGCTCGGCAAGCTCACATTGGTCATGCCCGCGAAACGTTTTAGCTGGGTGAAGTTAGTCACGGGTAAAATACCGGGCACGATTTCAACATCAATTCCCGCCGCAACGCAACGGTCGCGGAAACGCAGGTAAGATTCAACATCGAAGAAAAACTGGGTAATAGCACGGCTAGCACCGGCATCGATTTTACGCTTGAGGTTAATCAAATCGGCCTGAGCATTAGCCGCATCTGGATGTACTTCAGGGTAAGCGGCAACCGAAATATCAAAGTCGGCCACTGAGCGCAGTAAGCGCACTAAATCCGCCGCAAAGCGAGTCGGTTTCGGGCTGCCCGCAGGCAAATCGCCACGCAGTGCAACTATGTCGCGGATCCCCGATTTCCAGTAATGCTTCGCCAGATCTAACAGTTCCTCGTCGCTGGCATCCACTAAGGTTAAGTGCGGCGCGGCAACCAGATTGGTTTCTTTTTGAATACGTTCAATCACGCCGTGGGTGCGGTCACGTACGCCCGAGTTGGCACCATAGGTCACTGAAACAAACTTAGGATTCAGCGGCTCTAAACGGCGGATAGAGTTCCACAGGATCTGTTCCATTTCGGGGGTTGATGGCGGGAAAAACTCAAAAGAAACATTAATATCGCCATTAAGTTCAGACAAACTTTGGTTTAGCGAATGTGAATGTTGTGCGTGATGAAAAGCCATGTGTATTTCCTCAACCGCCCGAGTGCGACGCTCCATCGCGCTGGTACGACTTATTAATGCAGTAGTTTAATCCATATGGACGTTTGGACGTCTATATGTCCATATACTAGAGAAACTGGCGGTTAAGTCAAGCCAAAAAATCTCCCTTTTTGGCATTTTCTTATCCCTTGTTTGCCGCTTAGATCCTAGACCTAATTTTAGCCAACAAAAAAGGACTCGAATGAGTCCTTTAAGTCTATGAATATAGGTCGAATCAACTTGAAGATACGAGATTCAAGTGTCTGGGTTTATCACTATTCTTGCAGCAGATCACGACAGATCTGCGTCAGATCCGATTGCACCGCCGCCGCTGTTACCTCACGGCCCGCACCCGGTCCACGGATAATCAGAGGATTACCTTGGTAGAAAGCAGAGCGGATCACAAACACATTGTCCCCGGGCGTGAGATTAGCGTAGGGATGATTCGCATCAATCCACTGTAATCCCACCTCGGCTTTTAGGGTCGCGCCACTATTGTCCAAGGAGGCGACATATCTGAGCACTTTATTTTGCTCTGCCGCAGCGCCGTATTGTTGCTGCAATTCATCATCCAACTCACCGATACGAGCAAGGAATTGTTCCAGCGGAATATCCGCTAAATGGGCTGGCACTAAGGAGCGCAGCTCAATATCCTCAAGCTCGATTTCAAGACCGATTTCACGGGCTAAAATCAGCAGCTTGCGCTGCATATCGCGGCCAGAAAGATCGTCGCGGGGATCGGGTTCGGTAATGCCGAGGCCACGCGCTTCAACCACTAATTCCGAGAAGGGTTTGCTGGTATCGTATTTCTCGAATAACCAACACAGGGTACCAGAGAAAATCCCGCCAACAGCTTCAACGCTATCGCCACTGTTACGCAAATCGTTTAAGGCGTGCTGGATAGGTAGACCCGCGCCGCAGCTGGCGTTATAGCGCCAGAATAGACGGCGATAACCGAGTTGCTCCTTCAGCTCGCGGTAGAACGGCAGCGGGCCTGAACCCGCAAGCTTGTTCGCGCTGACCATATGGATGCCGCGCTCGAAAAACTCTGGGTATTGCAGGGTTAAACTGGCGCTGGCGCTGATATCTAATGCAATCAGTTCATCACAGTTAAGTTGTTCTAATTGTTCGAATAAGTGATCATATTGCCAAGGTGTTGCCTCGGCATCGAATTCCTGCTGCCAGTTTTCTAAATCCACAGCCACAGACTTGATCAGGGCTTTGCTGGAACTCACTAAACCGACGAGTTCGACACGTGCTTCAAGCTCTTGATTCAACGAGGGAGAAACTGACTTAAACAGCTTCACCCACGCCTCGCCAATATTGCCCACACCCAGCAGTAATACACCAATGCGTTTACGTGGACCAGCACAGCGGCGATGCACTTTTTGCGTCAGCAGATTAACCTGCGACTGTGGCACTAAGGTCACCAGACTTAAGTCACCACTGAACAAAGGCTTAGCGTCGCGGCTCAGTAAACGGGCAAAGCTGCGGCGATAATGCTCGGCATCGGCACTCACAAGCGCCACTAAACCGAGTTCGGTATTAATTTGCAGCTCCTTAATGCCGAGGGCTTCGGCCTGTGCATCCAATAACTTTTGTACTTGTTTCTGGTTTTCAGCGGTGTAGGCAAGTTCGAGTCGTTGATGCGCCGATACCCAATGGGCCAGCGGCGTTAACCCCGCTTCGACTAATTGCTCGAGCAGGCTGGCCACATCGCCCGCAATCTTAAAGCCAAATAACACCACGGCATTCAGGTTGGTCACCACGGGCGCACTCGCCGAGGAACTGTGGGGAGCAATCAGGGTAAAGTCGGTATGGGAGGCGTAGCTTGAGCGCACGGCCAGGCTCACCTCAGTGTTAAATAGCGGCTGCAAAGTGCGTGAATGCAACACGGGCGAGCCTAAACGCGCCAAGCGGTCGGCTTCGGCGAGGGACATGCTCTTGAGTAATTTCGCATCGTTGATCTTATTCGGATCGGCGTTAAATACCCCTTCAACGTCGGTCCAAATGGTCACGCGTTCAATGTCGGCAAGGCTAGCAATTAAGCTGGCACTAAAGTCAGAGCCATTGCGACCCAATAGCAAGGTATCGCCACGCTCGTTGGCGCAGATAAAACCTGTGATCACTAAACGCTCGTTAGGATGCGCGGCCAGTAAAGCTTGCACTTTGGTACGGGATTCTTGCACACGAATTTGCGGCACGGCGGCCTCGTCGGCCACGAGAATCGAACAGGCATCCACATGACTTGCGGCGACACCCGATTCACGCAGCAGCGCGGCCATCAGGCGCGCCGACCAACGTTCACCAAAGCTCACCACATGGCTAATTTGGTAATCGTTACGGGAATCTAAAGATAATAGACTGATTAACTGGGCTTTATCCGTAGTTAAACGCTCACGCAGATCCCGCGCTTGCTCATTGGATAACAGCTGCTCAATCAAGCCTTGCTGATAACTGATAAGGACTTGCAACTCTTCTTGCCATAATTGGTTGCTATCGCGCAGGGACAATAATTTATATAAAAAGTTAGTGGTTTTACCCGCGGCAGACACCACCACCAGATCATCACTATGACCATGGGTTAACAGAATATGGGCGACTCGGCGATAACAATCGGCATCGGCTAAGCTGGAACCACCAAATTTATGTAAGTGACAACGTGCCATCTCGAATTCCTCTACTGACAAGCCGCGACGGCGGCCAATCCTGCTTGAATATCTGCAACTAAGTCGTCGGCATCTTCAATACCAACCGACAAACGTAATAGGGTGTCTTTAATGCCAGCTTCATAACGCGCTTGGGGCTCCATCGCCCTGTGTGTCATAGTCGCGGGCACGGCCACGAGACTCTCAACGCCACCTAAGCTCTCGGCCACGCTGAATAAACTTAAGGCATCTAAAAAGGCGACCACTTCAGCCTCGCCGCCCTTAAGCTCAAAACTCAGCATAGCGCCAAAGCCTTTTTGCTGCTTGGCGGCAATGGCATGGCCGGGGTGTTCCGCAAGGCCTGGGTAATACACTTTGCTCACCACTGGGCTACTTGTCAGCACATCCACAATACGCTGGGCATTGCTTTGGTGCTCACGAATGCGTACGGCTAAGGTACGCAGGCCACGCAGGGTTTGATAACTGTCGAAAGCTGACCCCGTTAAGCCTAAGGTGTTCGACCACCAATGTAAGGTCTCACCGAGTTGAGGATCTTTGGCGATCACAGCGCCGCCCACCACATCGCTGTGGCCATTGATGTACTTAGTGGTGGAGTGGATAACGATATCGGCACCCAGTAACAGCGGTTGCTGCAAAATTGGCGAGAGGAAAGTGTTGTCCACCACCACTAAAGCGCCCACGGCGTGGCTCGCCTTCGCGATAGCTTCGATATCGACGACTCGCAGCAGAGGGTTAGAGGGGGTTTCAATCCACACCATCTTAGGTTGCTGGGCGATAGCTTGCTCGAGCGCTTGAGCGTCGGTTTGATCGACCACCAGCAGTTTAAATTGGCCCTTTTTAGCCAAGTTAGTGAATAAACGGTACGAACCGCCGTAGCAATCGTGGGGCACCACCAGCAAGTCATCAGGGCCAAGCAACGTAGTCACTAAGGTAATGGCCGCCATACCAGTGCAAGTCACCACACCAGTTGCGCCCTTTTCCAGCTTAGCTAGGGCATCACCTAGGATGCTGCGGGTAGGATTGCCGGAACGGCTGTAATCAAATTCGCGAGGATTTTTATGACCATCGAAGGCGTAATTCGTCGACAGGTAAATTGGCGGCACCACAGCGCCATACTGAGTATCGCTTTCGATACCCTGACGCACTGCTAATGTGGCTAATTGACGTTCGGTCACTAATTTGCCTGCGGTCATCGGGAACTCCTAAGTTCGCAAAGAGATGTCTGGACGTCTAAATGTACCTAAGCCCAGTGGCATCGTCAATAGGCGTTAAGACGTTTAGACGTCTAAACATAAAGAAATCTGTTTGCAATCACTAAGAAATAGTAGCAATAATTTGACTGTTATCTGTAAGGGTTTAAAATCTGCCCCGAATTTAGCGTTATAACAGGTGAGTCAATGACTGAATGGAATGGGGAATACATCAGCCCCTATGCTGAACATGGCAAGAAGAATGAACAAGTAAAGAAAATTACTGTGTCTATTCCGCTCAAAGTGCTAAAAGTCCTCACGGATGAACGTACCCGTCGTCAGGTGAACAACCTGCGCCACGCCACCAATAGCGAACTCTTGTGTGAAGCATTTTTGCATGCCTACACCGGCCAGCCTCTGCCTAATGATGCCGATCTGTCGAAAGATAGCCCAGACAGCATTCCCGCCGAAGCGAAACGGTTGATGGACGAAATGGGGATCGAGTGGGAAGATATGGAATAACGCTCAGGCGTCCATAATCCTGCCGTAACTAATTATTAGGGATCGTTAATACTCATCTTGCCTGATGGGTTAGAGTAACGATCCCTATTTTGTTTTTGATGGAATCCTATGTTCTCCTTGATAGATCCACAAACGCTCGCCATTGCGTCTGTGATTGTGTTTTTAGGTGCCCTCACCCAGAGTCTGATTGGCTTTGGTCTTGCTGTGGTGGCGAGTCCGCTGCTGTATATTGTCGACCCCGAATTAGTGCCAGCCCCGGTGATTGTGATGGGTTTTTCCATCGCCCTGCTCACCCTACTGCGTGAGCGCGGCCATTTAGAATTCAACGGCTTGCAATATGCGCTGATTGGTCGAGTGCCCGGAGGTTTTATCGGTGCCAGCCTGTTGCTGTTTGCGCCGCAGCCGATTCTTGGTCTGGCGATTGCTGGCATTGTGGCGGTCGCCGTGGTGCTGAGCCTGTATAAATTCAGCCTGCCAGTGAATAAAGCGACTCTGTTTGGCGCGGGCGTGGTATCGGGGATCTTCGGTAATATTGCCGCCATTGGTGGCCCACCGATGGCGATTTTGTTAGCGGGTAAGGATGCCTCAAAATTTCGCGCCGCACTCTCAGCCTTCTTTATCTTCAGCTCAACCATAGCGCTGGTCATCCTTGGGGTGACGGGCCTGCTCGAAATCAAGCATTTATGGTTATCCCTGATGCTGCTGCCCTCGGTCTTTTTAGGCTATTTAGTGGCGGGTAAACTGGTGGGGAATGTGGATAAGCATAAGACCAAGATGGCAACCTTAGCCCTCTGCGCTATCAGCGCCTTAGTGCTTACGGTGAAATCTGTGATTGAGCTATTGCCGCAATAATTACCGCAATAATCCCCTTCCAATCGCTGCCAATTGCCGCCATAAAAAAGCACCGTTACCGGTGCTTTTTGCTTGCAGGGGATGTGTGACTTATCCCATCGAGATTGCAGTTCACCAGAGCACTAACTTAGATAGCTTTGTCCCGCATACACAATAAAGTGTCTTAGTGCTAACACGCCGGTTAAGCTGGCGCAGGCCACCATGATCATCGCGCCCTTGCTGTGGCGAGTCGCGGCAGGCAACAGCATAAACAGCAATGGAATACCAAAACCAACCCCAACCACGCCAATCCAGAATACGCTCGCCCACACGCCAGAGGTGAGTGATGCCAGCGCCACAGCAGCCGCGCCGCCCTTAAAGTACAAGGCGCAAAACAACATAAACAGGAACATGATTTCGATGGCCATCACTGGCAGCTCTAAGCCATGCATTTTGGCTAAGGTCTTGTCGTGGCTATCAGTCTTGAACATCACCAGCGCCAGCACCGCATTGGCAGCAGCGCCCGCCGATAAACCAGAGACTAAAAACAGCGCCGGCAATACCGCGGTATTCAGCATCGGATAGGCATTCATGGCCGAGATTAAGAAGCCTGTATAAGCGCCCACGCCAATCGCAAGGATAAACAGCAACACTTCAATCAGCTTTCTAAAGGGCATCAGCAGCTTAGCAATAGGCACGAGGAAACCTAAGCCCCACTTTGGCAGTTCGTCACGCAGCACAAGAATCGCGTAGGCAAATGCCAAGGGTGAGTAAGCCAGTAGCGCTAATACCCCAATCGCCATAACGGACTGGAAGTTATAGTTGATTAAAATCAGCCAGAAGTGGAAAGGCTTCGTTAAATCAAACACTAAACATGCCAAGCCTAGGCAAATGGCCACTGGGCCAATAATGGCAGCGGCCTTGAGAATACTGGTCTCCCCCTGCGCTTGATCCTTATTAAACCAACGCAGGCCAATGCCAATCAGCAAACTTCCGGCGGATAAGCCCGCCATAAACAGATACACGGCGATGATCCAATGCCAAGTGACGGGATCATATTGCGCCATATCGCCCCAAGTATTGTTCATAATCAAATCCCCCCTCTTTTGGTAGGAACGCGATATACCCTAGGCTTGGTGCCTAAATGGGTCTTATCTTGGTAAGTGATCTTAGTGTTAAGCAGTTTTGCCACATCACTTTGTGGATCGTTGGCATCGCCAAAGACTAAGGCATCGGTCGGACACACCGTCACACAGGCGGGCTCTTCACCCCGGGCCAAACGCGTGTCCTTACAGAAGTTACACTTGTCTGCCACTTTGGTTTCGGGATTCATAAAACGTACCTTGTAGGGGCACGCCGCCACGCAGTACATACAACCCACACACTTATCGCCATGGATGGAGACAATGCCATCCTCACCTACGTAGGCCGCCCCCGTTGGACACACCTTCACACAGGGCGCATCTTCACACTGCTGACACGACACCCTGTGGTACTTAAAGTGCAGGTGTGGCATCTCGCCGAAAGGGCCCTCAACACGCACTTGTAAGCGAGTCACGCCCTCGGGGACGCCGTTTTCACTGCGACAGGCCACGTTACAGGCTTGGCAGCCGATGCACTTGTTCTCATCGTGCACCATCACATATCTTTTCGTCATTTGAGCCTCCAATTAGCGTTTTGCCAGCGTGACGCCTGTCGTATGAATATTCATGCCACACACAGGTGCTGTTTGATGGGGCAGTAAGTTTCCGCAGTGGATACCTTTACCAGTCGCTCTAACCAACTCTTTGTTTTTAGAGCCAAAGCCCATATAGGCAAACACGGTATCGGGGCGAATGCCCGGGGTGACTAAGGCGTGGCCTTCTTCGCTACCCACGCTGCTGGTTAACCGAATTGGGTCGCCATTGCTGATGCCTAACTTGCCCGCCGTAACGGGATGCACCCAAATGGCGTTATCCGACATCAGGTTAGCCAGCATGGGGATATTGTGAGTCGCGCCATTGGTATGCACGGCGACCTTGCCTTGGATAAAGTACAGCTCGTCAGCTTTCTTCAAATGCACTTCGCGGAACTTAATCACCCCGCGTCCTGGCGCCATGGCTTCAACCTTGGCTGAGGTCAATTCAATCTTGCCGCTTGGGGTTTTAAAGCTGAGTAAACTGCCGTAGGTGCCGTCTTCATCGACGGGTTTAGCATTGGCGTAGGCCTTAGTAAACTCGGCCACCATTTTAGGTTCGCGCAGCATGATGGGCTTACCGAAGCTAACAAAACCTTCGTCCTTAATGCGGCGAAGCAGGTCTGTGTCACGGTTTACCTGCAACAGTTGCAGGGTTTCCATATTGTCCCAAGGGTAGAATTCACTTAGCCCGAGCTTATGGCCAATGTCCTTAAAGATTTGCCATGAGGGCTTAGTGTCGCCTAGGGTTTCCACCACACGTTGGCGCACATAGTAGGCTGGATTTTTACCCGACTTGTCGGCGATTTCCTCATCGCGCTCAAGGTAAGTCGATTCGGGTAAAATCACGTCGGCATAGGCGGCGGTTTCGCTGATATAGACATCGCACACGGCAACAAAGTCGAGCTTTTTCAAGGCTTCAACCACACGCGCCCTGTCGGTCATGGTTTGCATAGGGTTGGTGCGGGACATCACCCAACCGTGTAATTGGTAGGGCACGGCACTTAAGGTCGCATCGAGGATGGTTTGATAAATCCCGCCCGACGACCACATCATGGCATACTGCTCTTCCACTTGGTCGATACGTTTCGCCGCAGGCTTAGGCATATCTTTCACGCCGGGCTTACCCAATACGGGCGCCACACTTTCTCCCGCCAACTTGTTATAGTCTCCAGGCTTTTGACCTAGGTAGATACCGCCCTTACGCTCGATATTGCCAATCAAAATATTGGCAGCGTACAAGGCGCGGCGCATTTCAAACTCTTCAGTGGTAAAGGTGGCTCTGTGACCAAAATCCACCACAGCATGGGGCGCCTTGGCCGCAAATTCGTGGGCGATGCGGCGAATATCTTTGGCGGGCACATCGGAAACGGTTTCGGCCCACTCAGGGGTGTAGGCTTTCACTTCGGCGGCGAAGGCATCAAACCCTTCCACATAACGCTCGATAAAGGCCTTGTCGTAGAGATTATCTTCAATCAATACATGGCAAAGCGCTAAAGCCACCGCCACATCGGTGCCGGGGCGGATCGCATACCATTCATCGGCCTTATCGGCGACGATGGAGAATCTTGGCTCAAACACCACCAGCTTGGCGCCTTTATCCATTTGCGCCGCCATCATGCCGCGGGTTTCGGACATGTTGATGCCTTCGTAAAGGTTATGACCGAAATTAATGATGTATTTGGAGTTGCTTAAATCGCGCTTCACCTTAGTGCCAAACATGGCCTTAGCGGCAATCTCGTAACCACCGGGGCAAGTTGAAGCATGGGTAAAAGTATTCGGGCTGCCAAAGGCGGTAGCGAGATGGAATAAGTGTTTTTCTTGCGAACCGGATTTTGAGGAAAATGCCACGGCTTCAGGGCCGTGAGCTTGCTTGATTTTATTGAGATTATCGGCAATCAGTTGATAGGCTTCATCCCAAGAGATCTCGGCCCATTTACCCTCGCCGCGCTCGCCAACCCGCTTGAGTGGCTTCACAATCCGCTGTGGGTCGTAAAGTAAACTATGCCCAGCGCCGCCCCGGGCACAGACTTTACCACCAAAGGATTTGGCCGCCTTATTGCCACTGATAAAGACGTTTTTACCCTCAATCACCCGCGCCGAAATCGGGCAGCGAGTCGAACACATCTCACAGATACTGGCAATGTCTTTGCCCATTCCTTTTAGCTGCTTGCTCTCTAATGCCGCTAAGCTGCCTGGCAACAGGCTAGCCAAGGCGCACGTTGCACCGCTGGCCCCTGCGCCCTTTAAAAAGGTTCGCCTATTAAGCTCAATCATGGTTACCTCCATCACACTCATCCACCCTAATGCGCCACTTGGCACACGCAAACTTAGGCTTTTGTCACCGCTGCGGTTAAAGGCTAAATTCGCTCACAGGTTTTTAGTTATTTACGCCAATGCACTTGCACCAATGACCTTGGGCACGCAGGCATTTTGCTGTTCCAGAGTGATTGTTATCCCTAAAGGGGTAAGCGGATATTGTGGTAAACCACATAGGCAAGTTGAGTGTGATCTGCGGCAACTAAAAGTTAAAAATGGCCTAAAAATTCGTGAATAGGATCAATAGAATTGGCGAGCCATTTGGGGAACCACTCGCCAACATTTTGAGATAAAAAACAGGCTAAAAAAATCTAAAAATTGACCAAACAAGCTCGGTAAAATGACGGCTTAATCGACTAGGGTGATCTCTAAGCCATTGAGTAAACGAATGGCTTCGTCACGGCTAAACTTAGCGCCCTTGATTTTATTGTTAAAAATATCGATATCGTAGTCGGTCGCCTCGGAGAAATCCGCTTCCATCAACTCGGTACGGCCGAATAAGCTGTGGCGAAAATCGCTGTAACTAAAGTTGGCGCGATTAAACTTGCCCTCACGGAAATCCACATCCTGCGCCTTACAGCCCTCGAGCACCATTTCATCGAGTTGCAGCCCCATAAAAGAGCAGTCGTTTAAGATGCAGGTTCTAAAACTAAAAGGCGCCGCAAAGGATAATCTCGGCCAAGCGGCACGAGTCCAATCTATGCCCACCAACTTACATTCTTCAAAACGCACGCCGTTAAATTGGCTTAAGGGCACCTTGAGCAGGCTCAAATTACAGCCCACAAAACGGCAATCGATAAACTTGCAGTTACGGAATGTGCTGTCGCTAAATTGGCAATCGTGGAATTCACACTCTTCAAACTCCAGATCCTGCCACAGGGTTTGGCTCTCGGCTAAGGCGATAAATTGCTTTGAGAAAAAATACCGCCCCTCGGCAGTGGCGCGCGCCATCATCGGCGTTTTTACATCTGTCATTGACTACCTCTATGTGTGCACCCCTGCTATAGGCTAAGGGCTGATGGGCAAACTGTGTTTTTCAATTCAGAAAAAATGGCCATTAACACAAAAGGCCACGCGGTATAGGTGCTTAGCCACACGCTTTATTCAGGCCACCTATATTACCCCGATTTACTGAGCTAACTGCATGCCTATATTGGGATTAATACCATTCTAAGGCTTAGCGAGTCACACTTTAAACTCAACTTCCCTGCTCCTCGGCTCGAGTTTTATGGGAAGTATTTTCTGCTGCCACATTGATTCCTGACCAAATTTACACCGACACGCCGCACAGATGTGCATAAATAGCCATGGAAAATTTTGTGAATAAAGGTAAAATGGCGCCACTTTTCGCGGCTGTCTAACAAGGTTCTCTCGGATTAATGGTTAGCCTTTTCGAGCAAAATGGCACGGGGTATCCCCGCTTGAACAGACCAGATTCCTTCTGGCGCCAACCTTGCTCTGCGTGCTATTTTTACCCCTTATCCCGACTTTCTCTCTCCTGCCTATCGCCCGAAAATATCCTATTCGCTTTACGTTTTAACCTCACCAATCTCTTGTGCGCATTTAGCGATAAGCTATTGGTCAATAATAAAAAGGTGGCAAAGCATTTACGGCTTAAGCACACCGCAACGAATAAAAAACTCGTCCCTACACTCTCTATCCAAAGGAATACTCGTCATGAGTCTTGCTGATTCCGTATTAGCCGTAAACAACGATTTACCCATCCGCACCGACAGCCCAGTCCATAGCGGCAAGGTACGTAGCGTTTACTGGCTAACCGACGCCGACAGCCGCCGTTTAATTCAAACCAAGGGCTACAATGTGCCCGAAGATACGCCACTTGCCATCATGGTGATTAGCGACCGTATCTCAGCCTTCGACTGCATCTTCCACGGTGAAGGCGGATTAAAAGGCATTCCAGGTAAAGGCGCGGCATTAAATGCCATTTCTAATCATTGGTTTAAGTTATTTGCCGAAAACGGTTTAGCCGACAGCCATATTTTAGATATTCCGCATCCCTTCGTTTGGATAGTCCAAAAAGCCCGTCCGATTAAAGTCGAAGCCATTTGCCGCCAATACATCACAGGCTCAATGTGGCGCGCCTACTCTAAGGGCGAGCGCGTATTCTGCGGTATCACACTGCCAGAAGGCTTAGAGAAAGATCAAAAGCTGCCTGATTTACTGATCACCCCTTCGACCAAAGGCATCTTAACTGGAATCCCCGGTGTGCCCGCGCAGGACGATGTGAACATCAGCCGCAGCGATATCGAAGCGAACTACCAAGCCTTTGGTTTTGAAAAGGTAGAAGATATCGACCTGTACGAGAAGCTGTTAAAAGATGGCTTTAAGGTGATCTCAAAGGCGCTAGCCGACCTTGACCAAGTGTTTGTGGATACCAAGTTCGAGTTTGGTTATGTGACCGATAAAAACGGCAACTCAAAACTGATCTATATGGATGAAGTGGGCACCCCAGACTCATCCCGCATTTGGGACGGCGCCGCCTACCGCGATGGTAAAATCCTTGAAAACTCTAAGGAAGGCTTCCGTCAGTTCCTGTTAAATCATTTCCCTGATCCTGATATTCTGCTTAACAAGGACAGAATGCCTGAGCGCGAAGCCCTCGCCCGCGATAACGCCCTGCCATTAGAGGCCATGATGCAAGTGTCACGCACTTACACCGGCATCGCCGAGAAGGTGACTGGCGCGGCAATCCCGCTACCAGCCAATCCAAAGGCAGATATTATTAAGATCCTACGGGAAGAGTATGATCTGATTGTTTAATCAGCTCTGCTGTGGTTAGGGTGTTACCCTCAACCTAAATTGAAAAAGGCGCTTAGGCGCCTTTTTGTTTGCACAAAATTGTATTCATATTGGTCATACAAGAATACTTTGCATTAGGGCTGAGCAAGCAAAGCAATAGATACTCCAAACTTCGTTTGCTGTTTTTAAAATCAAAGTCAAAGTCGTGGGGCTTCACCCCACACCCGACCAAGGAGGACTGCTCGTCCTATCCTCCTTGGATGCTCCAAGACGCCCCAACGGAGTTGAAAGCCCCTTGGGCATTTAGCGTTCTCATGCTATCGCGTCAGACGCTCGTCCCTGATTCGACTGACGCTATCTCGGCATCCATGCCTCGCTCACGCAACGAACGCAAATGCCCTGCGGCAACTCCGAGGGTGGAGTAGTCCTTTAGCTTCAGCGTTAACGACAAACATAAGAATTCAAAATTTTACACATAACCAGCAATTACATAGAAAAATTAAGTATATTATTTTACCAACTACCTAATTTAGATAAATTTTTGCCAACTCAACTTTGAATCCCATATTAATGAGTCGACGTCCATGGTGCCGGAGATTAACTTTGGAAAAGAAAGGAAGATGCAAATCACCAGGACTCTTTTGCATTATTGCTAAAACTATTCTATATTTCCGTGGACTTTCATCACTATTAAAATTCACACTCAAATATGTCTCATCTAAATAGTTATTAACTTGTTCCTGTACACTTGGATCGTTCATTAAAAAATCTGTTGCAACTGAAGCCTGAGAGAATAAATGGCTAAGAACAGAAGATGAACCATATTTTTTAACATGAATAAATGCATTACATTGTGAAAGTAAGTCACAAAATTCTATTTTATTACCCGTACCTTTAGGATATATCCACTGCTGGTCAAGGAGAGCAAAATTTTCACCATCGGCTATAGCTCTAAGGTAACTCCCTTCATGCATACCTTTATATGGAGGGAATTTAATATTACAATTATTTAAACTGTTAAAAAATGAATTAACTGCATTCGAGAACTCACTGTCTACTCTATACCAACGTCCATCATTTAGAATGTAGGTTTCATTTTCATATACAACTTCTGAGTTCATACACTGATATATAGGCCAACCACCAATATCTTGCTCGTTTGAATTAAATATTCTTATTTCCTTCCTTTTCAAAGATTCGACATTAACAGGCTTTTTAATTTTTGCCTCTGCAATATATACTTCCAAATCTAATTCACTATGAAAGCATTGACAACACCCTTTTTTAAACTTGTATATAAAACCTGAAAAATCATCATAGTTAATTATTTCAGGAGGTGAAATCCATACATCATCAAACTGTTCTGAATTTATTTTCTCCAACATCTTTTCATTTAAAATACTTTGAACTGTTTGATCAGTTATTGCTTGTATAAAATCAACCCAAGGATATTTTTCTTGATATTTTTTATCATTGTATGATGTAAGCAATCTTTTAGCCAAATCAGGAAACTGATCTAGCTCAATGTTTGTGTATATAGAAACGGAATCGCAACCAGAAATAATCTCAAACTCGTCAGATTCACCATCTTCAACAATAGCTGATATTGATTTCAATATCTCTTGATCAAATTCAAAATCAAAATCATTGACATTTGTATTTTTTGATGTTTGAGAACGCGTATTTAATGACACTTTTTCAAGCGTTGATTTATCAATTGACTTTATTCTCTCAGAATCACCCAGATTTAGTGCAACTCGCAACCCAAAGCCTCTTTCGACCATGTATGATTTGATCATTGACCTACCATGACCGAAAGTAAACGCAAGTAATCTTCCGTATACTTTAACTATAAGAAGTCCTTTGACACTTTCAGTATAAAATATACTTTCGTTCACTCCATTTACACCAGAAAAGATATCAGACCATTTTGGTTTAGAATGAGACTTCTTCAGATACAAACTACATTGCACATCATTAATATTCAAAGATATTTTTTGAGGTGCTTTATCAAAATCTAGTGCTTCACTTTCAGTGACACCATCTTTAATTAGATAGGAAATAACATTTAACTTCATAGACACTCCATTCCATCATTCTTATATCTATCAATAAAAATTGCCACGGTTGAAATTATTGCATACATCTAAGTAAAAAATAGATCCAAATAATCATATAAAACGACATATGACAACAAGTCTATAACGTAAAGAACTTACTGCTTTATGTAAACAAAATATATCCACCAGTGAATTCTAACGTGAAATTTTGGGGCAGACACAATTCTTGGGGATAAACAGCCAACGCAGAAGTGACAGAAGTTCACCATCCCCTGCGAAGTTGCTGAAGGGCGTTGAAGAAAATCGCGTGAGCGAGGCATGGATGCCTCGCTAGCTTTCGGGGTACAGGATGTACCATCGGAAGCGTTAGCGATTTTCGAATAAGCACGAAGCCACTAACTAATGCATGTAACTTCGCTAGGGGCGTCTTGGAGCATCCAAGGAGGATAGGACGAGCAGTCCTCCTTGGTCGACTCTTGATTAAAAATCAGGGGGTGAAGCCCCACGACTTTGATTCACCTCGGCCGTTAGGCCGCAATGAAGATACATCTACATAAACAAGTGTGAGATGAAGCCCCACGACGTTGACTTTGGTTTGGCTTTTGATTTTATAAAGAAACCATCAACAGTCTAAATAAGCTAAAGAAGACTGATGAAAGTAAGAAAGTTGCCACCTTCAACCCAAGGTTAAATCTTCACACAGACAAACAGCGCATTACCTGAACTTAAATCCCATGGGACGATTTTTTCATAATCGTGTTCAAAGATATGCACTTCAAAATATGGCGCGAGTAAGGCTTGTAGCTCCGCAAAACTGGTCGCGACCATTGTATGTTGGTCTTGCCATAACTCAGTCTGATGCGCAGATGTATCGGCATCGGCGTCTACATCAGCCTGTTGAGTAAAAGGCTGGTGACTCTTTGCAATACTCAGGTTTAATGACTGGTTTTCGCCTTGACCACTGTAATGCCAGCCAGATTCAAAGGCAAAATGATGCCCCTCAAACTCAGCAAAATGCTTAATCGATAAACGGTTATCGATGCGGTGCTTATCAACCGAGTTAAAACAAAATATCCCACCGTCATTTAGGGCGCGGTGCACGCTAGCAATACAACTCTTAAGGCGCTCGATGCCCGCACTGTAATGGATGGAATATAAAAAACAGGTAATTAAATCGACTGGCTGCTCGAGATAAAAGGCGGTCATATCTTGCAGATTAAACTGGGCCTCAGGGCAGCGGCGCATAGCCATATCGAGCATGGGTTGATTAATATCCAGACCACGGCACTGATAGCCTAGATCGATAAAATGCCTTACATGCGGGCCTGTGCCACAGGCTAGATCGAGGTGTTGCTTTCCATTATTCCCTAAGAACTGATGCAATCGATGGATGCTCGCACTCTGTTGTTGATAGTTGATATCGGAGCACATGAGATCGTAATAACCGGATAGATCGGTATAAAGCGCGTTAGAAGACATAGCGGCAAACAGGAGCCATAGGCAATTAAGGGTGGCGCATGATATATCAGTTGGCTAAGAACCGATACACGCAATTCCGCCCTAGAGACGAGTACAAGACGCGTGAATTCATTTTATTCAATAAACAGTCCACTAGGATAAAAGATGGGGCAGGTGTTTTCTTCAATTCGGTTCGCTAAGTGGAATATGCCTTCACGGCCAAGCATATAAAAATGGGCTGCTCAGTTGAGCAGCCCATTGCGATAGAGAGTCATACCCGCATCGCGGTTTTATTTGAGTTTATAAACCACTTCGACTCTATCTTCGATAGTGACTTGGCCATATTGGTAGCTTTCGGCGGCGCCCATGGCATCAGCCTTGGCATTCATACGTAACATTACGGGTTGCACTGGGCGTTGATCGTAATAACGAATTTGCCACACCTTACCTAAGTTCTCCCCAAATCCCTTGGCTAAGCTTTCAGCTTTTTGTTTAGCATCGACAATCGCCGCTTGGCGCGCCTTGGCCACATACTCGGCCTCTTTGCTCGACTTAAGGGCGATATTGTTGACCCTGTTAATCCCCTCCTCTAAGGCGGAGTCCAAAATGGTATTTAAGCGAGCTAAATCACTAATGGTGACTGTGATTTGGCGACTCGCGGTATAACCACTCAGCTCGGGCGCCTTATCCTGGGCATACACATATTGCGGTTGCAGATTTAAGTTAGCGCTTTGGATTTGCTCCTTGGTAATCCCCGCAGCGGTTAAACGGGCGATAAATTTCGCCACTGCGGCATCCGAATTATCCTTGGCGGCCTTAGCCTCTTTCTCGGTAACGGCTACTTCGACATTAAGCTCGGCCATATCGGGCTCAACCTGAATTTGGCTTACTCCCATGGTTTCGATATGGGGAAAATCCACGTCGGCGGCCATCGCCTTAGCGGTAAATACACCAGAAAAAAGACCACCAGCCACTAATACAGCTAAAAGAGAATGCTTCATTATTAACTCCAACTAAATCATTTAAGGCGAGACTGCCGTGGTTCTAACGCGGCGGCTATCGGCTAAAAGTACGACTCACTGTACCAATATGTAACAGCACGATTTGTCGTCCGTTGTGATAGCCGCGCATCATGCAAACTACCCCTATAAACGCGGGCAAAAATAAAAAGGGTTAATTTTTTTGAAAATTTTTTAAATCAGCGCCGAGCGGCAGTGCACAGCCTCATTCAATCCTTAAAGCCATTCACCCAAGATGAAATGCGGCGGGATAACAGAGCAGCGGACTCAACCGCGCCACAACTGGTAGAAACGCCCTCTTGGCTGTACACTTTTCACCCAAAGACACTGTACCTTTTAATCACTTCAGGTATAATCCGCGCTCTTTTTACGGCGCTCTTTTATCAGCATCAGCGAGACACCATGACAGTTGAAACTTTTAATCCTAAGCAAACAACCACGCTTGAGACCCCAGCCAAGACATTAGAAGCAGCGAGTGCTGACTTAGCTAATGCAGAAAGTGCTACCGGGAATCGCATCGGTTTCGTGTCTTTGGGTTGCCCAAAAAACCTAGTGGACTCAGAGCGCATTCTGACCCAATTACGCATCGACGGCTATGAAGTCACCAACAGCTATGACAATGCCGATCTGGTTATCGTCAACACCTGTGGCTTTATCGATGCGGCGGTTGAAGAATCCTTAGATGCGGTGCGCGAAGCCCTAGAAGAAAACGGCAAAGTGATCGTCACCGGCTGTTTAGGCGCCAAGGAAAACCAAATCCGTGAAGTGCACCCAGACGTGCTCGAAATCACCGGCCCACACAGCTACGAAGCCGTGTTAAAGCATGTACACAAGTATGTGCCAAAACCAGCGCACAACCCATTTACCTCGTTAATCCCACAAACTGGGGTTAAGTTAACGCCTAAGCATTATGCTTATTTAAAGATTTCAGAAGGTTGTGATAACCGTTGTACCTTCTGCATCATCCCAGCACTGCGTGGCGATTTAGATAGCCGCCCAGCGGGTAGCGTATTAGACGAAGCGAAACGCTTAGTTGAATCGGGCGTACAAGAGATTTTAGTCGTTAGCCAAGACACCTCTGCCTACGGTAAAGACAAGGGCGGCCGCACCGATTTCTGGAACGGTATGCCTGTGAAGCAAGACATCACTAGCCTTGCCCGCCAATTGGGCAAGATGGGCGCTTGGGTACGTTTACACTACATCTACCCATACCCATGGGTTGACGATCTGATCCCATTAATGGCCGAAGGCTTAATCCTGCCTTACTTAGACATTCCAATGCAGCACGCCAGCCCTCGCATCCTGAAAATGATGAAGCGTCCAGGCCGTGTTGACCGTCAGTTAGAAGCGATTCAACGCTGGCGCGAAATCTGCCCAGACTTGGTGATCCGCTCAACCTTTATCGTGGGCTTCCCTGGCGAAACCGAAGAAGACTTCGAAATGTTGCTCGACTTCCTGCGTGAAGCGCGCCTCGACCGCGTAGGCTGCTTCAAGTACTCAGAAGTGGAAGGCGCAGTCGCCAACACCATAGCTGAACTTATCAGCGAAGACGTGAAGGAAGACAGATACCACAGATTTATGGAAGTCCAAGCCGAGATCAGCGCCGAGCGTTTAGCCCGTTTCGTTGGCCGTACTATGGATATTCTGATCGATGACGTTGACGAAGAAGGTGCGATTGGCCGCAGTTTCGCCGATGCTCCAGAAATCGACGGCATGGTCTTTATCAACGGTGAAACCGAACTCGAACCCGGCATGTTAGTTCGCGCTGTAATCACTCACTCGGACGAGCACGATCTGTGGGCCGAGTTAGTCGACGCCGATGCTGAAGATGATATCGAGGCTTAAGCACTCGACTTAAGCGTGCTACTAAAGCGCTTGCCCTAAGCAGTCGATTAGCCGGATTAAAAACATAAATAGCGAGCCCTTGATATTAATACTAATAGTCAAGGGCTCGCTTTTTTATGGGCAATCGTTACCAGCCTAGTGATAGGTATTGAAGGAAATAGGCTGCCAATGGCAGAGCAGATAAGTTGAGGAATAAGCTCAGGAATAAGTTCAGGAATGGTGCGTTAAGAGGCTTACTGGATAAGAATCAAAGAGAAATCGAGCAGAGATAAGGGAAAAACAAGTTACAAGGCGAGCAAACTTAAAGCTTTAACACTAGGCACCAGCGAGGCAAGCCCCATAAAGTCGAAAGGGGTATCGCCCCTGTGCTGATACCCCTTTCGGTTTGCTGCTTTACGGTTGTAAGACCCTTTGCCCTTTTTCGGCTTTTCGGTTCGCATTCTAAACAGTGAACTTGTCACCACTGCCTTGAGTGCGTTGTCGGTAATAGTGCCGCGACCATTTTCATGCTCGAGCACGCTAGTCTCTTTAAGCTTTGCCATAGGAACTCCTCAATTAATTTCATACAGGCCAAATGCACCTCACCCGACCTGCGGCGACACTATAGCGCAATATGACAGGATGTACAGAGTTTGTGCAGTAGTGCAAAGAATCTCTCTTTTTATTATCAAAAAGTATGATAGATTAATTCAATAAAAATAATACATTAGGCTAACAAGCCTTCGCCTTAGTTGTACTTTTAGCTCGCCCATTGGCGGCAAGATTACCCTTTGTAATCACGGGATAAGGAGATCATTTTGCAATTTGCAGTTATTTATCGGCCTTTGCTTAGCCTCGTTTTCTTGTTACTCAGCTTCTTCCCCAGCCTAGCGCAGGCTTTTTCAAGCTCTGAGTGCATCATTACCATGGGGTATCGCACCAGTGAGCGCCTTCCCTTTATCGAGCATGACCCAAATAACCAAGGCTTTTACCACGACATCTATCAGGCCGCCGCCGAGCGGATTGGTTGCAAACTCAGGATCACGCGGGCGCCTAAGATGCGGATTTTGCGGGATCTAAAACTCGGTAATATCGACTTTTATCCAGGCCTGAATTTTAGTGAAGAGCGCGCCCAATTTGCCTATTTTATCCCTAATGGCCTGTCGGAGCGCGCCATCGGCATTAGCCGTGCGGGAGCCGCTAATATCAGTTCGTTAGAGCAGTTGTCCCATAGTGGGATGACACTATTAATCGCCCCCGGCAGCTACGACTTTAACGGCTTGCCCGAAACCATGTCGGTACGTAAACCGCCCGAACTCGATGTGCCTAAGGCCTTAGATTACCTGCTTGCCAGCCAAGGGGATTTTTTTATCTACGATCAGGCCACCATCAGCTACTACCTGAAACAGCGGGACATGAGCCAATTTAAGCTGCACCCTAATTGCTGCCAGCAGCCTCAGGTCATGTATCTGGGGTTTTCGAAAAAAAGCCGCCATTTTCGTGGGCAACATAACCCTAACTACCGAGCAGACTTACCCGTCAGCCCAGATAACAGCCCCAACAGACTCGCCGAAGATTCAAAGGCCTATGAGTTTGCCAAGGCACTCGCCGCCATGGATGCCGAAGGGGAAACCCAACGTATTTACTTCAATCACTTCGGTTAATCCAAAAGCGTGTTAAACCGCGCCGCTTTTTATCCTCACATTGCTGCTAGCTTATCTTCATCTTGGTGCTAGCTAGCACTGCGGCCGCTATTTCAGTTTTATCTTTATAAGCTCTGCGACAATATGCCGCACCTGTCACACTTCGATGATCTTTATAATGCAGCGCAATTTATCCGAGTGAATGGAAGACAAAACGATGGCTGCACACCCTTCAACTATCCCCCACGGCTTTAAATGCTCCGCAATCGCCAGCGCGCTGACCTTAGCATTAGGCGCTTCGGTTGCCTCACAGGCCATGGCCGACGAGACCAATCAGACTCAAATCGAACGTATTCAAGTCCATGGCGAGCAAAGTATTGGTCGTAACGCCTTAGGCTCGGCCGATGCTTTGCTGAAAGAGCAAGGCGTCGATTTCCCCGAAGCGGGCGGCGTTTCCGCCTTGCCCGTCCTCAATGGCATGATGGGCGATCGCATTAAAGTATTAGTCGATGGTGCGGATATCACCGCTTCCTGCGCTAACCAAATGAACCCACCACTTTCCTACGTTTCCGCTAACCAAATCAGCTCAGTAGAAGTGGTTGCCGGTGTGTCCCCCGTCAGTGCGGGCGGCGACAATATCGCCGGGGTGATTAAGGTTAATAGCCTCAACCCTAAATTTAGCGACAGCGACAACCTCAGCTTCGAAAGCGGCGAAATCTCATCGGGATACCGCAGCACCAGCGATGCCTTCTTACTCGGGGCTAAAACTGGGATTGCCAGTAAGCACTTAAGTTTCAGCTATCAAGGCGCCTATGAAGATGCCAATAGCTACCAGGATGGTCACGGCGATAAAGTGCTCGATACCCTCTATCGCGCCCAAAACCATGCGTTAACAGCGGCATGGCGCGATGACACTCAACAACTGGCGATTAAGCTAACGCACCAAGCTATCCCGTTCCAAGGTTTTCCGAACCAATACATGGATATGACGGATAACAAGAGTTATGGCGCCCTAGTCCGCTATCTGCGGGATTTAGACAACGATGGTGAATTTAGTGCCCAGTTAAACTGGCACAGTGTGAAGCATGAAATGGGCTTCTTCACCCCAGAAAAAACCGGCAAGATGCCAATGAATACAGAGGGTAGCGATTACAGCTACCAACTGCATTGGCGCTTACCTATGGGCGATAACAGCACGCTACTCGTCGGTCAGGAATATTATAATTATCAACTCGATGATACTTGGCCAGCCGTGCCCGGCACTATGATGGCACCCAATGACTATATCAATATCAACGACGGTGAACGCCGCCGCGCCGCAGTTTATGGCGAATGGCAGCAAAACCTCACGCCACTATGGTGGTTGTCTGCAGGGGTGCGTTATGAATATGTCACCACTGATACGGGCGAAGTGCAGGCTTACAGCAATATGCCCATGATGGGCATGCCGAATGTGGATGCCGAGGCAGCAAAAGCCTTTAATGCTATGGATAGAAGCCGAGACGATAATCTCATCGACGCCACTCTGCTGGCACGCTATCAATTGTCGGCCAAACAACAATTGGAATTTGGCTTAGCCCGTAAAAACCGCGCGCCAAACCTGTATGAGCGTTACAGCTGGGGCCGTGGCGTGATGGCAACCACTATGATTGGCTGGTATGGCGACGGTAACGGCTATGTGGGCAACCCCGATCTTAAGCCCGAAACGGCGCACACCCTGAGCGCGGCCTACAAGTTTGCGGGCGATGAATGGCAATTCTCGACCACGGCTTGGTATAGCGCAGTGACCGACTATATTGATGCCGAGGTAATTGGCAGCTTTAACCGAACAGGCCTAGCCAACGGTAAACGCAATATCCTTAAATTCACCAACGAAGATGCCCATTTATATGGCGCTAAGTTGAGTGCGAACTACCTATTAGCCGATACCGACAGCGGTAAATGGCAGATGCAAGGTAAGCTCGATATCACCCGTGGCGAGCGCGATGAGGGTAACGAGCCGCTTTATCAAATCAAACCGCTACAAACCGAGTTAGCCCTTAGCCATCAACTGGGTGATTGGGAAAACCGCCTGTCATGGCAATGGGTAGCGACTAAGGATAAGGTCGATGATCGCCGCTTAGAAAATGAGACCGACAGCTATTCGCTGTTAAATCTAAGCAGCAGTATCAAATGGCAAGAGCTGAGTTTAACCTTTGCGATCAACAACCTGTTTGATACTTACTACGAACTACCGCTGGGTGGTGTCAACCTTGCCGAATTTAAGGCCGATAGTACGGGTGGCTTTAGCCAAGTCGCGGGCTCGGGTCGCTCATTTGAATTAGGTGCTAGCTACAAATTCTAATGAGCACCGCCGCTAAAATGTGGCGGCGCTATTTAGCACGGTGCAATTAAATCAAAAAGGGCAAATGCATTCGCATTTGCCCTTTTGCTTTTCGATTGACTCGACCGTTATGCGCCGATAGCTAGTTACCCGCGACCTTCATCTCGGATAATAAAATCCCGCCGGTGCGGATAGACGAACGTAAATCGAAGTCCTTACTGACCGCCTGAATCCCACGGAACATATCCTTCAAATTGCCAGCGATAGTGATCTCTTCGACGGGGAACTGCACTTCGCCATTTTCCACGTAAAATCCGGCGGCGCCGCGGGAATAATCCCCCGTCACCATATTCACGCCTTGGCCCATCACCTCAGTGACAATTAAGCCAGTGCCCATGCCTTTGACTAGCTCATCGAAACTTTGGCCCGTGTGCGCCAGCGTCCAGTTGTAGATACCGCCCGCATGGCCTGTGTTGGTTAAGCCTAGTTTGCGCGCCGAATAGCTGGTCAGCAAATAGCTTTCTAACATACCACGGTCGATGATGCGTCGATCTTGTGTCGCCACACCTTCGCTATCGTAGTTGGCACTGGCAAGCGCGCCCAGCAGATGCGGCTGTTCTTCAATGTTGAACCAATCGGGGAAGATTTGGGTGTGAATCGCATCCAATAGGAAGCTGGATTTACGATATAGGCTGCCACCACTGATCGCGCCGACTAAATGGCCGATAAGCCCTGTGGCGATTTCAGGCGAAAGCAGAATAGGTAAACGCGAAGTCGCAATCTTACGCGCGCCTAAACGGCTCACTGTCTTTTGTGCGGTTTTCAAACCAACGGATTCGGGAGATAGCATCTCACTGAATTTACGGGCGATAGTGTAATCGTAATCCCGCTGCATGCTGCCATCACTGTCTTCGCCGATCACGCTGCAACTTAAGCTGTAGCGCGAGCTGCAATAACCATTTAAGAAGCCGTGGCTATTACCGTAAACCTTGACCGAAGTGTGGGCGTTTGCGCTGGCGCCATCGGAGTTATTGATGCGCGAGTCTGCATCGAGCGCCGCGGTTTCGGCACGAATCGCCAATTGAGCTAATTCGTCGGGGGAAATCTCTTCAGGATAATAGAGCTTAAGATCGCGGATCTCGGTCGCCATTAGGGCTTTGTCGGCTAAACCGCTAAAGGGGTCAGCAGAAGTATAACGGGCGATATCGTCCGCCGCTTTCACCGCCAGAGCAATGGCTTCAGGGCTGAGATCGGAAGTCGATGAACTGCCCTTGCAACCATCACGATAAACCGTAATCCCTAGGGCGCCATCTTTATTAAATTCAACTGTTTCCACTTCTTTTAAGCGGGTTGAAACCGATAATCCCTGTTGTTTACTGATCGCCACTTCGGCGGCATTTGTCCCTAATTTATTGGCATATTCGAGGGCCACGGCAACCGCATCTTTCAGCGCGGCCAATTCACTATCGATTCTGTTCAAAGACACAAAGCTACTCTTTCGTTGTCGGCAATGGCGTTAGCATAACAAACACCCATGCCATTCTCATTATTTATTGCGCGCTTATTTCGTCATTCTCAGCCATGGCGCACGCGCTTTCGTTAGGCGATTTTTGGCGGGAGATGTTATTATTAGGCCGTTATTTAACTGAGGTTTTATCTATATGAAGATTGTTGGTGATTCAGAGCATTTTAAACAACCCTATGACAGTGACGAAGAGTATGTCAGCAAAACCGAGGATAAGCGTGACTGCGAAGCTGCTCAAAAAGTCGGTATGGAATTGGTGTCGCTCAGCAAGACCCAGCTAGATAAAATCGAGCTGGACGAGCACTTATACGACAGCATCCAGCAAGCTCATAAGATTAAGCCAAAGACCGAAGCCTATCGCCGCCATATGCAATATATCGGTAAGTTGATGCGTAACGTCGATGTGGAGCCGATTAAAGCCGCGCTCGCTATCGTACTGAACAAAAACAACAACGAAACCGCTAAGCTGCAAATGTTCGAGAAAATGCGTGAGCGTTTACTGAGCCAAGGCGACAGCGAAATTCAAACCTTAGTGGAACATTACCCACAGTTGGACAGACAGAAGCTGCGTACCTTAGTGCGCCAAGCCACAAAAGAGTTGGCAAAAGGCCCTGAGTCCAAATCATCAAAAGAGCTGTTTAAATACCTACGCAGCGAAATCCAAGACTAACAATTCAGCCCAACAAGGATGTTTGCTTATGCGATTTAGCAACACGTTTTGCAATCTTACTTTGCTTTCTATTGGCTTATTTGGACTTTGGGGCTGTAACGGCCCTTCTGACGAAGATAACGGTGGCACAGATGCCAGCGACGGTATTTACAAACTGTCTATCGACTTTAAAACCCTATCGGGTAGTCAATGTGGCAGTTTTACCTCACTTCAAAGTTTCCCTAAAGACGCAGGTTTTTGTGCTGTCGCCAAGTTAAACAAAGGTTCGGCTAAGGTCAGCAATCAGAGAGTTAACTTTACGAGCGACCTTGGGGCGTTAACACCGGAAAGCAAACTCACTGATAGCAATGGTGAAGCCGTTGTTATTGTGAATAATCCAGATTTGCTTATCAATGCTGGCACTATTACAGCAACCACCACTCCGAATGATTCAAGCACAGCGCTATCGGCGACTCGTAACTTTGAATTTACAGGGATTATCGACGGTACTGGTGCATCCATCGCTCCAAAACTGAGTGCCAGTATTCAAAGCGGCGTGAATGTAGTGACCCGCTTTAAAGTGGATGAAGCCGTACAACTGCAAGCCATTTTCCTCGATGCCGAGAGTAACGGCATTGCCGATGCTAAGGTCACCTTTAGCGCGGGTTCGGCAACCTTAACCCCAGCCAGTGCGCTAACCAATAGCCAAGGTATTGCCCAAGTCAGTTATACCCCAAGTGCCACCGAGTTAGGCGCAAACGCCTTAACGGTAACAGTGGATTACCAAGGGCAATCGCTACAAAGCAGCAGTTTATATGAAGTGCTCAGCAAAGATGCCGTTAACGAAGCCGGTACCTTAAAGTTAGGCTCCTTTACTGGCAACAGTTTTACCGAAGGAAAACTGGCCAGTACGTTAACGGCGCAAGCCGATGGCAGTTATAAAATCAGTGCGGGCGGCAGCTTTGGTGTGACCGCAAGCTTAGTGTTAGAGGCCAGCGATGGCACTATCACTCGCATACAGACGCCGTCATCCATCAGTTTTAGCTCTGACTGTACTGCCAGCAATAGTGCGAGCTTAGACACGCCTGTCACGACCCTATCGGGCAATGCCAGTTCGACCTTCCAAGACACTAGCTGCAGCGGAAATAGCGAGCGTAACGATCAAATCGTCGCGACCACAGTGGTAGGTAATCAAACGCTGACGGCGAACTTCCCCTTTACGCTACAGCGTCAAACCTTAGCCAGCCTGAGTTTTGAAGCGGCAGAACCTAACCAAATTCGCATTAAAGGCGCTGGCGGAACTGGGTCGAGCGAATCATCACTGGTAAGCTTTAAAGTCACCAGCGCCAATGGCCAGCCAGCCGCGCAGCAAAAGGTCAGTTTTAGTTTAGATACTGTGGTTGGCGGCTTAAGTTTTGCCAATGGTGGTACCAGCGCTGAGAGTCTAACCAACTCCCAAGGTATCGCCAGTGTACGCGTGCTTTCAGGTACTGTGCCGACTCCCGTTCGCGTGGTCGCCAGCGCAGTGGATGCCGATACCAAGGAAGTGATCACTAGCCAATCTGAGCAATTAACCGTTAATACTGGCCTGCCACAACAGCTTGGCTTTGGTCTTTCGACGACGATATTTAACCCCGAAGCGGGCGATTATAACGGTGAAACCGCGACTATTACCGCCAGACTGTCGGACAGTTTTGGTAACCCCGCGCCCGATGATACCACGGTGAACTTCACCACCGAAGGTGGCCAAATCACCCCCAGCTGCCTGACACAAAATGGCGCCTGTAGCGTGACTTGGACATCCAGCGATTATCGCCCTCAAGATCACCGTATTACCATCTTGGCCTACGCCTTGGGTCACGAAACCTTCTTCGACACTAACGGCAACAATCAGTTTGATAGTGCCGATGGTGGCGCTATCACTAACGCCTGCTTATTCAATGGTGTAGCAACTCACTGCAGCGGCAATGGAATGGATGTAGAAACCTTCTACAGTAGCGGTTTTAGCGACTTACCGACTGCGTTTCGTGATGATAATGAAAACTTTAGCCGCGACAGCGGTGAACCTTATTTCGATAACCTCGCCCGAGATACCTATCCCGTCGCGGATGGCAAGTTTAACGGCCCTCAATGTGAAGGCAGCCTCTGTGGCACTGGTCAAGCCAACAAAACCTATGTGCGTAAGGCTTTGGTGTTAAGCATGTCTGGTTCGCAAGCTTATATCAGTGTGCAGCAAGACGGTGTGTTACTCGCAAGCGTTAATGATATTAAACCCGTTGCCGCAGGTACCGAGTCTAAGTTTGTGGTGTTTGTACATGACAGTGCCAAACAAATTATGCCTGCTAAGACTCAAATCGAGCTCTGCGTCGATTGTAACAGTACGCCAGATATCATTGAGGTAGCCAACACTATCACTGGCAAGAATGGCTTAGGCACACCGCTCAGTTTCACCGCCTCTGCGGGGAGTCAAATCAGCGTTGTGGCCACTACGCCCAAGCAAGTTAAGACCACCCTCAGCTTTACCGTGCCGACACTGTAAAAACCAAAAGACCCGCCAAGGCGGGTCTTTTACTTTCTAACTCAATTTATTGGCTAATTCTGTAACTCTACCGCCTTGCGTAAACGCAGGCTTCGCAGCGCCAAGTACAAGACCCCAACAGCCGCCCAAATTAAGCCAAGCTCTAAGGACTCGGGCTCAAGGTTAATCCACAGCACGCCAATAGTCGCCGCGCCGCACAAGGGTAAGACGAAATACTGAAAGTGTTCTTTCAAGGATTGGTTACGTTTCTCTTTGATATAAAACTGCACTATCACCGACAGGTTCACAAAGGTAAAGGCAACCAACGCGCCGAAGTTGACGAGCGCCAGTGCCATTTCGAGGTCGAAGGACACCGCCGAAAGCGCCAGTAATCCCACCAGAATCACGTTAAATGCCGGCGTGCGCCATTTGGGGTGAATATAGCCAAAGCCTTTATTGGGCAGCATATTGTCGCGACCCATCACGTAGAGAATACGTGCCACGCCCGCATGGGCGGCCATGCCCGAGGCTAAAACCGCAATGGTGGTTGCCACTAGCACCACTGACTGGAATAAATTGCCGCCCACATACAGGGCAATCTCCGGCAGCACAGCATCTAACTGTTGGAAACGAGAAATATCCGGGAAAAACAGCTGCAAGAAATAAGACACGCTGACAAAAATCACGCCGCCAATCAGCGCCGTCAGCACGATAGCACGGGGGATCACCCGCTTAGCGTCCTTGGTTTCTTCACTCAAAGAACTTAAGCCATCGAAGCCTAAGAAAGAGAAACACAGAATGGTCGCGCCAGTAAACAGCGGCGCAAGGCTTATCTCTTCGGAATAGAATGGACGCACACTGGCAATCACACCTTCACCTTCGCCAAGGGACAGACTGTGGGCCATTAAGCCAATGAAAACTAAGATAATGGCTATCTGAGCGAATACGATAACGCCATTAAAATTCGCCACTAAATCTATGCCCCTCAGGTTTAATACCGTCATCACAGCGACTAAACCAAAGATAAAAATCCACGGCTCGACGTTAGGGAACATGGCCGTGAGGTAAATCTTTGCCAGCAACATATTGATCATCGGCATAAACATATAATCGAGCAGCGATGACCAGCCCACCATAAAGCCCACATTCGGGCTAAAGGTTTTTTGCGCATAGGTATAGGCCGAGCCCGCATAGGGATATTTACGTACTAAGTGACCGTAGCTAAAGGCGGTAAACAGGATCCCCGCTAACGCGAGCAGGTATGAGGTGGCCACATGGCCTGAGGTGATCTCGGAGACAATGCCAAAGGTGTCAAACACGGCCATAGGCGTGAGATAGGCTAATCCCATCACCACCACTTGCCACAGACTCAGGCTTTGCTTTAAGCCTGGATTTTGTTGGCTCATATCCAACCTCCTTTTGAAGCAGGTGGAATTGCAAACGCAACAGCTTGATTTACGGCAACTACCGAACATCCGGTAAACAACAGCCCCATTGAATTGTCCTCAGTAAAGTAGGTTCAAACGAACCTCATATCATTTCCGGATGTTTACCGGCCTCAATTGGTTTAAAACCCATACACTCAAAAAGAAAATAACCGGGATACTGAATACCCCGGTTATTTTTGCGGCGCGCATTCTCCCCCAAAACAGCGTCGAAGACAACCCAATAAGGACATTAAGTTGCCTATCTGTGTCGTCTGTACGGTAAAGCGGGTCTAAGCAGATGAAGGCAGACATGGAGTGAAACGATTCCGCCTCGAATAAAGCGCGCAAATATTGTACTTATCACTGTGAGACAGCTCCGATTGTCGCGATTTTTGAGACAAAGAGACACGCTGTTATGGGCTTATCCACACCAAGGGGTTGCCGTAAAGTATGTTCCATCAACCCGATATTATTTTGATAAAACGACTTAGCAGTCTTAGGAGTCCATGATGAAACTAAATAAAACCATGATGATGGCAGCAGGTGCAGCCTTACTGTGTAGCAGCGTTCAAGCCGTCGAAATCGATTACTTCGCGGGTATGGGATTAGGTTATCAAGCCGATGAAATTGAAGGTGTGATCAATAAAGATACCGAAGATCTAAGCTACCAAGCCCGCGTTGGTATGCTGATTGAGCAAAACCACCGCATTACCGGTACGTTTGGCTATATGGAAGACAAGTTCAACTTTGCCAACGATAAGTTCAAACAGGAACAGTACAGCTGGTTAGTGTCCTATGACTACCTGTTACCCGTGCATAAAGACGTTAACCTGTTCGCCGGTGTCAGCATTGGCGCCAACGACAACAAGGTCTCAGGCAAATCGGCAACCGATTTTGTGTATGGCGGTCAAGTTGGCGTGCAATACAAATGGAGCGAGCATTTCTCATCGGATCTTGGCTACCGTTATTTAGCCCAAGACTATGAAGAAAACGGCAATGAAATTAACAACAGTCAGCAGGTTTACCTCACCTTAGACTACAAGTTCTAACAGTATTTTCTCCCTCATTATTTTCTTGGAGTACCTCGCTTATTTGGGTACTCCCTTTTTTAAACAGCCTACCGAGTTCGATACAACTATCCACAAGGGTAAAAATTCAAGATACAGGGGCCAGATAGCGATATGAGAAATGTTTAGAAGTAAAGGCTTTCGACGATTTTACCGTTAACCAGCATGTCGCATTTATCGCCCGAGCTGGATTTCGTTGCTTGGATCACGCCAGCAATCGCGCCAAATGCGCCACCTTGGCTACCTAACACTGAACCGAAATAGCATTGGCTAGAGATGGTGTACCCCTTGTATTTACCGCTGAGGTTTTGGGTTGGCGTGTAAGGAGGGAAAGTCCCTTTCATCACTGAGTCGCCATTCACAGACAGTGAAATATTTTTGCGTTCAGTATCGTAGCTACCGCCAAAAACGAGGTTGATACCATCGATTTCAACGGTTTTTTCTTGTGCAACGATGGGAGGTTTAGCGGCGCAGGCGGCCAACAGACAAGAACCCATGGCCAAAGAGAGTAAAGTAATTTTACGCATTTCATCTTCCTTTTGATGCGATAAAAAAATGAAGCAACTGCTTCGAAATTAAACGGCCCCTGTTTAATTTTTTGCCGGACGATTATATCTATATCTGCCTAATATCCAATAACAAATTTAATACAAACGCAAAAATCAGTGTTTTGTCGGTACGAATAACAGCGTCGCCTAAGAGGTACTGAGTTCAGCTAATGCCCGCGCACGACGTTTAATCCCTAAAATCGCAAGGCCAAAAAACAGCACAAACAGGCCCCAAAGCTGTAACCATTTTGGCAGCACACTCGCCCAGCTTGCGCCCATTTGGTTCAGCTCCAACATCCCCATAATGGCAGGCACCGCAGGGATAATCTGCGAGCCCAGCACCAAAGGCTCGGGGATCAAGGCAATTGGCCAGACAAAGCCTGAGACGAACAGAATCGGCATAGAAATCAGCAGCAATACTTGAGTCGGTAGGTCACGGCGGCTAAATAGTGTGCTCATCGCAACCCCAGCCGCGGCCGTCGCCAATAAAAACGGCAGCAACCAGAGCGCCACTTGGCCAAGACTCGCCTGAATACTCACCTTATACCAGTGGTAGCAATACCCCACATAAAAGCTGGTAAACACCATATAAATCAACATAAAGGCAAGAATGCGGCCACAGACCAATTGCAGCGGCGAAACCTGCTGCCAATAGCTGCGGCTGCGCCACTGACCCGCGCCTAAGATCCCAGTCCCAATCAACAGGGTTTGATGCAGGATAAGTAGGAAGAGTCCAGGCACCACGTAGGGGGTATAACCCAGACTAGGGTTAAAGGCTGGCACGCTGTTTAAGTGCAGCGAATTCAGGTTTTGCTCGGCTTCTTTCGGATTTTTCCCCTGCGCGAGCATTCCAATTAATTGCACTTGCTTACCCGCATCCATTCCCGCGCTGACAAGCCCCTCGGCCACCGCCGAATAAATCAAGAAGTAACTGGCATCACCGCCGTAGCTTAAGGTTACACCCTTGCCCAGCAGCAAGTCGCGGCGAAATCCTTCGGGGATCACCAATAAGCCATGGGCCTTACCGGTTTCGATAAAACGCTTCGCCTCGGTGATGGAGCCAACTTGGCCTATGACCTGGATTTTAGCACTGGCATCCGCATGGCGAATAAGTTGACGACTCAGGGAGGAATGATCTAAATCCACCACGATAAGCTGTTGTTCTGTTGGGACTTGGTGCAAGTAAGGCAAGGGATAGAGCACCGAATAAAACAGCACTCCGCCGAATAGGGTCACGGCAATCGCCTTGTCGCTCACAATCGCCTTTAATTCTGTTAGCACTAACTGCCATAAACTCATGCTATTGCCCCTTCGCAGCCAGTGGCGCCGCATCGTATTCCGCCGCTTCAGCCTGAGCTTTTACCGTCATCGGCAGTAATTTAATCGCCAAAAGATAAATCAGCGGTAATAAACCGATAAAACCCCAATAACTACTGAGTTGCTGCGCCACCGTCGACCAAGTCGCGCCATAGCTCACCACGCTCACATGGGACTCAATATAATGGCTCGATGGCATGATGAGTCGCCACCACTGAGCGAGTTGCGGCATTTCATGGGTGGGGAAAGTGATCCCCATAAAGGCGAAGGCTGGCGCAAACAGCGCAGTACAAAAACTGATGACCCGCGCGCTATCGCGCATCAGCACAAAGATAAACAACACGAGGCTCCACACCGCCAGCAACATGAATAACTGAGCAAACAGCAGCAGCGCTAAACTGCCCGCAAAAGGCAAAGCCAGATACAGATACAACCAAGCGAGGATAAACCCGCCTTGCAGCATCAATATCGGGGTAAATAACAGGATCTTAGCCAACACCTTAGGCCAAAAATGCTCGGTCAATCGATTGGAGATCCCCTCCTCTGACTGCGCGGCATTAAGGTGCAACTCGCGATTTAAGCTGTTGGCCATCACCAACATAGATAATAACTGCCACAGCGCGACCAATACCGGCGGCACTAAAAAACCTATGTAGTTGTTATTACGATTAAACAGCGCGGTCGTTTGGCTCTTTACTGGGCTTAAATTCACCGCGACTTGGGATTTCGGCGTGCCCGTCATCAGTTGCTTAAGGCCTGCGACTTGCAACAATCCATCGCCAAGACTCAACTGAATTTGACTCGACAGCAGCTTACCCACCAGCAAAAACTGGCTGTTGTAACGCACGTCGATTGTTGGTTTATGGCCAGTGAGTAAATCCTTTTTCATATCATGGGGAAAGACCACTACGGCATAGACCTGCGCCTGCTGCATGGCCGCGACGGCCGATGGGAGATCGGTAAAACTGCGCGGCTCGGTGACAGGGTTAGCTTTGAGTTGACGGGTCAACATTCGGCTCAGCTGGCTGTGGTCTTGGTCAACAATCGCCACGGGTAATTGCCGTGGTAGTCCAGCACTAAATAACCACCAGAGACACAAGATGCCCAGCAGCGGGATATAACTGATAAGGGCCAGTTGCCAAGGATCGCGCCATAGCGCCCTAAGCTCGCGCCGCACTAATGCAATGATGCTTGAAGATACAGGCTGCGCTGCATTCTGAGCCCCATTCAACGGCTGAAGCTCGCTCGGTAACTTGGCCACAATGGTTACTCAGCACTGAGTAGCACAGACATACCGACACGCAGATCGGGGATCGGCGCAGTTGGGCGCAGCTCAACCTCGAAGGTGCGCATATCAAAATCATGGCCACTTTCGGTTGAACGCCAAGTCGCAAAGTCGCCCATCACACTGATATGAGAGACAGTAAACTCCACAGTTTTATCCAGCGCGGGAATGGTTAATGGCAGTTTGTCGCCCTTTTTAAAACGTTTTAGCTGATCTTCACGCACTTGGAATACCGCCCAAGCGTCCTGCATGTCGATAAGGCTGACCACTGGGAAGCCGCTCGGTGCTAACTCTCCCGCTTGCAACAATACTTCGCTGATTTCCCCAGACTTAGGCGCACGCATTTGGCTGTCAGCCATAATGGCACTGACTTCTTTCACCGCCCCTTCAGCCATGCGAGCATTACCCGCCGCTGCGGCTTTGGTTTCGACCCGCGCGCCTTCTTCGGCCATTTGATACATGGCTAATGCGGCTTGCTCTGTGTACTTGGCCGCTTGCCACTGGGTAAAGGCTTCATCACGTTTTTGTCTTGCGGCAACCCCTTCGTTAAAGAGATTTTCCACTCGGGTATAGGTGGTTTTCGCCAGCGTTGCCGCCGCTTGCGCCTTGAGCCATTGCTCCTTAGCCGCCATCACCTCTTGGGTGCGGGCGCCGTTATTCGCCTCCTGTTGCAAGGCTTTAGCCGCATCTCGGCCGCCTTCGGCCTGCATCAACTTGGCATCCAGCTCTGGACTATGAATGGCAAATAACAAATCGCCTTCGCTGACGCTATCGCCACGGCGCACAAGGACCTGCTCGACACGCCCTGGCACTTTTGATGATACGTTATATTCACGGGCTTCGATTTGCCCCTGTAATAGGCTCGGCTGCGGGCTGTAAGCCAGTTTGAGCCCATAGGCTAAGATAAGGCCTAATGCGACCAACGCCGTTAGGGCAAGGATTCTGTTAGCGCGCATTGATAGTCTCCTGCGATTGAGCGCCCGTGGCACTGCGACCGATAAATTCATCTAATTGACCACTGATGGCCATTAATCTGGCATAGGCTTGCACATAGCGATAACTGGCACCGAGCTGTTGGGTTTTAACGGCGCTCAGTTTTAATTCGGCATCGACCCTGTCGATAGAAGTCGAAAGCCCTTGGTTAAAGGCGATTTCCCTTAAACGCAGGTTTTCGCTGGCCAGTTCAAGTGAGGTATTCAATGCCTTAACCTCTTCCTCAGCCTGCAATAACTGGCGATAGCTTTGGTCGAGCAACAAACTTAAGTCTTGGCGGGTCTGCGCCTTAGTGTAACGGGCTTGCAGCAAGGCACTCTTAGCCGCTTCCACTTTACCGCTGCGGCCATCGCGGCTCAGCAAGGGCACTTTTACACCGACACCGACCATCCAGTCCGGCTCCACTTTAGAAAATAAGCTGTCATCTTCGTATAAGGTGTAATTACCAAAGAGGAAAACCGTTGGGTGGTATTTGCCTTTCTCTAGGGAAACCAAGCCATTTGCCTGCGCCTCTTTAGCCTCGAGCAGTTTAAGTGCGGGATGTTGGCTCAGGGTCACTTGGGTCAAATCCCCCAATGAAGGCGCCTGTGGCAACACAAATAATGGCGAGTTAGTGCTGACATCACTCAGCTGCAACATGCGCGACAGGGCGATAACGGCCATTTCATGTTGACGGCGGGCGCTGCCTAAATTGACCTTAGCGTTGTCTAAGGCCACTTGAGCATTCAGGCGCTCAACCTTAGCGATTTGCCCTTCGCGCTCCAGCGCTAGCGCGTGGTCAACGTGCTTAGTTAAGGAGGCCACCAGCTCGGTTTGGGTGCTGACAAGGGATTGAGTCACATCGACGGCATAATAACGATCAACTAACTGAGTGAATAAGTCGCGGGTCGCTAACTGTAATTCCTGTTGCTTCTCGGCTACCATGGCCGCATGAATGCCTTGAGCCGCGGTGATCTGGCCGCCGGTATAAATCGGCCACATCGCCTGTAAGCTGGCGCGAAAAATATCTTGCTCGGTAAAGGGCGTGACAAATAATGAACCCGGAATACTCGCCAAGGCGCCGCCGAGAGCGGGTGGCAAGGTCGCGGGGTCAAGCGAGGCTAAGGGGTTGAGATCCCTTAAATCTAATTCGATTGGTTTTTCGAGGTGGGTATAGCTGCCATTCAGGCTGAGGGACGGCAGATTTAAACTCTCTCCCGCCTCTTGCTCACCCTTGGCGCGATTCACCTCTTGGGATTGGGCCTGGAGTTTATCGCTCACCTTAAGCACTTGCTGCCAAGCCTCAGTAAAGCTACTGGGCTGGGCATTGGCCGCTAACGGCAATAGCGAGGGCAAAGGCAATAAACACAGCCATGCCAAACGTGATAGTTTCATTAACACCTCTAGAGTAGTTACTCTAATTTCCTTTGCAAATGATAACATCCATCATGGAAGGCGGCTAGAACCCACCGCCTTAAGTGCTGCCTAGACAGTAAACAAGCGGGTTACGCCGTACCCCCAACGGTTAAACGGTCAAGTTTGAGGGTCGGTTGACCGACACCCACAGGCACGCTTTGACCATCTTTACCACACACACCAACGCCCTTATCTAGCGCCATGTCGTTGCCCACCATAGAAATCTGGCTCATGGCTTCTGGGCCATTACCAATCAGGGTAGCGCCCTTAATCGCTTGAGTCACTTCACCATTTTCAATCAGATAGGCTTCAGAAGCGGAGAACACGAACTTGCCCGAGGTGATATCCACCTGACCGCCGCCAAAGTTAGGCGCATAAATGCCCTTCTTCACTGACTTGATGATCTCGCTCGGATCTGACTCGCCCGCCGTCATATAAGTGTTGGTCATGCGAGGCATAGGCAGATGCGCATAGGATTCACGGCGGCCATTCCCGGTCGGTGCCACACCCATCAGGCGCGCATTTAATTTATCCTGCATATAGCCTTTGAGAATACCGTCTTCGATTAACACGGTTCTCTGGGTTTGTACCCCTTCATCATCGATGCTCAGTGAGCCACGGCGATTCGCGAGCGTGCCATCGTCCACCACAGTCACGAGCTTCGAAGCCACTTGCTCGCCGACCATGCCACTAAAGGCGCTGCTGCCCTTGCGGTTAAAGTCACCTTCCAGACCATGGCCTACGGCCTCGTGCAGTAACACACCCGGCCAACCATTACCGAGTACCACAGGCATCTCTCCGGCTGGCGCATCGATAGCATTCAGGTTGACTTGCGCCTGACGCACCGCTTCACGGGCGAAGGCAAAGCACATAGGCAAACCGGTTTCATCCGTCACCATAAACACACTGTAATCGTGACGACCACCGCCACCGGCGCTGCCACGTTCACGCTTGCCATTTTCTTCTAAAATGACGCTGCAATTAAAGCGCACTAACGGGCGAATATCGGCGGCCAAGGTGCCGTCACTGGCGGCAACCAGAATTTCTTCATGCACACCCGCGAGGCTAATCACCACTTGGATAATGCGGCTGTCGAGGCTACGGATATAGGCATCGGCCTCTTTCAGCAGATTGATTTTTTTCACTTCTTCCATAGCGGCGATAGGATCGAGACTATCGTACAGCGCCAAGGCTTGTTGACGTTTGAAAGCCTGCACCTTGGCCTGCTCACCCGCCCCAGCAATTCCACGCGCCGCCTCGGCCGCTGCGCTTAATGCTGCTGGCGTAATATCATCTGCATAGGCAAAACCGGTTTTCTCGCCGCTGATGGCACGCACACCGACGCCGCGTTCGATGTGGAAGCTACCATCTTTAATAATGCCATCTTCGAGCACCCAAGATTCGTGGCGACTACCTTGGAAATAGAGATCGGAAAAATCGACTTTATGTTGATGTATGGTGTTTAAATAACTCTGTAACCCATCTAGGGCTAAGCCACCCTTTAATAAACTTTGCTCTACTTGTGCTAAAAAAGGCATCGCGGTTCTCTCTGAAAGCTTGGCTAAAATTGGCAACTCACTCATTTTTAAAATCACTTAAATTCGCTGTGAGTCTATTTCATCTAATCTGTTGAAGGCTTAATCTGTTCAAGGCTTAAGGTTCGGTGCAGTAAAGCGATTATGTTGCGCCACGGGCATTTTACTGCGAATGTTGTGCACCTCGGCCACATCGATATCGGCATGCACCCAAGCTGTACCGGTTTTCTGCTCGGCAATCACCTCGCCCCAAGGGCCTATCACCATACTCTGCCCCCAGGTCTCGCGACTGCCTTCGTTATGGGCGCCCCATTGGGCGGCTGCCAAAATAAAGCATTGGGTTTCAATGGCTCTGGCCTGTAATAACACCTGCCAATGGGCTTCTCCCGTGACCTTAGTAAAAGCCGAAGGCACGGTAATGATCTCAGCTCCCGCGAGGCGCAGCGCCCTGAATAAGTCCGGAAAGCGTAAATCATAACAGATGGTCAAGCCAATTTTGCCAAAAGGGGTGTCGATGACGCTGATATGATTGCCTGGGCAGAAGGTTTCACTCTCGCGGTATTGCTTAGTGCCGTCGGCGACATCCACATCAAACAGATGCAGTTTATCGTATTGCCCTAAGGTATCACCTTTATCATCAAACAGATAACAACGACTGTAGACGCGTCCATCCTCCGCCAGCGCGGGGATGGTTCCCGCCACCATATACACGCAGTAACGGGCGGCTAAGGCACTTAAGGCGGATTTTAACGGGCTAAGATGACTGTCGCCCGCATAGGCGAGTTGCTGACTCTCATGGCCACCAAACAGCAGGCTGCATTCTGGCAGCACCACTAAATGAGGAGCATCTTTATCCCATTGCAGGCGCTCACGGGTTAATTCCTCAAGCTGCGATTCGATAAACAACAGATTCGCGCTGACGTCGCGACTGCTCTGACATTGCAACAGGCTGATGCGCATGACTATCTCCTTGAATTGTGTTTATCGACAATGCCACCTTGGGGCTCACAGGCTTAGGCTGTTCGGGTTCGACTTGGGGCGGCTCAGCAGGCTCAACCTTGGGAAGCGTCGGCGCTTGGGGCAATGCCTCTTCCTCGACCGCTTTTACTGGTTCCTCTTTAGGTTTATCAGCACCTGGCGCAGGCTGCTCATTGTTTTTTTCAGGCTCGACGGGCGGCGTAGCGTCTGTCTTAGTCGGGGCGCTATTCTTGACGGGCACTGCATTAGTCTTAGGCTCAGCGCCCTCGGTAGGCGCAGGCAATTCGCCCCCCACCATAGGCAGAATCGACTCTGGGATCTCAATCTCTTTACTCTTACGCTCGAGTTCTTCCACCACAGGATCGGACATAGTGCCTGTGACTCGGAAGCGGATTTCCGAAATCACCTCAATCACAGGTTCGAGCACTTTGGTCAGCGCAAACGCGCCAAGCCCTAACGTCCACGCACTGGTACTGAGCAGCACCACGGTCGGCACACTCGACGCCAATTGCGGCACAAAACGGATATCGTAATTTAAGCTTTCGCTAGTGAGATCCGTATAGCCGCGCACCTTCATATTGCCCGCAATCGCATCCATTTCGGTATCCGTGGTTTTAACCACGCCATTATCGATTTGCAGATTGCCGCTAAAGGAGTTGAAGTACATGCCCTGGCCAAATACATCACTGAAATCTAAGGATAACTTACGCACTAATGAGTCGAGGCTGAACAGGGAGAAAATCCGCGCGCCCTTATCGCTCACCTGGGATAAATGCCCCTTACCCAGCTCAAACTTTACTTTGCCGTTTAAGGTATTGAGGGAGAAAGCATAGGGCGCACCTTGCCACTTAAGCTCGGCATTCACCTTCAAAGGCGCCTCATTCACACCTGGGTCGATGCCCAATTGCTGACTCAAATAATTGAACTGACTGGCGTTTAAGCTCACCGTTAATTCTGTTTGGTTTTGACCATTCTGCTGCTGCCAAATGCCGTTGCCCTGTAAGGACACCTCTGGCGTCGTTAACGATAGGGTCTGAATACGATAGCCCAAAGGTTGCGGGCTCGCCTGCAATACCAGCTTACCGAAGGCTTTGTCGAAGAAGCGAAAATCTTCCACATTCACGGCAACCGGCGGTAAATTAGTGAGCACCTGATCCGCGGCGAAATCGGCTTCCCCTTCGGGTTTCACTTCGGGGGAGAAATAAAATTTGCTGGCGTTAACTTTTAATCCTTGGGTCATCCAGTTGGGATAAAAATCGACCCAGCCTTCAAACTCGCTGGCCTTAGCATCGAAGCGCCAGCCATGTTCGTTCGGCTTAGCGCTCAATCTAAGTTCGGTCAGTCCTTGGCCTAATAAATCAAACTTGCCGATATTGGCATCTATCCCAACCACCGAGGGGAATAAGGCCGAGTGACTCGCCTCTTCGACTAAAATACCGGTACGGGTGGGCTTGTTGTCTGTGCCGACAAAGGCATTAATTACAGGTAACCAATTGGCAAGCTTGCCGCTGGTCACATCAATCTTGATATGCCCTTGCTCGGTATTGGGTACTTCGGCCGCATCGAAGAGTCGGCCCAATAACAAGTCAAAATAGCTGAATTGAGTACCCTTTTCGGCCTCGAAGCCACCAATAAACTCGACCTGTTTATCCAGTTTTACCCTTAGCGTTGCCGTTTGCTGATCGCCAGAAAACTCCGCCATTAAGGGTCTAGGTTCATCTTCGGGTTTGGCAAAGGCGCCCGGCAATTTCAAGGTGGCACCAACCAGATCTGAGCCGACATTGGCTTGAATTTGATAGCCTTGGTCGTCGAACACCATATTCAAGTTGCCGCCCCAAGCGACTTTACCTTGGTAAAAATCACTCAAGGGATTTTGCAACTCTTGTGGTAAACGGCTGAGATCCCAACGGCTCTTCATATCCACATTGAGTGCAAAATCTTTGCCCTCAGGTTTAGTGGCAAAACTAAACTCGAAGGGCTGCTCAAATAGGCGGGATTTGATGCCTTTGCCTTCAACAATCTCATTCGCAAACTGCACTGTGCCCGTCACGGCCTTGAGCTGTAACCCGGGCTGGGCAATAAATACGGGCGTATTATCAAACGCAATTTGACCACGGATATCCTCGGCCTCACCCTCGTACAAGGGGATGCTGATATCTAAATTCCCCGTCACCGCACCCTGCACCTGCACAACACTTAAGGTCTTGCCCACAGTATCGGCGAGCGGCGATGCCTGCAACACTTGGGTGGCGGCGCTACCATTAGTCGCGAGATCGGCCTGAATTTTTAACAGCGAATGCTCGCCTAATTCAGGGATAAATACATGGGCACCATCGGCCATCACATTCATCAATTTGCCTTGGTTAACCCAGATATCCATGCGGGCATTTTCAAATAAGGCATCGAGGGAAAGCTCAGTGACTGCGGGCCAATCGGGTTGAAATTGGTACTCGGCGTTATCTAAGGTAAAGGCCGCTTGG